>JBOHGD010000003.1:0-169611 GCA_050699955.1 Pseudonocardiaceae bacterium | reverse complement strand
TGCGCAACGCCTCGATCGCCAGGTGGGGGTTGCTGGCCTGCTGCGTCTTGACCATGAACTCCGGGTTGAGATCGCTCAGCGTGGGGGTGGGCATCCCGGCCGCGTGGTAGATGTCGAGGACCTCCCCCGAGGCGGTCGACTCGGCGATGAGCTGGCCGAGCAGGCGTTGGATCTCCTCGGGGACCGGCTCGCCGCGGGACTGGCGGTCCTCGGCGTCGAACTTCGCCATCCAGACCCGGACCTCTTCGTAGAACCGCACCTCGGGGTGCAGGGAGGCCAGGGTCTCGCTGCCCCCGCAGATCGCCCACGCCCGGGCCAGCTGACCGGACAACGTGCGGTAGCGGGCGGCGAGGATCTCCTCCCCCGCCGCTACCTGGTTGCCCGCAGTGGCGGGGTTGCGCAGGTAGTTGACCGTGGCCGTCACGGCCCGCAGGTATACGCGGGCGCCACCGGCGCTGAGCGTTACCTTCCAGTCGTAGCCGCTCAGCAGTCCACGGATGGTCGCCACCAGGCTCTCGGTGAGAGCGGCTGCGTCGTCGCCGTGGCGCCCGAGGGGCTTGTGCTTCTGATCATCCTGGGTGTACTCGGAGAGGGCCTTCTGCAGGTTGTCGGCCAACGGCGCATAGGCGACGAGGAGCCCGTCCTCCTTGCCGCGGAAGGTGCGGTTGACCCGGGCCAGGGTCTGCATGAGCAAGGCACCCTTGAGCGGCCGGTCGAGGTAGAGGGTGTGCAGCGGCTGTGAGTCGTATCCGGTGAGCATCATGTCCTTGACGATCACGATCTCAAGCTCGTCCTCGACCCTTCTGAGCCGTTCTTTGATCGCGGCGTTCTGGGAGTCCCGCCGCACATGGTTCACCACCGGAGGTTTGTCGGATGGTGTGCCGGAGTAGACGACCTTGATGAGGCCCTTGTCGAGATCGTCGGAGTGCCAGCCGGGCCGCAGGGCGACGATCGCGGCGTAAAGGTTGGCGCAGATCTCGCGGGTGGCGCAGACGATCATGGCCTTGCCGGGTGCCTCGATGAACGGGCGCATCCGGTCCCGCCGGCTCTCCCACTGCGCCACGATGTCCTTGGCGAGGGCGGCCAGACGTGCTGGTGCTCCATAGACGGCGTTGACGACGGCGACGCTCTGCTCGATGCGGGCGCGTTCGGCGTCGTCGAGTCCGGTGGTGGCTTCGTCGGCGGCGGCGTCGAGATCCTCCTCGGTGACGTCCCCGGCCAGACGGACCTTGATCAGCCGTGGCTGGAAGTAGACCGGGACGGTCGCCCCGTCCTCGACGGCGCGGGTGAGGTCATAGACATGGATGTACGGGCCGAAGACCTCACGGGTGTTGCGGTCCTCGAAGGAGACAGGCGTTCCGGTGAATGCGATGAGCGTTGCGTGGGGCAGTGCATTCTTCAGGTGCCAGGCATATCCGTCGAGGTCGTCGTAGTGGCTGCGGTGCGCCTCGTCGACAATCACGATGATATTGCGCCGGTCCGACAGCAGCGGATGCTCGGCGCCGGCGTCACGCTCGTCCTTGCTGCGGCCGAACTTCTGCAGCGTGGTGAAGTAGATGCCACCGGTCGCGCGGTTGCTGAGCTCGTCGCGCAACTCTGACCGTCGCCTGATCTGTTTCGGTTTCTCCGGCAGGAGCAGGCTCTGGTTGAACGTCTCGTAAAGCTGCCCGTCGAGCTCGGTGCGGTCGGTGATGACGACGATGGTGGGGTTGAGCAGCTTGGGCTGGCGGATGACCAGGTTGGTGTAGAGCTCCATCTCCATCGACTTGCCGGAACCCTGGGTGTGCCACACGACGCCGGCCTTGCCGTTGCTCTCGACTGCGTTGACGGTTGTGCCAACGGCCTTGGTGACCGCGAAGTACTGGTGTGGCTTCGCGATGCGCTTGACCAGCCCTTCTGCGTTCTCGTCGAACGCGGTGAACGAACGCTGGAGCTGCAGGAATCGCTCCTGATTGAACAGCCCGAATAACATGATCTCCAGCGCGGTGGAGTACTCCGAGTCTTGGGTGGTCTCGCCGATCGCGACGGGCTCGCCGTCGTCGTCCACGTTCCACGGGGAGAAGTGGTTGAGCGGGGTGAAAGGGGTGCCGTACTTCGCGATGATGCCGTCCGTGGCGACGACGCAAACCGCGAAACGGAACGCCATCGGGAACTCCCGGAGATAGGTCTGCAGCTGGGCGTGTGCTGCGGCCACGTCGGCCTGCGCGCTGCCAGCCCTCTTGAGCTCGACAATGCTGACGGGCAGGCCGTTGCAGTAGAGCACAATGTCGAACCGGCGCCGGTAGTCGCCCTGGATGACCGTCACCTGGTTGGCGGCGAGCCAGTCATTGGCGTCGGGGTCGATGCTGATGAGGCGGATCGTAGGTGTGGACTCGTTTCCTTCGGCGTCGATGTAAGTGATGCCGCGGAAGCCGTCAACGAGATAATCGTGTAACCGGTGGTTCTCGGCGATCGCGTCATTCGACTTCGGAGACGTGATCTCGGCGAGCGCCTGTTGGAGGTACTGCACGGGGACGGCCGGGTTGAGTACCTGCATCGCCCCCAGGAGCCGAGACGGTATGACCAGCTCGTCCCAGGTCTGACGCTCACCCGTGCCCGGCGCAATGGAGCTGCCCCGCATGGGCTTCCACGCCAGCTCAGCGAGAACTTCCAGCGCGAGCTCCTCCCACTGCTCCTCGCTGAGCCCCGTTGCCTCCGCAGTCATCTACAGCACCTCCTCCACGGTCCTCTCCACGTCCTTCACCCGAATCTTCCCCGACATCAACTGCGGCAGTAGCACATCACGCATGACCGCCAGCACACTGTTTTCCATGAGAGCCCCGCGGGCACGGGAATGCAACACATCAGCCCGAGCACCAAAGTCCTTCATAATGTGACTGTCGGCCAACCGGACGCGGAATTTCTTGAAGTTCCCCCGGCTGAGCTCAAGGAAGGTTGCACCATTGGCCAGCGAGACGAACTCGTCGACACGACTGCGCATCTCATGGTAAATCCACCAGTTCAGATCGGAGTCATGGGGATTGACCACGATAAACCCCTGATTCACGGCCGTCGGCTGTTGTGTGACAGCAAAGGCCCCAATAGTGGCACGAGAAGTCATCAGAATAGAACCAATCGGATACAAGGAGGAAGCGCAAGCATCCAGTCCGGAGCAAGTGATCCGCTTGGCCGTCGTCTCCAGGTAGGGGGCTACCAAGGCAGTAACATCGGTGGGAGTAGCCCAGGCAATATCACCATCCCAGTACTCATCAACACCAGTCCGAGGCGTGCCTCCACCTCGCACAGTGGCAATGTCTGCGAATGTCTTCTCGGAGAAGTCGATGCCATGCACAGCTGCTGCAAATTCAGTCGCCGCAAGTTCCGCCGCCGTGCCGACCAGCTTGACGTTGGCGGCGATCTTTTCGTCGAGCGCCCCTAGTATCTCCGCGATCGCCAGCTGTCCCTCGAAGTCCGGCAGGTCAGCTTTATAGGAGTAAATCTTCGATGGACTCGTATGTCGAACCGTGCTTCCTGTTGAAGTACCGAGAACGTGAGCTCGGTAGCCGTCGGTCCTGAGATAATAGTGAAGGAAGTTCGGGTCCACCTCGCTGGGATCTTTGACCTCCACCAACCCGATCCGTTGATTATGAAGATAGATTGTATCGCTCGGAACGATTGCTGGGAGCCCAAGCGTCGCACCCTCTTTACTGAGATCAGTCATGGTGACGATCAGATCCCCAGGAGCAAGGACGTATTCGTCGGGGTAGTCACCCGAAAACGTCTTCGGTCTAGCTACTTTGAATCCTCCTCCGATTGCAAAGTTCCCGGGTGTCACGAGTGTCGGCTGAGCTGGATCATCGGTGAATCCACCCCCCGGAAAGGCGTAACCGTGCTTGACTCGAATTACTTCTCCAAGCAGAAGGGATCTACGTTCGGGCATGAACCCTCCCCAGTTGCTGGCGTACGACCTTCTCCAGGCGGGCGGACTCGTCGAACTGCTCGAACAGTTCCTTCGTGAGCCGCTCGACCTTCTGCTCGATCGGCTCACTGTCGATCTCGGCCTCAGCTGCGCCAACGTACCGCCCTGGCGTCAGGGCGTAATCCGATGCCTTGATATTCGCGAGTGTGGCGGACTTACAGAAACCAGCCACGTCCTCATACATCACCCCCGCTTCCGCTGCTGACTTTGTGCCGCGCCATGCGTGGTACGTCTTGGCGATCTGAGCGATGTCGTCATCAGTGAATGCGCGCTCTGCGCGGTCCACCATGTACCCGAGATTGCGGGCGTCGATGAAGAGCATCTGTCCGGTGCGGTCCACCGAACCCTGTTTGCCTGCCGACTTGTCCTTCGCGAAGAACCAGAGGCAGACCGGGATGCCTGTGCTGCGGAACAGCTGCGTCGGCAGCGCCACCATGCACGACACCAGGTCTGCTTCGACGAACTGGGCCCGGATCTGACCCTCGCCGCTGGAGTTCGATGACATCGACCCGTTCGCCATCACCACACCGGCGCTGCCACCGGGTGCGAGCTTGGAGATGATGTGCTGAATCCAGGCGTAGTTCGCGTTGCCTGCGGGTGGGACGCCGAACTTCCAGCGTGGGTCCCTCTCGCTGCGCGCCCAGTCCTTGATGTTGAACGGCGGGTTCGCCAGGACGTAATCAGCCTGGATCTCGGGGTGCTGGTCGCGAGCGAAGGTGTCACCCCAGCGGCTCGCGAGGTTGCCGTTGAGCCCATGGATCGCGAGATTCATCTTCGCCATCCGCCAGGTGCGTTCATTGAGCTCCTGGCCGAAGACCGAGATGTTCGAACCCTCGCGATGGTGGGCCTCCAGGAACTTCTCGGTCTGCACGAACATGCCGCCCGAACCGCAACACGGGTCGTAGACCCGGCCATGGCTCGGCTCCAGGACCTCGACCAGCACCCGGACCACACCGGCCGGGGTGTAGAACTCGCCGCCCCGCTTGCCCTCGGCCGCGGCGAACTTCTCCAGGAAGTACTCGTAGACCTCGCCCAGCAGGTCGCGCGCCTTCTTGGCACCTTGCCCGGTGAACCGGGCACTGTTGAACAGGTCGATCAGCTCGCCCAGGCGTCGCTGGTCGACGTTGTCCCGGTTGTAGAGCCGTGGCAGCGTGGCGCGCAGCGCGGGGTTGGCGCCCATGATCAGATCCATCGCGTCGTCGACCAGCTCGCCGATCGTCTTGGGCGCCTGCCCCATCGCCGCGGGTAGCCCCTTCGCGTGCTGCGCGAGGTAGGACCACCGGGAGTACGGCCCGACCCAGAACACCCCGTGGCCGGTGTACTCGTCGGTGTCGCCCAGCTGCCCGGCGATCTGCGCTTCGTCCCACCCGTCTGCGGTCAACTCGGCGCGGATCTGCTCGCGACGTTCGTCGAATGCATCCGAGACGTACTTGAGGAACACCAGGCCCAGGATCACGTCCTTGTACTGCGAGGCGTCCATGGAGCCGCGCAGCTTGTCCGCCGCCTTCCACAAGGTGTCCTTGAGTTCCTTCATCGTCGACGCCATGGAGTCGACCTTCCTCTTCGGCGGCACAGTCAGTGTCCTTCCACGGAATCGATACCAGCGGTCAAGGTGAGCGATCCACTCGTGACGCCCCGCATGACCAGTTGCGTGAGTTCTCCCAGCAGCGCTACCCGGTTCAGCGCGTGTATGCGTTGCCGTTCGATGGCCGCGAGGGCGTCAGCCAGAGCTACCCGTTCGGCGGGCGGCACTCGCCGGATCGTCCATCCCCGCCACGTCCTCGCCTCAGCGGGCACGGCGTTGATGTCGCCGGCCAGCACCTCGGGAAGCAGCCCGGACGCCGGGGTGATGCGCAGTACCCGGGTGGGGGCGAGGACGACCGAGCCGCCCTCGACGTCGACCAGCGCGGCCGGGCGAGGACTGGTGCAGAACACGACATCCCCGGGCTCGGTATAGCGACCGGCAGGGTATGTCGCCGAGAAGGCCAGGCGATCAACACCGCGCGCCCCCGAGCGAATAGCCCCCGTCAGCTCCTCCGGGCCGATGACCCGGACCGTTCCACCGGACAGATCCTCCCGATCCATCCGGTTGCCCGCGATCATTCGCACCTGGCGAGCAGCGATCGCCTCGCCCAGCGTCAGGGGCGGCGGAGAGCCTTCCACCGTGTCCCGAGCCTCGATGCCCGCGCAGACCGGTGGCGCTACCGCGTCTGCCGACGACAGCGCTGCGGTGAGCTCAGCGATCCGAACCGCGATCTCGGAACCGGGTATCCGGGGCGGCCGCAGGACCCCGGGACGGCGCGCGACGAGGTCCCCGCCACCGGCCAGCAGGTCCCGGGTCAGTGCCGGTCGCACGAAGCGGAACGCATGGGACCTGACCGTCGATCGGTCGGCCATCGCCACCACGAGGTCACTGACCAGGTCGCCGATCGCGGCGCTGCCCTGGTCGAGGTCAGCCGGCTCGACGTCGGTCAGGTCGGCGACCATCGTCCGCCGATCCTCAAGTGGCACGATGCCGTGGGCCGGACCCAGTACCCACAACGCGAGAGCCTGCCGGGGTTTGCTGACGACCAACCCCTTGGGCAGGCGAACGATCGCCCGCACCCGCCCGCAACGCAACAGCGCATCTCGTAGCTCGTCCTCCCGTCGGTCACGGATGCGGTCGCTCAGGACGCTCGCCGCAGCGATGGCCACCGCCCGATGGCCGTCGTCCATCTGGAGCACGAGGTGGTCGAGCGCCGACAGGATGTCCGTGGCGCTCATCGCCGGGTACCCCGGGCTCGGGTACTGCGCGAGGTGAACGGCCGGACGCGCCACCGCCCAGGCGCCATCGTCGTCGACGGCCAGCGGCTCGCAGCGGACCCCGTGCACCCGTAGGCGTCGCCGGGCCTGTCGCGAGGCCGCATCGCGGTGTGCAGCGATCAGCACCGTTGCGCTGCCGGCCTCATCGCCCCGGCGAACCAGGGACACCAGGAGATCACTCCCGCCGCACGTCGGGTCGACGTAGACGGCCGGCTCCAGCCCCGCGTCGACGGCCAGCGCTTCCGCCAGGGATGCGACGAGGTCATTCGCGCACTGGCGTAGGGCCACCGTCGGGTGGGCGGACGACCGCCGACGGGTCCTGATGAGCTGCTCGAACGCCTCGGTGCAGGTGTACGAGGCCTCGGCCAGGGTGTCCGCGTAGCGGCTGAGCGGCCGGAGTCGCGGACCGAGTGCGCTGATCTCGCTCATCAGGAACTCGTCATCGGGATCGGCCTCATCGGCGAGGTCGAGAAGATCGTCAACGGTCACGCTCGCGAGGCGCTCACCGGAGATCTCCTTGAGGCACAGCAGCGCGGCCAGGCCGTTGAACACGACCTCGTCGTCCTGGGCCGACATCCCCGTCGGCGACGCGAACGACGCGACATCCTCGCGCGGCTTGGGGTTCTTGCCCCGCCCCGTGCGCTCCAGCCACCCCACGACCGCGTCAGCATCGAAACGCTCCTCGCCGCGCACCGTGGCGAACGGCTCGGGGAAGGGCGCCGCTGTCGCAGCACTGCGGCCACGCCAGACCGACACCACGGGCCGCTGCACCTTCGCGAGACGGGCGACGTCGCCGAGCGTCATCTGCATCGGCAGACTGCTCGCTGTTTCCGTCATCGACCCACCTCTCCTACACCACGTCGCGCTCTCCTCAACGCTGTGTCGCCACCCTAATCGCGGTGATCACGAATTCTGCAACAGTATGTTGATAACCCCCATTATCGGCGAGCGAGCTTGTCAACCGCTCGATGACCCAACCATCCGACCCGACCTGGGAGAAGCGGTATCGCGCTGATACCATCCGGGTATGGCCATGACACTGCGGCTCGATGAGAGCGACACCGAGGCGTTGCGCGAGCAGGCCGACAAGGAAGGCCGCTCCATGCAAGTCGTCGCCATCGCCGCAGTCCGCGAGTACATCGCCCACCGCTCGGGCAGCGAACACGCCGCCCGGGTCCGCGAGGCATCCCGCCGCGGGGCCGACAAGTACTCCGACACGCTGCGCCGGCTCGGCGACGCGTGACCGAACACCTCACTCGCGACGACCTCCTGGCCATCGCCAATGACGCCGTCGGTACCCGGCCGCAGGTCCGCGACCACGGCCTGCTCGAAGCCGCCCTGGCCCGACCGGCGGCCACCGCGTTCGGCGCCGACGCCTACCCCACGATCCACGCCAAAGCGGCGGCGTTACTGCACTCCCTGGTCACGAACCACGCCCTGGTGGACGGGAACAAGCGGCTCGGATGGCTCGCCTGCTACGTATTCCTCAGCGTGAACGGCCAGGAACTAGGTGCTACCCAGGACGAGGCGTTCGCCCTGGTGATAGCCGTGGCCGACGGGTCGCTCAGCGACGTGGAGAAGATCGCCGAGCGACTGGCCTCGTGGTGCACGTCCCGGTAGGTGGCCGGTAGCCGTGTCCCGCCTCACCGCCGACCCGGCAGCGTGGCAGGAGATCGAGCTGTCCGATCAGGGTGCCGATGGTGCCGACGCTCTTGTGCAGCGCCGCTTCCCCCATTACCAGCTTTACCTGGTTACCGTCCGCTATCACGTAGTCAAGGTCCGCCTAATGATCCGCGCCACCGTTACGGAGTAATGATCGTCACTCGGCAGTGCCCGGCGGGATCAACTCGGCAGTCACGGGATCCGCTCCTGGTAGCGTCGAAGCTCGGCTGCGACCTGCTGGATGAGCGTCGCTGCCGCTGTGCCTGTGACGGCGGCAGCCCATAGTTGGTCGAAGAAGTTGGCGTACTGCCCGACCTCGCCGGGGTCGATCAGGCGCTGCTCTGCGGTGAGTGACTCCACAGTCACGACGTCCTCGTCGTAGATCACGAACCCCGGCACGGGCAGAGTCGGCACAGTGAACGGGACGATCCCGACCTCGACGCTCCGCAGTGCGGTCATGGTCATCAGACGATCGAGCTGGCCGATCAGGGTGCCGATGGTGCCGACGCTCTTGTGTAGCGCCGCTTCGCCCATCACCAGTTGTAGCTGGGTGCCGGTCTGGTACAGCACCTGCTGGCGGCTCATGCGTTCGGCGACCACCGCGTCGATGTCTGCCGGGGAGTCGGCGTCGGCAAGTGGGCTGCCGGGCAGCGAGAGCAACTCGCGTGCGTAGGCTGGGGTTTGCAGCAGGCCGATGACCATCGCGGGCTGGTAACCCCGGAGACGTGTCGCCTGCGCTTCGAGCCGGGCGATGCGGGTTTGCTTGCCACCCGGACCGCCCGAGCGGCGGTAGGTGTCTCGCCAGGTGGCGTACTCGATCCGCGCCCGTTCCAGTAGTTCCAGCAGTTCGGCCGCCCCTTCGTCGTCGGCCCCTGCGGCGTGTACCCAGGCGCGGATGTCGTCCTCGGTGGGTAGCTGTGTCCCGGTCTCAAGCCGGGACACCCGGGACTGCGGCCAGTGAATCCGCTCGACGGCGAAGCGGTTACCTGACAGTCCCGTCCTTGCCCGCAGCTCACGCAACCGGGTGGCAAGACGGTCCCGTTCCGGGTTGCCGGGCAACCTCTGGCTCCTCCGGTGGCTACGAGACGGACAGGTGGCGGACCAGGTGGGGCTTGCTGCGTACATAGACCGACCACGGGGTGCCGGAGTGTAGCGCTGCGTCTCGCCACCTGCAGGCGTCCACGATCTTCGTGGGATCGGTGACGTGCTCGGCACCCAGCCATACCCCGTCGCTGTCGTAGTGCATGTCGTACAGCTTGGACGAGTCGAAGAGCCAGTAGTCGCGCTGCGGCAGGTCCCCAGGCCAGGGATCGTCTTCAGCGATGGCGATGATCCGGACATCTTCACCGGCCGCCACGTTCGGTTCGTAGCCCCAGGTGAGTTCGAATCGCAGGTAGTCGCTCAGTGGTTCCCGCACCACGTGCACCCGTTGCACCGCCTTGCCCGCCCGCGCGTTGGCCGCGATCATCACGGTCCACTCGTCCTTGGCCGGATCCGCTGGCCTGGGCTTCCCCTCGCGGAACAGACCGAGCAGGTTCAGGTCACGCTCACCTCGGTAGACCTGCAGGGTTTCCAGCCGGAAGACCGAGTGCGCGAACCTGCGGAACAGTGCCCCGAACTCCTCGGACTCCGGGGAGATCAGCTCAGCGGTCACAGCCGACCGCGCTCCTCGTCCTCCAGCCGTCGCACCGCCGCGATGAGGACCTCGCGCTTGATCCGGACCGCACCCTCGCCGGGGAGCACGTTCTCCAGATGGCTATTGCCGATGATCTGGCCCTGCACCACACACTCGGGGTCGGCAGGAACGTCGAGCACGTCGTACACGGTCTCGCAACCGCCGATGTCACTGCCCTTGTCCTTCGCCAGCTTGCGTAAACGCATGGAGGACCTCCCTGTGCCCATGTGCGGGTAGGTCATGGCCGCAGCTCACCGCATGGATGGTCAATATAGATTATTCATGCATAAGACCTTGTTATCTTTGGGTAGGTCGTTGTTAGATCTGGAGTGCGGTCGAGAGTTGCTCGGGTAGGGGCCTCCCGTCAGCTCTTAAGCGGACTGTCCCTCTCCGGGGACAGGCGACGAGGGTAGCGAGGCACGTCATGGGAACCGCACGGATGGACGACCCATAAAACTGCGGGCGCGAGGTAAGGAGAGGGGAGCCCGGATGGCGGAGGAGTGGATCAGTCAGACCGACCGCAGGCGAGTCGCCGTTGAGGGTCGGCCGGCTCCTGGTGGGGGTCCGTGCACGGTGCTGTTCGTGCAGGACGGTGATGACTGGCTGGTGCACCCGTTCGGCCTGGACCAGGGGGCGGTGCGGCTGACTCGCAGTGCCGTGCACAAGCTGGTCGACGGGCTGGGCGCCGGTCAGGGTGTTCCTCGTTGAGCCCGGTGAACCAGTGGCCGGCGCTGCTGGTGACAGCTATCGACGTGGAGAGGAGCGGGCGATGGGCACGGACAACGACGAGGACAAGAACCGCGACAGTGGCAGCAAGGACGGCGGCGGCACGAGCGGGGGCACAGGTGGCGAGCACCGCCAGGAGGACAACACCCACGACGCGCAGCGGGATCGCCAGATACCTGATCGCGCCGATCCCAACAAGCACGACCGGTGAAGGAGTATCGCGCTGACCCGGCCGCGTTGCGGGCTGAGATGGTGTCGCGACTCCAGGCGATGGACGATCTGGCCCGGTGGACGGACGCGGTGGCGCCGTGGTGGTCGGCGCTGGCCGCGGTGCCCCGGCACCGGTTCATCCCGGACACCATCTGGATCAGGAACCCCGACCGCTGGCCGACGTTGGTGCCAGTGCACCGAGACGACGATCCGGACCGGTGGCTGGAACTGACCTACCTCCACGACGACGCCGCCGTGACCCAGGTCGACGACGGGCACCCGTCCGGTCCCGGCCTGGCGGGGGCGATGCAGACCAGCTCCGCCTCGGCACCGGACATCGTGGCGATCATGCTGGCCGCCCTCGACACCCGACCCGGCGACCGGGTGTTGGAGATCGGCACCGGGACCGGGTACAACGCCGCCCTGCTCGCCCACCGCCTCGGCACCGACCAGGTAACCAGCATCGAAGTCGACGCCGACGTGGCCGCCCAGGCGGGCCGGGCGTTATGCGAAACCGGCTACAGCAAGGTCTGCACGATCACCGGGGACGGCGCACTCGGATACCCAGCAGGCGCTCCGTACCACCGGATCATCGCCACGGCGGCGGTACACCGGATCCCGTCTGCCTGGGTGGCGCAGACCCGGCCCGGGGGCCGAATCCTGCTGCCGTGGGCGAATGACTACACCGGCATGCTGGTGGCGCTGACCGTCGACGAGCACGGCAACGCCAGCGGCGGCATCGTCTGGGACTCCTCCTTCATGTGGCTGCGCGACCAGCGGGTACGACGAGGACCAGTCGGCGATGTCGTCGGCCAGAACGAGGACCGAGGCGAGATCAGCCGGACCGAGCTGCACCCGTCCTGGGTCAGCACCGGCGACCAGGGCGCCCGCTTCGCCATCGGCCAGCGCGTACCGCACTGCCAATGGCGCTACTGGCCCTACGACGAATCCGACGGCGTCGGGGTGTTCTGGCTGCTCGACTTCCAATCCCGGTCCTGGGCCAAACTGACCCACGCCACCCCGGACGCCGACGAAGACGAATTCCCCGTCTCGCAGTACGGGCCACGTCGGCTATGGGATGAGGTCGCAAGCGCCCGCCAATGGTGGGTGCACCAAGGCAGACCAGGTGTCGAACGCTGGCGATTCACCGTCACCCCCGAAGGGCAGCACACCGAACTGACCTGAGCCCCGGAGATCACTCCATCCAGCGCCCTGATGACCAGCAGCCAGCTTCAAGAGAAAGTCCAGGCCAACTTCTACGGCGGCGCCGATTCGCGCGCGCAGGTGGCGGCGCGCTGCAGGAGCAACGTGCGCTCACGTCCGTTCCGGGTGAGCGACGCGGCGCGCTCGAACTCCTCGTGTGCCTCGTCGAAACGGCCGAGCTTGGCCAGGAGGTCGCCGCGCACGCTGGGCAAGAGGTGATAGGCCTTGAGCGAAGGCTCCGAGGTCAGCTCATCGACGAGTTGGAGGCCCGCGGCCGGACCGAACGCCATCGACAGCGCGACCGCCCGGTTCAGCTCCACGACCGGGGAGGGCAGCAGCCCGGCGAGGGTCCCGTAGAGCGCCGCGATGCGCGTCCAGTCCGTCTCCTGCGGAGTCCGGGCTCGCGCGTGACAGGCGGCGATCGCGGCCTGCAACGCGTAATGGCCGAGCGCGCCGCCGAGCTCGTCGGCACGGTCCAGCGCCGCGAGACCACGGCGGATGAGGAGCTGATCCCAGCGCGCCCGGTTCTGGTCGAGGAGCAGGACGGGCTCTCCGGACGAGCCGGTCCGCGCATGGGTGCGTGAGGCCTGGATCTCCATCAGCGCGACGAGGCCGTGGACCTCCGGCTCCTTCGCAGCGAGCCCGGCCAGGATCCGGCCCAGCCGAAGCGCCTCCTCGCAGAGCGCAGGTCGCATCCAGTCGTCACCGACGGTCGCCGAGTAACCCTCGTTGAACACCAGGTAGATCACCTCGAGCACCGACGACAGCCGGGCGGCCCGCTCGGCCCCCTGGGGGACCTCGAAGGGCACGCGCTTCGTCGCGAGGGTGCGCTTGGCCCGCACGATGCGCTGGGCGACGGTCGGCTCGGGGACGAGGTAGGCACGCGCGATCTCCTCGGTCGTCAGACCACCGAGCAAGCGCAGCGTGAGCGCCACCCGCGCCTCGGTGGACAGCACCGGGTGGCAGGCCGTGAACACCAGGCGCAGCAGGTCGTCGCCGATGTCGTCGGCGGGGGCCACGCCGAGATCCGGCGCGGCCCCCGCCGCCTCGGCCTCCACCGCACGGCCGAGCTCCTCCTGCTTGCGCCCGAGACGCTCCTGCCTGCGGATGAGATCGATCGCGCGACGCTTGCCGATGGTCATGAGCCAGGCGCCCGGGTTACGCGGGACGCCCTCCTGCGGCCACTGCTCCAGCGCGGCGACCAGGGCGTCCTGTGCGATCTCCTCGGCAAGACCGACGTCACGCACGATCCGCGCGAGGCCTGCGATGAGCCTCGCCGACTCGATCCGCCAGACCGCGTCAACCGCGCGATGTACATCGGAAGCCGTCACGGCGACCCATCAGAGCACCGTCATCCGCGTCGCAGCAACACCTCAGCTGCCGGGACACCCGCTTGCCGAGTCGGACCGCCAGCGTCCGCCTACTCCTGCGCGGCCACCCGCGCGCGCAGCCGCTCCTCCTGCTCCCTGAGCTCGGGCGTGAACTCGGCACCGAAGTCCTCGGCCTCGAACACCTGGCGAATCTCGATCTCGGACTCCCCGTCGAGCGGGTTGGGGCAGCGCCTGACCCATTCGATCGCCTCGTCCCTCGACTTCACCTGGATCAGCCAGAAACCGGCGATCAGCTCCTTCGTCTCGGTGAAGGGCCCGTCGACCACGGTCCGCTTCGCTCCGGAGAACCTGACCCGAGCACCCTTCGAGCTCGGCTGCAGCCCCTCGGCCGCGAGCAGCACTCCGGCCTTCACCAGCTCCTCGTTGTACTTCCCCATCTCGGTGAGCAGCTCCTCACTCGGCAGAACGCCCGCCTCGCTGTCCTGGTTGGCCTTAACCATGATCATGAATCGCATCGTCTGAGTCCCCTTCTGGTTGTCCGGTCCGGAGCCGGGCTGCGGACCGATCTCGACCGGCTCGTCCTGGCTCTACCCACACGTCGAACGACGGACAGCGACATCGACACGTCGCACGAACTTTTTCCGGCGCCCCCACCGGCACGCCTGGAGCGAAAACCGGTCGCCGCCGGGCTCCGGCGCGCACAGAATTGTCAGACGCGTCCGCCAGGCTGAGTGCACCGACGGGGACAGGAGCCACTGATGAATCACGCGATCTGGGCCGAGGGGCTGGTCAAGCGCTTCGGCGAGACCACCGCCCTGGACGGGGTCGATCTCGCGGTCCGCACCGGCACCGTCCTCAGCCTGCTCGGCCCGAACGGCGCGGGCAAGACCACCGCCGTTCGCGTCCTCGCCACCCTGCTGCGGCCGGACGCCGGGCACGCCACGGTCGGTGGCTACGACGTAGTCCGCAACGGCCACCAGGTGCGCCAGCTGATCGGGTTGACCGGGCAGTACGCGTCGGTCGACGAAGCCCTCACCGGCACGGAGAACCTGCAGCTCATCGGCAGGCTGCTCGGAATGTCGCGGCGCGAGACGAAACAGCGGGCCCGCGAGCTGCTCGCGCGGTTCGGCTTGTCGGACGCGGCGGGACGAGCGGCGAAGACCTACTCCGGAGGCATGCGCCGCCGGCTCGACCTGGCGGCGAGCCTCGTCGGCCGTCCGCAGCTGCTCTACCTCGACGAGCCGACCACGGGACTCGACCCGCGGAGCCGTCTGGACCTGTGGGACCTGGTGCGCAGCCTGGTGGCCGACGGTGTCACGGTGCTGCTCACCACGCAGTACCTGGAGGAGGCTGACGAACTCGCCGACGAGATCGCGGTCATCGACGGCGGCAGGGTCATCGCGACCGGGACGCCGGACGAGTTGAAGGCCAAGGTCGGAGCCCAATCCCTCGCCGTGCGACCGGCGGATCGAGTGGATCTGCCCGTCGTGATCTCCGCGGTGAGGGAGCTCGCCGGGGTCGAGCCGGAGGTGGCAGGCCAGTTGGTGACGGCACCGGTCGCCGATCCCGCGTTGCTCCCGGCCGTGGTGCGCCGGCTCGACAACGCCGGAGTGGTCATCACCGAACTCATGCTCCGCAACTCCAGCCTGAACGAGGTGTTCCTCGCCCTGACCGGGCATCAGGCGCAGGAGCCAGCGCAGACCCAAGACACCCAAGGGGCCCTCGCATGACCGTCGACACACTCTTCTCCGGGGACATGACCGTACCCGCCGCGCGAGAACTGACTCCCAGGGTCAGTCCCGCCGAAGGGCTTCGGCAGACGATGACCCTCGCGTGGCGCACCCTGGTGCAGATCAGGCACAACCCATGGGAGCTGGGGGACTTCAGCTTCCAGCCGATCATGTTCGTGCTGCTGTTCACCTACGTGTTCGGCGGCGCGATCTCGGGGTCGACCGGTGACTACCTGACCTTCGCCCTGCCCGGGCTCATCGTGATGAACATGATCTTCGTCACTATGTACGTCGGAATGGGGCTCAACACAGACCTGACCAAGGGCGTGTTCGACCGGCTGCGCTCCCTGCCGCTCGCGCGGTGGGCGCCACTGACCGGCCGGATGACCGCGGACCTGGTGAAGCAGGCCTGGTCGATCGCTCTGCTGCTCGGCGTCGGCGCGATCCTCGGCTTCCGGATCGGCACCTCCGTCCTCGACGTCCTCGCGGCGGTCGCCCTGATCCTGGTGTTCGCGCTCGCCTTCTCCTGGGTATCGGTGCTCGTCGGCGTGCTCGCCAAGGACCCGGAGAAGGTGCAGCTCTTCGGTATGACCGCGCTGTTCCCGATCACGTTCGTCAGCAACGTTCTCGCCCCGGCCAACACGATGCCGGGATGGCTGCAGACGTTCGTGAACGTCAACCCGGTGACCCTGCTCGCCGACGCATCCCGCGGGCTGATGGTCGGCGGGCCGGTGGCGGAGCCGGTCCTCGGGTCGCTGCTGTGGGCGGCGGTGATCGTCGCCGTCTTCATGCCACTCTCCTTGTGGGCACTCAAACGCCGGATGTGAACGTCCCCGGAACTCGAGGTGGGCGGGTTATCGCAGGGCCTGAGCCCGCTCTTCGACAGAATCTCGCCACGCAGTGACGCCCGCAGCGGTGGCCACCTTGGCTTTGGCCCATTTCTGCTTCGCAAGCTGGCTCGGCGGTACCTCCATCTGCCGCACCCAGCGTCGGCCGGCGGCGATGAGCGCGGCGCCGCCCAGCCCGGCGCCGATCAGCCCGAGAACGCTACCGACTGCGATCAGCACCGTCCCACCCATCAGGAGGCGGGAGTTCAGTTCGAGCCGCGGTTCGTGTCTGGTGGTCATGTCACCGTCCTTCGCCATCAAGCGATGGTGTCCGTGACCGCAAGCGTGCCCTCCTGGCCGTGGCGGGTGCTCACCCCGCGCGGGTGGTGTCGGGTCACTTCTTCGCCGACCCGGCCCTGCGGGCAGCGACCCGCATCGCCCTGCTGACCGGCGGCTTCTGGTTGAGTAGGGTCCAACCCATGGGACCTCCCCTCGTATGGATTTCAGGAGCTTCCGGAGGCATCGGACAGGCGCTGGCCAGGACCGTCCCGTGGACCGGCACCCGGGTGGTCGGGATAAGCCGTCGACGGCCGGAAGACGCCATCGAGCATCTTGAGGCGGATCTGGCCGATCCGTCGACCTGGCCCGCGATCGGCGCTTCCTTCCGGCGAGAAATGCAGGACTTCGACGGCGAGCACCTGGCGTTCGTCCACGCGGCCGGTACCGTCGACCCGATCGGCTTCGCCGCCGAGGTGGACGCCGCGGCGTATCTGCACAACGTGCTGCTCAACAGCGCCGCCCCGCAGGTGCTCGGCCAGCAGTTCCTGGCTGCGGCCGGCTCGCTGGATGCTCGCCGCCACCTCATCATGCTGACCTCGGGCGCCGCCACGAGTGTGTATCCAGGATGGTCGTCGTACGGAGCAGGCAAGGCCGGCCTCGACCAATGGGTGCGCAACGTCGGCGCCGAACAAGATCGGCGGGGTGGCGTACAGGTGTTGTCGATCGCCCCGGGGACGGTCGACACCGCCATGCAGGAGCAACTCCGCGGCACCTCGGACGAGGACTTCCCGAGTCGTCAGAAGTTCCTGGATCTCCACGAACAGGGCAAGCTCAGCGACCCGGAGGAGGTGGCTCGTCAGATCTGGGCGTTGCTCGATCGGGGGCTCGACAACGGCAGCGTTGTCGACCTTCGAAAACTGGGCCCTGTCCCGAGTGGGTGACGCCCCGAGTGGGATCGATCTGGTCGGCGGAGGTGTTCGATGGTGGCGGACCGTGTGGTGCGAGTGGGGCGGGTCTATGACCCACCCGAGGATCGCGACGGGAATCGGGTTCTCGTCGATCGGATCTGGCCGCGGGGGCTGACCAAGGCCGAGGCTCGGTTGGACCGCTGGTGCAAGAACGTCGCCCCCTCGACCGAACTGCGCCGGTGGTACGCCCACGACCCAGCGAAGTTCGACGAGTTCCGCCGCCGATACCACCACGAATTGCAGGCCTCCCCCGCCCGGGACGCCCTGGCCGAGCTCCGCGATCTCGCCCAGGGGCGGGGGCTGACCCTGCTGACCGCAACCCGCGATGTCGACCACAGCAACGCAGCGGTCCTCGCCGACCTGCTCGACTCGTCCTCGTGATGTCAGCCGAGCGGCCCCAGTCCCAGCCGAGGCGGCCACTCGAGTCGGGGGCCGGGGATCCCGCCGGGTGGAGCGCCGGAGACGACCCGGCGGGGGATCCGGCCTGCTGGATGGCTCGGGTCTGCCCGGAGTGCGGCGGGCTCGCCGAGGTCGACCCCCCGACCCGTTGCCCCCGCTGCGGCGCCGCCCTCCCGGAAGCCTGAGCGGGCGTGCTCATCCCACTGCCTCCGGCCCCACGGTGACGACCCGGCCGTGCGGGGCCGTTCGGTCATGGCGTCAGATGCTGGGGTGGCTGGCCGGGGCCACCCTGATGGCCGGCTGCGGTATCGCCGGGACAGCGCCTGTCGATACCGGTGCCACCGCACGCCCGCACGCTGCCGGGATCGACCTGAGCGATACCGACCCCTGCACTCTGCTCAACGTCCAGCAGCAGACCGACTTGGGCGGCATCGACGTCGTGCAACCCGTGCCCGCCGATGCCGGGAACGCGGCGTGCGAGTACCTCCAGCGGGGGCCGCAGGGGTGGAGCGTGACCATCACCGTGCCCGATCACGAACCGGCCGGCCAGGTGCCGCGCGAATCGGGGCGAGGAGCGCAGCAGCTCAGCATCGAGGGGTTCCCTGCGCTACGCCAGGATCTCCCCGACGGGTGTGCAGTGGACGTGGACGTCGGCCCGGGCCAGGATCTGGCCGTGCGCACCCAGGGGCCGGGACTGCCTGCGCACTCCTGCGAGACGGCCACCCGGGCAGCCACTCTGGCAGTGAGCACCGTCAAGAAGCGCCACTAGCGCAACGCGCTGCCTGCTTGCCAGTCCGGCCAGGACAGCGACCAGTCGCCGTAAATGTCCCACACGGGTAGCGGTGGGCCACCCGAGTTGACGACCTCGACGACGTCACCGAGTCCGAAGGTCTGGAAGAACCACTGGGCATTGGCCAGGTCGAGGTTGATGCACCCGTGCGAGACGTTCGTGTTGCCCTGCGCGGCGACACTGGCCGGGTTCTCGTGCACGAACTCGCCGTCGTTGGAGATCCGCTCGGTGAAGAACTCGTCCGAACGGTAGTAGCCCGGCTGCCCCGGGCAGACCCCATAAGTGCAGGAATCCATCGTGAACTTCTGCTGTTTGTCCGAGATCACATGCGTCCCGATATGAGTGGGGGTGCTGTCCTTACCCATGCTGATCGGCATGGTCTTCACCAGCTGGTTGTCGTGGAAGATCTGCATCTGCTCGGTGTTGCCGTCCGCCCTGGCCACCCACGAGTCATGCACCGTGAAGTTGAGCGTCTGGTCGGCCTCCCCGTAGACCCCCCCACCCAGATCCACCCCATACTCGTGGATCTTGACCGCGACCTGGGTACCGGGCTGCCAGTAGTACTCCGGCCGGTAGTGCACCTCCTTGTTGGAGATCCAGAACCAGCTGCCGGGCTGGCTCGGTGTGGACACGACCTGCAGCCCCTTCTCGGCCGCGGCGCGATCTTCGATGTTCTTGTCGAACCGGACCACGATGGGCTGGCCGACGCCCACATCGACGTGGGGTCCGGGGGCCGGAACGACGCTGGGGTAGGCCTGGGCCTGCGGGTTGAGAGTGTGGATCGTCCCGTGTTGATCGATGGTCCTGCCATCGCGACCGACAGCCCTCGCCGTCACGTCGTAGTCCGAGTCGTAACCGAGCACCTCGGTCGTCTGCCAGCTCAGGTGATCACCGGACAGTGAACCATCCACCTGCTTGCCGCTCGGGTTGGTCACCGTGACCGAGCTGAGCGTGCCGTTGCGCACCTTCACCACGATCGGTGTCGTGGGGTTCACCTGATCACCGCCGACCGCGGTGATCTGTACCACCGCAGCGGGAACGGTGCTCTTCGGCGGGTCGGCCGCCACCGGCCGACTCGACGTGCCACAACCCACCGCACCAGCCATGACCACGGCCATGACGCCCGCAATACCCACCTGATCTCGCCGCATGCCCTGCCCCGTCGCATCCATTTCCGTCAAGGCCCGCTGGATCAAGGGGGGTCCAGGGATCGGGCGATCTCTGCGTCCGTCGATGACTCTGACCCAGAGGTTACCTCGGGGCCGCACGACCGGCGTCGGCCACCAGCGTCGACTCCGACCGGGGACCCCAGGGCCACGGGGCGCCGAACACAATGAGTGAGGTGATCTACAACCGCGTCGCCATGCCACGTGCGGAACGGGGAAACTGCGGATCGCCGAATATTTCGAGGTGGCGGTGGAGGTGGTCTTCTCCACCGCCCCATTCCCGCGAATCGGTGCCTCGGCGCACTCTGCCTGACCCGCGTGGACGCGGTCAGGAACCGTTCTCGGTGAGGAACCGGTCCACCGCGTCGACGGCCTGGAGGTGGTTGGCCTCGATCAAGGGGTAGTGCGAGGCGTCCGGAATGATCGTCTCGGTGACCTTGGGGCTGCCGACGTAGCGGGCGGCTTCCTGGTCAGCGGCGAGCGGCTGCGGCCCGAACACGGCGTCGGCGCCCCCGAACATCACCTCCACGGGCACGGTGATCTGCCCGAGGTACGCCACGTCCGCCGCGACCGCGGCCGGGATCGAGGCCAGCTGGCCGCACGGGTCCGGGTGCAACGCCGGGACCGCGGCCCGGACGTCGGGCGTGGCGCTGTTGAAGTAGAACCTGTCGCGGGAGTTCTTGAAGAAGGCCGCGTAGTCCGGCGGAGCTCCGGCATCGCCGCCCCGCTCGCAGCGGAGCAGGACGTCGGCCAGCTCCCGGGTGGTGAACGGGGTGGCGGCGACGTCGCCCCAGGACAGGTTGATGACGGCGGCCGCGTCGGAGAAGCTGTACGCCTCGATGTTCGAGATCAGCCCGCCGACCGAGGATCCGCCCAGGTTGACCTTGCTGAACTTGACCGGTTTGCCCGACCCGGTCTGGTAAGTGCCGTCACGCAGGGCCTGGATCATCTGGTGGGCGACGTCGGCCTCCGAGCCGAAGCAGGTGGAGTTGCCCGGGGGTTTGTCGCTCGATCCGTAGCCGAGCCGGTCGACGATGACCGATGTATGGCCGCGCTCGGCGAGCTGGGTGGCGAAGGCGTAGTTCGGCACGCCCTTGAAGTTGAAGTAGTACTCCCCCCAGGTGACCGCATGCAGGTAGATGGTCGCCGCGGTGGGATGCTGCAGCGCGGACCGCGGGGCCACGATGTGCCCGCGCACGGTGTAGTCCTTCCCGTCGCTCTGGCACGCCACCGGGGTGCGGTTGGTGTTCTTGACGTGGAACGCCAGCGGGACTTCGACCACCGGATCGGGCGTCGGCTGCGCGGCGGCCGGCGCAGCGGCGGTGACCAGCGCAGCAAGCAGGCTCGCCGCTACCGAACCCATCCTGCTCATCAGTCTCTTCGGCATCGTCCACCCCGTCTCGTGAGGCCACACCCGCGGCACTGCCGACCTAACGATTCAGTAATCGCACAGTTACTCTGCGTTGAATCCAGGTTTACCCAGGGCCTGCTCCCGCAGGGAGGCGCCGCCGCCGGCTCGATCTGCACCGGGGGAACGACATCGGGGCAGTAGGCCGGGTCCACTACCGCGGATCGGCGGACGCGCTGCCGGACTGCAGTGTGGTGAGCGTCGTCACCAGCGGCAATCCAGCCGCCGCGCTGGGCTGTGAGTGACGACCTACGGTTACGGAATGTCACCTGATCGTGACCTTCAGTACCGAACTAATCGCGGCTTGGGGCCGAAAGGATGACTGTAGCTCACGGGGGTCATCCGAATACCCCGCGAGATCAACAAGCTAGCTGGAGGTTTCGTGCAGAAGAAGATCGATGAGGTCAGGTTCCGAGGACTCCTCGAGGAATCTGATGATCTGCAGTCCGACGCGATGCGCAGCGCTCGTTCAGGCCTGAACGACTACGTCGATGCTGCGCGGGAGTCCAACGCTACCCAGCGTTCCCGTTTCGGTCCGGTCGCCACCGTGGCTGGTGTGGCAGGAGCGGCGACGCTGCTGTCCGCGGGCACGGCGTTCGCGGCCGGTGATGACGTGTCCGCGTTGCAGACCGCGGCTGGTCTGGAGAACCTCGCGGTATCCACCTACAAGACGGCGCTGACGTTGCCGTTCATCGGCGGCAATGACGCGAACGCCGTGGTGAAGGCGTTCGCGATGAAGACGATGGGCCAGCACAGCGAGCATGCGCAGGCCTTCAACGCCGCAGCTCAGAAACTGGGCGGCAAGCCCCAGACAGGTCCGGATCCGAAGTACGCGGAGGTCGTGAAGAAGGCCGTGCCGACGATCAAGGGCCCGGCCGACGTGGTCGCACTGGCGATCTCGCTGGAGGACGTGGCGGCGCAGACCTACGTCAAGGACGTCGGGCTGGTCTCCACCGCGGAGCTGCGGCAGCTGTTCGCCAGCGTGGCCGGAGTGGAGTCCCAGCACAAGGCGATCCTGCTGGCGGTCCAGGCACTGCTCAAGGGTGGTGCACCGCAGCTGATCGCGCTGCCGCCCGATGCAGCGAAGTTGCCCGCCGCGGCAGGCAGTGTGGGCTTCCCTGACTCGTTCTACCCGACCTCCATGGCCGCCCCGGTGCAGGAAGGAGCCGTCAAGTGACTATCTTCCGGCGCCGCAGCAAGCCCGCGGAAATGGCGATCAGCGAGCGAGAGCTGACCCAGCTGACCCACGAGCTCGATGACCTGCACGAATCAACCTTCCCGCAGGTCCGCAAGACACTCGACGAGCTCACCATGAACCTCGGCAACGTGGTGCGCCAGCCCTCCAGCCGGCGGATGTTCGTCCTGGGCGCGGCCGGTGCGGTTGCCCTGGGTGCGGCCGCGGCCTGCTCCAGCGGGTCGTCGGGTTCGTCGGGATCGACAGGAGCCGCACCGACGTCGACCCCCGCCGGGGGTGGCGAGATCTACACCGGAGATCTGAAGGTCGTCGCGTTGGCGGCAGCCTTGGAGAATCTGGCCGTCACCGCCTATGGCGGAGCGCTGAAGAAGGCCGGCGCCGGACAGCTGGGCACTGTGCCACCGGCGATCGGCACGTTCGTGCAGACCGCGATGAAACAACACGCCGACCACGCGCAGGCCTGGAACGCGGTGCTGACCAAGGCCGGGAAGCCGGCCATCACCGATGCGCCGCTGACCATCACACCAACCCAGGTGAACATGCTCAACGCCGCGAAGTCGGTGCCTGACGTGGCAAAACTCGCTCTCAACCTGGAGAACGCCGCCGCGCAGACCTACACCTTCGCCACGGCGAACGTCTCCGACCCCGGCGGGATCATGACTGCGGCCACCATCCAACCGGTGGAGACCATGCATGCCGCGATCCTGAGCTTCGTGCTGGGTCAGTACCCGGTCCCGGACTCGTTCATCGGGGTGGACAACGCGGTCAAACCCGACGCGTTGACCAGGTGAGGTGAGCCCGTCATGACCCCATCCACCACCGCAGTCCGGCCACGACCGATCGCGATGCTGGTCCTGGTGCTGACTGCCGTGCTGGGGCTCACGGTGGGCTGTGGAGGCACGGCGGGCAGCGGTGGGGGTGGCGGCCCGGCCGCTGCCCCCGCCGCGAACACCGTTGTGATCAAGAATTTCGCGTTCGCGCCGGCCGCACTGACGGTCGCACCGGGAACGAAGATCACGGTGCTGAACCAGGACCACACTCCGCACACCCTGACCGCGAAAGATAAGTCTTTCGACACGGGCAACATCGCGGGGGGCCAGCGCGGTGAGATCACCGCGCCCAGCAAGCCAGGTAAGTACCCCTACGTCTGCACCATCCACCAGTACATGACGGGCACCCTCACCGTGCAGTGAGCCCCGCCGTGACGTGACAGATCCCGCAGACGGGTCCGGTTGTCCAGCGAGTAACCCCTGCGCGCTGGGCAACCGGATCTACCCAGGAAGGACACCGACCCCATGGGCTCGTACTCATCCGGGCTGTCGCGGCTTCGCGGCCGCTCGGTCGGCGAGGTCATCGCCCGGGTGGTGGTCGCGGCCGGATTGGCCTATGACTCCTACACCCACTTCGACCTCGCCGGCAGCTATGCCGCGAACGTTGCCGCGATCAGCCAGGGGACGCTATTCCGCATCGAAGCCGTGCTCGCCGGCCTCGCCGCGCTACTGGTGCTGGTCACCCGCAGGCGCACGGCGGCGATCTTCGCTCTGCTCGTCGCCAGTAGCGCGCTGGGCGCCGTGCTGCTCTATCGCTACGTCAACATCGATGCGGGCATCCTCGGCCTGCTGCCGGATATGTACGAACCCACCTGGTATCCCGAGAAGGTGCTCAGCGCGGTCGCCGAAGCCGCCGCCACGATAGCTGCGGTGTACTTCACCGTCGCGGTGCACCGCCAGATCCGCAAGGTCAAGACCGGCCATCCCGCAGAGTCGGTGAGCTGAGCCAAACATCACAGCACCCGACGTTCAGGTCGGGTTCTCGCGATCACGTACCGCCCACCTGGTGCGCGGTACCGTGCAATACAACGCAACGGAAGGACGAGGGCATGCTGTCAAACTTGGCAGGCTGGCATTTCGTAATCCTCCTCGGAGTGCTGGTCTTGATGTTCGGGGCGAAGAAGCTGCCCGAAGCAGCCCGCTCGCTGGGACAGTCCGCACGGGTGTTCAAGGGTGAGATGAAGGGCCTGCGTGACGAGGAGCAGCCGGCACCGCAGCCCGCCACCGCTGCCCTCCCGGTGACACCACCGGCGCTGGCCGTTGGCGAGCAAACCGAGCGCTCCGCCACCGACCCCACCCGCTAGCACAGCTGGGTAGCCACCGATCGACACCGGCCCCGGTACACCGGCGCGCGGTGAGTGCCTGCCTGTGCGCACACAGCCGTGGTGGTAGCCACGACGGCGAGGAGGATCCATGTTGGATCTGAGTTTCGAGAAGTTGTTCGTGCTCGGGGTGGTGGCCATGTTCGTGCTGGGCCCCGAACGGCTACCCGTCGCGGCAGCCTGGCTGGGCCGTACGGTGCGCCACGTGAAGGCCTTCACCCACGACGCGAATGAGCGGCTCCGATCCGAGATCGGCCCGGAGTTCGACGAGATCCGTGGTCCCCTGCGAGATCTGCGCGCCGACCTGGGAGACCCGCTGGCCTGGCGCAATCCCCGTGCGGCGATCATCCGCCAGATATTCGACGATCCGACCACAACCGCCGGATACGCGCCTGCACCCGCACCGAACGGTTCGCTGCCCGCACCGAGCACACCGAGCGGGTTCACCGGACCACCGCAGCGCTCCCTCAGCCTGGGTGAGCGCCCGCCGATCGACTCCGACGCAACCTGAGCTCGCTATCTCGGGGTCGGAGTCGTCGCAGGCGGCACGGCGGCGGGTGGCGGCGCGGTCTCGGTCAGGGTGAAAACGTTCCGGGGGGTGATGACGCTGGTGATCGCCTGTCCGAAGCGGGTGCTCAGCGCTTGGCCCTGGTCGTCGATGTCGCTGTTGACCAGTACGACCATGCTCGTCTGCTCGGCGGGCAGATAGAGGGTGAGGCTCTGGTAGCCGGGCAACGAGCCGTTGTGCCCGACCCAGCCCGCGATGTCGAACACGCCTAGCCCGTAGCCACTGTCGGGGGGTGCACCAGGAGGCGTGACGGTCTGCAGGCGTTGCGCCTGGGTCTCGGGCTTCAGCAGGTGGCCGGTCGCCAGCGCCGGCGCCGGCGCCCAGGTATGCAGGTCACCGAGGTTGGAGATCATCGCGCCTGCCGCCCAGGCCCACGACGGGTTCCAGTCCGTCGCAACTGCCTCTTTGCCGTCGAGTGTCTGTTTGGTGTAGCCCTGGGGGTGCGGGTCGGGGAACGCGTTGGTGCTCGGAAAGCTCGTGTGAGCCAAGCCCAGCGGGGTGAGTACCTTCTGTTGCAGGTAGTCCTGGACAGGTGCTCCGGTGACCTTCTGCACGACCAGGCCGAGCAGCACGGCGTTGGTGTTGGAGTACTGCCAACTCGTACCCGGCTGAAACACCAGCGGGTGCGGCAGTGCGTACTGCAGGAGCTGCTCGGGGGTGAACGATCGCTGCGGATCGCGGATAAAATCGTTCTGAAAACGCTCATCAGTAGCATAATCGAACAGCCCGGACTGCATCCTAGCGAGCTGGCGGAGCGTGATTCGATCCCCCTCCGGAACGCCGGGCACGTACCTCGAGATCGGATCATCCAACCCGATCTTACCGTCGTCCACGAGTTGCAGAACCGCGGTCACGATGAAAGTCTTGGTCTCACTTCCTATCCTCATGTAGGAGTCGGTCCGCATGGGGGCACCCGTCACCTTGTCGGCGACGCCGAATGCCCGGACGTAGCTGTGACTCGGGTCCCACAGGCCCACGATGACGCCGGGGGCGCCGGTCGACTGCAGAGTGCGGGTGATCGTCGCATCGAGCCGCCGCGCCGTCGCCGGGTCGAAATCTCGGGATGCCGAGGCGCTCGGCACCGGCCCAGACCCGGCACCAGGCGCAGACCCGCACGCCGGGACGAGAAGTAGCAGCGCCGTGCCGGCTGCCACCAAAGTGCTGCGAATCCGCCGCCGCGCAGCTCGCCCGACTCGAACCGATCGATTTGCGTCCATGTCCCCCCCGGGCCTGGCGTGCGACGCGAACTTCGAGCCTCACGGCATCCGTGATCGGAGTCAAGAAGGTCGCCGAAGATTGCACGTCGAGTACACGACATCATACTGAGCGTATGTCTCAGCCGTCCCGAGTATGACTGGCGTTCACAGTGGTGCTGCCGATCTTCCATAGACCGTCTTCGGCGACCAGCCCGAAACTGGTCTGCTCCTCGATGACCCGCCCGTCCTTGTAGAAGTAGGTGATCGTGGCGTTCACTGTGGCCGGCTGGGTGGCGGAGACATCGGAGACGGCGACCCGCTGTATGGCATTCCAGAAGTTCTGGTACCCGGTCAAGCCCCCAGCGTGGTTGCGTTGATAGTCGACGGTCAGCCGCGTCCAGCCCTCCGGCAGGTTTCCGGGCATCAGCCCGTAGTAGTCCGTGACCGCGGCCGCCCACTGCTGCGGCGTGCCCTCCAGGGGAGCAGCGCCGGTCGGCGGGTTCGGTCCACCGGTGGTCGGCGGGGTGGGCGCGGGGTTGGCGGACGGCGAGGTGGGTTTGGCCGGTGTGGGCGGGTCCTGGGGCTGGCGGCTCTGTGCGGTGGCGGGAGCCGAGCTCACCGGAGCGGCTACACCGCTCGCGGTACCACTGCCGTTGTCGACCACCATGACCACCAGAATGCCTGCGACGATCAGCGAGATCACCGCGACGGTGATAGCGATCGTCGAGGACCGTGGCTTCCTGTCGATGCCGCCGGGCGGCGGCTCGGGGGCCGCGGCGCTCGCTGCGGCGGATGAGTCGGCTTGCGGCGGCGGCAGCACAGAGTCGCGCCCGACAGGAACAGACCCGACAGGAACAGACCCGACAGGAGCAGGCCCGGCAGGAGCAGGCGAGGACAGCGAGTCGGCGACCGCGGTGAGTGTTTCGTGCACCTGCTGCATGGTGGGGCGCCCGGACCGGTTGCGTTGGAGTGTCTCGGTCAGCACTGGGGTGAGCGGACCGGACCGGCTCGGCGGCGTGATGTCGCTGGTGGTGACCCGGTAGATCAGCGCGATGGGATTGTCGTCGAGCCCGAACGGCGGCACCCCTTCGACCGCCGCATACAGGGTGGAGCCCAGGGAGAACACGTCCGATGGGAAGGTCGCGTCCTGCCCCTGGGCGACTTCCGGGGCGAGGTAGGCGGGGGTACCGGACAGGATCCCGGTTGCGGTGACGGTGCCGTCGCCGACAGCACGGGAGATCCCGAAGTCGGTGATCTTGGCCGTGCCGTCGCCGGCGAGGAGCACGTTGCCCGGCTTGATGTCCCGGTGCACGATCCCCGCCTCGTGGGCGGCGGCCAGCGCACCGGCGATCTGGCCGCCGATCCTGGCCACGTCCTCGGGGGGTAGCGGACCCTGGGTGGCCAGCACTGCGGACAGGCTCTCGGAGTGCAGGTACTCCATGATCAGGCAGGGCTTGCCCTCGTGCTCGACCACGTCGTAGACGGTGATCGCATGTGGGTGGTGTAAGCGCGCGGCGATGCGCCCCTCCCGCATCGCGCGCCGCGTTGCCTCGTCGGCCTGGATCTCGCTCATACCGACGGGCAGCAGAAGCTGCTTGACCGCGACGACCCGGTGCAGGAGATCGTCGTACGCCTGCCAGACCACACCCATCGCCCCAGAACCCACCTGCGAGACCAGCCGGTAGCGTCCAGCGATCAGTTCCCCCTCCTCGGTCACAACTACCTCCAGTGCGCCGACGTGCGCGCCGTCTGCTCGCCATGGCGGCCGTCCGTGACCGCTCCACCACCCTATGAGGTCGTCGGCGCTCGCACCGCCGCCCCCGGGCGGAGCCGTCGCGCTGCTCGGCGGAAACAGCGAAGACAACAGCGTCGCCACGGCATGGGTTGCCGATCCGTCTACTACGTGCTAAATACTACGTTTAACGTAGTGAGGGGTGCGCATGGCAGATGACGACATCGACGGCATGGGGCGGTTCTCGGACCCGGCGGTACTGCTGATGACAAGCCTGGCCGACGGTCCGAAGCACGGCCACGCGATCAGCAAGGACGTGGCGCGGTTCAGCGGTGTCACATTAGGGCCGGGAACGTTGTACGGAGCGCTGGCCCGTCTTGAAGCGAAAGACCTGATCGAGGCGTTGGCATCGGACCAGCGCCGCCAGCCCTACCGATTGACCACTCGCGGCTCGGCCATTCTCGCGGCCCGGCTTCATGCGATGGAACAGGTAGCGACCACCGGCCTGCGGCGATTGAGCACAGCATGACTCCCCCTGCGAACCAGGACCCAGCGAACCAGGACCCAGCGAACCAAGACCCGGCGGACAAGGACCCAGTGCCCGCGCACCGGTTGAGCCACCGGTTGGTGTCGATGTATCCACGGGCCTGGCAGCGACGGTTCGGCGAGGAGCTGTTCGACCTGATGACCGCGGAGCGCGTCGGCACCCGCCAGGTCCTCGACGTGGTCGCGGGCGCTATCGACGCACACTTTCACCTACCCGAGCTCATCAAGGGGTGTCACGGCATGGACATACGTTTGCGGCGGACCTTGGTCACCACGTTGACCTCGGCGATCGTCCTGTGCTTCGGGGCGCTCACCCTGGTGAAGATCACCGAGGACGGGACCTACTCACGGGCTGAGCGGCTTCATCCGCTGCTCGGCGCCGGCGACGACGTAGCCCGTTGGGCGGCCGGCATCGGCCTGGTTCTCACGGTGCTCGGCGGGCTGCCGTTGGCCATCGCCGGCCTGCGACAGGCCTGGCGCGGTGACCGCGCGGCGCTGTGGCTGTTCGCGGTGCCCCCGATAGCGGTGGCCGTCTGGCTCGGCTGCGGCTGGCTGCTGGGCCTGCTGGCCAGCCACGTCGACCTACCGCACTGGACCGCCGCCCTCGCCCTGACCGGCTGGGGCACGGTGACACTCGCTGCTGCCGTCGCCGGCGTGTGTGCGATCAACGCCCTGGTGCGCCGGCTCACCCTGCCCGCAACCCTGCTGCACCTTGCTACTCGAACGGCCCGTGCTGTCGCCGGCTGCCTCGTCGTCGCGGCCGCCGGTGCGGCGCTCTTCGCGTTCGTACTCGGCATCAGCGAACCCGCCCTGTTCCAGGGTCACGACGGGCTGCTTGCCACGCCGCTGCCGTTCACCCTGGTCCCCTGGGTCGCTATCAGCATCACCGCCGCCACCCTGACCAGCCGGTCAGTGTGGCGTGCCCGCACCGTCTAGCCCGACGTGCGTCTGCACGGTCGCCTCGGCCCCGCACAACCGCCAGCCGGGTCCCTGACCGGTTGCCCGGTCAGGGACCCGGTCTAGGTTCAGTGCGGTCCAGCGGCAGGCATCCGACCGGCTGGGCGCTGCCCAACTCCGGCTGGTGCACCGCCACGGGACGGCGCGGCGCAGCCGAGATCAGTGAACGACGTCTTCAGCCGTTGTTGCAGGAAGGCGAACAGGGTATTCGCCGCAGCCGGGTCCGGGGACGGGGCCCGGCTGGTGAAGCGCCGATCGAGCTGCAGCCGGGCCGGGCCGACCGTGGCCAGGTTGCGGCAGTAGGACTGGGCGGTGTCAGTCGCGGGGTTCAGCGGCGGCTGGTTCACGCCGACGCGGTACAAGTTGGTCTTGGCCACATTTTGTTCGCCGTTGACCTGCGCCATCGGATCATTCGGCGGGATCAACGCCACCGGCGCGGCCTGCCCGGCAGCACCCTGCAGCTCATTGAGCGCCAGGGAAGGGACCGGTGTCCCGCCGTCAGTGATGTCCGGAGCGGTGAACGGCTTGCAGCCGAGTGCCGGGTCGATGAAGTTGTCCAGCAGTCCGTTGTCGCTGGCGTTCTCCAGCACCATGGCGCCGCGCAGGGCGGCGGTATTGGCCGCGGTCGACTGCGCGGTCCGCCCGTCGCGCAACGCCAGATATCGGGTGGTGAGGTTGTCACTCTGGTCCTGGTCCACGACACCGAAGTCACGCGTGGTCGGGCAGGGCTTGCCGTCGCGGGCCATGCCGAGTCGCGGCACCGTCAGCTTGCCGGCCGTGATCGCGGCGTTGGCCGCGTTGAAGAAAGCCGCAGCGCCGCAGTAGGCGAACTGCCCGAAGGGCGAGGCGGGCGCTCCGTTCACGCAACCACCGGTCGCTCCCCGCAAGGTCAGCACGTCACCCTGGAAGCCGAACCAGAGTCCGACCACGGCACCGGCGGGCAGCCGCGCCGCAACCGGGGGAGCCGCCGGTCGAGTGCCCTGATCGATGACCAGCGGCCGGTAGATCGACAACGCGCCGGTCGCGGGATCGATGATGGTGGCTTCGACGAACGCCGACTGATTCGCGTTGGCTTCGTGACAGTCGCCGTCGCCCCGGTTGGTCGCAGACAGCTCGAACGGGGTCGCCAGGCCCCGGGCGCTCAGCGGCGCAGCAGGAACAGTCAGCGTGCAGTTCGGGTTGGGCGCCTGACCCCCTGCAGCACCCGGCGCAGCACGCAGCTTGCCGTGGCGCTCATTGTTCGGTGCGTTACGAGCGGGGTCCGGATTAGGGCCTTGCTGACCCTGCTGACCCTGCTGACCCTGCTGACCCTGCTGAGCCGGGGCCGGGTTCGGTGAGCTGGATGCCGGATTCTGGTTGGTCGCTCCAGGTGGATACGGATTGTGCGGACCAGCGCTCGGGCTCGGCGCCTGGGCCGCGCTGGCCCACATCGATGACGTGGGAGTGACGGTCAGCGCAGCTCGCTGGGCGCTAAGCGGTTCCCGCCGGAACTGGACCGCGGCGATCGGCAACACGATCGCGACAGCGAATAGCACGGTCAACCAGACGTAGCGTGGTGCTCGGGGGGACACCAGCGACACCTCTCTCGGGGTTGGGGGGCTTGATAGAGCTCAGACCAGCTCGAACTGATCGATGCCGATCCGGGTGGGGGCGACGTCGAGTCGGCCGGGAACGTCTCAGAGGTTCAGGAAACGCGGGCCTGCTCCAACCGGCGAACGCCGGCCGCTCAACCTGTCGGAGCACCGCACGCTGTTCGCTGACTCTTCCGCCGAGCAGGGCAGGTATCAGCAGACAGCCGATGATTGTCACGGAGCGCCGCACGGCGGGAACCCTATGAAGCAACGCCGGGAGCCGGTCCGCGTCTGAGAGCCCTGGTAGCGCGAAGGCGCCCATCGGCGCGTGACGGGCGGCGAGCGACCCGACGGCTGCTCCACACGCCGCGGTTCATGCTCCCTTCGGCGTGACGTGGTCCTCAGGCTTTTTCACCTGCCGGGGAAGCCGACGTACGTCGAAGACGCGGTCCAGCAGACAATGACCCACTTGCCGGGGTGGCCTGCGAAGTCAGTCAGGGCAGGCGGCGCGCTGCGGCCCGGACGGGCAACGATACGCAGGGCCTACCTGAGAAGTGGGCACTGAGCACCCACTCCTCAGGGCGATGGGCTGGTGCTCGGCTCGGCCCCCGGGCCATCCACACCTCGGGACCGACTACCTCACGGTAGCCTGGCTGACGGCTACCGCGACACGCGGCGAGTGCAGGCGCTCACATCGATCGGATCTGTAGATAGCGGCGGATGTCGGGCAACGACAGCAGCACCGCCGCACCGGCTCCCGCAGTCGTCATCGCAGCCAGAGCGGTGGCGAGATAACCCATGACATACACGAAACCTTTTCTTGACGCCGCATCCACGGTCGTGACGGTATGTTCTTTCCTGGCCACAGAACTCACCTCTTCTTCAGTTGGCGCATGACCGGTTACCCGGGTCGACTGTCGTCGAAAACCCGCGTGCCGAAGCACCGCTCAGCGGCCGGGAACCGTCGTAACGCCGAGCGCACGCTCAGTGCTGAGGATCCTGGTCAGGAACCCGGGGATTGTTCCTGTCCGCGGCGTCCGAACCGGCGCTGCTTCCCGGCGGCCCGCCCGGGGCCTGCTGAGCACTGTCCGCGATGCACGGACCCCCGATCGACCCTCGCCGTCCGCTCACCCGCCCACTGGCGGTCGTCGGCCACATCCGAGTATGCCCAGCAGCGACGCCCGGCGCACCCGCCAAAAGACGTGTCTGCGGCGCCTTCGCGCCAGATACCGAACCGATTCAGTCTGCAACGGAGCGGCTCGGGCAGCTCGCCTGCCGAGCCTCTTCGGCCGAGGCACCGAACCAACCGGGCGTCTCGCGCGTACGTAGCAGTTGACCAGCGCGTTGACCTCGGCCCAGGCTGCTCATCACGGACATCGGCACGCAACCGTGTACTATGGGCTACCCCGGACCACCGACAGTTCCGAGCTCAGGAAGGGAAATATGAGCTCATACAGCCTTCCCGTCCTACCGTACGCCTACGACGCGCTCGAACCCCACTTCGACGCGCGGACCATGCAGATCCACCATACTCAGCACCATCAAAGCTATGTCGATCGGCTGAACTCCGCGCTGGAGCCGAACGATGAGCTCCGGGCGGCCGGTGATCAGTCGGTGGAAGACCTGCTGTGGAACCTCGGCAAGATCCCCGAGGAGTCTCGTAACACGATCCGGAATGTCGGTGGCGGACACGCCAATCACAGTCTCTTCTGGAAGACTCTGAGCCCCAACGGTGGCGGAGAGCCCACCGGGCCAATCGCCGAGGCCATTACCGAAGAGTTCGGTAACTTCGCGGCGTTCAAAGAGCGGTTCGCCTTCGTGGCCACTAGTCACGTGGGTAGCGGGTGGGCCTGGTTGGTGCGAGCTCGCAACCGCTTGGTCGCGTATAGCCTGCCCAACGAGGACTCTCCTCTCACCGCTGAGGAGGTTCCGATCCTCGGCCTCGATTTGTGGGAGCACGCCTACTACTTGCAGTACCCGGCCCGGCGGGCCGACTACGTCGAAGCCTTCTGGAACCTAGTGAACTGGGAGGAAGTGAGTCGGCGGTACGAGCAAGGGCTGCGGCGCTGATCGCCGCGTGCACGGTAGGCATTCCTGAGCGGTTCGGGCCAGCACAGCTTCTAGTTAATATGCCTGACGGCTTGCATTCGAGAGGGTGAGCGGACATGAGCCAAGAAGACGAGACAACACACCAAACCGAGAACCTTTCGGGAGACAGCGAGCAGGCGCTTTCAGCACTGCGTGGCATCTGGAGCGCAAAAGACCAGACCAGCGCCCAAATTGACGAGGCCTGCGGCAACACGAAACCGTGTAAGAACATGGAGACCGTCGGCTTCCACGGACTAGTCGACGAAGATGACACACCGAGCAAGTCCGTGGGCAACAATCTCCGCACTGCTTGGAAGAGGCAGTTGGAACGCGACGGCAAGCTGCCCACCGGGGGCAGCAGCGTAAAAGACCTCGTGTTCGGCTCCCCGGATCCGAACAAGGAGTAGACAACCGACGCTCGCCCGAGCGTCGGTCGGATGGAACGGAGTACACAAAATGGCGTTTGGACGCAAGAGGCCCGAACAGACCGACGGCACCCGCACGACGTCGTACCCCCAGGGCGAGACCGGCAAGGCCCCGGTAGCAGGAGTGAAGCGCACGACCTCCTACAAGAACTCCATTCAGGTCAACACCCGCGGGTACGAGACCATCAACTGACTGACCGCAGGTGAGATACCGCCTCGCCAGCCAGCGTCAGCACGCTGACGTGGCCCGCTTCTGATCGGTTCGAACTCGCCGCTCAGGCGGCCGCCAGCGCGCCAAGGAGATCGCTCAATGAACTATCCGGACAGCGTACAGGAACTGACTCAAACGTTGCGGCAGGGCGATTACCTGGCGGACCGAGGGCTGGCAACGGCGGTGTTCGTAGCAATGCAGCTCAACCGACCCCTGCTACTCGAAGGGGAGGTGGGGGTCGGCAAGACCGAGATCGCCAAGGTGCTGGCCTCGGTCTTCGGCCGCACGCTGATCCGGCTGCAATGCTACGAAGGTATTGACACGAACCAAGCACTCTACGAGTGGGACTACGCACGCCAGCTCCTGCACATCCGGGCGCTGTCCGAACGTGACCTCGACGACGACGCAGCGGTTGAAAAGCTGTTCGGGCCGAGGTTCCTTCTGGAGCGCCCACTCATGCAGGCCGTCAAGGCCGGCGACCAGGCCGTCCTGCTGATCGATGAGGTCGACCGCGCCGATGACGAGTTCGAGGCGTTCCTGCTGGAGGTCCTTTCCGACTTCCAGATCAGCATCCCCGAGGTGGGCACGATCAAGGCGGAACGTCCTCCACTCGTGGTGCTGACATCGAACCGAACCCGTGATCTGCACGACGCCCTCAAGCGTCGCTGCATGTACCACTGGATCGACTACCCCGGGCCGGACCGTGAGGTCGAGATCGTCACCGTCCAGGCCCCCGGGGTGTCCGAGGCGCTCGCCCGCAAGGTGGTGTCGGCGGTCAACAAGCTCAGGGGCCTGGATCTTGCAAAGCCGCCGGGTGTCGCCGAGACCATCGACTGGGCCCGAACGCTGGAATTCCTCGGCGAGAGCCGCCTGAACCCCGAGATCGCCGACGTGACCCTCGGCTCGGTGGTGAAGGACCGCGACGATATGGCCTTGGTGCGAGATAACCTCAAGGAGATCACATCCAATGCCTGAGACACCAGACGGATCCGTGTAGTTACCTATGTCGCGAAATAACAGTGGGCTCGTGTCGGTGCTCGTCAGTTTCGGACGTGCACTGCGCGAGAAGGGTCTGGCAGTCGGCTCGGGTGACATTCTCACCTTTTGCGAGGCGATGACTCCGCTAGACCCCACAGACCTTGTGGATCTTTATTGGGCCGGGCGGACCACACTCATCACCCGGCGCGACGATCTTCCCGTCTACGATGAGGTGTTTCGGGCATTCTTCCTGGCCGTCGACAGCCCGATGCAGAAGCTGATGAAGATCAAGGCGCAGTCAGCCGCCGAGGCTGAGGCGGCGCTCGAACTTCCCTCCACGGAGCCGGGCAAGGAGCGGGAGGAAGAAGCACTTCTCGGGCTGATGGCGTCGAACATCGAGACGCTCAAGCACAGGTCCTTCGAAGGTTGCACCAAGGAGGAGCTCGAGGCGTTGCGGCGCATCATGGCCCGGATCAAACTCACGCCTCCCAAGCGCCGGACCCGTCGCACGAGGCCGGCACGGCATACCGCACGCAGGCCGGACATGCGCAGGACCATCCGTCAGTCATTGCGCACAAATGGCGAGATGATTCATCTTTACTGGCGGGAACGGCGAGTGCGATTGCGCCCGCTGATCCTTATCCTCGACGTGTCAGGGTCGATGGCCGACTATTCTCGCGCGCTGCTTCAGTTTGCCTACTCCGCCAAGCGAGCGGCACAGAAGGTCGAAGTATTCTGCTTCGGTACTCGGCTCACTCACGTGACCAAACCGCTGCAGACGCGTAAGCCCGACGAGGCTCTGGCGCAGGCCGCGAAGCTCGTCGTCGACTGGGAGGGCGGAACTCGTATCGGCGACTCGCTCGACAAGTTCGTGCGCAAGTGGGGCCGCCGGGGTATGTGCCGCGGCGGCGTCGTCGTGATTTGCTCTGATGGGCTCGACCGGGGCGACCCTGAATTGCTCTCCACTGCTATGGAGCAGCTTTCACGGCTATGCCACAACATCGTCTGGATGAACCCGCACAAGGGCAACAACGAAAACTACAAGCCGACGACGGTTGGAATGATGGTGGCCGAGCCGTATATCGACGTGCTGCTATCCGGTCACGATCTGAGCAGTCTTGAAGAGCTCGCCGAACTGCTCCCGAAGCTCGGCTAGAGAGGGCCAGATTTTTCAATGTTCATTAGATGGAGCGTAGTCGTCGAAGCCGAGGGCGACCGCATCATGAAGGTGGAGGAAGTCGTCGAACTGGCCGATGCCGTCGCTGGGAACAGCGGCATCGCCAGCGGCATCGGGACGAACCGCTACGGCGCACAGATCGTCGTGTTCGCTGATGACCGCGAGAGTGCGATCAAGAAGGGCAAAGCGAGGTTCGCCGACGCTGTAGCGAAGGCCCGTCTTCCGGTGTTCCCTATCGTTCGCGTCGAGGCCACCAGCGAGGACGAAGACGCAGCGGACATCGAAGTGTGACGCTGCGGTCCTCCACGAACCGCCTATACTGACCACAGCCCCTCATGACATTAGGACGCACCATGGATGCGCAGGCTGGGACATGATCCGCCTCGGATCGCTAGCAGGCTACTCGTTCGAGGGGCCGAGGCTCCTCGGTGGCTGGACTCCGCCCAGCCGACCGGCAGTGTTCGTAATCATGTATAAACCGGATCCGGACACCAAACCGGACCGGTACGCCGTCATCTACGTCGGTCACGCAGATGATCTCGCCGAAGCAGGCTTCCCGTTCAAGCACCCACGTTCCGGCTGCTGGATCGAACGCGCCAGTTCGAAGTGGAAGCTCCACATCGCCACCTACGAGGTCGTCGGCTGGGCCCGGTCCCACCGCGAGATGATCGCTAACGAGCTCACCGCCATCTACGATCCACACTGCAACGAGCAGAAGTACGACAAGGCGTGGAAGGATGAGTGGATCGGCGAGTACTCCTCGGAGCTCACCGGTCCCCTTGCTCGTCGTGGTCCCGATGAGGAGCGACTGTAACGGCAGCTGGTGAACCCGGGCCCTGCCCGGGGCCCGGGGACCAGACGCTTCTGCAGTTGGCAGGTCTTATCGTGCGCGCTGCCCCCGTTGCCGTCAGATATCTGAAATCGCTCTTATCGGCTGGCCAGAAACGGCAAAATCGGTGGACAGAGACTCAATAATCGAGTAACTGTCCACCGAAATCCACCGAGAAACCATAGCCACGTCATCGACGTTAACCATCGACAACAAGTAACCAGCCAATTGCGGACTGACCGCCAAGCTGCGGGCCAAAACCACAAGAGGATCCAGCTATGGTCTCTCGTTGGAGCCAAGTACACACATCACAGAGCAAGAAGATGATACTAAACAGCTACTTCCCGGAAGGAACACGTCCCCGACCCGTCAATGACGCGTAGACGGACGGAAGCCTACCGTGTCCATGAGTCGTGAACGCCGACGTCCCGAAGCCGGCACATTGCTGTGACCGTTCACCGGAACTGGAGCAGGCGGTGCCTTCTTTGCAGCGATACGCTCGGCCCCTCCGTACAACAGCGGAAGAGCACCGGCTACCACTCCACCGGTTCGGTTGATGTGCTCGACAGCCGGCACGATCACCCTGGAATGACCGAGGATCGTCTTGACGCTCGCGAGGCAGTCGTCAAGATTGTCGGCGATATTGCTGAGCAACATTCCTACCCAGAACAGATAGATCGCGAGGACCGCGATCAGCAGTGCGATCACGAGGACCGACAGAACGATAAGGCTCATCTCTCAACCTTTCCGAGCGGCGGCAGCCCAGCACCTGTTAGCGCTCTGGTCAAGAACAAGTGATGCTGAAGGCCCTCAGCCAGAACAGCATCCACCCCATCAGCAGTCTGAGGAATGAGCGGCGTATTAGCTGTATTGCCGGTGATCGCTCGTAGAGTGTCACGAACGTTGACAACACCGCGATCGATGATCTTGACCAACGAGATGAGAACGCTGAGCAGCAGGATCACGACGAGGACGACGACGAAACCGACGCCGATCGCGACCCACCAGTAGACGATCTCTTCTGGAGAGTATCCAGGCATTAGCTCAACCCCCAAGCCGTGCGCGTCCGCGTTCCAGACCGCCGATGATCGCCACAGCGTGGTCGATCGTCGTTCGCAGGTCCTTGAGCGCTAGCGTATTTCGATATGCTTGTTCCAGGGCCTCATTAATCATCGGTGCCTGACGACCGATTCGGCCCGCGATGACCAAGATCGGAGCGACCAAGGCCACCACAACTGCAATTACCACGATCGTAATCGCAAAGCCCAAGTTCCAGCCGAAGAGATGCGCCTCGTGCTCCGCAAGCAACATCGCCGTCATCCCGCAGCCTCCTTCCGGGTAGCTGTTGTCACGACTTCACGTGGGCCTAGTTGCCCGATGACGTCGAAGTCACGCACGTCGTCTCAAGATATGTCAAAAGCGTCTCAGTCGGCTTGTTAACACCGTGCGAGTCCTTGAGGTGTTGGGCCACCTGCTGCATCAGGTAGTTCTTGTCAGTCGCCGTGAAACTCGACCCGCACTCTAGGTGCCCACATTGAAACTCGTGCATCTTCTTGCTCCTTCCATTCACGATCCGGCGGCGAGCCCGACGATCAGAACCGCCGCCGCTACACCTGGTCCGCCATGGCTCGGACGGGGGCAAGGTTCTTGTTCACGTTCGGAATGACCTCCGAAACGTTCCTCGTCTGATATGCGATGGCTCGCACACCTACGACGATCGCACCGAGTGTCCACGTGACGTGCTTCAGGTCCACAATCACCCGAAGTAGGTTGATTCCGAGGTATCCAACGACTAGCGCTGTTGCCAGTAGGGTGACCCACGCTGCGGCAGGCATGGCTTCTCCTCTCTCTCGTCGATTGTGAGCTCAGTCCGGCCTCACGCTAGCTAGGAACCCAGCAGTTGACCCACACCTGTCACGTAGCGGGTCGCGCCGATGGCGATCTGCTTCACGGTTTCGTCGGTCTCCTCGAGTAGCGGCGCCACATTGTCGAGTTCACCGGTAAGCTCGACACCGTTCTCCAGAATACTGTCAACAGTCACCCGGATGCGCCCAATTGGGTTGACGATCCGATTAACCAGCACGACAACTATAGGGAACACGACGAAAAGTAGGATAAGGTCGCCGATCCACCACAGGATCATATCCGCTCTCTTTCTCGCTGGAGGGTCGTCATCACCGGCCGCCACCACCACCGAAAAGCCGGCCGAAGAACCGCTTCAAAGCTGTCAGCGTCGCCTGGATGGCGATGCTGAAGCCCTTCACCGGAACAGCTTGACGCTGCGCGGGTGCCTCACCTCGGGCCGCCCTGCCGATGTCGTCCTGGATACAGTTGGCGAAACTCTTCATGATCACGGCAGTGACGTCCTGGACCATCCCCCGGCCGAACTGGGCGGCCGCGCCGGAGAGCTGAAGGTCCTGCGACACCTTGACGCGGGTTCCACTGCCAGACGGCACCATCGTCGAGGTGACCGACATGTTGGCCTGACCCTTGCCCTTCTCCTCGGCCCCGCTGCAGTTCATAACGATCTTCTTCGCGGCCTCGTCCCGCTGCACGATCTGCGCCGTGCCGGAGAAGCGAAGAGAGACCGGTCCCATCTTGGTCGTCACACGTCCCTTGTAGACGTCCCCGGAAGACTCGGTGAGCTCCGCACCCGGGAGGCAGGGCGCGATCCGCGGCACATCTTGCAGGTGCTTCCACACCTGCTCGAGCGGTGCAGCTACCTCGAACTCGTTCTCGATCAGCATCGACTACTCGCTCTCCTTACCACCGGGTGGGTCATTTGATGCGATTCAAGACTTTACCGCTGACTCGATGAAGGCGGACGGGTCCTTCTCGAACGCCTTCCGGCACCCCGGACAGCAGAAATAATAGGTGACTCCTCCGTAATCCAAGGTGTGGCGCGCGGAAGCTACCTCCACCGTCATTCCGCACACCGGGTCGATAGCTTCTTCGACCTCAGGCACCTCGGCCTGCTGTCCAGGGCCCAACCCACCAGCGGCTCGCAACTTCACCAACTCGGCCAGGATCCCGACCGCGATCTCGCGGTGCGACACCTTTCCAAGATCGAGGCCCGCCGGCACGCGAACGCGGTCGATTGACTCCTTGGAAACACCTCGGTCCGCCAGGTAACTGAGCACCGAGGCACCTCGCTGCCGGGATCCCACCAGACCGATATAGGCGGGACCCGCCGCCAACGCCCGCTCGACAGCCTCTTCGTCATGATGGCCTTGCGTGGCCACGACCACGAGCGAACGCTCGTCGACCCCGGCCTCTTTGAAATCGAGCCCGCTGACGACGCACTCGGCCGAGGGATGATCCTCAGCCGAACCGCCGTCGGCGTCGACGAGCACCGGCCGCCATCCGATCGCCTGCGTGATCTCCACCAGCGTTTCCGCCATCGGCGACCGACCGACCACTACTACATGCGGCTTAGGTACAACAGGCTCGATGTAGATTTCCAAGGCACCCTCGCTCTGGCAGGACATCGGAAGGAAGAACATGCCTTCCCGCGCCGCCATCTTCTCGAGCTCGTCGGGAGTGCCGAGGAAGATGAGGCGCGGCACACCCTCAGTGAGGGTATGCCGCGCCTCACGGACCACCAACGGCTCCGCGCAGGCCCCACCGATCCAGCCGTGCACATGCCCTGAGGTAGTGACGACCGCCCGATAGCCTTCCTTACCCGAGGACGGGCCGCGCCGCCACACAACAGTGGCCAACGCAAACGCCTCGCCCCGCTGCGAAAGCTCACGGGCATACTCGAGGACGTCCCATCCGTCCATAGTCATCGCTCTATCTAGGCATCGCTGTCGGTACGGACTGGAGGCATGCCCGACACGTCACGCTTGTATTGGAGAGCCTCCCATACGCGGTCAGGCAGCAGCGGCATGTCGATGTTGCGCACACCGGTGTCGTCCAGAGCGTCCATCACCGCGTTCACGAATGCCGCCGGGCCACCGACACACGCACACTCACCGATGCCCTTGGCGCCGATCGGGTGGTGCGGGCACGGGGTGACGACCTCGTGTAGTTCGAAGCCTGGCGTTTCCCACGCGGTCGGCAGTAGGTAGTCCATGTAGTTCGAGCCGATGCAGTTGCCTTCGGCGTCGTACGTGATGAACTGCATGTTCGCCATGGCGTAGGCCTCGGTCATGCCACCCATGATCTGACCCTCGACGATCATGGGATTGATACGCACCCCACAGTCATCGACCGCGATCATGCGCAACACGTCCCACACGCCGGTCTCCGGGTCGACCTCGACCGTCACGATGTACGCCGCGAACGGCCACGTCATGTTGGGCGGGTCGTAGTACGCGTTGTTCTCCAACCCCGGCTCCATACCATCGGGCATGTTGCCGTAGGCCGCCATCGCGCATTCCTGGATGGTCACACCCCGGTCCTGGGCACCACGAACGTAGAACCGGCCGAGCTCCCACTCGACGTCCTCCTCGGAAACCTCCAGGAGGTGCGCAGCCAGCTTCCTCGCTTTGGCCCGGACCTTGCGCGCCACCATGGACGTCGCTGCTCCGGCGACAGGTGTGCTACGAGAGGCGTAGGTCCCCATACCGAACGGCGTGTTGTCGGTATCTCCGTGCTGGACGAGGATATCGTCCGCAGGGATGCCCAGCTCGTGGGTCACGATCTGCGCGAACGTCGTCTCGTGTCCCTGGCCCTGGGTCTTCGACCCGATCTTAAGGATCGCCTTTCCACTGGGGTGCACGCGCAGCTCAGCGGCATCGAACATCTTGATGCCAATGATGTCGTACTCGCGACTGTTACCTGCACCCAGTGGCTCGCTCATCGTGGAAATACCGATACCGAGCCGCCGACCACGGGACCGCGCTTCCTCCTTCTCGCGAAGGAAGTCATCGTAGCCGACCGCGTCGCACGCTACATCCAGACACTTCCCGTACTGCCCCGAGTCGAGCAGGAAGCCGAAAGGTGTCCGGAACGGGAACTGATCGTCCCTCACCAGATTGATCCGGCGGAACTCCGCCTGGTCCATTCCGATGTCCGCCGCAGCTGCTCGAATCACCCGTTCTTGGAAGAACATACCTTCGGTGATCCGGAACGAACATCGATACGCCACCCCACCGGGTGCCTTGTTCGTGTAATGACCCTGGGCAGTCATGTAGCCATAGGGGATGTCGTAACAACCGAACGCGGAGTGAATCAGTCCGATCTTGAACTTGGTAGGCTGCGCATCGGAGAAGAACGCTCCGTTGTCGGTGTCGCAATGGTAGCGCACCGCCAGGATCTTGCCGTCCTTCCGAAGTGCGATCTCACCCTTGTAGTAAATGTCGCGCGCGTAATGGGTGGAGATCAGGTTGCCGGTCTTGTCCTCGATCCACTTGACCGGCCGGCCGAGCAGGATGGAGCACAGGATCGACGCCACATAACCCGGATAGACAGGCACCTTGTTGCCGAACCCACCACCGAGGTCGGGTGAGATGACCCGGATCATGTGCTCCGGCAGCTCCGCCACCAGGGCCACCGCAGCCCGGATGATGTGCGGGGCTTGGGTCGTCATGTAGACGGTCAGCTTCGTGGTCGCCTGGTTGTAGTCCGCGATCGATCCACAGCACTCGATCGGGGACGGGTGCGACCTCGGGTAGTGCAGTTCCAGCTTCGAGACATAGTCCGCCTGTGCGAAGGCGCGCTCGGTCCCTTCCCGGTCGCCCACCTCCCAGCGGTAGCAGACGTTGTCCGTCTGCCCCTCTTTGTCGTCCCGGATCAGTGGTGCGCCGGCCTCGACGGCCTGATACGGGTTGACAATGGCGGGAAGCGGCTCGTACTGAACCTCGATCGCCTCACACCCGTCCTTGGCGATGTAAGGGTCGTCGGCGACCACGCACGCGATCTCCTGGCCCTGGAAACGCACCTTGTCGGTAGCCAACACCGCCTGCGTGTCATAGGAAAGCGTCGGCATCCAGGCGAGGTTGTGCTGGGCCGCCATCTCACCGGTGAGCACCATGTGCACACCCGGGATCTGCCAGGCCTTGCTGGTGTCGATCGACTTGATCCGCGCGTGCGCCAGCGGACTGCGAAGGATCTCCATATGCAGCATGCCAGGCAACTTGAAGTCATCGACGTAGTTGCCCTTGCCTCGGAGGAAGCGGTCGTCCTCTACCCGCCTGCGGCTTGCGCCCATTCCACCGATTTTGATTTCATCTAGCGCTTGCGCCACGTCACACGTCTCCCTATGTCGTCGACTCTATGCTGTCAGCGACTCACAGCAGGCTGGGACCGCATCATTTCTGCTGCCCAGAGCACTGCCTTCACAATATTTTGATATCCAGTGCAACGACAGAGGTTGCCGGACAGCGCCCAGCGGACGTCTTCCTCGGTCGGGTTGAGGTTCTGATTGAGCAGTGCCCTCGACGCCATCATCATCCCGGGAGTGCAGAAGCCACACTGCAACCCGTGCTCCTGCTTGAACCCTTGCTGGATGGGATGAAGCTCACTCGACAGACCAAGACCCTCAACGGTGATCACCTCGTGCCCGTCCGCCATGACAGCGAACATCGTGCACGACTTGATCGGCAAGCCGTCGAAAAGCACAGTGCACGCGCCACAGTTCGTGGTGTCGCAGCCGATGTGCGTTCCGGTCATTCCCAGAATTTCACGGAAGAAGTGGACCAGGAGTAAGCGAGGCTCGATATCGGCAGTCCTGGGCTCATCGTTGACTGTGATCGTTACCCGTCGCTCTTCCACGCCGCCTCCTTGAGTCAACCATTGCTTAACCAGAGCAATCTGAAAATTTCAGGCGATTCAGGCCGCTCGGGCCTCGCGGCTGTTCAAGGCGCGTGTGACGAAGGTGTGCACGACGTGGCGCTTGTACTTGGCACTACCGCGATGGTCAGTCTTGGGTTGAGCCGCCTCCGCTGCCAGCCGGGCCGCCTGATCGATTGTGCCGGCGTTGAGCGTGCTGCCGACGAGCGCCTGCTCCGCAGCGGTGGCCTTGATGTTGTTGGCGCCGACACCAGTGAGGGCGATGCCGGCTCGGGTGACCGTGCCGCCCGATGTCTCAAGAGCCACTGCCACCCCGACGGTGGCGAAGTCTCCCACTCTGCGTTCGAGCTTCAGATACGTTCCGGATACGCTTCCCTTCGGCGCGGGCACGCGGGCACTGATCGCGATCTCGCCCGGGCGCAGTGTATTCTGGAACGGCCCTATGACGAACTGCGATACCGGAATGGCACGCTCGCCTTCAGTGCTGGCCGCGATGATTTCGCCGTCCAGCGCCAACATCACCGAGGCCCAGTCGCCCTGTGGGTCCGCGTGGCACAAGGAGCCCACCAGGGTCCCCCGGGTGCGGACCATCGGGTCCGCGATGAGCGGAGCCGTCGCCGACATGGTCGGCTGCCTGCTCCGAAGCAGTTCGGAGTACTCCAGAGTGCGGTGCCTGCACAGCGCACCGATGTGAAGCGTCCCATCCGGATCGGAGTTATGATAATCCAGGCCTGGAATGTTGTTGATATCAACAATCACCCCGGGTGAGGCGAAGCGCAGCTTGATCAAGGGGATGAGGCTTTGGCCACCTGCGAGCACCTTCGCCTCGTCACCGTAAGTCTGCAAGAGACCGTACGCTTCCTCGAGCGAACGTGGGGCCTCGTAGCGGAAACGAGACGGGTACATCCAACCCTCCTAGTCCTGAACGGCCCAACGGAAAAGCTGCAACACGTTCGGCCCAACTGTAGGAATCCCTTTTTCGAAGTCCACGAAGGACGACCAATACAACCCAGGACATTATTCGTCCTGGCGATCAAGGCTTGAGACGACTTACTCGTCCATCCATCCAAGACCACCGCGGCGTGGGGTGCCTTCCCTGCTCGCAGTCTCATTCTTGGGCTTGGAAGCGGCCTTGGGTTCGACAATCGCCACCGGGAGGCTCTCCTCCTCGGGGTTCGGCCGGGGCTCCTGGTGCGGAGGCCACGGCCCGGGAACCGGCTGACTAGCAATCTTGAACCAGTCTGTAACCTCGGGCCAGGCCCAGATAGTGGGGCTCTTTCCGACCTTAGGGGCGTCCTCGATCAGCTCGTAAATGCGGGGGTTGCCTCTACTGTGACCGTCGGATTCCATCGCCATCGTGTGTCCCCTCTCCTTGCTCCAGGACCGCGCGTCATATCGGTCGTCGAACCGTTCGTCGGTCACCTGACCGTGCGTCGCTGTGACGCGGAGCACTAGTCCACACGGAGGAGTCTTGCGTGTCAAGAGTGTCTACGTGACCAAGCGTAGGCGGTTACGCAGCATCAGCGGCCCCTCTGAGCTCGTGTGTCGATAGTTGTTTCACAGTCGGAGGTGCGGGATCATGGGGCATGGCCGTTGCCGCTGCGTTGCCCTTGCGCGAGGGTGACCGCCCCCGTCTGGAGGCGCTGACCCGCTCCACGTCGGTGCGGGCCGGGCTTGCGCAACGGGCCCGCATCGTGCTATTGGCCGCAGATGGCGTGCCGAACGCGGAGATCGCGCGCCGGACCGGCTCGACACGACCTACGGTCCTCGCCTGGCGCAGCCGCTATACAACTGGCGGGATCGAGGCACTGGGAGACAAACCCCGGTCCGGGCGACCGGCCGAGGTGGATGAGATCGAGGTGGTGGCGACCACCCTCGCCGACGACGGCCGACCACCCGCACATCTGGGTGCGACCCACTGGTCGTCCCGGCTGCTGGCCAAGGAGCTAGGCGTCTCGTATGCCACAGTGGCTCGGATCTGGCGGAAATGGGGCATCCAGCCAGACAGCCTCAAGACCTTCCGATTCCGTAGTATCGGCCCGGAACTGGACGCCGAAGTCGACCAGTTGTACCGTAACCCGCCCGGGCACGCCATGCTGCCGCAGCCCCACGGGGCACCGAATCCGGGCGCTGGGCCGCCACCCGCGGATGGTGTGGCACCACACTCCGACCCCTGGCTCAACCTCGTCGAAGTCTCCCTCGGAATCCTCACCCGCCAAGCCATCCGCCGGGGAACCCTCGCCTCGGTGCACAGCCTCATCGAGGCGATCGGTGCACTCACCGACGACCGGGCCGACCGCGAGGATCCCCCCGAGCCAACCGGAAAGGCCACCCTCGCCGCCCAGGAGGACCGTAAAGTTACTTCGAGCACGCGACAGCCGTGCAGACCGCCTTCGCGAGTTGAGATTGATCTTCGGAAGAGTACTGATCGGCTCCCTGGCGGTCCGCAGGAGCACCTGTCGCTGCGCGCTGAGTTCCACGGATCCCGGTCCGAGTGAGCTGGGAAGGTAGATCAACTGGGCGACTGGACCACGACGTCCCACCGGTCAGCTGAGCCGCGGACGCCAGGAACCGCAGCACCTCGGCCACCCCCATTCATCATCCTGGCCAGCCACCTGCCGCGCTGTTCTGCGGCCCATTGCGCTTGACCGCATTCCTCATGATTCCGCGCATACGATGGTCTCCCCCGCACACTTAGTCCGCATCCGGCGGAATAAATTCAACAGGCACCATTTCCTGGGCGCACCATACAGAACCCGGCGGCACCGCGGGTCGGTTTTCATACCCGTTCCCCCGGCCGATCCACCCCGCCGAGGGAGGCCGGGATCACTGAGCTCTCCTAGCCTGTGGCCATGCCGATCACACCGCCCTCGGGGACCTCACCCGCTACCGGTCCGGACGCCGTTGCGACGACACCCGAGCAGGCAGACCCGCTGCGAGCGGTCATCTTCGACGTGGACGGCACGCTGGCCGACACCGAGCGCGACGGACACCGGGTGGCGTTCAACGAGGCTTTCGAGGCCGCGGGCCTGGACTATCGGTGGGATGTGCCGGAGTACGGCAGGCTACTCACCCTGACCGGGGGGCGGCGGCGTATCGCTCGCTATCTCGAGTCCAAGGGGCACTCCCCTGACGAGGCCGCGGCGCTGGCGGCCGAACTGCACAAGGACAAGACCCGCCGCTTCGCCGCACTTGTCCGCACCGGCTCGATGCGGGCTCGTCCGGGCACCGCGGAGCTCATCAACGCCTTGCGGGCGGACGGCGTGGCCACCGCGGTCGCCACCACCGGAACCCGAGACTGGGTGCTGCCGTTGCTGGACACGATCTTCGGCCTCGGCGTGTTCGATGTGGTGGTCACCGGGTCGGACGTCACCGACCTCAAGCCCGATCCGGCCGTCTACCTGGAGACGTTGGCGCGCCTGGGGGTGTCCTGCTCCGGTGTGGTGGCGGTGGAGGACTCCGCCAATGGTGTGCGGGCCGCCGTGGCCGCGGGTCTGCGGTGCGTAGCGGTGGTCAACGGATACACCCGTGACCAGGATCTATCCGGCGCGGTAGCGGTGCTCGACGACATCGCCGGTCCTGGCGGGGTCTCGGTGCTGAAGGGGGACCCGGAGCTGCGCGAGGGGCTGGGCGTCGCGGCGCTGCGCAGGCTCGTCACGGCCCCCCTCGCAACCGGCTGATGTCCGTCCCCTGCCTGCTCCCCCGCGAAAGGGACGGCGAGCGGGGTCGAGGCGCCTACCTTCGCAGACTGACGCTTACATCAAAGGGAGTTCGCATGACCACCATCTCGGACGAGCCACGGCTGCACCGCGCACCGGGTCGCCGCCCGCTGCGCGGCAGGTGGTCGAGGCCGCGCAGCGGGCGTCAGCGACTGCCGGAGGGCGTCTGCCGACTGGCTGACACCGGGCTGGTCGGCACCCGACTGGCCGGCACCCGGCGGAGCTCGCCGGTGCTCGGCCACTCGGAGATCGCGGCCAGCGCCTCGATGGTGGTGCGGTGGGTTTCGAACGCCTCCGGTTGCCAACGGTCCTGCACCGGCACGGTGACCTCGGGTCGGCATATCCCAGCCAGGTGCAGCTCGGTGCCCACGGTCGCGGCCGCCTCCTGAACCTCGACCAGCGCAGCCAGCCCAGCCGGCCTGAGCAGGTCGATCAGGCTCAAATCGAGCACGACGTGCTCGGCTCCGCCATCCAGCTGCGTGTGCACGCAGCTGATCAGTCGTGGTGCAGTGTGCCGGTCGAGTTCGCCAGTCACCCGTAGCACTCGAACCCAGGGCAACGGCGTTTCGACCTCTAGACTGAGTGCTCGACCTGCGACGACGTCGTATACCCCGCGGTTGGCGCTGGGACCAACCGACGATGTACTGCTCATGTGGGCTCGCTTTCCCGCGACAGGGACGCCTGCCGGTGCACCCCGTGACCATCTGCGTCAAATCAGGGCCGTGCAGGGGAAACCTGCACGGCCCCAGCCCCCCGGAGACGGGTGGGTGTCCTGCCCTGAGTCGTGACCCGTCAGCGAGGACCTACCCTCCCGGGTAAGGCACCGAGTTTGCCCCCGCGAACCAACTCGTGGGGACGTTTGTCAGGGATGCCTGACGAAGGTTACCCGGAGAGCCCAAGCCACCCGAGCGACGCGAGCCCTAGCGGGGGTGGGCAGCGAGGGCATCGCCGCGGCGGGCATAGACCGGAAGCTGGTCGAGTACCCCGAGAAGCTGCATCGGCTGCTGCACCCTACGGGTGGTGACCACGATCGCCAGCGTGCTGCCGTGGGTCCGGGCCCAGCGCGCGGCCATTACCAGGATCTTGATCCCGACCGAGGCGAAGAACTCGATCCCGGACAGGTCCAGCACGACGTGGCGTCCGGAGACGCCGAGGTGCTCGGCAAGCGGAGCCCACAGCACCCCGGCACTGATCTGGTCGAGCTCTCCGACCGGTTCGAGCGCCACGACGTTCGGATGGTCGGGGCCTACGTCGGACTGGACGATGGTCATCAGTTCGGCAGCGGCCTGCGGGTCGCTGAGCGGGAATTCCGGGCCTGCCATGAGGATCTCCTCGTCAACCGGTTCTCGCGCCGGTTCTCGGGCCGCAACGTAGTTCCTCTCGAACCACGTTGGTACCGCTGAGGCCGCAGTGTGTGCTCAGCCGTCCTGATCATCATCGAGACGGACTGGCCGATGCTGGTCGGCAACGTCGAGAGGGTCGGCGTCCAGAGGCATCTCCCCCGGATCAGGGTAGTCCTCGTCATCCGCCTCGTCATAGTCCGCCGGCCGTAGTTGCTCAACCCGGTCGGCGTCCGGATCCTCGATGCTCATGCTGGCCTCCTGCCTGGTGGTGGGAGTGTGGTGATAAGGCACCCAATGGGGCACAGAACCACATTGGGCCGCAGAAGGGTGGCGTAACGTTCTCCCCCGCAATATGTAGTGTGCGCTTCAGGGAGGTGCCTAAACGGTGTCGGTACCGGTTCGGGTGGCGGTGATCGGGTCCGGTCCGTCCGGACTGTACGCGGCCGATGAGCTGAGCAAGCGCGACGCGGTGTCAGTGGACGTCCTGGATCGGCTGCCCTGTCCCTACGGCCTGCTGCGCTACGGCGTGGCGCCCGACCACCTGAAGATGAAGTCGCTGGAGATCACCCTGCGTAAGATCCTGGAGCGGCCGGAGGTCCGGTTCCTCGGTGGGGTCGAGCTAGGAGCCGGGCTGAGTGTGGACGAGCTGCGCGAGTACTACGACGCGGTGGTCTATGCCACTGGGTCGCCGGTGGATCGCAGGCTGTCCATCCCCGGCGAGGATCTGCCGGGGAGCTTCTCTGCAACCCAGTTCGTGGCCTGGTACTGCGGGCATCCCGATGCCGAGGTGGACTCCTTCACCCTGGACGCCCGCAGCGCGGTGGTGGTCGGGGTGGGCAACGTCGCCGTGGACGTCGCCCGCATCCTGACCAAGACGGCGGAGGAGCTGCGCGCCACGGATATGCCCGATCACGTCCTCAAGGTGCTCGACGCCAGCGCCGTCAGCGATGTGTACATCCTCGGGCGGCGCGGTCCTGCGCAAGCCAAGTTCACCACCAAGGAGTTGCGCGAGCTGGGCGAGCTGGCCAACGCCGATGTAGTGGTGGACCCCGCCGAGCTGGTCCTCGACGAGGCCAGCAAGGAGGTCGTCGAGACCAACAAGGTGGTCCGGCGCAACCTGGACGCGTTGCAGGGATGGTCCACCCGGTCACCACAGGGCCGCCCGCGGCGAATCCACCTGCGGTTTCTGCTCGCCCCCGTCACCGTGCACGGGACCGAACGGGTCCAGGCAGTCGAGTGCGAGCGTACCGCGCTGAACGGCTCCGGCGGCGTCACCGGTACCGGCGAGACCATCACCCTGGATGCCCAGCTGCTACTACGGTCGGTGGGATATCGCGGGCTGGCGCTGCCCGGTGTCCCGTTCGACGAGCGCTCCGGCGTGATCCCGCACGTGCGGGGCCGGGTGCAGCGCGACGGTTCGGTCGCTGTCGGTGAGTACGTGGTCGGCTGGATCAAGCGCGGCCCCACCGGGGTGATCGGCACCAACAAGGGTGACGCCAAGGAGACCGTCGAAGTACTGCTCGACGACCTGGCCACGCTGCCCCGTGCTCCGCAGCGCGATCCCAGCGCGATCACCACGATGCTCGCTGCGCGCGGCGTCGGATTGGTCACCTGGGCGGGCTGGGAGGCCATCGATGCCGCCGAGCATGCCCTCGGGGCCGCCGCGGGCCGCAAGCGGATCAAGATCGCCGACCGGGCTGCGCTGCTCTCCGCCGCCGCGGAAGCACTCCGGGACCGCGCCTAACCCCGCGTGTCCGTCCTCGTGCACGGTGTGTCGGCCTCCTGTGCACGGTGTGTCAGCCTCCTGTGCACGGTGACGATCGCCTTGCGAGACCTGCCCCCGGCACCTTCCACCCGGCGAACCCGCTGCTGGGCAGCTGAGACTCACCGAAACTCAGCGCTCACCCGAAACTCAGAGCTCACCGAACCGGCGCCGCTCATCGTCCAAGGCCGCGGTCTCCACCCGCGCCCGACGCATCTCCTTGGCCATCCCCAGCGGGAACCCGTGCTTGGCCAGCCGGTGCTCGGAGGTCTCCTCGATGTAGGAGACGGACACGTACAGCGCACCGAGCAGGACCAGGATCGGCAGCGACAGTCGCAGCGACAGCGGCCCAGGCAGCAACATCAGCAGGAGCGTCGGTAGCCACTGGGTCAACGTCCGGGCGAGATGACGCAGCACCCAGGTACGGCAGGTCAGGTCATGCAGCACCCACTCCCGCAGATGCTCAGGCAGCCCACCTCCGTAGGCGTACCACACCCACTGCAGAGGATTCGGCCGCTTAAGGGCCATTGTCCGATCGTACGCGGCTATCTACGGCGTGACTGCGTGATCGGCGGTCCACGTTCGCAGCTCGTCGGCCGACCAGGTGTTCACCACCCGGTGGGCCGGGACCCCACAGGCGGCGGCGCGCTCGCAACCGTAGGGCAGCCAGTCGAGCTGCCCGGGGGCATGCGCGTCGGAGTCGATGGACAGCAGGCAGCCCATCTCAATGGCGCGGCGCACCAGTCGCTTGGGCGGGTCCAACCGCTCCGGACGAGAGTTGATCTCTACGGCGACGCCGTGCTCGGCGCAGGCGACGAACACCGCGTCCGCGTCGAACTGCGATTCGGGGCGCTTGCGGGTACCGCTCACCATCCGGCCGGTGCAGTGCCCGAGCACGTCGACATGCCGGCTGGTCACCGCGGCGAGCATCCGCTCGGTCATCCGCGCAGCGGGCATCCGCAGCTGGGAGTGCACCGATGCGACCACGACGTCGAGTGCCGCCAGTAGTTCCTCGGACTGGTCCAGCGCACCGTCAACCAGGATGTCAACCTCGATCCCGGTGAGGATACGGAACGGCGCGAGATCCTGGTTGAGGTCGGCGACGACATCCAGCTGGCGCCGCAGCCGCTCGGCGGAAAGGCCATTGGCGACGGTAAGCCGCGGTGAATGGTCGGTCAGCGCCAGGTACTCGTGCCCGAGCTCGCGGGCGGCGGTCGCCATCTCCTCGATCGGAGAGCCACCGTCGGACCAATCGGAGTGGCTGTGGCAATCCCCGCGCAGCGCCGCCCGCAGGGCTTCCCCGGCATGCGTCGATCCTTCCGGGCCCACCGCGGCCGCCGGCCCTTCGATCTCCAGTCTCCGCAGGTACTCCGGTTGCTCTCCGGCGAGGGACTCGGTGACGCAGCGCGCGGTGACCTCGCCGACACCGGTGAGCGCGGTCAGCGTGCCCGCGCCCGCGCGCCGCGCCACATCGTCGCGGCCTGCGAGCACCGAGGCCGCGGTACGAAACGCCCGTACCCGGTAGGTCGCCTCGTGGGCGCGCTCCAGCAGGAAGGCGATCCGCCGCAGGTCCGCGACGGGGTCCCGGGGTTCGGTCACGCCGCTCTCCGTAGGTCGTGAGTGAATAGGCGCATCAGTGACCATGATGGCCCGCACGCCCCCGCAAACCCCGGCCCCGCCTCCGGGAGTCGGAGACGGGGTCGGGGCATTTATGAGGGCGCAAAGGCGCGCTACTTCTTGAACACGTCCTTGGCCGCTTCGACGGCGTCCTGCACCTTGTCCTTCAGGTGGGCCTTGTCCTTGTCGAACTCTCCCTCTCTGCGTGTTTCCTCGTCGCCGGTGACGCGGCCAGCGGTCTCCTTCACCTTGCCGGCAGCCTCATCGATTTTGTTCTCGACCTTGTCGTCGTTCGCCATGCGGTCTCCTCCCTATTGTTGCTGAACATCTCAGCATGTTGCCGAACATCTCAGGCGCTGCTACGCGCCTGCTCCAGGTGCCTGCCCTCAGCGAACTCCTCTACGAGCTTCGCGTTGAAGGCGGGCAGGTCATCGGGGTTACGACTGGTCACAAGACCGTGGTCAACCACGACCTCCCGGTCGACCCAGTCGGCACCCGCATTGCGCAGGTCGGTCCGCAAACTCGGCCAGGACGTCACCCGCCTGCCGTGCAGGACGTCGGCTTCGGCCAGGAGCCACGGTGCGTGGCAGATCGCCGCTACCGGCTTGCCACTGACGACGAACTCACCCACGAACTGCACAGCCTCGGGCACGGTGCGCAGATAGTCCGGGTTGGCGACACCACCAGGCAGCACCAGACCTGCGTAGTCGTCCACCTCTACCTCGGACAGTACCCGGTCCACCGGGAACGTGTCGGCCTTGTCCAGGTGGGTGAACGCCCGCACAGTGCCGGGTTCGACCGAGATCAACTCCGGGGTGCCCCCGGCCTGCTGTACGGCCTGCCACGGCTCGGTGAGCTCGACCTGCTCGATTCCCTCGGGCGCGACCAGAAACGCCACCCGGCTGCCCTGCAGTGTCTCGGACACGCGACTCTCCTCTCGGTCCAGTCGACCCATGGGGGCCGGTTCCGCGTGGGAACTCGCTTGCGACTACCCGAGCCCTGAGACCGGTAAACCTCTCCACCAAGCACGCCATAACGGGCAAAAACGCCACCTGCGCGCCCCACATGGGTGACTGTTCGCCCGCCGGCACACCTGGTCGCACGTCACCGCGCCAGGAGTACTCCGGAGTACTACCGTGCGATAGCGAAGACTGGCCACACTCGGAGAGGAGCTCAGCGTGCTGATTCGTCGCATCGCCCGTTCCCTGCTCGCCGCCACCTTCATCGCCAACGGGGTGGATACCCTGCTCCACCCGAAACCCAAGGTCGATGCCGCCAGGCCGCTGCTGGACAAGGCCCAGAAGGTGGTGCCCGCCGTAGCGTCCGTCGATCCTGCGCTGTTCGTGAAGGCGGATGGCGCGATGAAGGTGAGCGCGGGGTTGATGATGGCGCTCGGCCGGGCCCCCCGGTTCTCCGCCGCGTTACTTGCCGTGGATCTGATCCCGAGCACCGCGACCGAGCACCCGTTCTGGTCCGGGAACTACCCCAGCGACCGCGAGACCCAGAAGTCGCAGTTCGTGAAGAACGCCAGCCTGTTCGGCGGGTTGCTCTTGGCGATCACCGCTCCTGGCAGCAAGAAGGCAAAGGTCGGTAAGAAGGCGAAGAAGAAGGGCGAGCAGGTCTCGCGGCGCGCCCGTAAGGCCGCCGAGAGCGCCCGAGAGTCCGCCAAGCAGGCACTCCCGGGGAGCTAGCCGAACCAGCGACCGTGCATCGCTCGTGGCAGGCTGGTGCATTCGGCTTGCTGGAGCAGACGGGAGGTCGCGATGGGTCATGAGGTGCGGGGCGTGGTGGCGCGCAGCAAGGGCGCGCCAGTGACGGTCGAGACCGTGCTGGTACCGGACCCGGGCCCGGGCGAGGCGCTGGTCACGGTGCAGGCGTGCGGCGTGTGCCATACCGACCTGCACTATCGCGAGGGCGGGATCAACGACGAGTACCCGTTCCTGCTCGGGCATGAGGCCGCAGGCGTGGTGGAGGCCGTGGGTGACGGGGTCGACACCGTGGCGCCCGGGGACTTCGTCATCCTCAACTGGCGCGCTGTGTGCGGCCGCTGCCGATCATGTCGCCGCGGCAAGCCGTGGTACTGCTTCGACACGCACAACGCTGCCCAGCGGATGACACTGGCGGACGGCACCGCGCTGAGCCCCGCGCTGGGGATCGGAGCCTTCGCCGAGAAGACACTGGTCCATAGTGGCCAGTGCACCAGAGTCAACCCCGAGGTCGGCCCGGAGGTCGCCGGACTGCTGGGCTGCGGCGTGATGGCCGGGCTGGGCGCCGCGATCAACACCGGTGCTGTCACCCGAGGTGACTCGGTGGCGGTGATCGGCTGCGGCGGAGTGGGCAACGCCGCCATCGCCGGTGCCGCGCTGGCCGGCGCGACGACGATCATCGGCATCGACATCAGCCCGCGCAAGCTGGAGTGGGCCACTCAGTTCGGAGCGACGCACACGATCGACGCCCGCGACTGCGATGTCGTCGAGGCGGTGCGAGGGCACACCGGTGGTTTCGGAGCTGACGTCGTGATCGACGCGGTGGGGCGCCCGGAGACCTGGGAACAGGCGTTCTTCGCCCGCGACCTGGCCGGCACCCTGGTGCTCGTCGGAGTGCCCACCCCGGACATGACCGTGCCCCGCGTCCCGCTGCTGGAGTTCTTCGGTCGCGGCGGTGCAGTCAAATCGTCGTGGTACGGCGACTGCCTGCCCGAGCGGGACTTCCCGGCGCTGATCGACCTGCATCTGCAGGGGCGGCTGCCGCTGGACAAGTTCGTGACCGAGACCGTCGGGCTGGACGAGGTGGAGGAGGCGTTCGGGAAGATGGAGCGCGGTGAGGTGCTACGCAGCGTCGTCGTGCTGTGAACGCGCCTGAGGAGAGGGGAGCGCAGTGATCGAACGGCTGGTCACCTCGGGCACGTTCAGCCTGGACGGCGGGACCTGGGAGGTGGACAACAACGTCTGGCTGATCGGCGACGACCGCGAGGTGCTCGTCATCGACGCCGCGCATGACGCGGAGGCGATCGCTGCCGAGGTCGGTGACCGCCGGGTGGTGGGCATCGTGTGCACTCATGCGCACGACGACCACGTGAACGCCGCACCCGCGCTGGCCGGTCGGCTGAACGCGCCGGTACTGCTACATCCGGACGAGCATGTGCTGTGGCGGCTCGCGCATCCGGAAATCCCGCCGCCGGGCGTCCAACTCGCCGACGGCGACGTGCTCCGCGTCGCGGGCACGACACTTCAGGTGCTGCACACACCCGGGCACTCACCCGGCTCGTGCTGCCTGTACGCCCCCGAGCTGGGCGTGCTGTTCAGCGGGGACACTCTGTTCCAGGGCGGCCCTGGCGCCACCGGGAGGTCGTACTCGGACTTCGACCAGATCGTCGTCGCGATCCGCACCCGGCTGCTGGCACTGCCCGATGACACCGAGGTTCGCCCCGGACACGGTGCTGCCACGACCATCGGGAGCGAGGCCGGGCACGTCGACGAATGGCTCACTCGAGGGCACTGATGCCAGGGCGCTCACCTGTGCCGGGTGACCTGCGGGACGCCGACTACCCCGCCGACCCGTACCCGGGCGCCCGGCCGTCCTGCTCCTTCCTGCACCGCGAGGGTGGCCGCGCACACCACCTGCAGCCGGCCGGTCCCGGGCAGTGGCGGGTCGGCGACGAGACCCTGAACGACTGGCTGCGCCAACACGGCGTTCCCGGCGTCGGGGCGCGGATGCCGGTGCTCGCCTACGGTTCCAACGCCTGTCCTTCGAAGATCACCTGGTTGCGCGAGGAGCTCGGCCTGACCGGGCCGGTGCCGGTACTTCGGTGTCGGACCGTCGGGGTGTCCGCGGTGTGGTGCGCGGGTGTGCGAGCCCGCGACGGGCAGGTGCCCGCCGTGCTCGTGGCGGCGCCAGGCAGGCAGGAGACGCACGCCGTGTGGCTGGCCAGCGCCGAGCAACTCGCGGTGCTGGACATCTGCGAGGGCCGCGGGGAGCGCTACGACCTGGTGCACCTCGAGGGCGACGCCGAGGTGCGTACCGAGGACGGCACTGTGCTGGACCGCCCACTGGCCTACACCGCCTGCGGCCGGATCCGCGCACCGATGGTGCACGACGGCCGGTTCGTCTCACTTACCGAAGTGGACCAGGCCGGCGCACGGCGGCTACTCGACCAGGGCACTCACAGGCCCTGATCACAGGGCTGGGGCTACCCGTCTCGTCGGCGCTGGGAGGGTTAGCGCAGGGCGATGTTGGTGTACCGGCGCTCGGCGTGCCCGGTGTAGATCTGCCGAGGGCGACCGATTTTGGTCTCCGGATCGTTGATCATCTCGCGCCAGTGCGCGATCCATCCCGGAAGCCGACCCAGGGCGAAGAGCACCGTGAACATCTTTATCGGGAAGCCCATCGCCCGGTAAATCAGGCCGGTGTAGAAGTCGACGTTGGGGTAGAGCCTCCGCTCGGTGAAGTAGTCGTCGCTCAGCGCCTTTTCCTCCAGCGCCATTGCGATGTCGAGCAGGGGATCGTTGACCCCCAGCTTGTGCAGAATGTCGTCCGCGACCTTCTTGACGATCTTCGCGCGGGGATCGTAGTTCTTGTAGACCCGGTGCCCGAAGCCCATCAACCGCACGCCACCCTCGTGGTTCTTCACCCTCTTGACGAAGGCGTCCACATCACCCCCGTCGGCTCGAATGCGTTCGAGCATCTCCAGCACGGACTGGTTCGCTCCACCGTGCAGTGGACCGAACAGTGCGTTGATCCCCGCCGAGACCGAGGCGAACAGGTTGGCATGCGACGAGCCGACCATCCGTACCGTGGAGGTCGAACAGTTCTGCTCATGGTCGGCGTGCAGCACAAACAGCAGGTCCAGCGCATCAGCCACCACGGGGTCGGGTGTATAAGGCTCCGCAGGCAGGCCGAAGGTCATCCGCAGGAAGTTGTGCACCAGGCCCAGCGAGTTGTCCGGATAGAGGAACGGATGGCCGATCGACTTCTTGTAGGCGTAGGCCGCGATGGTGGGCACCTTGGCCAGCAGGCGCACCGTGGAGATCTCCACCTGCTCGTGGTCGAACGGGTTGAGGCTGTCCTGATAGAACGTGGACAGCGCGGACACCGCACTGGACAGCACCGGCATCGGGTGCGCGTCGCGCGGAAAGCCGTCGAAGAAACGTTTGAGGTCCTCGTGCAGCAGCGTGTGTTTGCGGATCTGATCGGTGAAGTTCTCCAGCTGACCGCTGGTCGGCAGTTCCCCGTAGATCAGCAGATAGCTGCACTCCAGGAACGTGGAATGCTCGGCGAGCTGGTCGATCGGGTATCCGCGGTAACGCAGCACACCCGCTTCCCCGTCGATGTAGGTGATCTCCGAGCTACAGGAAGCAGTGTTCACGAACCCGGCATCGAGCGTGACCATTCCCGTTCTGGGCAGCAACGGGCCCAGGTTGATCCCGGGCGCACCCTCAGTTCCCCTGGTGATCGACATCCGGTGCTCGCCACCCGGATAGCTCAATAGCACAGACCTCTCGCGGCGACCGTTGCCGGACGAGTCGTCCGGTCGAACCGATACCTCGGACGCGGTGGCGTCGGCCATTGCGGTCCTCTCACTACTCGGACGGCACGACACCTCCGTTCGCCGGTCCGGCCTGAACTGGCGGACGTGCCGTCGACGGCACCCCCAACGACATCTCCAACGTAGTCCGCGCAACGCCCGTGCCGCAGGCCACCCGTCGCTCACGGCGCCAGGCGCTGCACCGTCCATTCGCCGTCGTCACCGCTGCGGTAACGGAGCCGGTCATGCATCCGGTTGGGCCTGCCCTGCCAGAACTCGACGCTCACCGGCCGGATCCGCACTCCGCCCCAGTGCGGGGGCAACGGCACCCGTTCGATGTCGGCGAAGCGCCGGGTGACCTGCTCCAATGCGACGTCGAGGGTGCGCCGGTTCGACACGATCGCGGACTGCGCCGAGGCCCACGCCCCCAGCTGAGCGCCTCGCGGGCGGGTCTCCCAGTAGTCCCCGCTCTCCGCCCGCCCGATCATCTCGACCGGCCCGCGCAGATTCACCTGGCGGTGCTGCCCGATCCAGGGGAACGTCGCCGCCGCGAACCGGGTGGCGTTGAGGTCGTGCATCTTACGGGAGGTGAAGTTGGTATGGAACACCAGCCCGGTCGAATCGAGTGCCTTCGCGAGCACGGTCCGTGAGCTGGGCAGCCCGTCGGCGTCGGCGGTGGCCAGCACCATCGCGTTGGGCTCGGGCACTCCCGCGGCCAGGGCATCGGTCAACCAGCAGGCGAGTTGTTCATGCCAGGTGGGGGCCAGGTTCTCGGCATCAAGCTCCTCGGAGTCATAGGCGACCCGCATCGCGGGCAGATCGGCGATCCATTCCCGTACCACCCGTCCAGCCGTCACTTCGCACACTCCCCGATGCCGAAGGGCTTGATCCCTCCGAAGGTACGTGCTCGGGCGCCCTGGCCACACCCCCTGCCACGGCGTTCGGTGACGCAAGCCACCAGCCTTCACGTTGCCTTCATGTAACCACCAGGTGCACTGTTCATCCAGCCGCGCGGCGCCGCACTGTGGCGCGCGCCCGAACGCCGACCCATCGGTCCACCGCGCGAGCCCAGTCGGGGGGGCCGAGCGTGCAAGGAGGACAGGTGTGACAGCGTCCAACACACTGGTGGCGAACACCGTTAGTTTCAAACCGGGCCTGGAGGGTGTCATCGCCTTCCACACCGAGATCGCCGAACCGGACCGGGCAGGTGGCTCATTGCGCTATCGCGGCGTGGACATCGAGGACCTCGTGGGTCACGTGACCTTCGGCGACGCGTGGGCGCTGCTCACCGACGGCCGGTTCGGGCACGGCCTGCCCCCCGCCGAGCCCTTTCCACTGCCGGTGCACACCGGTGACGTGCGAGTCGACGTCCAGGCCGCGCTGGCGATGCTCGCCCCGATCTGGGGCTACCGCCCGCTACTGGACAGCACCGACGCCGAGGCACGCGCCGAACTGGCCAGGGCGTCGGTGATGGCACTGTCCTACGTCGCGCAGTCCGCTCGTGGCATCCACCAGCCGGCCGTCCCGCAGCCCCGAATCGACCAGTGCACCACCATCACCGAGCGATTCATGACGCGCTGGCGCGGCGAACCGGATCCCAGACACGTCAAGGCAGTGGACGCCTACTGGGTGTCGGCCGCCGAGCACGGGCTCAACGCCTCGACGTTCACCGCCCGGGTGATCGCCTCCACCGGAGCCGATGTCGCCGCGTGCCTGTCCGGGGCGATCGGGGCGATGTCCGGCCCGCTGCACGGCGGCGCCCCGGCCCGGGTGCTGCCGATGCTCGAGGAGGCGGAGCGCACCGGGGATGTCACCGCGGTCGTGCGCCAGGTGCTGGACCGCGGTGAGCGACTGATGGGCTTCGGTCACCGCGTGTACCGGGTCGAGGATCCGAGGGCCCGGGTGCTGCGCCGGACCTGCCAGGAGCTCGGCGCCCCGCGCTACGACGTCGCGATCGCCCTGGAACAGGCCGCGCTGACCGAGTTGCGGGAACGACGCCCCGACCGGATCATCGAGACCAACGTCGAGTTCTGGGCTGCGGTGATCCTCGATTTCGCGCTGGTCCCCCCGCACATGATGCCTGCGATGTTCACCTGCGCCCGCACGGCGGGGTGGTGCGCGCACATCATGGAACAGAAACACACCGGCCGGCTGGTCCGGCCTGCCGCACAGTACGTCGGGCCAGCACCACGGCACCCGCAGGACGTCGACGGCTGGGAGCAGATCGGGCACCGCTGAACGGTGCCCCTCAGCGCCGCAGCGCGTACCGGGCGAACAGCTGACCGCCGGACTCCAGCAGCCACACCAGGTCGAGGCCGACCGGCTCGGCCAGCGGGGCCTGGCCGACGATGGTGAGCGACCCGGCACCACCGGCCAGCATGGGCGCGACGGACAGGAACAGCTCGTCGACCAGACCGGCGGGCAGCAACGTGGCATTGAGCATCGGCCCGCCCTCGCAGAGCACCGAGCGCACCCCGTACTCGATCCGGAGCCGGGCGAGCATCACCGCCAGGTCCAGCTCCTCCCCCGGCTCGGGCCGCAGGTAGCCGACCTGCGCCGCGCAGCCGGACAGTTCAGCGGCGGCGGCGGTGATCACCAGGACCCGGGAGTGCGGGTCGGCCAGCAGCGGCAGATCGGGGGTCAGGGTCAGCCGGCGGCTGACCACGATCGCCAGCGGGTCGGGGGTCAGGCCACGGGCCGTCCGGCGCTCCCGGCGGGCCGGGTCCCGCACCAGACGCCCATAACGCTCGGTGCGCACCGTGCCCGCACCGACCAGTACCGCATCGATCTGCGCTCGCAGCTCGTGGAACAGTTCCCGGTCCGCCGGATTGCTCATCGGGGCGGTGCGCCCGCGCAGCGTCGCGGCCCCGTCCGCGGTGGCCACCATGTTGAGCACCACGTAGGGCCGGTGGGCGGGGGCGAGATCGGCGAGCCCGAGATCGTCCAGTGCCTCGACGGCGCTGACGGTGCCGGCTTCGGGTAGCAACCGCCGCAGCACCGGGTGCGCGCTCACGCCGATCAACCTACCTGTGGGTACGGTGGCCGGGCGCGGCGATGCGCGGGGGTGAACGCAGGAGGGCCAACGTGAAGCATCTGCACGCGGGCAAGGTGCGGGATCTGTATGCGATCGACTCCGACATCCTGCTGGTCGCCTCGGACCGGGTCTCGGTGTACGACGTCACCCTGCCGACACCGATCCCGGAGAAGGGTGCACTGCTCACCCAACTCTCGGTGTGGTGGTTCGACCGGTTCGCCGACGTGGTACCCCACCATCTGATCTCCGCGACCGATGTACCGCCGGATTTCGAGAAGCGAGCGATTCGCTGCACACCGCTGCGGATGATCCCGGTGGAATGCATCGCCCGCGGTTATCTCGCCGGCCTGGGTCTGCGCGAATACGAGAAGTACGGCACCGTCTCCGGCGTTTCGCTACCGCCCGGGCTGGTCGCCGGAAGCCGGTTACCCGAACCGATCTTCACCCCGACCACGAAGTTCTCCGACACCGGCCACGACGAGTTCATCACGTTCGACGACGTGGTACGCCAGACCGGCCGGGACACCGCCGAACGCTTACGTCGGCTGACCCTTGAACTCTACGAGACGGCCGCTGGGCACGCGCTGGACTGCGGGATCATCGTCGCGGACACGAAGTTCGAGTTCGGCTGGGACTCCGCCGGGACGCTGACGCTCGGCGACGAGGCGGTGACGTCGGACTCATCACGTTTCTGGCCTGCCGAGAGATGGGTACCCGGCGAGCCGGCTTACGCGCTGGACAAGCAGTTCGTCCGGGACTGGTCGGTGCGCACGGGCTGGGACCGGGAGCCGCCCGGTCCCGCTATTCCCGACGAGGTCGTGGCCGAGACACGGCGGCGCTACATAGAGGTGTACGAGCGCATCACCGGCATCTCCTGGGCGACCTGACCCGATCCTTCCCGAGACGTCAGGGCCGAGGACAGCTCAAGTCGGTCGCTTGGCTACAGTTCCCCACCCTGCAGATCCGACGCGGGGTCCTGGCGGCCAGCCAGTTTCCGGGGAGACTCAGCGACGCCCACGGCGCCATCACCAAGCCGTCGACCTGGTGACAAAGCGGGCCTGGCCAGCCGGGCGGCCCGCAGCCCAGCCCGGTCCGCTGGGGGGAACCGGATCGTCATCGGGCGCTGCACATGGCGCGGAATATGCAGCGCCGGATAGACGGCCGTCCGCGACGACGTCGAGCAGCGCCTGCTCGACCTCCGGCGGAAGGGACTGCGGTGTCATGTGCCCGGCGGTCGGTCGATCGCCTGCGGTGGGGCGTCCGTGTGGTCGGGGTCGGCGAGCAGGCCACAGGTGTGTATCGCGTCGCGGGTAGCACCGCGCAGCCGTCCGACCTCCAGCGCGGACAACTGCAGTGGCCCTCGGCGGTGGCGGTGAGCGTGATCCCGGACGGCGAGAGCCGGATCAGCAGCCGCGCCCGGCGGCCCTGCAGGTCCCGGCACGGCACTGTCCACAGCTCGGTGTCGCGCTGCCAGCCCAGCCGGGCTAGCAATCGGCGAGGACGCCACCACGATGCGCAGCTACGACAACGTCTACGTGCAGGGGCTCCTGCAGACCCACGGTTACGCCGAGGCAGTGATCGGCAACGCCCGAACCTTGGTCCCGCCGCTGCACATCGACCGGCTGGTCGAGCTACGGATGCGGCGCCAGCAGCGGCTCCGCGAAGACGGCTTCCAGGGTCTGGTGGCTGTGCTGACCGAGGGTGTCATCCGTACCCTGGTGGGTGGCCCCGATGTCATGCGTGACCAGCTCCAACACCTGATCGAGGTGACCCAACGGTACCCGGTGGCGCTACACATCCCGCCGTTCAGCGCTGGCGCGTTGCCCGGCTCGGACAACGTCGTGATCTTCGGGTTCGAGCGCGAGCTCGACGGCACCCTCGTCTTCACCCAACCCGAGCTGGCGCCTTCCTCGCCGACGCCAAGAACGGCGACTTCGACCACTTACTCGGCTAATCCCCACAGCCGATGGAAAATCTCTCTTGGCCATCGCGCGCCTTGCGACCACGCTCATCCTGGCTCGACAGCGGGGGAATCAACTTTCCTCGGGGGGTGGGTAGCCCGGCGTGATGACCGTCATGCCAGCGTCGGTCACGGCGGCGGCCAGCCGACGGTCATAGGTCACCAACTCCACGTCCGAGGAATCCCAGTGCGCGGCGGACACGAGATGGATAGCGTCCAAAGTCCTGATCATCGGAGTGGTGAGCGCACCCGCGCGGTCGAGGACGCCGGAGTCCACGGCGATCTGTGCCACCGCGGCAAGCACCTCGGCGGCCTCGGACAGCTCCTCGGCGAGCGCGGCCGAGTCGATCAGCTCACCGGTGTCCCGGTGGTTGTTGCGCCGGACGGCCCGCAGTACCTCGGCGCGGGACAGCTCGGAGGTGACCATCAACTCGTCGGCCCGCTCGTCGAGCCACTCCTGAAGCGCACTTGACCCGTCCTCGGCCCGGACGAGCTTCACCAGGGCGCAGGAGTCGAGGTAGATCATCGGTCGTCGTCGCGTCGCAACTGTTCCAGCGTGGCGCTCAACGGAGGCATGTCCGCCCGGCGCGGCAGGGGGCGCCTCCCGGCCAGGCCGCCAGACCGGCCGCGCCGGAGTTTGCCCTGAGATTCCAGCTGGTCGGCCCGCTGTTCGGCCGGAGTCGCCGGAATCAACCAGCCGACCAACCGACCGCCACTGGTCACCCGGCCGACCGCACCCGCCCCGGCCAGGTCCGCGACGACCTTTCCGGCGTTGCGTAATTCCCGGATGCCGACCTCGCGCTGCGGACCTCGCGCTGCGGGTATCCGAGGAGGTGGATCATCGGGATGAGCGTGCTCACGACTCATGTCGGTCAATATAGCGTCGGTGTCTGTCAAGCGCGGCCACTGTCGCCAACAACGTCGACGCGGGGGCGTGAATCGAGAGCGGAGGGGCTCCCGCTGCAAGAGAACAGCGGCAGGCAGCGCATGTACACCTTCGACGCGGCTCTGGCCCAGGCTCTCCCCGTCCGCGAGTCACAGGACCGTGGTGGGACCCGTGAGCTCCAGGGTGACCTCGCGGCGGTTGGACAGCACCGCCACCGACCCGTCGGCTCGCGCGCCGCGATGGTCAGCACCGCGACGTCGGAGCACGGGTCGGCCCAGCACGAGAGCGCCTCGGTCATCCACTCGCCGGGCCGATCGGCGTCGAAGCGCACTCGCACCGCTGCCTGCGGCGGTAGTGGCTGGTGCGGGCATGGTGTTGATGGTGTCGTCGCCAGCGTGGGCCGCCGGATCTCGGTCATCGAGGAGCTCCGACCTCGACAGAATGAGCTGTGGTGGTGAAGCGGCGGCGCAGGGCGAGGGAGACGTAGACCAGCCCGACCAGCACCGGCACCTCGATCAACGGACCGACCACACCGGCCAGGGCCTGCCCGGAGGCGGCGCCGAAGGTGGCGATGGCCACGGCGATCGCGAGTTCGAAGTTGTTGCCTGCGGCGGTGAAGGCGAGCGTGGTGGTGCGCTCGTAGTTCAGCCCGATCGCCCGGCCCAGCAGGTAGGAGCCGGCCCACATGACCGCGAAATAGCCCAGCAGCGGCAGCGCGACCCGAGCGACGCCGAGCGGATGGCTGGTGATCGCCCCGCCCTGCAGGACGAACAGCACCACGATGGTGAACAGCAGCCCATACAGCGCGAACGGCCCCAGCCGGGGCAGCAACCGGCCCTCGTACCAGGCACGGCCCTTGGCACGTTCGCCGAGGCGGCGGGTGAGGTAGCCGGCCAGCAGCGGGATACCGAGGAAGATCAGCACCGACCGGGCGATCGCCCACCCGGAGACGTCCAGCCCGGCCGTGGGCAGGCCCAGCCAGCCGGGCAGCACGACGAGGTAGAACCAGCCCAGCGCGGCGAACGCGACGACCTGGAACACCGAGTTGAGCGCGACCAGCACCGCCGCGGCCTCGCGGTCGCCGCAGGCGAGGTCGTTCCAGATGATGACCATCGCGATGCAGCGGGCCAGCCCGACGATGATCAGCCCGCTGCGGTACTCGGGCAGGTCCGGCAGCAGCAGCCAGGCCAGGGCGAACATCAGTGCGGGCCCGACCAGCCAGTTCAGCACCACCGAGCTGGTCAGCAGGCGACGGTCGCGGGTGACGGTGCCGAGGCGGTCGTAACGGACCTTCGCCAGCACCGGATACATCATCACCAGCAGGCCCAGCGCGATCGGCAGCGAGATGCGGCCGACCGCCACGGCGTCGAGCACCCGCCCGAGTCCGGGGACCAGCCGGCCGGCCAGCAGGCCCAGCACCATCGCGGCCGCGATCCAGACCGGCAAGAACCGGTCGAGGGTGGCGAGCCTGCCGACGACCGCGGCCGAGTCCGATCCGAGGTCGGTCATCGGCGGACTCTGCGGGCTCACCCGGGCACTCGGGCTCACCCGGGCACTACCGAAGCCGAGCCGGGCACCAGGATGTCGGAGAGCCGTCGCAGGGTGGCGGGCTGGACCCGGTAGTAGATCCAGGTCCCCCGACGCTCACCGCTGATCAGCCCGGCCTCCCGCAGCACCTTGAGGTGATGCGAGATCGTCGGCCCGGTCAGGTCGAACACGTCGGTCAGCTCGCACACGCACGCGGCACCGTCCACGTGCGAGGCGATCAACGACAGCAGCCGCAGCCGCACCGGATCCCCCAACGCCTTGAACAGCCGGGCCAGTTCGGCCGCCTGCCCGCCGGCCAGCGGCTCACGGGCCAGCGGTGAGCAACACCCCAACTGCCCGGCCGGGCCCAGCCCATCCTGATTTGACATATCTCTACCTTGACAGGTATCGATTCAGCACGCAAGATGATTCGATCGCTGCCGAACCAGGAGGTTCGCGTCATGACCGAACAGGCCCGGATTCAGAACCTGGTGCGGGAACGCTACGGCGCAGCCGCGACAACGGCGGCTAGCGGAGCGCGGCCGGGCTGCTGCGCAGGCGCGGAGACAACCATCGAGGTCGGCGAGGGTTTCGGCGCCGATGTGTATGGCGACGCCGAACGGGCCGAGCTGCCCTCCGAGGCCGTCGCCGCCAGCCTGGGCTGCGGCAACCCGCTCGCCGCCGCCGAACTCCGGCCCGGCCAGCGGGTGCTCGACCTGGGCTCCGGCGGCGGCATCGACGTACTGCTCTCCGCCCGCCGGGTCAGCCCGGCAGGAATGGTCTACGGGCTGGACATGACCGAGAAGATGCTCGACCTCGCCCGGGCCAACGCCGCACGAGCCGGGGCGACCAACGTCACGTTCCTCAACGGGACCATCGAGGCTGTCCCGCTTCCGGACGCCTCGGTCGACGTGGTTATCTCGAACTGCGTGATCAACCTCTCGACCGACAAGCCCGCCGTGTTCGCCGAGACCTTCCGCGTCCTGGCCGCCAAGGGCCGACTGGCCGTCTCCGACGTCGTCGCCGAGGACCAACTCGGTCCCGCTCAGCGCGGCGAACGCGGCAGCTACGTCGGATGCGTTGCCGGAGCGCTCTCGATCAGCGAATACCGCGCCGGTCTGGCCGCCGCCGGCTTCGCCGACGTCACCATCACCCCGACTCACCAGGTCGTTCAGGGCATGCACGCCGCGATCGTCCGTGCCGTGAAGCCCGAGCCCGGGGATCCCGACAACGCCGCTGACCCCGGGGCGGAGTGACTGAGTGCACTTGTGAGTTCGGTCATCCAGGGGGTCACAGGGCCTGCGGGCCGTTGTCCGCCTGGAAAACTGGAGGTCCGGTGACGATACCGGCTGAGCAACGTGGCGACCCTGGAGGCTCCTCGTATGACGAAGACCCTTGAGCTGACCATCCCTGCCGAGATGAAGCCCGCCGACGGGCGCTTCGGGTGCGGGCCCTCGAAGGTCCGGCCGGAGCAACTGGCCGCGCTGGCCGCCACCGGGAGCTCCGTCATGGGTACCTCGCATCGGCAGAAGCCGGTGAAGTCGGTGGTCGGCCGGGTCCGGGCAAGCCTGCGGGAGCTGTTCTCGCTGCCCGACGGCTACGAGGTGGTACTCGGTGTCGGCGGCACCACCGCGTTCTGGGATGCTGCGGCGTTCGGCCTGGTCCGAGAGCGTTCGCTGCATCTGAGCTACGGCGAGTTCTCCTCGAAGTTCGCCGCCGTCACCGCAGGCGCGCCGTTCCTGGCCGACCCACTGGTGGTCTCCGCGCCGCCGGGGCAGGCCCCCGAACCGGTCGCCGACCCGTCCTGCGACCTGATCGGCTGGGCGCACAACGAGACCTCCACCGGCGTGATGATCCCGGTGGTGCGGCCTGCCGGGTCGGCGGGTTCGCTGGTGGCGATCGACGCGACCAGCGGCGCCGGGGGCCTGCCGGTCCGGGCCGCCGACGCCGACGTCTACTACTTCGCGCCGCAGAAGTGCTTCGCCTCCGACGGCGGCCTGTGGATCGCGCTGCTGAGCCCGGCCGCGCTGGAGCGGATCGGTGAGATCGGCTCGTCCGGCCGCTGGGTGCCGGAGTTCCTCTCGCTGAGGACCGCGCTGGACAACAGCCGCAAGGACCAGACCTACAACACCCCTGCGGTGGCGACGCTGCTGCTGCTGGCCGATCAGATCGACTGGATGCTCGCCGGTGGCGGGCTGGACTGGTGCACCGCGCGCACCGAGGACTCTTCGTCACGGCTGTACTCCTGGGCCGACGCTGCCGAGTACGCCACCCCGTTCGTCGCCGACCCCGTCCACCGCTCCCAGGTAGTGGGCACCGTGGACTTCGACGACTCGGTGGACGCGGCGGCGGTCGCCGCGACGCTGCGGGCCAACGGGATCGTGGACACCGAGCCGTACCGTAAGCTCGGCCGCAACCAACTGCGGATAGGTATGTTCCCTGCGGTGGACCCCGATGACGTGTCCGCGCTGACGGCGTGCGTTGACTGGGTAGTCGAGCGGCTCGGGTGAGGCCTGCCTACCCGATCGTGGCAGGTGGCGGCGCGCCTCCCCCGGCGTGGTGGCCCACCAAGGCTACGGTGTTCGGCAACGGGCACGGGTTTGATGCGGAGGTCCAGGGATGCGCGCGCTGCGGGTGGTCGGTCTGGGGATCGACGGCCGCACCGTGATCCTGGAGACAGTGGCGCAGCGATCCGGCGAACGGCGGGAGCGGTTTACCCTACCCGCGGACGAAGGCCTGCACGCAGCGGTTCGAGGTGATCTCCCCCGCCTCGGCCAGATCGAGATCGAGCTGGAGAGCCAGATGCGACCCCGTGAGATCCAGGCCCGGATCAGGGCTGGAGCGTCCGTCGAGCAGGTGGCCACGGCCGCCGGCGTCCCGAGCCAGCGGATCGAACGGTTCGCCTACCCCGTGCTGCTGGAACGGTCGCGCACCGCCCAGCTGGCGCAGCAGGCCCACCCGGTGCGCTCCGACGGCCCCGACGTGCGCACTCTGGAGGAGGTCGTCAGCGAGGTCTTCACCAAACGCGGTCACGACTACGCGACGGCGACCTGGGACTCGTGGCGCGGGGAGACCGGCAAGTGGGTGGTGCAGCTGCGCTGGCGGGTCGGCCGGTCGGACATCAAGGCGCACTGGACGTTCCATCCGGGCGCACACGGCGGCACCGTGACCGCCATCGACGACCACGCCACCGACCTGATAGATCCGCAACCAGCCGCGCTGCGTCCGGTGGCCCCGGTGACCTCGCTGCCCCTGACGGTGTCCGAGCCCAGTCGGGAACCCACCGCTGCGCAGCCCGAGTCACCCGCTGGAGCACAGCCCGCGTCGCAGCCCCCTACGCCCACTGATCCGCTGGTAGGGCAGCCGGTGGCCGACGAACAGCAGGACGCTCGGGCGGTGCCCGATGACGGGCCCGCCTACCGCCCGACCCGCCCGGCCGAGCGGCCCGCGGCGGAACGTCGCGACCAGGCACCGAAGGATGCGCAGGCCGGGCCGGCGCCGGCGGCGAAACGGGGCCGCAAGGATCGCCCGATCGTCCCCTCCTGGGAGGACGTCCTGCTCGGCGTGCGCTCCCCGCGCGAATAACCCCAGCGGGAGGCGGGATCAGGTACGCCCGAGCAGGGCGAGCAGCAGGGCGAGCCAGGTGAGCACGATGCCCGCGGCGGCGCCGTAGGTCACCCATCGCCAGATCGGCGTCGCCCGGGTCAGCCACATCGATGGCGCGAGCCCTGCGGCGACCAGCAGGTTGGCCAGCACGACCAGCCACACACCCACGGTGGCCAAGCCCTGGGAGAGGGCGAGCAGGGCGACTCCGACGATCGCCGCGGTCACGGCGCTCACCGGCAGCCCGGTCGCCCACGGCGTCGGCCCCCGATCCTGACCGGGGGCCAGCACCTCCATCCCACCGACCATCGGGTCCGCATAGCCCACCGGGACACCGGTGCTGCTGGCCAGCCGGGCGGCGAGCAGCCGGCCACGTGTCGATACCAGGATGCCCGGCGCACGGTTGCAGTCACCGGCCTGGCAGACCGCCTCGGCGACCCGGGCCCACTCGTGCAGCGCCGGCCCCAGGTCCGTCGGCAACTGCAGGTCGTTCGGATCCGACGACGGGTTGCAGTCCTCGACGAGCACCGCTCGGCCCGCCCGAGCGTGCAACTCCAGACCCCGACGCCGGCTCACAGTGCCCACCCTAGGGGTTACGGACAGTTGCGAACGCAATCGCGGCGGCGGTGGCGACGTTGAGCGAGTCGACCCCCTGCGTCATCGGGATGCGGACCGCCATGTCCGCCGCGGCGAGGGCCTCGGCAGACAGTCCCGGGCCCTCCGCTCCCAGCAACCAGGCCACCCGGCCGGTGCCAGAGCCCGAGCCCAGACCCAAGTCCACCCTCGCGCAGGGCAACGGCACCGCATCCTCCGCCGGGGTCAGCGCGGCGATCACGAACCCGGCGGCCCGCAACTGGTCAAGGCTGCCCGGCCAGTGGTTCAGCGGCGCGAAGGGCACCCGCAGTACATGTCCCATGGAGACCCGCACGCTGCGCCGGTACAACGGGTCGGCGCAGCGCGGGCCGAGCAACACCCCGCCGACGCCAAGGGCTGCGGCATTGCGGAACAGCCCGCCCAGGTTCTCGTGGTCGCCCACGCCCTCCAGCACCGCGACGTGGCGAGCCCGGGCGATCAGATCCAGCGCCGACGGCACCGGCGCCCGATCCGCGGTCGCCAGCACGCCGCGATTGAGGTGGAAGCCCACCACCTGCGTCATGAGCTCAGCCGAGCCGACGTAGCAGGGCACCTCGGTATCGGAAGCGACCTGCACGACTTTCGCCCGCACCCCGAACATGGCGCGCGGCGGATATGGCGAGCCCAGCAGCCGGCGGACCACCACGACCCCCTCGGCGATCACCAGACCGCGCCCGCCGGGGCGGTCCGGGCGACGATCGGCGACGGCGAGGTCTCGAAAATCAGCCAGCCGTGGGTCGTCCACGTCGTACACCTCGACGACCTCGCTCACGCGGTAAGTCTCCCAAGTTCCCACGAAACACCCAGAATTACCCCATCAGGTGGTGAGGACACGGCCGGATGGGTCATTACCGTCACGGTATGCGTCACCAGTCCCACCAGATCGGCGGCTGGTCACGGCTCACGGCGCTGTGTCACGTTCTTATTCGGCCGCCCGCGGGGCGCGAAGCTGAGTTGCGAGCGGAACCGGTGGGCCGCGCCGGGTGGGAGGGTGGATGGGTGACGGCGCGGTGAATCCGACGTTCACCCAGCAGGACCTACGACGCTACCGGGGGAAGATCGCACTCTGTCTCGAGGCGCTGGCCCGGATGCTCGACGAGCGAAGCTTCGACTCGGGGCCCGAGCGGGTGGGACTGGAACTCGAGCTGAACCTCGTCGACGAGAATTTCGATCCGGCGATGGCCAATACGACGGTGCTGCAACGGATCGACGACCCGGCCTTCCAGTCCGAGCTCGGGCAGCACAACATCGAGGTCAACGTCCGGCCTCGACAGCTGGCCGACGACGGGACGCTGGGCCTGGAACACGAGTTGCGAGCCGCGCTGGACACCGCGGAGCGGGCGGCTCGCAGCACCGGGGTCAGCACGGTCATGATCGGTATCCTGCCGACGTTGCGGGCGGACCACTTCGACCGGCGATGGATGTCGCCCAAGTCGCGTTACGCCCTGCTCAACGATCAGATCCTGGCCGCCCGGCGAGACGAGTTCGTGCTCGACATGGAGGGCACGGCATTCGACGGCGCGCTACCGGAGCGGTTGAAGTGCGCCACGGACTCGATCCTGCCCGAGTCCGCGTGCACGTCGGTGCAGCTGCATCTGCAGGTCCCTCCGGAGGACTTCGCCTCGCACTGGAACGCCGCCCAGGCGCTGGCCGGAGTACAGGTGGCCTTGGCCGCGAACTCACCGTTCCTGCTGGGCCGGGCGCTGTGGCAGGAGACCCGCATCCCGCTGTTCGAACAGTCCACCGACACCCGCTCTCCGGAGCTGCGCAACCAGGGGGTACGGCCGAGAGTCTGGTTCGGCGAGCGGTGGATCAGCTCGATCTTCGACCTCTTCGAGGAGAACGTGCGGTACTTCTCGCCGTTGCTGCCCGAGACCCAGGACGAGGACCCGCTGGCCGTGCTGGCCGGGGGCAAGGCCCCCAGGCTCTCGGAACTGCGCCTGCACAACGGGACGGTCTGGCGCTGGAACCGCCCGGTGTACGACGTCAAGGACGGGGTGGCACACGTACGGATCGAGAACCGGGTGCTGCCGGCCGGACCGACGGTCGTCGACGTGGTGGCCAATGCCGCGTTCTTCTTCGGTGCGATGCGTGGCCTGACCGAGCTCGAGCGCCCGGTGTGGAACCAGATGTCGTTCCACGCCGCAGAGGAGAACCTCTACGCGGGCGCCCGGCTGGGCATGGATGCCCGCCTGTACTGGCCGGGCATCGGATGGGTCCCGCCCGACGAGCTGGTGTTGCGCAAACTGCTCCCGCTGGCCCACGACGGGCTGCGCAGCTGCGGAGTATCCGACGCCGCCCGCGAGCGCTACCTCGGGGTGGTCGAGCAACGCTGCGCCACCCGGCGCACCGGTGCGACCTGGCAGCGCGACACCGTGCGTGCACTGGCTCGCCAGGGTGCCGACCGGGACGCCGCCCTGGCCGGCATGCTCCGCCACTACATCGGGCACATGCACTCCAACCAGCCGGTGCACTCCTGGCCCTCGTACTGAACCGGCCGGCTCAGTACGGGTCCCCCGCCCGGACCTTCTTCTTCTCCTTTCTCCTGCCGCCGGCCGGCGGGCGGGTGTCCTCGGCCCCGACACCAGTCGGCTCTTCTGGTTCGGGCGACGGCAGCGTGGTGTCGTTGTCGACCAGCCACGCCTCGCCGGCCCGTTCGCTCTGGCTGTAGCCGGTGTCGAACCCCCAGGTCCCCGGAGACACCCACATGGCTTGAAGAATGCTGGGGATCATTTTATTGTCGACCTCGGTTCCGAAGTCTCTCTCCAGCGCGGCCTTGATGACGGTTTGCTTTCTGCTGGGGTTGAGCTGTATATTCATGCGACCGATTCGGTCGAGAACCCGCTTGTGCTTCCCGACCGAATACTTCTCCCGGCCCATCGCCATCCAGTGACGCTTGCGCTCCATATACGCCGCTTGGGCCGCCGCCCGACGTATTTCGAACTGCTCTTTGGTCAGTGTTCCGGTATTATCCTTGTTCTGCACCATGAGCGCCAGGTCGCCGGGATCGAGCGACGGATAGGTCACTTCGGCGAAGGTGCCGACCTTGGCGTCCCAGCCCTCCTTGTCGTAGATGTGGTCCACGCTGGCCGACGCGGTCAGGTCCAGCCAGGCGATGTCGGTTCCGCCTTTCTTCAGCCGCAACACCAGGTCCGGCCGGGTACCACCGGAGGTCACCTGCGGGATGACGGTGCATCCCGACGGCGGACCCGGCCGGAAGTCGGTGTCCTCACTCACCAGCGACTCGATCACGTAGCCGAACGTGGCCGCCATCAGCTTGGGGCGGCCCCCGCTCAGGAAATCCGCCCATTTCTCGCCCCACAGCCGGGTATACCCGTTCAAATTGGCCCAGGCGCCGAGGCTCGGCACGGAGAGCACATACTTGTGGGCCGTTTGCACCGCAGCGTCGAACGCCGCAAAGAAACCCTTGGTGTTCGCTTTGTCGACGGCGCTGATGCCGTCCTTGAAGGACTCGTTCTCGATCGCGCGTTGCACGACCGTGGAGATGGCCCGGCGGTGACCGAGGAGGCTGCTGATCGCCTGGTTGCCTGCGGCTTGCTGCAGGTGGGCCACAGCCGCACGGTTCAGGCGCGTCGGCTGCGGCTGCCCGCGTTGCACGGCGGGCGCCCGGTACGGCGACACCGGCGCCGGGCCACGGTGGGCGGGTGGCTCCGGCGGGGGGCCGCTCCGCACCCGCTGACGGTCCCTGCTCGACATGGCGGGCCTCCCACTGTGAAAAGACAAACACACAAACGTCTCCACGCTGGTCTGAGCATAGGAGGCCACTCAACCACAGGGCGTTCTGCCTGCCGGGTCAGCACAGCGGGAGCCGGCCCGCGGACGGCCGTCGGGTCCGGCCGGGGGGATCTTCCGGCCGGACCCGACGTGGCATCCCGAACTGGTGTTGCCTGGCTCCCACCACGAAGCCGCATTGATTAGGTTAGGCTAACCTGTGCGATCGGTCAAGCAGGGACACCGACTCGGCGTGGACGGCGCCGCGGTGCTGCTCGGTCATCGGCTGTGCTCGGGTGCGACGGGCCAGCACCGCCGCGCAGACCAGGGCGGCGAGCATCGTCGCCGCCCCGCCGACGATGATCGGTGCGCGGCCGTCCACCGCCTCGGCGATCCAGCCCATCAGCGGCCCGCCGATCGGGTTGCCGCCCAGGAACAGCAACATGTACAGCCCCATCACCCGGCCCCGCATGATCGGGTCGACGGACAGTTGCACGGTGGCGTTGGCGGCCGTGGTGAAGGTCAGCATGGCTGCTCCACAGGGCACCAGCATCAACCCGAAGGCCGGATAGGTCGGCATCAGCCCGGCCACCACCTCCGACAGCCCGAAGACCAGCGCGGCGCCGAGGACCAGCCGCCGCCGAGGACGACCCCGACCGCTGCGCCGAGCCGCCAGGGTGGCCCCGGCGAGGGTGCCCACGGCCAGCAACGTCGACAGCGTCCCGTAGGCATCGGCACCCCGGCCGAACACATTGCGCGCCATCACGGGCAGCACGGTGGTGAAGTTCAGGCCGAACATAGCGACGAAGAACAACAGCGTCAGCAGAATGCTGAGATCGGGACGCCCGCGCACGTAGCGCAGCCCTTCCCGCAGCTGCCCGCCCTGGCGTGGCACCGGCGCCGAGTGGTGCAGCCGAGCGGGATCCATCAGCAGCAACCCGATGACGACACCCGCGAAGCTCGCCGCGTTGGCCAGGAAGACCCACCCGGTGCCGATGGCCACGATGGCGAACCCGGCCGCCGCGGGCCCGACGATCCGGGCCATGTTGAAGGTCATCGAGTTGAGCGCAACCGCGTTGGCGACCTGTTCGCCCCCCACCATCTCCATGACGAAGGACTGCCGGACCGGCACGTCCACCGCGGAGAAGCAGCCGAGCAGCACACACAGCAGATAGACGTGCCACAACTGGGCCATCCCACTGACGTCGAGCAGACCCAGCAGCAGCGCGCACAGCCCCATCGCGACCTGCGTGGCGATGAGCAGCCTGCGCTTGGCGTAGCGGTCCGCGAGCACCCCCGCCCAGAGTGAGAACACCAGCGTCGGGGTGAACTGCAGCGCCACCGCGACACCCAGTGCCACCGGACTGCCGCCGGACAGCTCGAGCACCAGCCAGTCCTGCGCCACCCGCTGGCCCCAGGTGCCGATCAGGGAGACGACCTGGCCGAGGGCGAAGAGCCGGTAGTTGCGCACCCGCAGTGAGACGAACATGCCCGCGGACTCGTGGTGCGGTGTGCTGGACCCTGCGGTGGACTCGGTGCCGGGCTGGTCCGTACGCACCCGTCAGGTACCCGCCATCCAGTCGATGATCTCCGCTGCGCGACACAGCACCGTGCGGTCCTCCTCGGGGAGCTCCGCGATCCGCGCGTCCAGCCAGCGCTCCCGGGCACTGACCTCGGCATCCACGTAGGACCGGCCTGCCTCGGTCAGCGTAACCACAGTCTGCCTGCCGTCGGTGGGGTGCGGGCTGCGGGAGACGAAACCGATCTCGGCCAGCGCGGCGATCACCCGGGTCATCGAGGGCGGTCGCACCCGTTCCCGGGCGGCCAACTCGCCCGGGCTCATCGGGCCGTACTGGTGCAGCGAGGCCAGCGCGGAGAGCTGGGTGAGGGTGGCCACCGCGTCCGCGTCGTGCTGGGCCCGCAGTCGCCGGTTGAGCCGGACCACGGCGATCCGCAGCCGACTGGCGAGGCCTTGCTCGTCGGTCTCCTGCGTCTCCCCGGTCACGGTCATTTCATTAGCATAGCTCACGATATGTCGGTGAACGCATGGGTTGTCCGCTCTGCGTGAGCACCCTCACCCGCCGGATCGCCAGGTCACGCCCGGAGCGGTCGGCCGCGCGACGAGTAGCGGACGTTCGTGGGTTACCGCACCAGCGGCCGGTGGTCGTCAGGTATGCCTGAAGCCCGCGGTGGACGTCGACACCCTCGGAGGGTTGGCGGCGAGGTTGTCGGTCGCGCTCTTCAGAGCGTCGACCAGTGCCTCGGCCAGGTCGTAGCTGAAGCCCTCCCGCACCACCACGCGCAGCACGGCCACGTCGGTAGCAGCATCGGGCATCGTGTAGGCGGGCACCTGCCAGCCCTGGGTCCGGAGGTGCTCGGAGACATCGAAGACCGTGTAGGGCGTCTGGTCCTTCAACGCGAACGCGAAGACCGGGGTCGACGTCCCGTCACTGAGGAGCTCGAACGGCCCGAGCGCGGCGACCCGGGTGCAGGTGTGCACGGCGAGATCCCGGAGTGACTCCATGACCTTGCGATAGCCGGACCGCCCCAGCCGCAGGAAGTTGTAGTACTGGCCCACGATCTGATTGCCGGGGCGGGAGAAGTTCAGGGTGAAGGTAGGCATGTCGCCACCCAGATAGTTCACGTGGAAGACGAGGTCGTCGGGCAGGTCCTGCGCCTCGCGCCAGACCACGAAGCCGATTCCGGGGTAGACCAGCCCGTACTTGTGGCCGGAGACATTGATCGACTTCACCATCGGCAGCCGGAAGTCCCACACCAGATCCGGGAACAGGAACGGGGCGACGAACCCGCCGCTGGCGGCGTCCACATGGACGGGGACCTCGAGACCAGCCGCTTCGTTGTGGGCGACGACCGCGTCGTGAATCTCCTGGATAGGCTCGAACTCGCCGGTGAAGGTGGTGCCGAGGATCGCGACCACACCGATCGTGTTCTCGTCGACCCGCTCCAGCACTTCGTCCGGTCTGATGACGTAACGCCCTGGGTGCATCGGGATGTAACGAGGTTCGACGTCCCAGTAGCGGCAGAACTTCTCCCAGACGACCTGGACGTTGGATCCCAGGACCAGGTTGGGCCGGTCGGTCGGCTGCCCGGCGCTGGCCCGGCGCGCTCGCCAGCGCCACTTCATGGCCATGCCGGCCAGCATCACCGCCTCGCTGGAGCCGATCGTGGACACCCCGACCGCGCTCCCGTCCGCCGGAGCGTTGAACAGGTGAGCCACCATGTTGACGCAACGACGCTCGATCTCGGCGGTCTGCGGGTACTCATCCTTGTCGATCATGTTCTTGTCGAACGCCTCGGCCATCAGCTTTTCGGCCTCGGGCTCCATCCAGGTCGTCACGAAGGTCGCCAGATTCAGCCGCGAGCTGCCGTCCAGCAGCAGTTCGTCGTGCACCAGGCGATAGACAGCCTGCGGGCGCGTGCCCCGTTCCGGCATCCTGAACTTCGGGATGGGCTCTAGGTCGAGTCGTTGCGTGTACGCGGGCGCGATGGCCGACTCCGCTTCCGAATCTTTCCCCGAGACGCGCCGATGAACCATGAATCCTCCTCCTGCAGGCGTCCGAGCGACACAATGGATCCGTCGCGATATACCGCCGATGTCTCAATTGCGCAGAGTCGCTGGGTTGAGCAATCCCCGGCGCTCCGTCCACCGACAACGCAGAGTAGCAGCGCCTGCCTGAGCCAGGACCAATCCCTCACGGCAGCACCAGGTCACCGGTAAGCTACCGTTTCAGCTCAGGGACCCTCGTGACGGCCTCTCGGCCAAGCCTGCCGCTGGCCACGGGACCAGCCACGCAAGCTGCGAACGCCGAGTGCCACAGCGGCCATCTCCCCCGGCCTGTAAACCGTCACCGGGTAACCGTGAAGGGCCGGGACATCTGCTGTCCGAGAATCACCGATAATACTCAGAGTAATCCAGGTGAGTAACCTCTCACCTGACCGTGTGCACCGTTACGCGAGGTCTTGTGCGTCGTCCCCGTTCGGGGCAATGATCAAGTGGCAGCGGCTGCTCGACAACGAGTAGATCGAAGATCCTCCAGGCGTGCCGGATTGACAGCCGTGGAGGTCGGGGAAGGGGCATCCATCGCGTATTCTCCCTGCCCATTTTTGGTCGGCTACCTGGCCCATCGGAACTCGCTCCCTGCAGAATGCGAGCCGCCGCGCAGCTCACGGATAGAAATTTCTGAAGTGCTTCCTCGGATTTTTCCGCTGAAGATGAGCCGGCGAAGGAAGCCCGTCGGCGAAGAGACGAGCAGAAAGTCGTCAAGAGCGAAGGAGCCACGATGTCGAACTCTTCAGCTGACTGGAGCCTGGATGTCCTCAAGGAGCATCTGCAGTACGCCGTCGATCTCGAGTTCTGGACGATCCCATACTACTTGACGGCACTGTACTCGGTTCGGGACCAGAGCAGCGAGGCGTTCCAACTGATCCGCTCAGTCGTCGATCAGGAGATGCTGCACCTCGAACTGGCCGCGAACGTCGCCAACGCCTACGGCGTGAACGTGAAGTTCAGCGCACCGAAGTACGGAGGCGGCATCCCGCACCTCGACTTCGCCATCAACAAGCCCGATCCGACGAAGATATTCAAGAACTGGAGCTCGAAACTCGGCCCCCTGGACGCGGCTCGCATCGACGCGATGTGCCTGATCGAGTACCCCGAATGGGGCGCCGGTGGGCTGGAGCTCCTGGACCAAACGATGTCGACATTGCAGGAGAAGGACAGCACGGAGAAGACCCTGCAGAGCCTGCAGCACCTGCAGGACAAGGTAGAGCTCCTGCAGGACAAGACAAAGTACGGCTCCATCGGCGCGTTCTACAATGCCGTCAAGATCGGCGCCTGGAAGTTTTACACGCATATTGAGCCTCGACACCAGAGGGACGACTTCGGGCGTTACTACGCGAATGCGAAGAGTCTGATCATCGACAAAGGAGAGTTGGACGGTCTGCTGGAAGTCTGGGAGCTACTGTACATCATTACCGACCAGGGTGAGGGTGAGAACGCGGGAAACGAACAGATCACGCCCGAGCACCGCAACACCGCCACCGATCCCAGCCCCGGCGTCGACCACTATGGCAAGTTCCTCCGGGTTCGGGAAGCCGGCCGGCTTCCCGAGACCTATCAGGGAGTGTTGAACCCAAAACCCAAAACTCCAGCATCGGCCGCCCAGGACACTCTCGTGGAGAACTTCACCGCTTTCCGGTCGTCACTCGAAGCTCGCTTCGCCGGAAACACTACACCTGACTTCTGGACACAGATGGCCACCCTCGGCGCCAACATCCGGACCTGCTGGGTACACGGCGCTGTTCCCCGGTTCTCCTGACCAGCGGTTCTCCTGACCAGCCTCGACGAAAGGAGCTCGTGATGGCCGGATCCACCTTTCGAGTCCACCCCGCGATCGGCTTCGCCCGAGTCGGGAACAGCGAAGAATACTACCTTGCGCCGGAGACCATGGCCTCGCTACCCGTTCCGGGAGACGATGGCGTGAGTGTCGACGCCGTGAGCGGTGGGCTTCCCATCAAGCGTGACACAGAGTCCGAGCACATCACGAGCAGCGATCTTCGTGACGACGACGGCGCGCTCCGGCGTCAAGCGGCCCGCTTCCGTATCTATCACTACGACTCAGCCGAGACCGAATCGTACCCCAACGGGGAAGGAACAGAGGTCAAGATCGGAACCGATATCGAGGGCAAGAAGGTCCTCGATATCGTGTGGACGGTTCACCTCGCCAACAAGAAGGCCAACTGCTACGTCCTGGAGTGGCCACCGTCCGGACTGTCGAGCGTCATCGCGAACTACGAGCGCGGGTTACCACCGTTGCGCAATCGGTTCGCCGGTGACCCGAACAGTCCGGACCGAATTCGGAAGCTGACCATCGATCCGGGCCCGCGAGCCATCCGAGGCACGTCAGGAGAACAGGTCGAGTTCGACGCGGGCACGCCGGCCAGCTTCTGGAACGAGAAGTCCACCGGCATCGAGGGACTACCCACGTACCCGAAGTCTTTTCCGCTCGACGGCTTCCCGGTCCTGTACAGCCCCTCGGGTGACATCGACACGCTCGGACAGCTCGAGACCGACGACGAGGGCCGCCTCATCGTGATCGCGGGATACGGCCGGGCGTGTGCGTGGTTCCGTGACGACGGCACACCGTTTCCGCTCGCGGATGACGTCGACAACGACGGCTGGTTCGACGACACCGCAGACGGGCCCGTATCGGCGGTGCTGGTGTTCGACGACAACAGCACCGCGACGGTGCACGGCGGCTGGGTCGTCGCGACTGATCCGGCTTACGCTCCGCAGACGCCCAACGTCGTGACACTGTGGGACGACATCTTCGACACCTGGGTCCGCAAGCTCGACCTCATGCCCGAACTCTTCCAGGTCGGCTACAAGAAGGACACCTTCGAGCCGTCGTTCGACGACCATATCCACCCGATCTTTCGTACCACGGCGATGCAGCGCTGGAACACCTACTTACCGCGATACGCCATCGAAGCCCACGACGCGGTCGGGCAGATCAGCGCCACCGACGACCCGTCGAAGACGATCCTCGGCGGTCTGGGCTACATCCGGAACCCGAACAACCCGAATGAGGGCGATGCCGGCGTGCCCCTCATGCCGCTGTCGCTGGGCGACGCGGGGCAGCCGTTCCTCTCGCCCACCTTCACGCAGTACTTCTTCCTGTCCCAGTGGGATGCGGGCAAGTTCAGCCCCGAGCCGGGGCCGACGCTGGGCGACGGTGAATATCTCGACAAGGCATCCCTGTTCAACTGCCTCGGCGGACGGTTCAGCCCGGGAATCGACATGACCTTCACCGTGCGCGATCCCGAGCTGTGGACGAAGGACTGGCGGACCAGCGGTGGCGGACCCTTCCGCATCAAGGCCACACCACTGGACTACACCACGGTGCGGGCGGACCGGCCCTTCCTGACCCAGGGCTATGTGCCGATCCACACCGGTGACTCGGGTGCGGAACCGGGTGATACCTCCAAGTTCATGGCACTGCCGTGGCACACGGACTACAACTCCTGCGCCACCCACCCCACCTCACCCAACCCGGACAACAACCAGACGGTCTACTGGTCGTGGCCCGCGCAACGACCGGTGAGCGTGTACGTCGCGGCCGACGTCGAGGATCGCACCCTGCCCCACCAGCAGTACTCGGTTCGCGGGCCGGGCACCGCATCACCCAGTGCCGCCAGGCAGGGCCGGTACGCTGACCGGCTGGACATCATCACGCACTGGTCGAAGATCGGCGTCGTCATCCAGGCCAACGCCATCGATGACGACAAGGACCACGATCCGGATCACTTCCTGGAGGTCGAGAGCCAACTGGAGGTGGGCGCACACGAACCCGTCGCCCAACCCTGGCCGATCGACTCCGGTCCCTCGTGAGCCGAACGGTTCACTGTGACGTCGCGATCGTCGGCGCCGGGCCGGCGGGTGCCGCCACCGCTCTGGCGCTGAGCACACTCGACGTCGGCCGGGTGGTGCTGCTCGCGCAGAGCACGGCCGGTGACCGGTCGCCGATCGGCGAGAGCATCCCCCCGGAGTCACGGCTGCTCCTCGAGCGGCTCGGCGTGTGGCAAGCGTTCCTGGCCGACGGCCACGACAGCTGCCTGGGCACCTGCTCGTCCTGGGGCGCCACCACGCTGGGGTACAACGATTTCCTGTTCAACCCGCACGGGACGGGCTGGCATCTCGACCGGGCACGCTTCAACGCGTGCCTGGTCGAGCAGGCCGTGGCCAAGGGGACCGAACTGCACGTGCCGGCCCGGGTGCGCGGGGTGCGGAGAACACCCGGCGGGGGCTGCACGCTGCACACCGGCGCGGACGGCGGCGAGCTACACGCGCGCTTCGTGGTCGATGCGACCGGGCAGGCCGCGCAGATCGGGCGGGCGCTCGGCGCGCGCCGACGCATTCTGCACCGGCTGAGCTGTGCCGCCGCCTTCCTCTCCGGGCCCACCGAGGGTGGTCTCGGCCGGCTGGCGATGCTGGAAGCCGTCGACTACGGCTGGTGGTACGCGGCCCGGCTGCCCGGGGGGCGGACAGGCGCGCTCGTGGCGACCGACCCGGCAACGCTGCAGGAGAAGTCGCTGCACGCCGGGGATTGCTGGATCAGCCACCTCCAGCAGACCCGCCATCTCGCGCGGGCGCTCGACCGCGCCACCCTTGACGATGCGCGTATCCACGTCCGGGCAGCACCGTCGACGGTGCTGGAGCCGTGCGCCGACGACGGGTGGGCCGCCGTCGGTGACGCCGCATGCGCCTTCGACCCGCTGCTGGCACAGGGCATCTACAAGGCCCTGCTGGACGGCTTGGGCGCCGCGGTCGCCATCGCCCAGTGGCTGCAAGGCAGGCCCGGCGACCTCGCGGACTACCGCTCCGCCATGGCCGCTCGTCTCGACGAATACCGGATCAACCGCGGATACTTCTACCGACTCGAGCAACGTTGGCCCTACGCCCCGTTCTGGCAGGAGCAACGCTCGTCCGACGACGTCGCATCGGAGACCGCGTAGCGTGCCAGGGGTGTCGCCCACCCCCCCTCCGCTGCCGCCCGGCCTGGCCAACCCGCGGCCGGTCGTCGCCGTCGTCACCATCGACTGGTTCGCGGCGGCGGTGGTGATGTTCGTCATCGGCGCACCCGCCGAGTGGGTGTGGACCTGCGTGATCGGCTGGCTGCTCGGTTTCGTCGGGTTCACGGTGATCTACCTGCAGCGCAGAGCCGCACTACGCGGGTCGAGGAGCGCTCAGCGGGGCCTGCTCTGACCCGGTTCGGGCCGATTGGACCCGCCCGCCGACGTCAACGGGCCGGAAGAGCAGCGCAGCCCTTACCGCGTCGGCGGCGTGCACCGCGCCGTCCGGGGTGACCCAGAACGGCACCGGGTGCTCGACCTCGCCGCGGCGCACCCGAAGCTGCTCGTGCAGCCACAGCGAACCTTCCGGTACCGGGAGCCCCGCGGCCGCACAGACCGCGACCACCTCCACCAGCTCCGCCCACCGCACCGATCGCCCGGCGCCTGCGCCCAGCAGGTCGGGCTGCACCTGCTCGGAGGCCAGTGCCAGGTCCAGCAGATCGGCCAGTGCGCCAGGATCACCACCGGCCACCAGTTCGCTCGCGGGCAGCACCGCGGCCAGCCACGGCCGGTCGAGCACCAGCACCCGGTCGGCCTCGGCCACCTCACCGGTCATCACCCGCACCCGGGCCGGGGGCTCCACCTCCGCCGGGTCCAGATCGGCGGCCACCAATGCGGCATGTGCGGCGTGCACCACGGCAGGAGTGACGGCGCGGGCCGGGTCGGCCAGTCGGGCCAGCAGATCGGCGGCATCGGCGGGTCCGGTGACGCTCAGCCCGGTGCGCACCCCGGCGGCAGCGAGCAGCGCGGCGTCCGTCGCCGGCCCCAGCACCTGCACCGGGTCGAACAGCCCGTCCAGCGTCAAGGCTCCGGGCAGCCGCCAGTAAGGCGGCGGATGACCACCGAGCCGCGCGTGCCGGGCCAGCCACCAGCCGGTGTAGCCACCGGGCTGGCGCAGTGCGGCCAGGCCGGCGGGGTCGGCGGCGATCGTCCGCAGCGCTTCGAGCCAGCAGCGGTCGTCGACGAGGTCCAGGTCCCGGACGGCGAGCAGCGCAGGCGGGTCGCCACCAGCGCCCCCGATCTCGGCCCACCACAGCTCCTCGCCGTCGAGCTCGTGGTCAGGACCGTCCGGATGGGGGTCGTCGAGCACCGCGAAGGAGTCCAGCACGCCGACCGCGCGCAGCGCCGCGGCCGGGTGTGCGGCGACCACGGCCGGATCCAGCACCCCCAGCGGTGCCTCCGGAGCGAGCAACGCCCGCAACGCCCCACCGGGTAGCACGAGCTCATCGGCCCGGCGTGGCTCCCCGGTGTCATCGGGCAGTGCCAGCGAGCCCAGCCAGGGTGCGGCGCCGGTCCGCTGCACCAGCGCCAGCACCGCCCCGGCCAACCCGGTGACGTCCAGGCCGTCCTCAGCGTCGTCGACGCTGCGCTCGACGGCCGGGCGCAGCGCATCCAGCAGCTCGGCAGGCCCCACCTGCCGGGCGCCGAGCCGCTCCAGCAGCGGGTGCACGGCATCCGGGTGCACCAGCCGCAGCTCCGTGGTCGTCACAGCCCCGCTCGCGCCGTCGTCAGCCGGCGAGCCGAGGTCGACGTCGCCGAGCAACACCCCGCGCGGCCCGGTGACGGTACGCCCGTCAGCCAGCGGGACCGGCAGCGCGCCGAGCTCCTCGCGCGCGGCCGGGTCGACGTCGAGCAGCGGCGCCAGCGCGGCGTAGCAACACCGCCACCACGACGCCGGGCGGTCCAGCCCGGCCAGCAGCTCGGCGATCGCCGCCGGACGCAGCCGGGCCACGCCGAGTGCGGCCAGCGCCCGGGCGTGCCCGGGCGCGGCCAGTTCGGCGTCCAGCAGGTTGGGAGTGACGTCGGCGAGCAGCGCCGCCAACTCCGGCAACGGCACATCCAGCACCATGGCGCCGGCCGGAGCGATGTCCCCGCCGGTGGCGGCGGGCAACCACCGGGCGGCGCGCAGCGCCTCGAGCACAGCGTCCCGCAGCGCGGCGTCGACCTCCCCGGCGGGGAAACCCGGCTCGGGCACCAGCGCGGTGCGCTGATCCGGCGTCAGCGCGGCAGCCAGTTCCGGATAGGCCCGCGCGGCGGTGCGCAGCAGCAGATCAGTGGCCGCTCCAGGATGTACATGCCGCCGCGACGCGTCCACCGGCACCGTGCCGATCAGCCGGGCAGGCAGGGTGAGTCGCTCCGCGGTGGGGGTGGGGGCGTGCAGCACCTCGCCCGCCAGCGGCTGCGGGGAGCCGTCGGCGTCGACCGGTAGCGCCCAGCACAGGTTCCACTCCGGCCGCGCCTCGGCGCCCAGCCCGGCCAGTGCGGGCGCAGGCAGCAGGCCCGCCCTGTGCACCACTCGCCAGCGGCGCAGCTCGGTACCGTCATGCACCAGCACCGGATCGTCGCCCTCGCGACGCAGCTTCCGGTCACCGATGTCGATGCGGCACAGCCACGGCAGCGCCAGCAGCAGGTCACCGGCCTCGTTCGCGAACGTCTCGAGCAGGACGTCCGGATCAATGCCGGGCCGCAACGGCAGCCGGACCTCGGTGGCGAACCCGGGTGGCAGGGGCGGTTCGTCCTCGGTGGGCCACACCAGCCGCAGCACCGGGGGCCGGCCGCCGCGTCGGCGCAACTCGGTGCGCAGCGGCGGATCGCCGGCCACCGCACGGGCGGTGTGCTCCGCGGAGAACCGCACCCCGCCTGAGGTGGAGACCACCCGCGGTGCGTCGGTGACCCCGAGGACCGCCGCGAAACCGACCCCGAAGCGGCCGACGCTGCCACGTGCGCCGCGTTTGGCCGAGGCCCGCAGCGCAGCCAGCGCGGCCACTCCCCCGGAGTCCAGCGGTGCGCCGGTGTTCGCCGCCCGCAGCTCACCCGCCTCGACGGTGACCCGTAGGTGACCCGGTGCCGCGGCGCGCTGTGCCGCGTCAGCGGCGTTCTGCGCCAGCTCGACGAGCAACCGGTCGGCGTATCCGACCAGCGCGAGATCGGACTCGGTGTTGGCGTCCTCCCGGAACCGGGTCGGGGATCCCCGCCATGCGGCGAGTACCCCGTCGCGCAGTGCGGCGGTGCCGAACGGATCAGCATTCATGGCTCGACCCTGACAGGTCTCGGTATTCATGGCTCGACCCTGACAAGCAGGTCTCCCGGTTCATTCCACCGGTGGCCGTGGCGACAGCTCCAGCTCGGCATCGTCGTACACCAGCTCCGCCACCGGCACACTCGGCCCCGCGTCCACCTGGACCTCCGAATGCGCCCCACAGCCGAACTCGGCATGCACGACCTGCCCGTCCGCGGGCGCGAGCTCGTTGCCGCAGACCCCGAGGGCCACCGAGAGCAGGCCACCGAGGGGAAGATAGAAACCGCAGGTCACACACCGTTCCGGTGCGCTGCGAGCCATTGGCGCACCCGGACCGTGATCCCCGTCGCGCCACCGCTGCACCAGCCCGAGGCGAGCCTCGCGGCCGAGCACCCTGACCCGCCCGAGACCGAGCTCCGGGCTGAGCCGCTCGACCGGCGGGTCATCGTCGATGAGGTAACCAGGCACCAGCCGCGGATCATCGGGGGCGGTGGGCAGCAGGTCACCGATCCCGAGGTCGCCGGCCTGCACCCGCTGGGTCCAGGGCACCCACACAGGCGCGGTCAGCGCGTCAGGGCCGGGCAGCAGCACCACCTCACTGACCGTCACCGGAGTACCCGGGCCCGCCGACGCCACCGTGACCGCCCACCGCCAGCCCCGGTAGCCGGAGAGGCCGGCCTCGAACAGGTGGGTGACCGCGCCGCCTTCCTCTGGCTCGCTCCCCACGTGTGGACCGACAGCGTGGTCCGCGGATTCGTCCTGTGCAGCCTGCCGAGCCAGGTCGACGGCCTCGGTGAGGTCGGGGCTCGGCGCGGTGGTCTCGACAATCACCTCCCAATTGTGCCGCACCCGCGGTCCACGCAGGTCACCCACCCTGCAGACTGTGCGACGCTGCGTCGATGCGCCGTGTACCGACCACCGCACCGGTAGCGGTGGCGGCGGTCGTCCTGCTGGCCGCTGTGCTGCTGACCGGCTGTGGCACCCACCCATCGACCGCGCAACAACTGCGGGTGCAGGTGCTGGGCACCGTCTCGCACGACCCGACGATGTACACCGAAGGCCTGGAGATCGCCGACGGAGTGCTCTACGAGAGCAGTGGGCGAACCGGCCAGTCCCGGGTGCGGACCGTGGCCCTGTCCGGTGCCCGACCCGGAGCCGTACTGGCCGAGGCGAGCCTGCCCGCCCCACTGTTCGGCGAGGGGATCACGGTCGTCGGGAGCCGGTTGTGGCAGCTGACCTGGACCAGCGGGGTGGCGATCGAGCGGGACCCGGTAACCCTGGTCGAGCGTCACCGGGTCGCGTACCAGGGCCAGGGCTGGGGGTTGTGCACCCAAGGGAATCGGCTGGTGATGAGCGACGGCTCGGACCGGCTCACCTTCCGGGACCCGGTGACCTTCGCGGCTACCGGGCAGCTGGCGGTACGCCTCGACGGTGCGCCGCTGCGGCGGCTCAACGAGCTGGAGTGCGCAGCCGGAGTGGTCTGGGCCAACGTCTGGGAGACCGACCGCATCGTACGGGTCGACCCGCGCACCGGCGTGGTCACCGGCGTGGTCGATGCGGCCGGTCTGCTCGACGCGGAGCAGCGGGCCACCGCGCAGGAGCTCAACGGCATCGCGGCGATCCCGGGCACCGACGAGTTCCTCATCACCGGCAAGAACTGGCCCGTGCTGTTCCGGGTACGCTTCGTCCCCGCCCGCTGAGCTACCACCCCGAAATTCGCAATTCGACTCCGAATGGCGGGGGCAGCCTACGGACCCGCCTACCGGAGGGTATCCGGGCAGCTCAGCGGCCGTCTATTGGGGACGGTTCGGGGCCCGGCAGTTCGCCGCGCGCTGGCTACGACCCCGATCACGGGTTGCGACCGGTGAGCGGGGTCGTTGCCGTCAAAGGATGGGAATCGGCGCACCCGCGCGGGCGACAGAGGGAGGGAGCCGCCCGCGCGGGTGACCGAATCGGGGGCCGGTTCCACTGGGAATAGGAAAGCAGCGGACCGACCCCCGGCCGCCGTACCGGAAACATGGGGGATATGGAGTGAGAGGGGGCCTATCGGTGGCTGACTGTTCCAGTGGTTGGTGTCGGCCGGTCGCCGGGAGCTGGGAACGGTCTGGGGTGCTCTGAAACCGGCGACCGGCCGAGTTCATAGGCTGTCGGGTGTCGGTAGTACCGGGAATTCGGGCGGTGCGGGTGCGGGTGTCCCGAAGTGTTCACAGACCACGCACACGGCCAGGCTCGGGGGTGTCGAATAGACCGGCGTCGTGCCCGGCAGCGTGAGTCCGCACATCGCGATCACCATCGTTTCCGGTGCACTGGCGTCATCGGCCAGGACATGCGCGAAGGAGTCCGCCGAGCAGAACACCCACCGGCCGCATTCCGCGCTCACTGTTCCCCCGTCCAGCGGGGGGCCTGCACCGTGCTGAGTTCGCAGTACCGGGCGGCACCGGTGTCGGTGAGGCTGAGGCGGCCCAGGCAGTTCTCCTGGCTGGGATCGGCCACCACGACCAGGCCCCGGTCGATCAGCACGTCGAACGACCCGGCCGTCAGCAACCCCACCGGGTGCCCGCCGTCGAGGTAGCGGTCACGGTATTTCGCGACCCGCCCACTGTGGATACGGCGCAGCGCGAACCACGCGAAGTGATCCTCCGAGTCCAGCTCGCACCCGGTGCACGGGTCGACATGGATGGCCGGGTCGGTGACCACCACCGGATGCCCGCACTCGCCCACGAACACCCCGAGCGGTTCCTGCCCGGGTACGGAGCCGCGCACGATGGCCGCCAGAGATTCGAGGGTCCCGACCAGCTCCTCCCGATGCCGCGCGCTGACCCGTCCGGCAGGGAAGTCGTGCGCCGCGTCGTCCAGCAACCACTGCGTCTGCCGGAACAGGACCGCGAGCTGAGAGTCAGTGACGCACACAGCGTGCGGGACCTCGGGTCCGATCAGCACTGCCCGGCCGCCAGGATCGCAGCCAACCGAGCCGCCTCAGCCCCCGATAACCGCACACCGAGCGTGCCGACACCATGCGGGTAGAGACACCACGTACCGCCGGTCTCCCGCACCACCAACAACGTGCACTGAGTGCCGTCATCGGTGCGCTTGCCCATCGCCACCATGCGGCCACGCTCATGCTCCCGTTGCATCACGGCCGGGTGTTCTGCTCTACTCACGTTCACAGTTAGTGACCGTGGTGGCGATCACTGCGCCGATCTTGTCAGAATGGCAAGATCACCCGGTCAGCCGGTACCGACACCCATTCGGTAGGCCATCCCCCGCAACTCCCGGCCCACGGCGTCCCGCTGAGCCCGGTGCAGCAGGCCGATTACCGTCTCGCGGACGAAGGGGTTGGCCCGGACCCGTTGCGGCGCGAGTCGTTCGGCGGTGCGCAATGCGGCGACGGCATCTTTCCGGCGCGATCGTTCCGTCGCCAAACCTCGACCCAGATCGGTGTAGAACGCCGCGCACCGCGACGCCCCGAGTCCCACCGCGGTCGGATCGACGCCGCGGGCAAGCTCGCGAACTTTGCCACCCTCGCCGCGCTCCACGGCGAGGTGAACCCGCCAGAACCCGAGGTTGGCCAGCCCGAAGGACTGGTGACCGAAGTTGACCCCGGTGCCGACGCGCGCGGCCACGTCGGCTGCCTCGGCCTGGTGGTCGACCGACTCAGCAGGCCGTCGCAACGCGGCAGCGTCGAGCGAACACGTCAGGTGCAACATCCCGTACATCTCGGCAGCGCCCCCGTCAGTCCCCACGAAAGGCGCCACCCGATCGGCCGCGCGGGACGCCAATACCAGACTGCGCGCCCGCGCGGGGCTGGACACCGCATGTGCGCGTAACAGTTCTGCCAGCGCGGTGTGCGCAGGCGAGTCCAACTCGGCGGCTGCCGAACGCGCGTGCATCGCTGCAACGACTGCCAGATCCGGCTCACCGAGATGCTTCGCAATGAAGGTAGCCGCTGTGTACACGTCCAGCAGTGCGCCGAGCGCGTCATGGCGACGGGCAGGATTGCAGGCTACAACCGCATGTAGCTCGGCGATCAGATCGGGCAGCACCAAGCCCATTCCCGCGTAGTCCGCCGCCGGGCGCAGCTCCGAATTCACTCGATGCAGCATCGCGGCCAACTCCGGCCACGGCCGCGCCCCATCATCGGCCGGATCGTCAAGCACGCTGTCGACCAGCGCGACTCGCAGCGCAACGACCGCCGTGTGTACCTCGCCCATGCCCTCGGCGGAAACCAGCTCGTGTGCATCGGTCAGCTCCCCGGGCGCGACCTCCAAAGCGGCGGCGATCGCCTCAAGCGTCGACCGGCGATCAACGGGCCGTTCGCCGCGCTCGATCCGGGACAGGTAGCCCTCGGAGATTCCGGCCAGTTCAGCGATCACCCGCAACGTCTTGTCACGCCAGTAGCGGATCTCCTGAATTCGACGACCGATCGACCGTGTGCTGTCGTCACTCATCGTGCACCACTTCAATCACCGAGTAGGACGGCCCTCACCGATGCCCCGAGGCCGTCACCTCGGGGCGTTGCACTCGGTGAGGGTGCAAGCGCCAGGCTACGTGTGGCTGACTGGTCAGCGGGTTGCAGGTGGATCACACCAGCCAGGCCGTCGCATCGCCGCTGCGGCGGCAGCACCCGGCCGGTCCAGGACCGGTCCGCACGACCTACGGTTCCCCAAGATCGCCGCCGACGTCTCCGCAGGTCAGGGACCCATTTTCCCAAGATCATCGACAGTGGGCGAAACGGACACGCTGCGCCGTCCCCACGCGCGGCCGGTCACGTCCCCCGGGCATGGGAAAAACGTGGGGAAAGTGCCGCCCCGGGGTGGTCTGCTGTGACCTACAGAGCAACCCAGTGACCGGCCCTGAAACACGTTGATACTGGTCAGCGATGCACGGGGTGACAACACACCAGGTCAGCGCACCGCGCGCTACTCGGCTCCGAATGGCGAATGGCCCCTTGGCAGGGTCGGTCTCCCGGTGTCGGTCGGGACCAGGGGTTTGTTCTTCCGGTGAAATCCGGGCGCCCGTGGCGGTGCGGGTTCCCGTGACGGGGTCTCCGGTGCGGCCCATGGCGCATCGAGCCGCTCATGCGCGGCGAGCTCCATGCCCCGTACCTGTCCGACGGTGGCGCTGACCTCGTTGAACGCGGCGACCTTCGCGGAATACGCGCCTGCGGCACCTCGTGAACCCCGGTTATTGGACAGTCCGTTGGACACCGGTAGGCGCTTGATCACAAACCTCGCGCGTCCTCGGGAAGGGTCCAAGCGCGGGTGAGCCCGTCTGGTCGGGGCTGGGCCGATGATCACACCCCGCCGCCAACCCCGCCAAAGACGAGTACGCCATCACCGACCTCAACCGGCAATCGCCAGCACTCGTCCGGATCCAGCACCGCGGGGACCATGTGGCCACTCATGTCCTCGTCGGCCACGAACCTGGCCAGCCACTCAACCCGAAAGTCACCACGTCACACAGACGGTAACCAGGCCACGATAGAGCGGCAACCACTTCCGGAGCACTGCCAGGCCGCTGAGCCGATCACCGCCCGAATCCGAGGAGCCCGAACGCATGGTGGGTCCGAGGTGGCGGCGGTGGTGCAGGATGGAGACCGTGAAGCGGCCCGCGTCCCCGTCCGGCGCCGAGAACCCCGGCGCCGAGAACCCCCGCACGGGGGAGCGTCGCGGACGAGGGCGCGGTCGGCGCTGGGTACCGGACCACGCCCACGAACCCCGCACCGACCGGCTGCCGGTCGACCCTCCGCCCGTAGCAAGACCAGCCCCGCCCCCGGCATGGCCGGCTCCGCCCGCGGCGAGGCCGTACACACCCGCGGCGAGGCCGTACGCGCCCGAATCCGAGCCCGCGACCGCTGCACTGCCGCCGTCAACCGCATCGAGCGGTCCACGGTTGCCCCGCAAGATCACCGTCACCAGGGTCGCGGCGTGGCGCAGCAGACAGCTGGTCGGGGACGGCGCACGGCTGTTCCACCGGGCCACCACAGCCGATGGGGCGGGCCGGTCCGGGCTGTCCTCGCTGACCTACGCGGCGATGATGGACTACGCGGCTAGCGCGGCGATCGCGGTCGCGCTGGCCAACACGCTGTTCTTCGCGGCGGCCACCGCGGAAAGCCGCACCAACGTGGCGCTCTACCTGCTCATCACGGTGGCGCCGTTCGCGGTGATCGCCCCGGTGGTCGGGCCGCTGCTGGACCGGGTGCAGCACGGCAGGCGGACAGCGATGGCGCTGTCGTTCGTCGGGCGCAGCCTGCTCCTGGTCGTGATGGCGCTGCACGTCAACGACTGGATGCTCTACCCGGCCGCGCTGGGCTTCATGGTGCTGTCCAAGTCGTTCGGCGTGCTCACCGCGGCAGTGACCCCCAGGGTGCTCCCCCCGGAGATCACCCTGGTCAAGACCAACTCGCGGCTCACGGTGTTCGGGCTGGTCGCAGGCGGGGTGGCCGGGGCGGTGGCGGCCGGGGTGGCCGCGCTGGCCGGGTCGCCGGGCGCGCTGTGCTTCACGGCGGCGGTCTGCCTGCTCGGGGCCGCCCTGTGCCTACGGATACCGTCCTGGGTAGAGGTGACCGAGGGCGAGGTGCCCGCGACGCTGCGGACCGAGAGCACCGACGACCTCGCACCGCAGCGCCAGCCGATGAGCAGGCACGTGCTGGTCGCGCTGTGGGGAAACGCCACCGCGCGGGTGTTCACCGGGTTCCTCACCTTGTTCATGGCCTTCGTGGTGAAAGCGGAGACCGAGGGCTCGCCGGGACGGCAGGTGCTGCTGCTCGGCGTGGTCGGGGCGGCCGCGGCGGTGGGGGCCTTCCTGGGCAACGGGGTCGGTGCGCGGCTGCACTTCGCCAAACCCGACCAGGCCATCATCGGCTGCGTGGCCTGCGGGCTCACGATGGCGGTGCTCACCGCGCTGCTACCGGGCATCGCGGTGGTCGCGGTCGCCGCTCTGGTGGCCGCGACCGGCAGCGCGATCGCCAAGGTCTGCCTGGACGCGGTGATCCAGCGGAACATGCCGGAGACCTCCCGGGCCTCGGCGTTCGGCCGGTCGGAGTCCGTGCTGCAGCTGGCCTGGGTGACCGGCGGCGCATTGGGCGTGCTGCTGCCACCCACCTACTGGATCGGCTTCGCCTCCGTATCGGGCCTGCTCGTACTGGGAATGGTGCAAACCCTGCTGGTCCGGCGCGGATCGTCGCTGCTTCGGATACTCGGCGGCGACTGGACCCGACACCCCGACCCACATCTGCGGCGCGACCACGCCGCAGGAAACGCACCGACCAAGGAGTTCACCACGGTACGTGACCCGGCCGGTGGGTCGTGGCAGGGTGGGGCATCTTAAACTGAGCGTTCATGTCCCGAAAAGCGCTGTTGCCCACCTTTCTGGCGGTGTGCCTGGTGGTCGGCTGCGGGCAGACGCCGGATCGGCAGGTGGCCTTTTCCGTCGACGGGCACAGCGCCCGGACCGGGCCGATCCAGGACTGCGACATCGCGCTGACCACATGCGACCATCACAAATCCGCAGTGGCGGTGCTCGGCGTCCCGGTGGGTCAGCCGGTACAGATCTCGGTGCCCGACTCGGTGGCACAGACACCCTGGCAGGTGGTGTTCCGCTACCACAAGAATGGCCAGCAGATCGGCGGGCGTAGCGAGGTCTTCGCGCCGGGCGCGCGAAAGGACTACACCTTGCACGTGCCCGACGAAGGCACCCTCGAATCGCTCGAGGTGCAACAGTACGGTGCCCCGGAGCTCACGGGTGGCGAACAGACCTTCCGAATCAGGGCCGCCTGGGTGCTCGACAACAAGGAGCACTAGCGCTCGGGCCTGGCGCTTACGGGTCCAGCTCGCGGGCGACCGCCCGCACCAGTTCCGCGACCCGCTTGGTGTTGCGGCGATCCGGGTAGCGGCCGCGGCGCAACTCCGGCTGTACCCGTGACTCCAGCAATCTGATCATGTCGTCGATCAGGCCGTGCAACTCCTCGGCAGGCCGGCGCCGGGCCTCCACCACCGAAGGCGGTGGCTCCAGCAGGCGCACCGAAAGGGCCTGCGGGCCGCGCCGCCCGTCGGCCACCCCGAACTCGACCCGCTGACCGGCCTTGAGGCCAGTCACCCCATTCGGCAGCGCGGTGGCCCGCACGTAGACGTCGGCACCACCATCCTGGGTCACGAAACCGAAGCCCTTGTCCGCGTCGTACCACTTGACCTTGCCGGTCGGCACTGACCTCACCGTTCCCTCGTCGAATACCGCTCACCGGAGTGCGCGACCGGCAAGACGAACGCGCCCCGAGCGCACCCGGGACGCGTGCATCCAGCTTACGACCTGTGCGACGGTCCCTGCACCTTGTTCTACCCCGCTGAGGTTCTACCCTGCTGAGTCCCTCCGCTGCGTTGCTCGCCCGCTACAGCTCCGCTCGGGTCAGCCGGGCCGTCCATCGTGGCCCGGCGGACCGGTCACAGCCGTCGGCTGCGCAAGGTCACCTGCGCCGTCTCGGCCTGTCTGGGTGGGGTGCACGGCGATCTCGGTCGCCTTCACCACGAACCACACCCCGGTACCACTCTGCAGGCCCAGCTCCACCACCGAGCCCGGCGTGATGTCAGCCGCGATCCCGGTCGCGCCGCGGATCCGGACCAGCCCACCCTGCGGTTCCAACACCACCACCCGGTCTCGGATCACATTGCGCGGGCTGCCTGCCGGCGGCTGCACGTATACGGCCACCGCGGTAGGAGGGAACACCGCGGCCGCAGCCTGGCCTACGCCGGTGGGCTCACCGGCAGACCCGGTACCGGTCAGCTCGGTGCCGTCGGGGGTGCGCAACCCGTTGACCGTCGCGGTGCCGGGCACCATGTTGAGCCCAGCCAGCCGCGCCGCGAACGCGCTGCGTGGCCGGGTGAGCACCGCCAGGGTCGGGCCCTGTTCCACCACCCGGCCGCCGTCCAACACCAGCACCCGGTCGGCGAGCACCAGCGCGTCGATCACCTGGTGGGTCACGATGACGGTGAGCCGGTCGCCCAGCAACGAGCGCAGCAGCGACCGCAGTGCGGGCGCGAGCTCCACGTCCACCGCGGACAACGGCTCGTCCAGCAACAGCAGCTGCGGGCTGGAAGCCAGCGCGCGGGGCCAGTGCGATGCGCTGGGCCTGGCCGCCGGACAACTGCCCGGGGCGCCGGGGTGCGAACTCCGCCGCATCCACCTCGGTGAGGTGGCGCAGCGCCACCGCCCTGGCCTCGCGGCGGGGGGTCCCGGTGGCCCGCGGGCCGAACGCGACGTTGTCCAGCGCCGTCAGATGCGGAAACAATAGGGGCTGCTGGGCCAGCAACCCGATCCGTCGCTGGTGCGGCGGCACCAGCACATTCGCGGCGACGTCGGTCAGCGCGCGGTCCTCAAGGACGATCCGCCCGCCGTCCGGGCGCAGCAGACCGGCGATCGACCCGAGCAAGGTGGACTTGCCCGACCCGTTGCGCCCGAGCACGGCGAGCACCTCGCCGCGCCCCACCTCCATCGCCACGTCCAGCTCGAAATCGCCGCGCCGCACCTGGACCTCGGCGTGCAGCCCCGGGCTCACCGCAGCCCCTCCGCCACCCGGGGCCGGGCCACGGCGATCACCAGGATCGCGACGGCCACCAGTACCAACGCCAGCGCGACCGCCCCATCGACATCGACCTCGCGCTGCAGGTACACCTCCAGGGGCAGCGTCCTGGTCACTCCCTGCAGGCTGCCCGCGAAGGCGATGGTGGCTCCGAACTCTCCCAGACAGCGGGCGAAGGCGAGCACCATGCCGGAACCGAGGCCGGGCAGCACCAGCGGGGTGGTGATCCGCCAGAACACCGTCCACAGCGTCGCACCGAGGGTCGCCGCCATCGTCTCGAAGCGCTCCCCACCGGTGCGCAGCGCGCCTTCGAGGCTCACCACCAGGAACGGCATCGCGACGAAGGTCTGCGCCAGCACCACCGCGGTGGTCGTGTACGGGATGGTCACACCGAACGCGAGATCCAGCGCCTTCCCGGCGAACCCGTTGCGTCCCAGCAGATACAGCAGCGCCAGCCCGCCGACCACCGGCGGCAGCACCAGCGGGAGCAGCACAACCGAGCGGACCGTCCGCATACCGGGCACCGACCCGCGCGCCAGCACCACGGCCAGCGGCCCACCGATCAGCACACACAGCGTCGTGGACACCGCGGCGGTGCGCAGCGACAACCACAGTGCGGCGATCGCCGAATCACTGGTGACCAGTTCCAGGAACCGAGACCACGGGGTCTTCAGTATCAGGCCGACCACCGGCAGCGAGATGAAGCCGAAGGCCACCCCGGCAGGCACCCACAGTGCACCGGGCAGTGCGACGTGGACCGTGTGCAGGTCCTTGGTCTGCGTCACGACGTGGTCTGCATCACGACGTGGGCTGCCTCAGACCGGACCAGCGGACCGGCGGACCGGCGTCATCCGCCTCACCCGGATCCTCCCGGAGTCTCGACGATGACCTCGGTGGACTTCACTATGGCCACCGCCAGAACACCCGCTTCGAGCCCGAGATCGCGGGCCGCCTCACTGCTCATCAGCGAGACCACCCGGTGCGGCCCGCACTGGATCTCCACCTGCGCCATCACCCGGTCGAAGATCACCTCAGTGACCAGCCCGACGAAGCGGTTGCGCGCCGAACGGTCCACCAGTGACGGATCGGGCGTCGCGTGCGCCTGCGACTTGGCGAACGCCGCAAGCTCGACTCCGTCGACAGCCTTGCGACCGCCACCGTCCCGGACCGCGGTGAGCTGCCCGGAATCAGCCCAGCGCCGGACGGTGTCATCGCTCACGCCGAAGAGCTCGGCAATCTCGGACATCCGGTAGTGCGGCACGTCAAAAACAATACCTCCGCAGCTAAGGGACTTGAAGGGCGGCCATCGCCTCGGCCTCTCGATGCGGCCGGCGACGTGGCAGAGTCGGGCCGCGTGGACTTCTCCCCCAGCCCGCGGGCGGCCGACTACACGACAAGGATGCGGGACTTCCTGCACGAGCAGGTCCTGCCCGCCGAGCCGCACTACCATCGCTGGCTCGCCGAGCGCCGCGGTACGCCCGCCGAGCACGAGCTGCCGCCGGTGGTCGAGGAGCTCAAGGCCCAGGCTCGCTCCCGCGGGCTGTGGAACCTGTTCCTGCCCGCCGTCTCCGGGTTGTCCACTCTGGACTATGCGCCGGTCGCCGAGGTCTCCGGCTGGTCACCGGCGATCGCCCCGGAGGCGATCAACTGCCAGGCGCCGGACACCGGGAACATGGAGACGCTGCACCTGTTCGGCACCGACGCGCAGCGGCACCGGTGGCTCGAGCCGCTGCTGGCGGGCGAGATCCGTTCGGCCTTCGCGATGAGCGAGCCGGACGTGGCCAGCTCCGATGCCACCAACATCACCACCTCGATCCGCCGCGACGGTGGCGACTACGTCATCAACGGGCGCAAGTGGTGGATCTCGGGCGCGGCCGACGAACGCTGCGCAGTCCTGATCGTGATGGGCAAGACCGACCCCGACGGCGCCACCCATCGGCAGCAGTCGATGATCCTGGTTCCCCGGGACACCGAGGGTGTCGACATCGTGCGGCACCTGCCGACCTTCGGCTACCAGGACCAGCACGGGCACTCGGAGATCGTCTTCACCGACGTGCGGGTGCCCGCGGCGAACCTGCTCGGCGAGGAAGGCGACGGATTCGCCATCGCGCAGGCCCGGCTGGGGCCCGGCCGGATCCACCACTGCATGCGACTGATCGGGATGGCCGAGCGGGCCATCGAGCTCATGGTGGCGCGCGCCCGGTCCAGGCGTGCGTTCGGCAGGTCGCTGGCCGATCAGGGCGTGGTCCGCGAACAGATCGCGCTGTCCCGCCTGGAGGTGGAGCAGGCCCGGCTGCTGGTGCTCAAGACCGCCTGGCTGATCGACCAGCACAGCGGGACCAAGGCCGCCGCCACCGAGATCGCCGGGATCAAGGTGGTGGTCCCTCGGGCCGCGTGCGCGGTGATCGACCGGGCGATGCAGGTACACGGTGGCGCCGCGATGTCCGATGACTTCCCGCTGGCCTCCTTCTATACCGGCGCCCGGGCGCTGCGCTTCGCCGATGGTCCCGACGAGGTGCACCTGCGCACCGTCGCCCGCCACGAACTCGGGCGCCCCTAACCCCACCCGCGTGTCCGCCCCCCATGCACGGTGTGTCCGCCCCCCATGCACAGTGTGTCCGGCGACGAGGAGTTGATCGGGTGAGTCACAGGTAAGGTGTAAGCCGTGACTTTCGTCTCGCCAGGTGTCCCGGTCGCCCGCGTCCCGGGCAACCGCGAGCGTGCGATCGGGGGTTAGATCAAGGTGGCAGTGGTGACCGTACGTTACTTCGCAGGGGCGCGCGCCGCTGCGGGCGTGCCCAGCGAGGACGTTGATCTGGACGACGGCGCCACCGTGGCCGACGTCCTGGACGTGGTCGTCGAGCGGCACGGAGAGGGGCTGGGCAAGGTGCTCGGTGCCTGCAGCTTCCTCCTCGACTCGGTGGCGGTGCGGGACCGCAGCGTGCTGTTGCCATCCGGTGCCGAACTCGATGTGCTGCCACCGTTCGCAGGCGGCTGAACTGGCGTTCTGCTCCCGCGTCGATGGCAACAACAGGACTGGATCGATCCCGCGGGTGGGCCTGATTGCCGCCGCGAAGATGCTGCACAACCGCCGAGTAATCCTGCCAGGGGTCACCCGAAAGATAGGAGCGCGGTTGCACCGTCGGTGAATTGCCCACCTCGGACACTGACCGTGCTTGAACCGTCTACCTGGGGCAACGAGCGCTCTCGGCGCTGCGGTGTGGCCCTTTATATGACACTGGTCACAGCCCAGATCGTTGTGTGGCACCTGACTTGCTTACGTACCGTCGCCATCGACCGGACCCGAACCGGCCGAATCACCGACTGGAGTCCGACGCGCCGCACCCCGTCATCGGCCTCCTCCCATCGAACAGGAACCGGACGGGGACGCCAGGAGCCGACGAGCGCCGTCGCCAGCGGTGCCGTCCGGGAAGTTCTGCCGGTGACCGAAGCCGGCCGGACAGCGACAGCCCAAGCACTGCCGCAGGCGCGGTATGGAGAGCGGCGTATGTCTCACTATCCTGACAGCCACCGAAGTCCATCACGCCCAGTCCGCAGGGTGGCCGGCATTACCGTGCTGAGTGCGATCGTCGGAGCCCCCTTCCTCCTGGCTGCTCCTGCCCAGGCCGCCCCCGAATCGGTCTGGGACAAACTCGCGAAGTGCGAGAGCAGCAGCGACTGGAACATCAACACCGGCAACGGCTACTACGGTGGTGTGCAGTTCAGCCAGTCGACCTGGGCGGAGTTCGGCGGATCCGAATACGCCCCCCGGGCCGACCTGGCCACCCGGGAACAACAGATCGCGATCGCCGAGCGGGTGCTGGCCGGCCAGGGTTGGAAGGCGTGGCCCACCTGCTCGGGTCAGGTCGGCGCACATGGCAGCGGCGACGCAGGCGCCACGGCACCGGTAACCACGCACGAGGCGACAGGGTCACCTGCCGGCCAGGTCGAGCAGCAGACCGGCGCCGAGTACGCCGTGCAGGCAGGCGACAGCCTGTGCACGATCGCCGTCGAACACCATATCGCAGGCGGGTGGAGCGAGATCTACCAGCGGAACGCCGACACGATCTCCGATCCTGACGTCATCCGTCCCGGCCAGCAGCTCAACCTGAGTTGAACCGCACCGGTCCGCTCGCCGTGATCGCATCCGGCGAGCTCCGGCCGGTGAGCGGGTGCCGATGACGGCACGACCCCCGCCGTCCGGTCAGCACGGCGGGGGTCGTGGTCCTGGGCCCGGGTCCCAGGCTCCCGGGCCTCATGGGCAGTTGACCCATTGCTCGGAGCCGTCCGCGAACTCCTGTCGCTTCCAGATCGGTAGCTGTAGCTTGACCTCATCGACCAGCGCCGCACAGGCCGCGAAGGCTTCCGCACGATGTGCCGCGGACACCGCGCAGGCCAGTGCCGAGTCCCCGATGGCCAGGGGCCCGATCCGATGGCTGACCGCCAGTGCCTGCACCGCCGGGTGCGCCGCAACGACCTGGGCCGCCACTCGCGTGATCACCTCACCGGCGCCCGGATGACCGGAGTATTCCAACGCGCGTACTCCCCGGCCTGCGTCGTGGTCGCGGACCACCCCGGAGAAGCTCACCACCGCACCGGCGGCCGGGCCACTGACCAGCCGGGCGTGCTCCTCGACGTCCAGCGGTTCCTCGGTGACCGCGGCGCGGAGCACCTCACCGGTGACCACAGGTGTGGCGCCGGCCGGCTTGTGGTCGGGCGAATGGACCGCCGGTTCGCCGGTCCCGCTGCCTGCGTGGTCTGCTCCGTGCAGTTGCGCGACGGCGTGTTCCAGCACACCGCCGAGCACACCCAGACCGTCCCGGACCCCACCGGTGGAGCCGGGCAGGTTCACCACCAGCGTGCGACCGGCCACTCCGGCCAGCCCTCGGGAGAGCACTGCGGTGGGCACGTGCGGCAGCCCCGACGAGCGGATCGCGCCGGCCAGGCCGGGCAGCGGCCGATCCAGCAGCGGCGCAGTGGCCTCCGGGGTGCGGTCGGTGGGACTGATCCCGGTGCCACCGGTGGTCAGCACGACATCGACGGCGTCGGCGACCGCCGCGGCCACCGCGTCACGTACGGGTGACCCGTCGGGCACCACGACGGGATCCGGCGTCGCATAGCCGCGCTCGCGCAGCCAGCTGACGATGACCGGGCCGGTGCGGTCCGGGTACACGCCTGCGGAGGCTCGGTTGGAGGCCACCACCACCACAGCGCGGGGGTTGGTCGGAGTCATCATGCCCGCCTCCTCAGGAGAACGTAGCTCGGCGGTCATCGATCCTCCTGGCGCGTCCACAGGCCGGTCTTGCCGCCCTCCTTACGCTCCACCCGCACCGCGTCGAGCACGGCGCCGGGGTCGACCGCCTTGACCATGTCATGCAGAGTCAGCCCGGCGACGGCGACCGCGGTGAGCGCCTCCATCTCCACCCCGGTGCGGTCGGTGGTCCGGACCGTCGCGGAAATCCGCACCTCGCAGCCCTCGGCGTGCAGATCGACGGTCACCCCGGAGATCGCGATGGGATGGCATAACGGGACGAGATCGGGGGTCCGCTTGGCTCCCATGATGCCCGCGATGCGGGCGGTCGCCAGGGCATCGCCCTTGGGCAACTGCTCGGCCCGTAACAACCGCACCACCTCCTCGGTGGTGCGCAGCACCCCGGTGGCCACCGCCTCCCGAGCGGAAGGCACCTTGCCCGACACGTCGACCATCCGAGCCGCCCCATGGTCGTCCACATGGGTCAGCGCTGCCTCAGTGCTCACGAGTCGATCATACGGGGGTACCGCGCCGCCGGATCGCTTCCGGTGCGCCGAACTCGACATGGCGAGAGGGCCGGCACGCGGTGTGCGTGCCGGCCCTCTCGTTGCGGTGTCGGTCAGGTCAGTGGGTGACCGGCAGCTGGGTCTGGATCGGCTTCGGCTTCGTCGCAGGCGGCGGGGTGGTCTGGCTCACCTTGGCCGGACTGCAGGTGGCGGAGGAGACCACGATCTTCAACAGCGGACCGTTGCCTGCCGCGGGGATGTTCAGGTTCGGGTTGAGCTTCGTGAGCTGCTCCACCAGGTCCTGGACGGTCGGCTGCGCCCCGGGGCTCTGCGCCGCCGACTTCAGCTGACTGGAGCTGGGGACCTTCAGGTTCGGGACGAGGCCCTTGAGCTGGTCGAGCGCGTGCGGCGTGACCGGCAGGTTCAACGACGCGTTGCCACCGGGCAGCACCTCGACCACCAGTGCGTCGACCGTGAGCGTGCCGTCGTCCTTGACACTCTGCCGGTTGAACTCGACGCTGGCGATCGGCGAGAGATCCAGCTTCTGACCGATCCCCGGGTTGGAGGGCAGGTTGGTTCCTGCGACCGCACCACCCAGAATCGAGGAGTCCCCGGTGCCGTTGTCGCACTTCGCCTCGATGACGCGGGCCTTGACCAGGTCGGCGATGTTGAGATCGACGGCTGTCGCGGAGGATGTGTGACCCTGGGCCGCCACCTTGAGGACCCCGACACCCAGCGGCGAAGGCAGCTGCACAAGCGCGTTGTGTCCGTCGGGTGGTGCCTGCACCTGCGGAGTCGCCGAGATGGGCACCAAACCTGTGGCCGCAAGCCCATACGCGGAGGCGGTAGGCACAGCGGCAGCGCTGCCGGACAGGGTCCCCAGCAGCAGGGCGGCCACCGCAGTGGCGGCACCGACGCCTGCCGCACTGGCGCCAGCGAGCTTCCTACTGATCACGTGCTGTCCTTTCAGTTACTGCTCGTCGACGAGGACGAGCGTGCCGAGGGGTACCTCGGTCAGTTGGGCGAGGGCATCGTGCGGAACCCGGATGCAGCCATCGCTGGATCGGGTACCGAAGACGTCCGCGGTTGGCCAGGTATGGATGGCAACGGTCCCCGGCCCGCCACCGAAACTGTCCAGAGTCGGACTATGTATGCCCAGCGGCAGGATCACGGGGGAGTACTTCTGCTTGCGGTCGCTGAACGACCCGAGCATGAAGGTCCTCCCCGGCGGTGTGGGAGCGGAACTCATCCCGGTCCCGATGGTCCACGTGTCCAGGAGCCGACCCTGTTTGAACAGCTCCATACTGAAGGAACGAAGATGGACCCGAACGAGATACGGGCTGACTGCACGATCAAGTCCTGCGACCGTCAACCAGCCGGTCGATCCATTGGGCCGAGAAGGTAGCAGAACCTGCACCCAGCCGGGTTGTGCGGCGATCACCGGCAACCAGGTGTCGCCGACCTCCTGAGGCCCGACCCGCGCGAATGCGGGCTGACCGGGAGCCGTGAACACCGGGACCTGCTGCCGAGGGTGGACCACGGCGCCGTTGGTGGGCGCCGGAGGACCAGGGTCCAGCGGTGCTACACCGATGGTGGCGTACGTGGTGCTTTCGGGCAACACCGACAAATCCGCCGGAGCTGCCGGGACTATCGCCGACGCTGAGGATGTCGGCGCAGTCGCCTCGCTGTCATGCCCGAATGGGGACAACAAGGCCACCCCGATGACGATCAGCACCAACAGCAACACACCGACGAGCGCGGAGATGAGCAGGAAACGGCGGCCAGGCGGGCGTCTAGGCAGGGAGGAGTGAGTCATGACCTCTTGTGAATGTCGGGGTACGCAGTACTGACACGACTCGCCCTCCCCGACAGGGCGATAGGACACGACCGGAGTCGGTCGCGCGCTGTGGCACTTTAGCGGGTAGCCGGATCGGTGGTCTCCGTGACCCCCCGGCTACGGTTGGTCGCTACCGGTTGATCTCGGTATGCGGATGCTCGTAGGGGAGCTGGTCGGCAGGCAGCGGGAAGTTCACCTCGCCATAGGGTGACAACGCACCCTGCACCGTGGCTGCCAGCTCGCTGACCGGGTGGTCCTCGTCCGACCAGGTCGGCCAGGTCGGGTCAATCCGGGCATTGCTGTTCGCGTCGGCCACAGCTCCTCCTCATTCGGTCCGATACCAGTGTGCCGGGTACTGCCTCGCTGTGTGTTCCCGGGCCTGGATACCGTGGAGGAGATGCCCGGCACAGTATTGGCCGACTGGCTGCGCCGCATGGACGACGACGCGCTAGCCGCGCTGCTGCGCGCCCGCCCGGACCTGGCCGTGCCCACTCCGGCCGACTCGATGGTGCTGGCCACCCGGGCCGGGGGCTTGGCGTCGGTCGCCCGGGCCTGCGAGTACCTCGACCGCTTCGTCCTGACGGTGCTCACTGCTCTCGTGGTGGCCGGCGCCGACCGCGCACCGGTGCCCCGAATGGAGCTGCTGCGTCTGCTCGGGCCTGATGTGCCGGCCGGCCGAACCTGCGAGGCGCTGGACGCCTTGCGCCGCCGCGCCCTGGTCTGGGGCACCGACGAGGCTCTCACCGTGGTCCCGGCCGCCCGGGAGATCGCCGGCCCACATCCAGGGGGGCTGGGTCGTCCCGCTCAGGGTCTGGACGGTGTCGACGCGGTTCTCGTCGAGCTCTCCGAGCCGGAGCTGAGGGTGTTGCGCACGCTGGCTGCCGCACCACCGGTAGGGGCGACCCGGGACGCTGCCGAGGTGCTCCCCCTGGACCGGGCCCGCACGCCGGTGCAACGCCTGCTGGCCCGCGGGCTGCTGCGCCGGATCGACGCAGACACCGTCGAACTGCCCGCCCAGGTGGGCATCGCGCTGCGCGGTGACCGGCCGCTCGGACAGCTCGAGCTGAACGAACCGGAGCTGCCTGTACGGCGGCTGGATTCCTCCACTGTGGACTCGACAGCGGCAGGCGCGGTGCTGGACCTGCTACGGCACGTGGAGAACCTGCTCTCCGAGTGGTCCCGGCGACCACCCGCGGTGCTGCGCGCCGGCGGTCTCGGAGTCCGCGACCTGCGGCGCACCGCACGGCAGCTGGAGGTCGAGGAGTCCACCGTGGTGCTGCTCGCCGAGGTCACCGTCGCCGCCGGGTTGATCACCTCGGCCGACGAAGGGGCGAACGGCCAGCTCTGGCTGCCCACCGTCGCCGCCGACTCCTGGTTGTCCACGCGGCCCGAGCAGCGCTGGGCGACGCTAGCCGATGCCTGGCTCGACTTGCCACGCCTTCCCGGACTGGCCGGGAGCCGCGACGATCGGGATCGCCCGCTCGTCCCGCTCTCCGATGAGCTGCGCAGGCCGCCGGCCGCAGGGCAGCGGCGCAGGGTGCTCGATGCGCTCGCCGAACTGCCCGCAGGCAGCGGGATCCAGCGCGCCGAGGAACTCGCGGCGGTGCTGGCCTGGCGGGCGCCCCGGCACGGTGGGCGGCGGCGCGACGAGGCGGTCGGCTGGGCCGTCGAGGAGGCCACCACGCTCGGCCTGGTCGCGCTGGGCGCGTGCACATCGGCGGGCCGCGCGCTACTGCGCGAGGGTCCGGTCACCGCCGCCCTCGCCCTGGCCGCCGCGCTGCCCCAGCCGGTGGACCACGTCCTGGTCCAGGCCGACCGTACGCTCGTGGCACCGGGGCCGCTGGAGCCCGGGCTGGCCAAGGAGATCGGGCTGGTGGCCGATGTGGAGTCGGCCGGTGGGGCCACCGTCTACCGGCTCACCGAGGCCACCGTGCGCCGCGCGCTGGACGCCGGGCGCAGCGCCACCGACCTGCACGAGCTGTTGCGGACCCGATCCCGGACCCCGGTCCCACAGTCGCTGAGCTACCTCATCGACGACGTGGCTCGCAGGCACGGACGGCTGCGCGGCGGCACCGCCGCCTCGTTCCTGCGGTGCGACGACGAGACGCTGCTCACCGAACTGCAGGCCCATCCGGTCGCCGCCAGTGCTGCGCTGCGCAGGCTCGCGCCCACCGTGCTGGTCAGCCAGCTGCCGCTGACCGAACTGCTGACCGAGCTCCGATCGGCCGGTTTCACGCCGGTCGCCGAAGGTGCCGACGGTCAGGTGCTCGATCTGCGCAGCGGTGCCCGTCGCGCCTCGGCCCGGCCCCCGCCGCACCGCCGCTCACCCTTACCCCGGGTCCTGTCGCCGGAGCAACTGGCCGCGCTGGTGCGCGGGGTCAGAGTCGGTGACGTGGCGGCCGCCGCACCGTCCGGGCCGGTGCCGGCCAGCCGCGAGGTGCCGACTGGTCACACGCTGGAGCTGCTGCGAGGAGCGGCCCACGCAGGTAGCAGCGTGTGGATCGGGTACGTGGACTCCCATGGCGTGTCCAGGAGGCAGATCGTGCAACCGGTCAGCGTGGGCGGCGGGGTGCTGGAGGGTTTCGACCGCTCCCGGGGTGGCGAACTGCGGCGTTTCCCACTGCACCGGATCACCTCCGCGGCGGTGGTGGCGGACTGACCGGGCACAGACGCCGGACACACCGAGCATGAGCGCCTGACACGCCGAGCATGAGCGCCTGGCTTCACTGCTGGTCCTCCTCGTGGCGTCCGTGCCCGGTGTAGTTGCGGGCTGATTGGTCATCCGAGCCCGGGCGAGCGTGCCTGCCGTACCGCAACCCCCGCTGGTAGCTGGTCAACCGGCCGCGGACGTCCTCCGGTGTGCGGGTCAGGCCGTTCGAGCCTGGTGGCGGGCTAAGCCTGCTGGGGCCCGCGGCGCCGGGTACGAGATGCGCCCGGGGCGTGCGTCTGGGCAGCCCGGCCGCGGTGATCTCGAAGTCGACCGAGGTGCGCAACGCGTTGGCGGCATGCCAGCCCTCGTCCGCGGCCGACCGCCACTCCAGCGCGGTGGCAGGCGATGGCGAAGGCGCCGCCACCGGGCTCGCGAAACCGGTCGGCGGGGTGGCCATCTCGGGGAGGTTCGCCTCCGGCACCGGTTCGTCCGCAGACTCCGGCTGCCGATCCCGGAACCAGGCCGAGACCGCCTCGAAGATTTCTTCCCGGACCTGAGGGGCCTGCTGAGGGGTCCCGGCCGGAACCCCCATCCGGACCTCGCCACGGCGGCCCGGGCCAACCCTGCCGTCGGCAGGCGGCGCCTCCGTGACCTCCCGCGCCTCCGTGACCTCCCGCGCCTCCGTGACCTCCCGCGCCTCCGTGACCTCCCGCGCCTCCGTGACCTCCCGCGCCTCCGTGACCTCCCGCGCCTCCGTGACCTCCCGCGCGACCGGGGTCTCCTGGTGCCCGGGCTCGTCACGACCGAACAGCTCGAGCCACTCCTCCTCTACGGTGCGCTGCCTGCCACGGGGCGGAACCGTGAGGTTCCCGATCGAGGACGGGCTGAACAGGTCCCCCTCAGCGGTACCTTCGATCACCGACACCTGCAGCGGCAGCTCCGTACTGGTCTGACTCCACGCGGTGCCGGAGCGGGCGCGCCGGCCGGACATCTGACCCGCAGCGGTGGGCACCGGGGGGTCGGTGGGCCCGGCTAGCGGGGAGTCGCTGAACACCAGGGACGACGGCAGGAGCACCGCCGCAGTGACTCCGAAGTCGCCCCGCTGCTGGCGCAGCCGCACTTGGATCCGGTGCCGCGCGGCCAACCTGCTCACCACGAACAGGCCCATCTGCCGGGAGACCGACACGTCGACCACCGGTGGCGAAGCGAGCCGCTCGTTGATCGCGTGCAGGTCACCCGGCGACAGGCCGGTTCCGCTGTCGGCGATCTCGATCAGCAACCCACCCTCTTCGGTCAGCGAACTGCTCAAGATCACCGATGTGTCCGGCGGGCCCGCGTTGGCGGCGTTGTCCAACAACTCCGCGATCAGGTGCACCAGGTCGCCGGCCACCGGTCCGGCCACGGTCGCCGGCGGGGGCCGTCGCAGGGTCACCCGCCGGTACTCCGCAACCTCCGAGATCGCGGCCCGCAACATGTCGAGCACCACAATCCCGTCCTCGGCGCCGCGGCGCAGTGCCCCGCCTGCCAGCACCAGCAGGTTCTCGCTGTTACGCCGCATCCGGGTGGCGAGGTGGTCGAGTTGGAACAGGTTGCTCAGCTGCTCCGGGTCCTGCTCCCCGCTCTCCAGCTTGTCGATCAACTTCAGCTGGCGCTCCACCAGTCGCTGGCTGCGTCCGGCCAGGTTCAAGAAGATGTCGTTGAGGGTGCCGCGCAGCATGGCCTGCTCGGCGGCCAGCCGGACCGCCTGCACGTGCACCGTGTCGAAGGCCCTGGCGACCTGGCCGACCTCCTCTTTGGAGTACACCGGCACCGGATCGACCGTCGTCTCACCGATGTGGTCGTCGGTGACCCGCAGCTTCTCGACGACGTCGGGCAGCCTCCGGTCGGCGACCTCGAAGGCGTGGATGCGCAGCGTCCGCAGCGGCCGCAGCAGCGACCGCACCACCACCACCAGCAGCAGCACGGCGAGCACCATGAGCGCAAAGACCACGCCCGCATCCCGGAAGGCCGCGTGCCACGCCTGCTGGCTCTGACCTGCGGTGTCGCTCAGCAGATCGCCGAGCAAGGTGGTCTCCACCTGGCCGATCCGGTCCATGGTCTGGCTGGACACGGACTCCCAGACGGTGGGGGCGATGTCCAGCGGCGCATTCCGTGAGACGTTGCGCAGGACGCTGTTCACCAGCCGCGTCCGGTCGGTGACCGCGGTTCCGGTCACGGTGGCGGCGTAGCGCTGCGCCTGTTTCGCCGACACCGCATCGTTGAACTCGGCGATGGCGGCGTCGAACCGGGCGCCCGGGGTGCGCAGTGCGCTCTCCTGGTCGGGCGTGAGCCTGCCGGACAACAGCGCGGCCAGCAACACCTCTTGTTGCTGGGAGACCTGCTCCCTGGCGATGCCCAGCACAGCAAGGCCCCTGGCGTACCCCGTCGGCGGATCGCTGGCACCGACCAGCACCGCCCGGTTGAGGTTGAGCAGGGCGGCGATCACAGCGGTGTAGTCGGCGATGGTGGCATCGAGGGCGGACGAAGGACCGCGGGCCACCTGCCGCAGCCTGGGCAGCGTGGACAACTGGTCCAGTGCGACCCGGTAGTCGTCGGCGGCGGGCCCGCTCAGATCGAGAGCCCCGGAGCCAGCCGAACGCAGGGTGGCGATCTCGGCATCCACCTTCTGCACCTGGGCCGGTAGGGCGGCGCGGTCCGCAGGGGGTGGGCCGAGCAGGTCGGCCACCGTCAGTTGCCGTTCTCGCTGCAGGCCGTGCACGACCTCGCCCATCTGCTGGGCGAACTCCACTTGCCGCGCCACCGCTTCGAGGCGATTGGCCTCGCGCAGCGAATCGGCCACCCGTAGCGTGCCGAGCACCCCGGCGAGAACCAGTGGCACCAACAACACCGCCGTCAGCTTGGTGCGCAGCCGCCAGTCCCGCAGCCGCCACCGCCCCCCGCGACGGCGCAGCTGAGTGAGATCACCACCGAGCACGGCGACGCCGGGCGCTCCGCCGAAACTCAGCGCGGTCATCCCGTCACGGGACGTGACGCCACTCGGACTGCCCGACCTACCGGAGGGGGTTCGTGGGCTACCTTCCTGGGTGGCCACGCTCGGGCACCTTCCAGATCGATCTCGACGCCATCCGGGCGTCACACGCTTCGCGCATCACTCAACCGTGTTTCGGTCATCGAGAATAGCGCGAACGTCCTGGCACATTTCAAACGCTCCGTAACAATTTGGTGCAGCGCGCCTCCCCGAACGGGCCAATCCGACGACCCAGGCCAGCCCGGTGATCAATCCCGCCGGTCGCGCTGATCGAATTGAGCTGCATAGGCCGGTCCACTCCAAGCACTATTGATCCAGGTTAGGCGCGAGCCGTCGCCGACCGCCGCATGGCATGTTCGACGAGTGCGATGAGGGTGTGTTTGGTGGACTCGCGCTCACGGGCGTCGCACGGGATGATCGGCACTTCGGGATTGATCGCCAACGCCTCCCGGACGTCCTCGATACTGTGGTTCAGCACACCGTCGAAACAGTTCAGCCCGATCAAGTACGGCAGCCCGCGGTCCTCGAAGAAGTCCACCGCCGCGAAACAATCGGCCAGCCGGCGGGTGTCCACCAGCACCACTGCGCCGATCGCCCCGCGCACCAGGTCGTCCCACATGAACCAGAAGCGATGCTGACCAGGGGTGCCGAACAGATAAAGGATCAGTTCTGAGTCCAGCGAAACACGGCCGAAGTCCATCGCCACCGTGGTGGTCGACTTGTCCGGAGTGGCAGCGAGGTCATCCACTCCGGTGCTGGCCTCGGTGAGCACGGCTTCGGTGGTCAACGGCACGATCTCGGACACCGACCCCACGAAGGTCGTCTTGCCGACGCCGAATCCTCCAGCCACGACGATCTTCGCAGAGATCGTGCCGAGCCCGCCCGCAGGCCCCTCCGAGGCAGGTCCCGGGGCAGGTCCTGCCGGAGCAGAGCGGTAGGACCCGGCCGGGGTCCCCCGGTGCGATCCAGCCCGATGGAGATCGGCCCGACCAGAGTCGACCCAATCAGAGGCGGCGGAGTCCACTCAACACCCTTTCCATGAAACCGAACTCCGGCACGTCGCCGGAGCTGCACGCGTTGCGGTGCACCACCACGAGCCTGATGTCTGCCATGTCCGCCAGCAGGACCCGGGCGACCCCCAGCGGCAGGCCCAGCAGGGCGGCGACCTCGGCCACCGAGCGTGGCGCGCAGCACAGCTCGGCCACCGCGCGGTGCTCCACGCTGGTCAGCGCCGTCACGTCCCGGCCCTGCGCGCTGGTGGACACCAGGGTCTCGATCGCCAGGTCGTACACCGGCCGGGTGCGGCCCCTGGTCCAGGTGTAGGGCCGCACCGCCGACGCGAAGTCCTCCGGCTCCCCCCACTCCTCGTTGCCTGTCTGCCACTGCACCCGCTCAGCTCCCGGCTCCGTGGCGGACCGCGCGGTGGGCAACCAGGGGATCGCCGGCTGCTCAGCAGGTGGTTCCTCGGGCAGGTGCCCCCGGGAACGCGGAGGGGCGTTGCCGAGGCTGTTCAGCACGTCAGTGAACGACTGCTCGCGGCCCTTCGATCCACCAGACTTGCTCACTGTTCGTCACCTCCGTCTACCCATGCCCCTCATCGCCCCATCGAACCCTGCAAATTGGCGCGAAGCTGCGGGGTGAGCTGCTGGCCGACCCGGTCGACCAGCAAGGTCATCTCGTACCCGACGAGCCCGATATCGCAACTCGGAGCGGCCAGTACGGCCAGGCAAGAACCGTCCGAGATGGACATGAGCAGCACGATGCCGCGCTCCATCTCCACCACCGTCTGCACGACCTGCCCCGCCTCGAAGCAGCGGGCCGCTCCCTGGGTCAGGCTGACCAATCCGGACGCCACCGCCGCGAGCTGGTCAGCCCGATCCCTCGGCAGGTGGTTCGAGGCACTGAGCAGCAACCCATCGGCCGACACCACTACCGCATGCGCCACCCCGGGCACCCGGTTGACGAAGTCGTCCACCAACCATCCGAAACGATCCGGCTGCGTCTGCGGCACCGTCACGTCGTCTCCTCTGCTGTGCTCTGTTGCGGATAGGGCCCGCCCGCATCCGGGCCAGGACTACGGCGGGTTCGCCGACCCGCGCGGATGCCCCGCTGGTAACTGGCCAGCCTCCCGCGGATCAGCTCAGCGCTGCGCACCGGCGCGCTCGTGGGCGCGGTGGGCGCGGCCCCGCCCACGGCGCCGGGCACCAGCAGCGCCTGCGGCTTCCTGCGGGGCAGGCCCGCGGCGGTGACCCCGGTGCTGACCGATTCGGCCGACACCTGCGCGGCCCGCCAGCCTTCGTCGACGGCCCCCCATTCGGCGGGCTGGGCGCCCGCTGCCCGCATCACCTCCAGCGGGACCGGGACCGGGACGGGGTCGGGCTCTGGCTCTGGCTCTGGCTCGGGGTCGGGGTCCTGCTCAACCGCCTGCGGCGCAGGCGAACCGGCAGCAACGGCATCCGCCGCAGGCCCATCGGAGGCCACCTGCCGAGCCGGAGAACTCGCCGTCGCCCATTGCACTGGCACGGCCTGGTGTTCCTGGAACCAAGCGGATGCCACGTCATCGAAAATCGGCGTCGAGCGCTGCAACGGCCCGGCTGCTCCCAGTCCAGCCGGCGCCGCAGCCCGACCGGGGCCACCCGGCCGGAACAGGTTCCTGGCTGATTCGGCACTGGGGACCGCCGATGGCGGACTCGCGGGCGGCCCCGATGATGCGGGCGGCCCCGGTGGCCGGTCGGCAGGCCGGGACTGGTCGCCGGTCCTGCGCGGCAACGTGGAATCCGGCCGATCCGGTGCGCTGGAATGCCCGCCAGACCGGTCGCCGTTGCCGTTGGCCGCCGCCGCCCCCAGGTCAGTCAGGTACTCGCGGGTGGTCACGATCGCCCCCGACCGCGCGGATCGGCCGAGCACCGGGTCGTCCTGATCCGACTCCGGCCCGTTCCCCGCGGGCGGGGCGGACACAGCGGTGCCGGTCCGCGTATCGCCGGTCTCCGATGCGGGCCGAACCAGCCGCGGCGGCACGCTGACGGCGGCGCAGACGCCGATGCCGTCGTCTCCACGACGCAGTCGCACTCCGATTCCGTGCCGGACGGCCAGGCGGCCGACCACGAACAGCCCCATCCGACGGGACACCGAGGCGTCCACCACCGGCGTGCTGGCCAGCCGTTCGTTGGCCCCGGTGAGCTCCGAGTCGGTCATCCCGACGCCGCGGTCCATCACCTCGACCCCGACCGAACCGCCCGCCGCGAACTCGGCGGAGACCATCACGGGGGTGTCCGGGGGCGAGAACTGGGTCGCGTTGTCCAACAGCTCGGCCAGCAGGTGCACCAAGTCGCCCGCCGTCCTGCCGAGCACCAGCACGTTCGGCGGCTGCTGCAGCACCAGCCGCTGGTACTGCTCGACCTCGGACACCGCGGCACGCAGCACGTCGACCAGCCGAACCGGGCGCCCGGCCCGCTTTCCCGCGTCGGTGCCCGCGAGAACCAGCAGGTTCTCGCTGTTGCGGCGCATGCGAGTGGCAAGGTGGTCGAGTTGGAACAGGTTGTCCAGCTGTTCGGGGTCCTGCTCGCTGCTCTCCAGCCGGTCGATGAGCTGGAGCTGACGCTCGACCAGGCTCTGACTGCGGCGGGACAGGTTCACGAAGATGTCGTTGACGTGGGCCCGCAGCCGGGCCTGCTCACCGGCTAGCAGCACGGCCTGGCGGTGCACCTCGTCGAACGCCCTGGCGACCTGGCCGATCTCCTCCCGGGTGCTGACCGCCACCGGTTCGATCGTCTGATCGGGCACGTCACCCTCGCGAACCTGGGCCATGGCCGCAGGCAGTCGCCGACCGGCGATGTCCAGCGCGGTGCGCTGCAGCACACCGAGTGGCCTGAGCATGGACCGGGCGATCAGAATTCCGATGAAGACGCCCAGCGCCAGCAAGAAGGTCAGGACGACGGCGTTCCAGCCGGCGGTTGCGCGGGCGTCGTCACGCAATCCCTGCGCGGTCCGGTCGATCCGCTGCTGCAGGGTGTTCTCGACGTTGGAGATGTTGGCTTCCACCACCGCGTTGCGCTGGCTCCAGTCGTCCTGCGCAATGTTCAACGAACTGTTCACCAGGCCGCGGTTGAGCACGAGCTGCAGCAGCCGCTGGCGGGACAGCTCGGCGTCCCCGCTGGCTCGGGAGATGTAGCCGGCCCGCTGCGCCGGGTTCAGCGCCGCCGCGAACTCCTCCTGTTTGGTGCCGAGCCGGACCGCCGCCGCCCGCACCTGGTCGATCTGGGACGGGTCGATGCGGTTGGCGATCAGGGCGGCCAGCACGATCGCGTACTGGCCGCTCACCTGCTCGCGGCTGGCGAGCAGGGCATGCGCGGCGGCGGCGTCGGCGGCAACGGCGACGTTGTTGAGCTGACGGACCAGGGCGGCGTCCAGCGCGATCAGCGGGTCGATCGCGGCGCCGTACTCGGTCACCACCTCCTGGGCCGGGTCGACCCCGGTCGTCACGCTCTGACGCAGTGGCCCCAGCCCGCGAAGATCATCCAGTGCGGTGGCGTAGTCGGTCGGCCCCAGATTCCGGAGCTGGTCGGCGGCCGTCCGGGCATTCGCTATCCGATCGTCCACGGTGCGGGACTGCTGGTCCAACGACAGCTGGTTGCCCGTGCGTCCCCGGGCGACGAATGCGGTGGCCAGGTCCCGTTCCCGCTGGATTGCACTGATCAGGTCGGACAGCCGATGCTGCACGCCGACGATCTGAGAGATCCGGGCGTAGCCGGGGGCGGCACTGGCCTGATCGACGATCCGCAACACCCCGACGGTGAGGGCGACCAAGGTCGGCACCAGCAGGACAGCGACCAGCTTGACCAGCACCGGCCAGTTCCGCCAGTGCCCCCGGGAAAAGCCACCGCGCAAGCCGGTCATGGCTGGTCTCCCGTAGCGATGGGGAGTCGCGAGGTACTCGCTGGCACAGTGGCGTTCCTCCGCAGGGCTCGACGGCGGCCGATGGGCATATCCGGCTCGCGCCGCTGGTCACCGCGGTCGTAGCCGTCCGTTCCCCATGGACGTCGTGGTCCTGGCACCGAGCCGGGAAGGCCCGATGCTGGGGACGGACGATACGACGGACTGGGCAAGGCCGTCCCGCGGGTCCCCGCAGACCGTCCTCTCCGATTGACCCGTGCACCAGGGTCGTCCGCCGACATCCCCCGGCTGGCGCAGACCGTTCAACCCGGATGGCGGTGTGGAACTCCCTTACGTGAGCGCCGATACCGCCAGCCGCAGCCCGCTCACTCCAACGGGGTTCATCGGATCGTTGTCCACTGGCTGTCAGGTAGCCGGTCGAACGCACACCGGCTCAGGCTCATCAGTCCCGTACGATGAAGTCCCGGGATCTGGTGGCATCGTCACTGTTCAGCCTTCTCCCCGGCGACCCGATGGTGGAGAGCACCCGATCTCCCTGGGTTCGGGTCCGTCGGCCACCTTATCGGCGATCCCAGGTAGCTCGTACCGTCTCCACCTGGGTGACCGGTTGGACCGTCACGACCTTCGGTCTCCGGGACCGCGACCGACCTGGCCGCGACCGACCCAGGCTGGTGCTCGTTAACCAAAGGTCGTCAACCGGAGGAACACGTGAGCCCCTCACCCGACACCGGACCGCTCATCGTCCAGTCGGACAAGACGCTGCTGCTCGAGGTCGACCACCCGGCAGCCGCGGAGGCACGCGGCGCGATCGCGCCCTTCGCCGAGCTCGAACGCGCGCCCGAGCACGTACACACCTACCGGGTCACCCCGCTCGCACTGTGGAACGCCCGGGCCGCGGGGCACGATGCCGAGCAGGTCGTGGACGCATTGGTGCGCTTCTCCCGGTATGCGGTGCCACAGCCATTGCTGGTCGACGTGGTGGACACCATGGGCCGCTACGGACGGCTGCAGCTGGTGGAGGATCCTGAGCACGGGCTGACGCTGGCCGCGCTCGACCACGCCGTGCTGGAGGAGGTGCTCCGGCACAAGAAGATCGCCCCGCTGCTGGGGGCCCGCCTGGACAACGACGTCGTGCTGGTGCACCCCTCCGAGCGTGGCCGCCTCAAGCAGGCTCTACTCAAGGTCGGCTGGCCGGCCGAGGACCTGGCGGGTTACGTCGACGGCGAGGCGCACCCCATCGATCTGGCTGAGGACGGCTGGTCACTGCGCGACTACCAGCGTGATGCGGTGACCGGGTTCTGGGCAGGCGGTTCCGGGGTCGTCGTGCTGCCTTGTGGGGCAGGCAAGACCCTGGTCGGGATCGCCGCGATGGCCGAGGCCAGAGCGACCACGTTGATCCTGGTCACCAACACCGTCGCGGGCAGGCAGTGGAAGCGTGAGCTGGTCGCGCGCACCTCGCTGTCCGAGGACGAGGTCGGCGAGTACTCCGGTGAGCGCAAGGAGATCCGCCCGGTGACGGTCGCGACTTACCAGGTCATGACCCGCAAGTTCAAGGGCGAGTACCGGCACCTCGACCTGTTCGACTCCCGGGACTGGGGTTTGATCATCTACGACGAGGTGCACCTGCTACCCGCGCCGGTCTTCCGGATGACCGCCGACCTGCAGTCCCGGCGCCGGCTCGGGCTCACCGCCACGCTGGTGCGCGAGGACGGCCGGGAAGGCGACGTGTTCTCCCTGATCGGGCCGAAGCGCTACGACGCGCCGTGGCGGGACATCGAGTCCCAGGGCTGGATCGCTCCGGCGGACTGCGTCGAGGTGCGGGTCACGCTCACCGACGCCGAGCGGCTGCGCTACGCCACCGCCGAGCCCGACGAGCGCTACCGGGTCTGCTCCACGGCACGGACCAAGCTGCCCGTCGTCCGCGCCATCCTGGACCAGCACCCCGAAGAGCCGACGCTGGTGATCGGCGCCTATCTCGACCAGCTGGAGGAGCTCGGCGAAGCCCTGGACGCGCCAGTGGTGCAAGGCTCGACCCGGAACAAGGAGCGGGAGGCCCTCTACGACGCATTCCGCCGGGGTGAGGTGCGCACGCTGGTGGTGTCCAAGGTGGCCAACTTCTCCATCGACCTGCCCGAGGCCTCGGTGGCCGTGCAGGTCTCCGGCACGTTCGGCTCCCGGCAGGAGGAGGCCCAGCGCCTCGGCCGGTTGCTACGCCCCAAGGGCGACGGGCGGCAGGCGCACTTCTACTCGGTGGTCGCCCGCGACACCCTGGACACCGACTACGCCGCACACCGCCAGCGTTTCCTCGCCGAACAGGGTTACGGCTACCGCATCGTCGACGCCGACGACCTGCTCGGCCCCTCCGTTCCCAAGTCGGACTGATTCCCGCCGCACGTCAACGAGCCTCCGCAGATCGCCATTCGGAGCCGAATCGTCTGTGGCATCTCGGTGACAGCTATACGCGCAGCTCAGGACAGGTGTGGTGGCACACGGTGACAGCCTCGTGGGCTGGGTTCGGGCACGGTCGCAACACGGGCACCCGTCGTACCGGGGTCAGGGTGCCCGGCCGGGCCTTCGCCGGGCTGTCCGTGGACCAGATCACCGGGCTGGGAACGACGGAACTCGAGCAACTTCTCCCGCAAGCTCAGCTTCGGGCGCAGGCCATACTGGCCGACGCCCTGACACTCCATCCCGGCCCTGCCGATCGCTTCCGCCTGCCTGGCCAGGTCGTCGTCGTGGAATTAGTCTTGCAGCTCAATCCGCCGGTCTCGCCGGTACTTATGGATGCAGCCGCCAGCGGTGCGTGCTTGCCGGATCGTCCAGCCATACCCACTGCGCGTCGGATCTGACGGTGAGGCCGAAGCGGTCCCACGCGGGTTCTCCGATGGTCCGCCAGAGTGTCAGCCTTGCTTCTATGGACGACCACAGGCGGCGCGGACCGCCTTCCCAGACCTGACGCACATTGCCTTCTCCAGGCGGGGACAGCTCGCACCACGAGCTGTCCCCGGCGCAGAAGAACACCGGCCCTGGCTCACCGGAGGATGGGTCCATCGCGTACCCGAAGCCGATGCGCCCGCGCTCGGCCAGGTGAAGGAAGAACCACAGCGAAGAGTTCTCCCACAGACGCTCATTGTCCAGCGTGGTCGTCCGCTGCTCGGCGCACCCACGATCGCGCTCACACACCGCCCGGGGCTCGACGTGGAACTCGGGGGTGCGCATGTGCATGAACGTGGCGGTGCCGGGGTCGAACCGGCCCACCATCTGGTCACCCTCACGACGGAGCAGGACCAAGTTGCCGACCGAGGCGTAGGCCTTGAGATCAACCAGGATGATCCCGTCCTGTCTGGTCTGCTCGGCCCATGTCCACGGCACCCGAGACACCGCACAGGTGGCGATGATCCGGTCGTAAGGGGCGTGCTCGGGTAGTCCGGCCACGCCGTCGACCGCGGCCAGGGTCGGCTGGTAGCCCAACGCGGCGAGCCGCTGCCGGGCGAGGTCCACCAGTTCGGTGTCCACGTCAACGGAGTACACATTCTCCTCGCCGAGGCGGTGGCTCATCAGGGCCGCGTTGTAGCCGGTCCCGGTGCCGATCTCCAGCACCCGGTGCCCGTCACGGATCTGCAACGCCTCCAGCATGCGCGTCATCAAACTCGGCGCCGACGAGGACGACGCCGGACCGGTCACGGCCTGCTGACCGGCTCGACCCACCTCGCCGAGCTGGATCACCAGTGACGTGTTCGCCCACACTCCACGCCACCACTCCTGTTGCGTCTGCGGGGACCACGCAGATAACAGCTCCCACCCCGAAGGACCTTTCCGGAAATACTCCGGGACGAGTGCGTGGCGTGGGACTGCCAGTAGTGCCTGTTGCCACGCAGGGGAGGTCAGCTTGCCCCCACCGACCAACTCGTCCCGCAAAGCCGCGGCACGGGCAGGCCAGTCGTCAACTGTGATCATGCGTATCCCTTCGCCAGCACGGCGAGCCGCTTCGGTCGAGGCGCGGATCGCGATGGGGAACCACTCCTCACCGATCACGGTCAGGCGCACCTCGTACGCCTTGGGCACCCACTGCTGCAGGGTGGTCGCGGTGCTGATTACACACCCGATCCCGTCCACGTCATCCTTGGTCAGCCGCCGTGTGTAGGCCACCTTCGACTCGCCGTCGCGTGTGACCCCTGACGGACCCAACGCCTTGACGATCACCTCCCGCTGGTCGATGAATCGCAGCGCCGAGTCCGGATCATTGGTGATAGCGGTATTGGCCACTGACAAGCCGCATTGAGAGGCGATCTTCCACTGGTACGGTTTATACACCGCGTCGGCACAACGGTTCGGGTGATTTGCCCACAGTGCGTCCAACGACGCCAGCATCCCGCCCAGGCCCAGTGTGGCCTCCCGGTGAGCGAAGGCCCGTTCGTCGGCGGACAAAGTGACCATGAACCTGTAGCTCGACGGATTGCGATACCAGACCGACCGCACATCCTCCAGCCTTACCTCACGCTCGCGGGTCCACAGCCGGCCGGACCAGCGCCCGTCGCGCAGCTCCGCGTCCAACCCTAACCACGTCGGAAAGTCTCGAAGGTCAGTCCGGAACACCGGGACCTGACGCTCGGCGAGGGTCAGGACCACCGCGTCCACGGTCGGATCGAAATCACGTGCCAGGACGAGAACTGTCATGGCGCTACTCTTCCCAGCTCCAGGACTCATTATCACCGCCATCGCCATCGGTGTGAGTGCCTTCGACGGTCGTCCAGTTCTTGTCCAGCGACGGAGCCAACGGCCTACCGGCGAAATCCGTGGCCACCTGTTGCCGTGGGTCATAGACGTGCTCTGGCAACCCTTGATCCGGGGCAGGTACGAGGACCTGCAACGCCAGCGGCGTTGTTTCCACGCAACCCACCCCCTCGCCCGGCCCGAGGCCCTGCACGCTACGCAGTCCCAACGAGGACAGCGGCCCACCAACGCTCTGCTCAATCATCTGAGTTGCCTTCCCTTCTTCTTCGTGTCATGTCACGAGGTGGGAACCGGCCGGTCGCCGGAATCTCCCGCCCGGTTTCAGGGATACGACCGGCGACCGGCCGGAGATCAATAATGCATGGGTGAGGCGAAGACCGGGGGCAGCCGCCGAGGCGATGGCTGGAATTGTCGTAGGGTGAGCGCACCCATCGAACTGCTTGTGTTTCCTCGGCGGTCTCCACGAATGAGCAGGAACCAGGTTCCCGGCCAGTCGCGTGGCTGCAGGAAACGCGACCGGCCGGGTCCGGGACTGACCAGTGGCCACGCCCGCACGATCCTGGACCTGGCGCGGATGACTGGTCAGAGCTTGAGCCCGACCGACCGGGGAGGAGGTCGGCCGGGCGTGCCTGGTCACTGATGGCGCGGCGAGTGCTTGACCAAGCACCAAGGCCCGCTGAGACGTCCTCCGGGGGCAGTGGACATCGCGCGGACCAAGATCGTGTCTACTCATGGGTGGACCTGCTCTGCGACCTGGCGCTCAGCTCCTCGTAGCGCGCACGGCCCGATCGCAAACGAACGGCAGCGCCCGCCGTTCGTTTGCGATGTACTGGTCCCCGTAGCGCAGCACAGGAGACCCTGCGCATTGTCGTGCCGGTCTTTACCCCGCATTGTGCGGTGCCGACGTGTCGTGAACACGGCCGCTCCCGCCGTCGTCGTCTTTTCCGTGGTGTCCCCGCCGATGTCTCCCTGGTGATGGAGGCGTGCATCACTCCGACGACGCGGCGACTCCCGCCGCCCACGCAGCAACTGAAACCCGATCCCTGCGGCTCCGATCAGCAGCACGAGCGCAAACGCGCCCGCTAGCCAAGAGATCAGGCTCAGTGTGTTGTCGGTGAGGTGCACGCAACAGAGCGTGGTTGATCAAGAACTAGATGTATGGTCAATCTGACCAGGACCGCCGACAGTCACCCGAACGAGTTAAACCTTCACGTCTGTCCGATAGGCCAGACCGCGCAGCTCCCTATCCACTGCGTCACGCCTCGACTGCTTGACCAGCCCGGTGACCGTCTGGCGCACCATCGGGTGACGATAGACGCGCTCAGGGAAGATGTCCTCGGCACGGCGCAACGCGACGACAGCATCCGTCCGGCTGGGAGAAGTTGACGTCGTGGCTGATGAGCACGGCATTCTTATTGTCGGCGTATACCGTCAGGTCATCATCACCAGCTCGATAAAGACCCGCGTCTGCGGCAGTCCACGCCTCATGCCCAGCCTTGCGTAGCATCCTCGCTACGTCTGCGTCGACGTCGTGATCACAGACGAAACGGAAGATCATGCAACTGTTTCGGTCTGTACCGCCTCAACGTCCGCGGCTGTCAGCACAGGAAAAGCTCGTAGAATGTCGTCCACGGAGCGGCCGGCGGCAAGGTAGCGACGAACCGTGTCCACAGGGACACGTGTTCCAGCGAGTACAGGCTTGCCACCCAAGACACCGCGTCGCCGCTCCACATGACCGACAGTGCTTGCATCGCGCTGTGTGACTGCGTTGATGCGGCGACGCAAGGGCTCTAGCTCTAACAGCTCATGGAAGACGATCTGGCCAGGGGATATGTCGTCTTCCCAATTTCCATCCGGGAACTGGATGTAGATTATCTTCTGTTTTCCTTTGCCGATTGTGGCCCAGCGCAATTGGGTCAGCGGTTCGTCGAAACCCAGTGACTTGAAGTGCCGCACGAGCTTGCGGATATGTTGCAGGGTGAAATCTCGTGCTCGCAGCTCAGCGGCCACCATCAGTGCCATCAGGTCAACGAACCCGTACAGACGTACGCGTCGGCCGGGACTCACCTGGTTGTCGACAGTGGGCTCAACGAGTCCCGTTGCTGCCCAATAGTCGACCCGGCGGTGCGACAGGCCCGCGATCTTCGCCGCTGTCTCGCGGGGAACCGCAAGATGCTGCTCGCTGACCACGACCCTCGCCCTCCTTATGTCCCCTGCATGTCCCTGCGTGATCACTGTTGCACAGGGTGAGCAATATCGTCAGTAGAAACGCGGATACTCCCGGACGTACTCAACTCTGAGGTGCTCCCTGTGCGAACTGTTTGCTACCTCCAGACCTGCGCATCGGACTGGACCATCTGCTGGACCCGGGCCTTTGTGAGGCCGGTGACAGCGGCGATCTGACGGTACGACATCCCGCCTTCACTCATCTGGCGTACCGCTTCGGCTCGGTGTGAGGTCAACTCGGTGCATACGGCGGCATGGATGGCATACAGGTCGGTCGCCCTCATGTAGCGCTGGAGAGGATTGGGGTCCGCCTCGTTCATTGATGATCGGACGATCTCGTCCATTGCCTCGATGATCTTGGCTTCGTCGACAGCCATAGCGCGTCCTCCGGACTGGGGGTATAGCGTGATTATACCAGCGTGAACTTGTCAAATACTGCTATACCCATAGCCTCGGCGCGGCGTCGCTAGCTCCCGGTCCTTCGGTCGTCCGATCCCGCCAGTCCCCGCCACAGCTGCCGTCCGAGCCGGATCTTCCGGCCCTTAGCGTCGCAGCGGGGGCAGTCGCGCCAGTACTTGCCGGATCGGCGTCTGCCGGTGCCCTCGCAGCGTCGGCATGCGCGCCACACGCGCCGCACGCACCTTCGCGCCTATGTCCCGCTCGCTCCTACCCATCGCCCCGTCTCCTGTGCGCACATACCGCTTGGACCGCGCGCCTACTGGGAGCGTGCCATTACGGGTGACAGTCAGCCACCCCCAGCGCTACCGAGGCCGCCCAGCGACGCGCCAGTGATCTTGCACCGTGGGCTCGGAGTGGGTTGATCACACCCCAGACTGCCCCTGCGCCGACCTGCAAGGTGACAAGCGGTGCCGGGTGACGGGCCACTACCGGCAGCGAGAGCAAGAGCCGCGAACGTCGCGGCTCTTGCTCTCGAACGGGCGGGGTCAGCGCCTGCGCCACCACCGGAAGACGAGAAACAGCACGGTCACTCCACCGATGACGGGCGCGATCCGCTTGGCGACCGCCCCACCGGCGGCGTCGAGCAGGTCGATCTCGTCGGCTGCCGACCGCGGCGCGGGTCGCGCCGGGGCCGAAGGAACCGCCGGTGCGGGCTCCTCGGTGAGCGGAGCCGGTGCGGAGGCCTGCGCAGCGGCCGACGTAGCCTCGGGGACCACCGCCGTCGCAGCGGGGGTCTCAGCGGCAACCGGGGAGGCCGCCGCAGGCGCAGGCTCCACAGGCGCAGGCGCCTGCGGGGCAGGCTGCTGCTCGGGTCCCAGGGTGCTGGCCAGGTTCTCGGCGAACTGACCGATGATCTTCTTGCCGACATCCTCCATCAGGCCCCGGCCGAACTGAGCCGGCTTGCCGGTGATGGACAGCTGGGTAGCTACCTTGACCGCGGTGCCGTCGCCGTCCTCGGCCAGGGTGGCGACGACCGAGGCCGCCGCGGTGCTCTGGCCGCCCGATGCCGAGCCGGACGCCTCGATCACGGTCCGGTGCGCCACGTCGTCGGTCTCGATGAACCGGCCGGAGCCGTTGTACTGCAGGGAGATCGGACCCAGCCGGACTTTCACCGTCCCGGCGAACTCGTCACCGCCGGCCGAGGTGATAGTGGCGCCGGGAAAGCACGGTGCGATGCGCTCAGGATCACGGAGAGCCCGCCAGACCGTGTCGACCGGTGCCGGGATGGTGAAATTGTGCTCCAGCTTCATCATGTCAGTCAGCCTGCCACCCCAGCAGCTGTGACCAGCGCCCGCCCGGTCAGCACCCGCGCCAGATGCACGCGATAGTCCACGTCGGCGCTGAGGTCCGACATCGGGCTGGTGCCCTCCGCCGCATGCCCGGCCGCCGCGCGGATCGTCTCGGCGCTGGCCGGCCGACCGACCAGCGCCTGTTCGACACCGCTCGCCCGCAGCGGGGTGTGGCCCATGTTGGTCAGCGCCACCCGGGCCGCCGCGATGGACCCGCCTTCGGTCCGCACGGCCGCCGCGACCGCGACGATCGACCAGGCCTGGGCGATCCGGCTGAACTTCTCGTAGTGCGCGCCCCAGCCGGTCTTCTTCGGGATCCGCACCTCGACGAGCACCTCGTCGGGCCCCACCGCGGTGGTGAACAGATCGACGAAGAACTCCGCGGCGGGCACCGTGCGCCGCCCGCCCGGCCCGGCGATGACCATCTCCGCGTCCAGCGCCACCGCCGGGGCCAGCAGGTCACCGGCGGGATCGGCGTGCACCAGCGCGCCCCCGAAGGTGCCCCGGTGGCGGATCTGCGGATCAGCCACCGTCTGGGTGGCCGCCACCAGCAGCGCGGCATGCTCGGCGACCAGCGGGTCACCCAGCACGTCGTGGTGCGTGGTCATCGCCCCGACGACGATGGCGTCGCCGTCATCCCGCACCCCACGCAGCTCGCTGATCTTGGCCAGGTCCACGACGGTCGTCGGCGCGGCGAGCCGCAGCCGCAGCACCGGGATCAGGCTCTGGCCACCGCCGAGGACCTTGGCGTCCTCGCCGGCCTCGGACAGCGCTCGCACCGCTTCCTCCACGGTGGCCGGAGCGACGTAGTCGAATGATGCCGGGATCATCGGGCACCTCCACGGGCCGTCTGTAGTGCCCGCCACACGCGCTGCGGCGAGCACGGCATCTCGATGTCGGTGACACCGAGGTGCCGCACCGCATCGATGACCGCGTTGACCACCGCCGGGGTGGAGGCGATGGTGCCCGCTTCCCCGACCCCCTTGACGCCCAGCGGGTTGGTGGTGGCCGGGGTCTCGGTCCGGTCGGTGGTGAAATGCGGCAGGTCCACAGCACTGGGCACCAGGTAATCGGCCAGCGTGCCGGTGACCAGCGTGCCTGCCTCGTCGTACACGGCCTCCTCGAACAGCGCCTGCGCGATGCCCTGGGCGATACCGCCGTGCACCTGCCCGTCCACGATGAGCGGGTTCACCACGTACCCGACGTCGTCCACGCAGACGTAGCGGCGGATCGACACCCAGCCGGTCTCGGTGTCCACCTCGGTCGCGCACAGGTGGGTTCCGTGCGGGAAGGAGAAGTTCTCCGGATCGAACGTGGCATCGGAGTCCAGACTGGCCTCCACCCCGTCGGGCAGGTCATGGGCCGCGAACACCCTGAGCGCGACCTCGGCCACCGTGGTGCCCCGGTCGGTGCCCTTGATGGTGAACCTGCCGCGGGCGTAGTCGAGGTCGGCCTCGGCGCATTCCAGCATGTGCGCCGCGATCTTGCGAGCCTTGTCGACGACCTTGTCCGTCGCCTTGACCAACGCGATACCGCCGACGGTCAGCGACCGCGAGCCGTAGGTGTCCATGCCCTTGGGCGAGGACTGGGTGTCGCCGTGCAGTACCTCGACATCCTCGAACGCGACGCCGAGGCGATCGGCGACGATCTGACTCCACGCCGTCTCGTGACCCTGGCCGTGCGGTGAGGAGCCGGTGACGACCTCGACCTTGCCGGTGGGCAACATCCGGATCGACGCGTGTTCCCAGCCGCCCGCGCCGTAGCGCAGCGACCCCAGCACCCGCGACGGCGCCAGACCACACATCTCGGTGAAGGTCGAGATGCCGATACCGAGCTGCACCGGGTCGCCCGTCTCCCGGCGACGACGCTGCTCGGCGCGCAGACCGTCGTAGTCGAACAGCTCCGTGGCCCGCGCGGTGGCGGCCTCGTAGTTACCCGAGTCGTAGGTCAGCGTGGACACGGTCGTGTAAGGGAACTCCTCGTGTTTGATCCAGTTGAGCTCCCGTAGCTCGAGCGGCTCGATGCCGAGCTCGACGGAGAGCTCGTCCATGATCCGCTCGATGGCGAACGTGGCCTCCGGGCGCCCGGCCCCGCGATAGGCGTCGGTGGGGGTCTTGTTGGTGAACACGTTCGTGCAGGCGAAATGATAGGCCGGAATCTTGTAGATGGAGTTGTACATGAATGCGCCGAGAATCGGAATTCCCGGGCTGACCAGGCGCAGATAGGCACCCATATCGGCGAGCAGTTCGACCTTCAGGCCGGTCACCGTGCCGTCGCGGCGGGCCGCGATCGTGACGTCCTGGATCTGGTCGCGACCATGGTGCGCCGCGACCATCGACTCGGAACGGGACTCGGTCCACTTCACCGGCTTGCCCAGCCGGCGGGCCACCATGAAGGTGATGATCTCCTCCGGGGTGACCTGCAGCTTGCCGCCGAACCCGCCGCCGACGTCGGGGGCGATGACCCGGATCTTGTGTTCCGGGACGCCCAGGGTCAGAGCGAGCATCACCCGCAGGATATGCGGCACCTGGGTGGCCGACCACATCGTGAACTGCTCACCGGTCGGGTCCACCACCACGCTGCGGGGCTCCATGAAAGCCGGGATCAGCCGTTGCTGGCGGAATCGGCGCGCAACGACGACCTCAGCGTCCCGGATCGCCTCCTCGACGTCACCACCACTGCCGGCCGCGGCCGAGTCGAACACCCACAGCGCGTTGCGGTTGGTGCCCAGCTCGGGGTGCACCAGGTCGGCCCCCTCGGCCAGCGCTGCCTCCATGTCCAGCACCACGGGCAGGCTCCGGTAGTCGACCTTGATCGACTCCACCGCGTCGTGGGCCTGCCCCGCACCGCGCGCCACGACCACCGCGACGGCCTCGCCGACGAAGTTGACCTGCTGTACCGCCAGCGCAGGCACCTGGGGCGCGACCATGTCCGGGGTGATCGGCCATGCGCACGGCAGGCTGCCCTGCTCATCGGCGACGTCTTGGCCGGTGAACACCGCGATGACGCCGGGCCGCTTCCTGGCTTCGTCGACGTCGATCGAGGTGATGGTGGCATGCGCGACGGGGGTACGCAGCACCGCGAGGTGCAGCATCCCGCGCATCGACATGTTGTCGGTCCACCGGGTCCGGCCGGTGATCAGCCGGGCGTCTTCCTTGCGTTTGCGGGCTCGCCCGAACTCGGCGGGCGGCGCGGGTTCCGCGGTGGTGGTCATCAGTTACCCCCTCCACCGACCGCGCTCGGCTGCGGCGCGGAGCTGGTGCTGGGGGCCGCCTTCATCTGCTGCGCGGCATCACGTACCGCACGCACGATGTTCTGATAGCCCGTGCACCGGCAGAGGTTGCCCTCCAGGCCAGCCCGCACGGTCTGCTCGTCCGGATCGGGATCGTCACCCAGCAGGTCGATCGCCTGCATGATCATCCCCGGCGTGCAGAAGCCGCATTGCAGGGCGTGGTTGTCGTGGAAGGCCCGCTGCATCGGGTGCAGGTCCCCACCGAGCGACAAGCCTTCGATAGTGATGATATCGCTGCCGTCGACCTGGACCGCGAGAACCGAACAAGACTTCACGCTGCGGCCGTTGAGATGCACGGTGCACGCGCCGCAGTTGCTGGTGTCACAACCCACCACGGTGCCGGTCTTACCCAACTGCTCTCTCAGATAATGCACCAGGAGAGTTCTCGGTTCGACGTCGTCAATATAAGAAACGCCGTCAACCATTGTATTGATGCGTGTCACGGCTTACTCCTCGTTGAGTCGGCGCGCTGATCGCATAGGTGGTAGCCCAAATGACCTCGACGTCACCGGGCGACCGCACCCTGTTACTATCACACTCGCACGGTGACAGCGAGCATTGAGCCGCCCCCCGGAAAGGGCGTATCGCAGAAACGCGTAGGATAATCCCGTTAAATGACGCAGCTACGAGTTATATGAGTAAAGAACTCCGCAAAAGCGGAGATGTGTCGTATCCGCGGACTCACTGACCGTCGCCGGTAGGTCAGTCCCCACCAGCCGATACGGTCGCTTCCGACTCGGGGACCGGCAAGCCAGGTGGCAGGCGCTTCTCCAGACCGAACGGCTCGAGGTAGTCACCCAGGACGTCTTCGAAGGCAGCCTCGATGTCCTCTGTGCACCAGCCCGCACCGCTCAGCACCGGGTCCTTGAACTCCGGCTGACGCACGATATGCAGCTGGTCGCCGGTGAATCGGATGACCTGCCCGGTGATTCCGGCGGAGCGGTCCGAGAGCAGGTAGGTGATCAGCGGGGCGATCCGTTGCGGCGTCCGCTCCGGCGTGCAGCACAACCGAGCTGCCGGGGAGGCCTCCACCAGCCGGGTCCAGGCCGATGGACAGACCGCGTTGACCCGCACCCCCAGCCCCTCCAGGTCCAGCGCCCAGGAATAGGTGAGCGAGGCCACCGCGCCTTTGGATGCCGAATAGGTGCCTGCCCTGCGTTGGCCGAACAACGAGCCGGAAGCGATGTTGACGATCGACCCGGCGCGCTGCCTGCGCATCAGCCGCGCGGCAGCGATGCTGCAGTACAACACGCCGAGGACGTTGACCTCGATGAGCTCACGGGCGGCGTCGACGTCCTCCGCCCACGGCCGGGCCTCATGGTGCAGGCCCGCATTGTTCACCAGTCCGTCGACCCGGCCGAACTGCGCCAGACAGCGCTCGACGATCGCACTGGCCTGGTCCGGATCGCGGACCGACTGTGCGCTGGCCACCGCACGGCCGCCTTCGGCGGTGATCCGGTTCGCAACTGCTTCGGCGAGTTCTCCCTCGACGTCGTTGACCACCACGCAGGCTCCGGCCCGCGCCGCGTGCACCGCATAAGCCTCGCCGAGACCGCGGCCCGCTCCGGTGATCACCACCGCCTTACCTTTGAGTAGGTTCATGGCTGCCCACCCTTCCCCGCTCGGTGCCGCTGACCCGGCGACACCACCAGTCTCCGGTGCTGATTCACCTGAAGTGGTGGGTGTTCGGCCAAGGGTTGCTGAGCAGCGCTCAACGGGTGCATCGGTTCCGTCTAGCGGGTGTACCCAACTGCCTGCCGCAGCTACTCGGTGGTGAGAAGCAGGGGTCCGTCCTCGGTGATGGCGATGGAATGCTCCCAATGCACGGCACGAGAGCCGTCCGCGGTCACCACGGTCCAGCCGTCGTCGAGCTCCTCGGTGAGGTGGCTCCCGGCCGTCAGCATCGGCTCGATCGCCAGCGCCATACCGGGCACCAGGTGTGGGCCGTGCCCGGGACGCCCGACGTTGGGCAGGAAGGGCTCCATGTGCATGGAAGTACCGATGCCGTGCCCGCCGTAGTCGGCCACCATCCCGTAGGACACCCCGTCCGCGGCTGCCGCCGCCAGTGCCGCGGCCTCGACGGCGTGTGAGATGTCGGTCAGCCGTCCGCCTGGCCGCGCCGCCGCGATACCGGCCTGCAGCGCGGACCAGCACGCTGCCGACATCCGGGTATCGGTCTCGGAGGTGGTACCGACCTGCAGTGTCACCGCCGCGTCACCATGCCAGCCGTCCAGGATAGCGCCACAGTCGAGGGACACCAGGTCACCGTCGGCAAGCACTTGCTCCCGGCTCGGGATCCCGTGCACCACCTGGTGGTTCACCGAACTGCATATCGACCCTGGGAACCCGTGGTAACCCTTGAAGGACGGCACCGCTCCGGCCTCCCGGATCGACTGCTCGGCCAGCTCGTCCAGTTCAGCGGTGCTCACCGAAGCGCGGGCGTGCTGCTGGAGCAGCCGCAACGTGCGGGCGACCACCGCACCGGCGGCCCGCATCGCCTCGATCTCACCGGGCGACTTCAGCTCGATGCTCTTGTTCCGCAATTTCCGCACCACGGCACACACCCCGCCCCCGGTCATGGCACCTCCACGTTACGCCTGGCCACGCAGTGCGACCAGAGCTCTCGCCGTGACATCGTCGATCGAGCCGACGGCAGGCACGGTGACCAGCCGGTCGGCGTAGAAGCCGAGCAGTGGCGCGGTCTCCTCCTGATACACCTGCTGGCGGTGCCGGATCACGTCCACGCTGTCGTCCTCGCGACCACGGGCCAGCAGCCGCGCGACCACCACATCCTCAGGCACGTCGAGCTGTAGCACGACGTCGAGCTCGCAGTTCCGCTCGCGCAACATGTCGGCCAGCACCTTCGCCTGCGGAACCGTCCGGGGGAAGCCGTCGAGCAGAAACCCGTCGGTGCAGTCCTCATCGGTCAGCCGCTCACGAACCATCTCGTTGGTGACCCGGTCAGGCACCAGCTTGCCGGATTCCAGATACTCCTTGACCAGCCTGCCCAGCTCCGTCTCATCGCCGACATGTTCGCGAAACAGATCTCCGGTGGAGATGTGCGGCACACCGAGCTCCTTGCTCAGCACGGCTGCCTGGGTACCCTTTCCGGCGCCAGGCGGACCGACGATGAGGACACGCACTAGCGGAGGAACCCTTCGTAGTTGCGCTGCATCAGCTGACTCTCGATCTGCTTCACCGTGTCGAGCCCGACGCCCACCATGATCAACACTGCGGTACCGCCGAACGGGAAGTTCTGGTTCTGCCCACTACCGGTGATGTCGAGAAACAGGTTGGGCAGTACAGCCACGGTGCTCAGATACAACGAGCCGGGCAGGGTGATGCGACTCAGCACGAAGCCCAGATACTCAGCGGTCGGACGCCCTGGCCGAATACCAGGGATGAATCCGCCGAACTTCTTCATCTCCTCGGCACGCTCTTCCGGGTCGAACGTGATCGCCACATAGAAGTAGGTGAAGAAGACGATCATCAAGAAGTACATGGCGATATGTACCGGGTTCGACGGATCAGCGAGATAGCGGCTGATGAAACTCTGCCACCATGTCGGTTGGGCGTTCGCCGAGCTGGTGAGGCTGACGATCAAGTTCGGCAGGTAGAGCAGCGACGAACCGAAGATGACCGGGATAACGCCGGCCTGGTTCACCTTCAGGGGCAGGTAGGTCGAGGTGCCGCCGTACATCCGGCGCCCGATCATACGTTTGGCGTATTGCACCGGGATACGTCGCTGGCCCTGTTCGACGAACACGACGCTCGCGATGATCGCCAGACCGAACAAGCACACGAAGAAGAACACCAACGCGCTGTTGCGGTCCAGGATGTTCTTGCCCTCCGTGGGGATCCGGGCGGCGATCGAGCAAAAGATCAGCAATGACATACCGTTGCCGACACCACGCTCGGTGATGAGCTCGCCCAGCCACATGACGACCGCAGTACCCGCCGTCATCACGACAACGATGACCACCAGGTTGAAAACCGACTTGTCCGGGACGGGCGGCAGCGAACAGTTCGGGAACAGCTGGCCGCGCACGGCCAGCGCCACGATTCCGGTGGACTGGAGGATGGCGAGGGCCACCGTCAGATATCGGGTGTACTGGGTCATTTTGTTCTGCCCGGACTGACCCTCCTTCTTCAGCTCCTCGAATCGCGGGATCACGACCGTGAGCAACTGAACGATGATGCTCGCGGTGATATAGGGCATGATCCCCAGCGCGAATATCGCCAACTTCAGTAATGCCCCACCACTGAACAGATTGATCAGCGAGAAGACGTTGGCGTTGGGTCCGCTCTGCACCTGTGCGATGCACTGGTTGATGTTGACGTAGGAGACCCCGGGCGAGGGCAGTACCGCGCCGATTCGGTAGATCACCAGGATCCCGAGCGTGAACAGGATCTTGCGACGGAGATCCGGCGTCACGAGGGCCGAGCGGAAGGCGCCGAGCACTCCTACCTCCTGGGCACGGCCGCCGTGGGGCCGACGTCGATCGTGGACCGGCAGTCGCGCCGCCGGGGGTTGCAGCCGGACGGTACCGGAGGACGGGTCGGCGTGTGCCGGCCGACGCCCCACGTACCGCGGCCGACTGTGGCGACAGCGTATCCGAGGGCTTCAGCGCCGGTAGCGGGCATGGCTCCAGCGGGACGTGCGGGCACCGAGCACCGGAAATGGGCTGCTGCCCCGCGATGCCGCGGGGCAGCCCGGTTCCAGCGTTGCGGATGCATGGCGGCGCCCTCGCCGACTACAGCTCGGTGGTGCTGCCACCAGCCGCGGCGATCTTGTCGCGCGCGGAGCCGGAAAAAGCCTGGGCACTGACCTGCAGCAGCACGTCGCCGAGGTCCCCGTCACCGAGTACCTTCACCGGCAGTCCCTTGCGCACCGCGCCGGCCGTGACGAGCTGCTGCGGTCCCACCGTGCCACCATCCGGGAACAGTCGAGCCAGGTCGCCGACATTGACCACCTGGTACTCGACGCGGAAGCGGTTGCGGAAACCCTTGAGTTTGGGCAACCGCATGTGGATCGGCATCTGGCCGCCCTCGAAGGCGGCGGGCACGTTCTTGCGAGCCTTGGTCCCCTTGGTACCGCGGCCCGCGGTCTTGCCCTTGGACGCCGCACCGCGACCGACCCGGGTCTTGGCGGTCTTCGCGCCGGGTGCCGGGCGGAGGTGGTGGATCTTGATGGTCACTTCGGGTCGACCTCCTCCACCGCCACCAGATGGCGCACGGTGGCGATCATGCCGCGGACCTGGGAGTCGTCCTCCCGGACCACGGACTGCCGGATCTTGCGCAGCCCGAGCGAGCGCAATGTCTCACGCTGGTTGCGCTGGCTTCCGATGGCGCTGCGAATCTGGGTGACCTTGAGCTGTCCCATGTCACATCGCCTGCTTTGCGCGCGCCCGGAGCATACCGGCCGGGGCCACGTCCTCCAGCGGCAGACCGCGGCGCGCGGCCACCTCCTCAGGGCGCTGCAGACCCTTCAAGGCGGCGACGGTGGCGTGCACGATATTGATCGCATTGTCACTGCCCAGCGATTTGGAGAGCACGTCGTGCACGCCCGCACACTCCAGCACCGCGCGCACCGGGCCACCGGCGATGACCCCGGTACCGGGGCTCGCCGGGCGGAGCAGCACGACGCCTGCGGCGGCCTCACCGGTGATCGGGTGCGGGATGGTGCCCGCGATGCGAGGTACCCGGAAGAAGTTCTTCTTGGCTTCCTCCACGCCCTTCTGAATCGCCGCGGGCACTTCCTTGGCCTTGCCGTAACCGACACCGACCATGCCGTCGCCGTCACCCACCACGACCAGCGCGGTGAAGCTGAACCGCCGGCCGCCCTTGACGACCTTGGCGACGCGGTTGATCGCGACCACGCGCTCGAGGTGCGGGCTCTTCTCCTGCTGGGCCGGCCCGCCGCGGCCGCCGTCCCGGCGGTCCCGACGATCGCTGCGCTCGCCTCCGCCTTCCCGCCGCATGCGTCCAGGCATCAGGCGTTCCCTCCGTTGCTCGGGTACTGCTGTTGCTGTCCCCAGTAGGTCAGCACGCTGTCGGTCATCAGAACTCCAGGCCCGCTTCGCGGGCGGCATCGGCCAACGCCGCGATCCGACCGTGGTAGTCGTGCCCGCCGCGGTCGAAGACCACCCGGTCCACGCCGGCTGCCCTGGCCCGGTCGGCGACCAGCTGGCCGACCCTGACCGCCTTGGCCTTCTTGTCCCCGCCGAGCGCCCGGACCTCCGGCTCGATGCTGGAGGCCGCGGCCAGCGTGTGCCCGGCCAGGTCGTCCACGAGTTGGACCGCGATGTGCCGGGACGACCGGTTGACCACCAGGCGTGGACGCTGCGGGGAACCGCTGATCCGCTTGCGCAGCCGGAAGTGCCGCCGCGACCGGGCCAGCCTGCGCCGGGTCGAGACATCACGGCCGACTCGCGGCCGCCTAGTAGTAGTCCCTGACGGCTGAGCCGTCGATGTCGTCGCTGCCTCAGCCATGGTCACTTACCCGTCTTCCCGACCTTGCGCCGGATCTTCTCTCCTGAGTACCGCACGCCCTTACCCTTATACGGGTCGGGACGGCGCAGCCTGCGGATGGTGGCGGCGACTTCACCGACCGTCTCCTTGTGAATGCCCGCCACGGAGAACCGGGTCGGGGTCTCCACCTTGAACGTGATGCCCTCCGGCGCCTTGATCGGTACCGGGTGGCTGTAGCCGAGGGCGAACTCGAGGTCCGAGCCCTTGAGCACCACGCGGTAGCCGACGCCGTGGATCTCCATCTTCTTCTCGTAGCCCTGGCTGACTCCGACGACCATGTTGTGCACCAGCGTGCGGGACAACCCGTGCAGCGCCTTGCTGCGCCGCTCGTCGTCCGGTCGCTGCACGTGCAGGGTGCCATCCTCGGCGCGCTGCACGGTGATCGGCTCGGCCACGGTGTGCGACAGGCTGCCCTTAGGGCCCTGCACCCGCACAGTGCGCCCGTCGATGGTCACATCGACGCCAGCAGGAACGGTGATCGGTTGCTTACCGATGCGGGACATCTCGTCTGCTCCCCTCTCACCAGACGAAGGCGAGGACTTCCCCGCCCACGCGCTGCTTGGCGGCCTGCCGGTCGGTGAGCAGCCCGGTGGAAGTGGAGATGATCGCCACTCCGAGGCCGCCGAGTACCTTCGGCAGCGAGGTCGACTTCGCATACACCCGCAGGCCGGGTTTGGACACCCGGCGCAGGCCTGCGATGCTGCGCTCCCGGTTCGGGCCGTACTTCAGCTCGACCACCAGGGAATGACCTACCGGAGCCTCCGCGGTGTGGAAGCCCGAGATGTAGCCCTCCCGCTGAAGAATCTCGGCGATATTCGACTTGAGCTTGGAGTGCGGCATCACGACCTGGTCGTGGTAGGCGGAGTTCGCGTTGCGCAGACGCGTCAGCATGTCTGCGATCGGGTCGGTCATCGTCATGGTGACCTCGTGGGTCCCTTCCCGCCGTGGTTCCCTCTCGGGCCTGCGGCGATCGGCTTGGCTTCGCCTCGTGAGTGGCAATGCGAGTCATAGCTCGCATTGCCACTCACAGGCTGGTAGCGGGTTTTGCTACCAGCTTGATTTGCGTACGCCCGGTAGCTCGCCCCGGTGCGCCATCTCGCGTAGACAGATCCGGCACAGCCCGTACTTGCGGTACACCGCTCTGGGACGCCCGCAGCGCTGGCAGCGGGTGTAGCCCCGCACCGCGAACTTCGGCTTGCGGGCGGCCTTGATGACTAGCGCCTTCTTCGCCATCAGTTCTCCTTGAAGGGGAAGCCCAGACGACGTAGCAGCGCCCGGCCCTCCTCGTCGGTGGTCCCTGAGGTGACCACGGTGATGTCCATGCCGCGCTGGCGGTCGATGGTGTCCGGGTCGATCTCGTGGAACATCGACTGCTCGTTAAGCCCGAACGTGTAGTTTCCGTTGCCGTCGAACTGGGTCGGCGACAGACCGCGGAAGTCCCGGATGCGGGGCAGCGCGATGGTCAGCAGCCGGTCCAGGAACTCCCACATCCGATCACCGCGCAGCGTCACCTTGGCGCCGATCGGCATCCCCTCGCGCAGCTTGAACTGCGCGACGGACTTGCGGGCGCGCTGCACCTGCGGCTTCTGGCCGGTGATCGACGACAGGTCGCGGACGGCGCCGTCCATCAGCTTGGCGTCCCGGGCGGCGTCGCCGACACCCATGTTCACCACGACCTTGACCACCTTGGGCACCTGCATCGGGTTGCGGTAACTGAACTGCTCACGCAGCGCGGTAGCGATCTCCTCGCGGTACCGGGCCTTGAGCCTGGGTACCGGCACAGCGGCTGTGCCGCTCGATACGGTCGTCGTCATCTCAGATGTCCTTGCCGTTGCGCCGCGACACGCGCACGCGCCTACCGTCGTCATCGGTGCGGTAGGCCACCCGGCTCGGCTTACCGTCGGAGTCGACGACCATCACGTTCGAGACGTCGATGGTGGCCTCCTGGGTGACGATGCCACCGGTTTGCGCACCCCGCTGAGTGCGGCTGATCCGGGTATGCTTCTTGATCCGGTTCACGCCCTCGACGAGCACTCGGCCGTTTTCCGGGTAGGCCTGGATCACCCGACCTTTGGCTCCCTTGTCTTTGCCCGCGATGACGACGACCGTGTCGCCTTTACGCACTCTCATGCTCCCGACTCCCTCCGGTCGTCGTCCGCAACGGAAATCAGGCACTGAGATACGAACCTGTTGCGCCCGATGATTCGCTCGCTCATGTGCTACAGCACCTCCGGAGCCAGCGAGATGATCTTCATGAACCGCTTGTCCCGCAGTTCCCGGCCCACCGGGCCGAAAATTCGGGTACCGCGCGGCTCGCCGTCCGGCTTGATCAGAACGGCGGCGTTCTCGTCGAACCGGATGTAGGAGCCGTCCGGGCGGCGCTTCTCCTTCACAGTGCGCACAATGACGGCCTTGACCACGTCGCCCCGCTTGACGGCCGCACCGGGAATGGCTTCCTTGACGGTCGCCACGATGATGTCCCCGATGCGCGCGTAACGGCGCGAACTGCCACCGAGTACGCGGATGCACAGGATCTCCTTGGCACCCGTGTTATCGGCGACCCGCAGTCGCGACTCCTGCTGGATCACGTCAACTCCTTCTCGCACCCGGCAGATTGCTGCGTATATCGGGCGCTACCACGCAGTCGATCACTACTTGGCCTTCTCGAGGATCTGGACCAGCCGCCAGCGCTTGGTGGCCGACAGCGGGCGAGTCTCCATCAGCTGTACCCGGTCGCCGACACCTGCGGCGTTGGCCTCGTCGTGCGCCTTGACCCTGGTGGTCGAGCGCATGACCTTGCCGTACAGCGGGTGCTTCTTGCGGTCCTCGAGCGCGACCACGACCGTCTTGTTCATCTTGTCCGAGACGACATAGCCCTCCCGGACCTTTCGCTTGTTTCGCCCTTCGGGCTGGGTCTGCTTGTCTCGCCCTTCGGGCTGGGTCTGCTTGTCTCGCCCTTCGGGCTGCCCCGCCTGGGTGTCCGTGCCAGTGGTCTCGCTCATGCCGCACCCTCACTTCCGGCCAGGGAGTCCGGAGACACCGACAGGCCCAGCTCACGCTCGCGCATCACGGTGTAGATGCGGGCGATGTCGTGCCGGACCGCACGTAGCCGGCGATTGTTGTCCATCTGTCCGGTGGCCATCTGGAAGCGCAGGTTGAACAGCTCCTCCTTGGCCTCGCGCAACCGCTGCAGCAGTTCCTCGTCGCCGAGCTCGCGCAGTTCGCTTGCGGTGATGGCCGCCATCAGAAGTCCACCCCCTCGCGGGTCACGATCCGGCACTTCATCGGCAGCTTGTGAATCGCGCGACGCAGCGCCTCGCGGGCCACCGCCTCGTTCGGGTAGCTCATCTCGAACATCACCCGTCCGGGCTTGACGTTGGCCACCCACCACTCCGGCGAACCCTTACCGGACCCCATCCGGGTCTCCGCCGGCTTCTTGGTCAGCGGGCGGTCCGGGAAGATGGTGATCCAGACCCGGCCGCCACGGCGAATGTGCCGGTTGATCGCGATACGGGCGGACTCGATCTGCCGATTGGTCACATAGGCCGACTCGAGCGCCTGGATTCCGTAGTCTCCGAAGGAGACCTGGGTACCGCCCTTCGCCATGCCCGAGCGGTCCGGCGAATGTTGCTTGCGGTGCTTGACCTTGCGTGGGACGAGCACGTCTCAGCCCTCCCCGTTCGCTGCGGTGTTCGCCTCGTCGGTGCCGGCGTTCGGCTCGACCGGAGAGGTTTCCGGGCCGTCCGCGACGGCGGCCACCGCGGCGTGGGTGGCCTCCTCAGCGGACTCCCGGCTCGGCGGCTGGCTGGGGACCGCCTCGGCGGCAGCCGCCGCGCGACCGGCCTCGGTAGAGGTCCCGGTGGTGCCGGCCGCTCCGGAACGACGCCGGGCAGGGCGCTCGCGCCGCGGTGCCCTGGCCGCCGCGGCGGCGGCATTGTCCGTCTCGCGCTCGCGACGGCCGCCGACCACGTCACCCTTGTAGATCCAGACCTTGACGCCGATCCGGCCGAACGTGGTGCGAGCCTCGAACAGTCCGTAGTCGATGTCGGCCCGCAGCGTGTGCAACGGAACGCGGCCCTCGCGGTAGAACTCCGAGCGAGACATCTCGGCGCCGCCCAGACGCCCCGAACACTGCACCCGGATGCCCTTGACCTGCGGGGAGCGCATGGCGGACTGGATGGCCTTACGCATCGCGCGCCGGAAGGCGACCCGGTTGGACAGCTGCTCGGCCACCCCCTGGGCCACCAGCTGGGCCTCCGCCTCGGGGTTCTTGACCTCGAGGATGTTGAGCTGCACCTGCTTGCCGGACAGCTTCTCCAGCTCCCCGCGGATCCGGTCGGCCTCCGCACCGCGGCGGCCGATCACGATGCCCGGCCGTGCGGTGTGGATGTCGACCCGCACGCGGTCACGGGTGCGCTCGATCTCGACCTTGGCGATGCCCGCCCGCTCCATCCCCTTGGACAGCAGCCTGCGGATCGCGACGTCTTCCTTGACGTACTCCGCATACTGCTTATCCGCGTACCAGCGGGACTTCCAGTCGGTCGAGATGCCGAGCCGGAAGCCATGCGGGTTGATCTTCTGACCCACTAGCGGGCACTCCTTGTCTGGGTGGCCTTCTTGCTGGTGCCTGCCTGCCGGCCAGTGCCGGCCTGCCGACCACGGGTACGGCCTGCGGTCCGCCGCTCCGGCACCGCCTCGACCTCCACCGTGATGTGGCTGGTGCGCTTGCGGATCCGGTACGCCCGGCCTTGCGCACGTGGCCGGAACCGCTTGAGCGTCGGCCCCTCGTCCACGAACGCCCTGGCCACCACTAAGGTGTCGGGGTCCATGTCGAGGTTGTTCTCGGCGTTGGCGATTGCACTGGCCAGCACCTTCGACACCGGACCGGACGCGGTCTGCGGTGCGAACTCGAGCACCGCCAGCGCGTCACGGGCGCTGCGGCCACGGATGAGCTCGACCACGCGGCGCGCCTTCATCGGCGTCACGCGGACGTACCGGGCCCGCGCCACCGCGCGGGACGGCTCCTGCGCGGCCGTCGCACCGGCCTCGTTACGGGCGTCCATGCGCTGCTACCTCTTCGTCTCTTCTGGCTTGTCTCAACTGGGTCTCGATCACCGGTGCTACCGCCGGGCCGGGCCGCCTCAGCGGCGCCGGGCCCTCCGGTCGTCCCTGACGTGACCCCGGAACGTGCGGGTCGGGGCGAACTCACCAAGCTTGTGGCCGACCATCGACTCGGTGACGAACACCGGGACGTGCTTGCGACCGTCGTGCACCGCGATGGTGTGGCCGATCATGTCGGGGATGATCGTGGAGCGGCGCGACCAGGTCCTGATGACCTGCTTAGTCCCTGCGTCGTTCTGCGCGTCCACCTTCTTGAGCAGGTGGTCGTCGATGAAAGGGCCCTTCTTCAGGCTGCGTGGCATGCTTCCTCCTCCCTGCTCAGCGCTTCTTGCCGGTACGGCGGCGGCGGACGATCAGCTTGTCGCTCGGCTTGTGGCGCCGGGTGCGGCCCTCGGGCTTGCCTGCCGGGTTCACCGGATGACGGCCACCAGAGGTCTTGCCCTCACCACCACCGTGCGGGTGATCGACCGGGTTCATCACCACACCGCGGACTGTGGGGCGCTTACCCTTCCAGCGCATCCGGCCCGCTTTGCCCCAGTTGATGTTGCCCTGCTCGGAGTTGCCGACCTCGCCCACCGTGGCGCGACACCGGACATCGACGTGGCGGATCTCGCCCGAGGGCATCCGCAGCTGACCGTAGGGGCCTTCCTTGGCCACCAGCTGGACCCGCGCCCCGGCCGAGCGGGCGATCTTCGCCCCGCCACCGGGACGCAACTCGATCGCGTGCACCACCGTGCCGACTGGGATGTTGCGCAGCGGCAGATTGTTGCCCGGCTTGATGTCGGCCCTCGGCCCGTTCTCCACCTGATCGCCCTGGCTCAGCTTCTCCGGGGCGATGATGTAGCGCTTGTCACCGTCAGCGTAGTGCAACAGTGCGATGCGCGCGGTGCGGTTCGGGTCGTACTCGATGTGCGCGACGGTGCCAGGCACGCCGTCCTTGTCCGCCCGCCGGAAGTCGATCACGCGGTATGCGCGCTTGTGGCCACCACCCTGGTGCCGGGTGGTGATCCGGCCGTGACCGTTCCGGCCACCCTTGCTGTGCAATGGGCGGACCAGGCTCTTCTCCGGCTCGTTCCGGGTGATCTCGGTGAAGTCGGAGACGCTGGAGCCGCGACGACCCGGGGTCGTTGGCTTGTACTTCCGGATGCCCATGTCTTTAGCTCAGTTTCCTCGCTGAAGTTAACGCCTCACCGACCCGGTCCCGATCAGGCGGCCGGCCCGCCGAAGATCTCGATCTGCTTGCTCTCCGCGGACAGCGTCACGATCGCCCGCTTGGTGTCCTTGCGCTTGCCGATCCCGAACCGGGTGCGCTTGCGCTTGCCCTGCCGGTTGAGGGTGTTGACGCTGACCACCTGCACACCGAAGATCTTCTCGACAGCGATCTTGATCTCGGTCTTGTTGGCGTCCGGCGCCACCACGAAGGTGTACTTGTGCTCTTCGAGCAGCCCGTAGCTCTTCTCCGAGATGACCGGCTTGAGGATCACGTCACGGGAATCGGGGATCACTGGACCTTCTCCTTACGCACCGAACCGGCCAGGAAGGTCTCCAGCGCGTCAGCGGTGAACACCACATCGTCGCTGACCAGTACGTCGTAGGTGTTGAGCTGATCGGGGGCCAGGACGTGAACCGAGGACAGGTTGCGCACACTGAGCCGGTTCACCCGGTCGGCGCGGCTGACCACGACCAGCAGCTGAGCGCCCTGACCGGACAGCGCGTCGAGAATGGTGCGAGCCGTCTTCGTGGACGGCGCGGCACCGGAGACCAGCCCGGAGATCACGTGCACCCGACCGTCCCGGGCCCGGTCCGACAGCGCGCCACGCAGCGCGGCCACCTTCATCTTCTTCGGGGTGCGCTGGCTGTAGTCCCGCGGGGTGGGGCCATGCACAACACCGCCGCCGGTGAACTGAGGGGCCCGGATCGATCCCTGCCGGGCCCGGCCGGTGCCCTTCTGCCGGTAGGGCTTGCTACCCCCGCCCGCGACGTCGCCGCGAGTCTTGGTGGCGTGTGTGCCCTGCCGTGCCGCGGCCAGCTGAGCGACCACGACCTGGTGCATCAGCGGAATGTTCGCCTGCACGCCGAAGATCTCGGCGGGCAGTTCCGCAGTGCCCGCACTACCCCCGTCAGGGGTCTTGATGTCCACACTGGTCACTGCGCTGCACCGCCCTTCGCGGCCGTCTTGACCAGCACCAGGCCGCCCTTCGGGCCAGGCAGCGCGCCCTTGATCAGCAGCAGACCTGACTCGGCGTCGACCCGGTGCACGGTGAGGTTCTGAGTGGTGACTCGCACGTTGCCCATCCGGCCTGCCATCCGGGTGCCCTTGAACACCCGGCTCGGCGTCGCACACCCACCGATCGAGCCCGGGGACCGGTGCTTGCGCTGGGTACCGTGGCTGGCGCTGAGGCCGCTGAAGCCGTGCCGCTTCATCACACCCGCAGTGCCCTTGCCCTTGCTGGTCCCGACCACGTCCACGATGGCGCCTGCGGCGAACACCTCGACGGTGACTTCCTGGCCGACCTCGTAGTCACCGGCGTCGACGGTGCGCAGCTCGACCAGGTGACGCCGCGGCGTGACGCCCGCTCCTGCGTAGTGCCCGGCCACCGGCTTGGTCACCTTGCGCGGGTCGATCGCACCGAAGGCCAGCTGAACAGCCAGGTAGCCGTCCTTCTCCGGCGTGCGGACCCGGGTCACCACGCAGGGCCCGGCCGCCACCACGGTGACCGGGACGATTCTGTTGTTCTCGTCGAAGACCTGGGTCATCCCGAGCTTGGTGCCCAGGATGCCCTTGACCTGCTTCTCCGAATCAGTCGCTGTCATCTCCCGGGCCTCACTGAATGTTGACGTCGACGCTGGCAGGCAGGTCGATACGCATCAGCGCGTCCACCGTCTTGGGCGTCGGGTCGAGGATGTCGATCAGCCGCTTGTGCGTGCGCATCTCGAAGTGTTCGCGCGAGTCCTTGTACTTGTGCGGCGAACGGATGACGCAGTACACGTTCTTCTCGGTCGGCAGCGGCACCGGCCCGACGACCCGAGCGCCGGTGCGCGTCACGGTCTCGACGATCTTGCGCGCAGACGCGTCGATCGCCTCGTGGTCGTAGGCCTTGAGCCTAATCCGGATCTTCTGTCCCGCCATGGTGGTTGGGAGTTCCCATCAGTCTCGTGCCGCTGGTTCTCGTGCTGCTGGCCGGTGTGGCCCCCAGCACCGGTCCCCGAGGTCGGGCGTGTCGGGCTCGGCGTACAGACCGGTGTCGCGCAATCGGTGCTACGTAAGGCTGCGCGCCAAGGCGCTCATCATCACGGGCGACCGGCTGCCCGGTCACGGTTGAACAGGGAGTAGTTCGCGGTAACAATCTCTCATGCTGGCAGCCTGCCGAACCGGCAACCCTGTCGAACCGGCCGCCCCGCCAAGCAACCGGTCAATGATATGCGACGCGAGATCGCCGACCAAATCCGGGTACTGCCGAGGCCTCCGCTCGGCGCTGCCGTCTGACCTCGTCTGACGGCAGCGCCGAGAGTGCCTACTTGATGATCTTGGTGACGCGGCCCGCGCCGACGGTACGGCCACCCTCGCGGATCGCGAACTTCAGGTTCTCGTCCATCGCGATCGGTTGGATGAGCTTCACCGCCATCTCGGTGTTGTCCCCCGGCATGACCATCTCGGTGCCCTCGGGGAGGGTCACCACACCGGTCACGTCGGTGGTGCGGAAGTAGAACTGCGGACGGTAGTTGTTGAAGAACGGCGTGTGCCGTCCGCCCTCATCCTTGGACAGGATGTAGACCTGACCCTCGAACTCGGTGTGCGGGGTGTTGGTACCGGGCTTGATGATGACCTGCCCACGCTCCACATCCTCGCGCTTGATGCCGCGAAGCAGCAGGCCCACGTTGTCGCCGGCCCGGCCCTCGTCGAGCAGCTTGCGGAACATCTCCACGCCGGTGACGGTGGTCTTCGTCGACTTCTCCTTGATGCCGACGATCTCCACCTCCTCGTTCACCTTGACGATGCCCCGCTCCACCCGGCCGGTCACCACGGTGCCACGGCCGGTGATGGTGAACACGTCCTCGATCGGCATCAGGAACGGCTTGTCGATCTCGCGCTGCGGCTCCGGGATGTTCGCGTCGACGGCATCCATCAGCTCCATCAGCTTGTTGCCCCACTCGGCGTCGCCCTCGAGCGCCTTGAGTGCCGAGACCCGGACGATCGGCAGGTCGTCACCGGGGTACTCCTGGCTGGAGAGCAGCTCACGGACCTCGAGCTCGACGAGCTCCATGATCTCCTCGTCGTCGACCATATCGGCCTTGTTCAACGCGACAACGATGTAGGGCACCCCGACCTGGCGAGCCAGCAGCACGTGCTCGCGAGTCTGCGGCATCGGGCCGTCGGTGGCGGCGACCACCAGGATGGCGCCATCCATCTGAGCCGCGCCAGTGATCATGTTCTTGATGTAGTCCGCGTGCCCAGGGCAGTCGACATGGGCGTAGTGCCGCTTCTCTGTCTGATACTCGACGTGCGCAATCGAGATCGTGATGCCCCGCTGCTTCTCCTCGGGGGCCTTGTCGATCATCTCGAATGCCGACGCCTGGTTCACTTCCGGGTACTTGTCGTGCAGGACCTTGGTGATCGCCGCGGTGAGCGTGGTCTTGCCGTGGTCGATGTGACCGATGGTCCCGATATTGACGTGCGGCTTGGTCCGCTGGAACTTCGCCTTCGCCACTGGTCTCGTCCTCCTGGACTCGTTCTTGTGATCCGCCGGACCCATCGGGTCCTTGGTATGGCGGCATGCTGTCAGGGCCGTCTCATGCGGACCGCCAGAGGGGACCCCGGTGCCCGCTGCCGCGGCTAACCGCGGCCGGAGCTAATCATTCCCCCGTCGCCTTCGCGATAATCTCCTTGGACACGTTGGCCGGGACCTCAGCGTAGGAGTCGAACTGCATCGTGTAGTTCGCCCGGCCCTGGGTCCGCGACCGCAGGTCACCGACATAGCCGAACATTTCCGACAGTGGCACCAGCGCCTTGATGGCGCGGGAGCCACTGCGCTCCTCCATGTGCTGGATGTGGCCGCGCCGCGCGTTCAGGTCACCGATGACCTCGCCCATGTAGTCCTCAGGCGTGGTGACCTCGACGGCCATCATCGGTTCCAGTAACACCGGACCGGCCTTGCGCGCCGCTTCCTTGAGTGCCATCGACCCGGCGATCTTGAAGGCCATCTCGGAGGAGTCCACCTCGTGGTAGGCGCCGTCCAGCAGGCTGACCTTGAGCCCGACCAGGGGGTACCCGGCGAGTACGCCGTACTGCATGGCGTCCTGCGCCCCGGCATCCACCGACGGGATGTACTCCCTGGGGATCCGTCCGCCGGTGACCTTGTTGTCGAACTCGTAGAGCGCGCCGTCGGTGTGCTCCAGCGGCTCCAACTTGATGATCACTCGGGCGAACTGACCGGAGCCACCGGTCTGTTTCTTGTGGGTGTACTCGAGCTTCTCGACCGTCTTGCGGACCGTCTCACGGTAGGCCACCTGCGGCTTGCCGATGTTGGCCTCGACCCTGTAGTCGGTGCGCATCCGGTTCACCAGCACCTCGAGGTGCAGCTCACCCATCCCGGCGATGATCGTCTGGCCGGTCTCGTCGTCGAGTTTGACCTGGAAGGTGGGGTCCTCCTCGGCCAGCTTCTGGATGGCGATACCCAGCTTCTCCTGGTCACTCTTGGTCTTCGGCTCGATGGCGACCTGGATGACCGGCTCGGGGAAGGTCATCGACTCCAGGATGATCGGCGCCTGTGGGTCGGACAGGGTGTCACCCGTCGTCGTCTCCTTCAGGCCGATCATCGCGTAGATGTGACCCGCCCTGGCCTCGTCGACCGGATTCTCCTTGTTGGAGTGCATCTGGAAGAGCTTGCCGATGCGCTCCTTGCGGTCCTTGGTGGAGTTGATCACCTGGGTGCCCGCGGCGACCCGGCCGGAGTACACCCGGACGTAGGTCAGCTTCCCGAAGAATGGATGTGCGGCGATCTTGAACGCCAGCGCGGAGAACGGATCGTCGGTCGAGGGCCTGCGGATCGCGAGCGTCACGCCATCCGGCAGCATCCCCTGCATCGGAGGGACGTCCAGTGGTGAGGGCAGATAGTCGATCACTCCGTCCAGCATCGGCTGCACGCCCTTGTTCTTGAACGCGGAGCCGCACAGCACGGGATAGGCCCGGCTGTGCACGGTGAGCTTGCGGATGCCGGCCTTGATCTGCTCGACGGTGAGCTCCGTACCACCGAGGTAGGCCTCCATCAGGTCGTCGTCGGTCTCGGCGACAGCCTCCAGCAGCTTTTCGCGGTACTCGTGCACGAGCTCGGCCATACTGGCCGGGATCTCCTCGACGGTGTAGTCCTCCCCCTTCTGGACTTCGCCGCGCCACGTCAGCGCCCGCATCTGCACCAGGTCGACAACACCCTGGAAGTCCGACTCGGAGCCGATCGGCAACTGGATGACCAGCGGGGTGGCGCCGAGCCGCTCGGAGATGGTGCGCACGGTGAAGTAGAAGTCCGCACCCAGCTTGTCCATCTTGTTGACGAAGCAGATCCGCGGGACGTCGTACTTGTCGGCTTGCCGCCACACGGTCTCGGACTGGGGTTCGACGCCCTCTTTGCCGTCGAAGACCGCGACGGCACCGTCGAGCACGCGCAGTGACCGCTCCACCTCGACGGTGAAGTCGACATGGCCGGGAGTGTCGAGGATGTTGATCTGGTGATCGTTCCAGAAGGTCGTCGTCGCGGCGGAGGAGATGGTGATGCCGCGCTTCTGCTCCTCCTCCATCCAGTCCATCGTGGCTGCGCCGTCGTGGACCTCACCGATCTTGTAGTTGATCCCGGTGTAGAACAGGACCCGCTCGGTGGTGGTGGTCTTGCCCGCGTCGATATGCGCCATGATCCCGATATTGCGGACCTTGGCGAGGTCGGTCAGCACATCACGTGCCACGAGAGTTCATCCCTAGCTGTCTGAAACGAGCGGTTGGCTCGATGATTTTCGGTAACCGTGGTTGGTCACCAACGGTAATGGGCGAAGGCCTTGTTGGATTCGGCCATCTTGTGGGTGTCCTCGCGACGCTTCACGCTCGCCCCGAGGCCGTTACTGGCATCCAACAACTCATTCATCAGGCGGTCGACCATCGACTTCTCCCTACGCTGGCGAGAGAACGTGACCAGCCAGCGCAGCGCCAGTGTCGTGGAGCGCACCGGGCGTACCTCGACCGGCACCTGGTAGGTAGCGCCACCGACTCGGCGGCTCTTCACCTCGATGGCGGGCTTGACGTTGTCCAGCGCACGCTTGAGCGTCACGACAGGATCGGTGCCGGTCTTGTCCTTGCAGCCCTCCAGCGCCTGGTAGACGATCTTCTCGGCCACCGAGCGCTTGCCTTCGACCAGGACCTTGTTGACCAGCTGAGTGACCAGCGGCGACCCGTAGACCGGATCGGAGATGAGGGGGCGCTTCGGCGGCGGACCCTTGCGAGGCATCAGCCCTTCTCCTTCTTCGCACCGTAGCGGCTGCGGGCCTGTTTCCGGCCCTTGACGCCCTGGGTGTCCAATGACCCACGGATGATCTTGTAGCGAACGCCGGGGAGGTCCTTCACCCGGCCACCGCGCACCAGCACGATCGAGTGTTCCTGGAGGTTGTGGCCCTCACCCGGGATGTAAGCCGTCACCTCGACCTGACTGGTGAGCCGGACACGGGCGACCTTGCGCAGCGCCGAGTTCGGCTTCTTCGGGGTCGTCGTGTACACGCGGGTACACACCCCGCGCCGCTGCGGACTCCCCTTGAGCGCCGCAGTCTTGGTCTTCGCGACCTTGTCCTCGCGGCCCTTACGGACCAGCTGCTGGATGGTAGGCATGGACCAGCTTTCTTCGTCTTCCCGGTAGTGCTCTGTCGTCTGTGCGTCCGCCTGTGTGGTGCCTGCGTCCGCCTACTGCTGGTCGGCAGTGGGTGCTGCGCGGCCGGTCGCTCCGTATCCCGAGGTCGGGCGTGTCGCTGCTGGCCCAACCCTGCGCCGGAGGATACGGTCCGGCGAGGAGCTGGGCGGCACCGACGCAAAACCCGGAGGTGAAGACCCTGGAGAACCCACCCACCGATGGTGCGCCGCCAACAGGCACGCGGAGCGGCCCGACCGGAGTCGGGCACAGCCACTAGGATAGCGGGGGCGTTCGCCAAGGGTCAAAACACCCCCCTTCATCGCCGTCCCCACCCACGCGGAGGAGAGCGCTCCCCGGCCGCGGGACTCGACCTGACGCTCCGGCTTATCTACTCTCCAGTAGCTATGGACCTCGCGGGTATGAACGTGCTCATCACCGGCGCCGCCCGCGGCATCGGCGCGGCTACCGCACGCGACCTGGCGGCTCGCGGCGCACGGCTCGCGCTGGTCGGCCTGGAACCCGGCCTGCTCGCCACGCTCGCTGCCGAGCTCGGGCCCTGGCATGTCTGGGCCGAAGCCGACGTCACCGATTCGGCTGCGCTGCACTGCGCGGTGGCCAAGGCCGTGGCAGCGCTGGGCGGGCTGGACGTCGTGGTGGCCGGCGCGGGCATCGCCAGCTTCGGCACGGTACGCACCATCGATCCCGACGCGTTCGCCAGGACCGTGGAGGTCAACCTGACCGGCGTCTTCCGTACCGCGGCGGCCACTCTCCCACACCTCGTCGACTCGGCCGGCTACCTGTGGGTGGTCAGTTCGCTGGCCGCGCTGTTTCCCACGGCGGGCTTTTCCGCCTACGGGGCGAGCAAAGCCGGGGTGGAGGCGTTCGCGGACTCGCTGCGTATCGAGGTGGCGCCGTTGGGCGTGTCGGTCGGGTGCGCCCAATCAGCGCGCTGGGACGCTCGGTGAGCGACAAGGTCGCGCGGCTGCAGTCAGGCCGCCACTGATCGGGGAGGTGCGGGCACGATGCCGGGACCGCTGGCCGGGCTGCGGGTGATCGAGCTGGCGGGGATCGGTCCAGGTCCCCATGCGGCGATGCTGCTGGCCGACCTCGGCGCCGATGTGGTCCGGGTGGAGCGCCCCGGCGGCGCATCGCCGCTCAACCCCGCCAGGGACCAGCTGCTCCGCGGCAGGCGCTCGGTAGCTGCCGACCTCAAGGACCCCGCCGGACGGGAGATCGTGCTGCGGCTGATGGAGCGGGCCGACGTCCTGGTGGAGGGCTTGCGGCCAGGAGTGACCGAGCGCCTCGGCGTCGGTCCCGCGGACTGCCATGCCCGCAACCCGCGGCTGGTGTACGCCCGGATGACCGGCTGGGGCCAGCACGGCCCACTGGCCGCCCGCGCAGGACACGACATCAACTACATTGCGCTGTCCGGTGTGCTGCACGCCATCGGGACCGCGGGAGGCAAACCGGTGCCGCCGCTGAACCTGGTCGGTGACTTCGCGGGCGGCTCGATGTTTCTCGTGGTCGGAGTGCTCGCCGCGCTGTGGGAGCGGGAGCGCTCCGGGACCGGCCAGGTCATCGACGCCGCCATGGTGGACGGGGTGAGCGTGCTGACCCAGATGTTCTGGTCGATGCGCGCCAGCGGGTTGTGGAGCGACCAGCGGGGAACCAACCTGCTCGACTCAGGCGCCCCGTTCTATGACACCTACGCTTGCGCCGACGGCCGTTTCATCGCTGTCGGGGCATTGGAACCGCAGTTCTACACCGCGCTGCTGGAGGGGCTCGGGCTGGCCGGAGAGGAGCTGCCCGCCCAGTCGGACCCGGCGGGCTGGCCGGTGCTGCGGGAGCGCTTCACCGAGATGTTCGCCAGCCGCACGCGGGACGAATGGCGGGCGGTGTTCGACGGCAGCGACGCCTGCGTCGCACCGGTGCTGTCCTTCGGCGAGGTGGCGGCGCACCCGCACATCGCCGCTCGCGGCACCCTGGTCGACGTCGGCGGAGTGCCTCAGGCGGCTCCCGCCCCGCGCTTCTCCCGCACCCCTCCCGATCTGCCGACGGCGCCGCGCGAGCCCGGCGCGGACACCGCCGCGGTGCTCGCCGACTGGGACGTGACACCGCCGGATGCCCCCTGGTGATCATGGGCGCAGCCACCGCTGAGGACCGCTGTGTGGGCCGGCACCCGAGCCCGGAGTCGACACGCGCTCAGCCCATTGACACGGATTCGTTGCGCGACTTACCGTCGCTCATACGCGCCAGTGTGAGAGGACGGTGTCCGATGGCTCTTATCGACGGACACCGCGCCTGGCTCTACTGGGCACGCATGTATTCCCTGTGGCTTCGACATCTCTGAAGTCCACTCGTCAGTGTCGACGAGCTCAGGATTCTGCAGGTCACCTCGCTGAGCACCGTGGTGCTCGTGCGCGTAACCCCCAATGTGGTTATGACGATGTCCTGTTTGAGGACATCGTCTTCGTTCATGGTGCTAATGGGAGGAGGTTCGGCTGATGGCAATGTGGGACCGTGCTCCGCTGATGCGGATCACCTGGACAGACCCTGTGACCGGGAGAGCAGGTTATCTGGTGGTGCACAGCCTGGTGTCGGGCCTGGCCACCGGGGGTACTCGGATGCGCGCCGGCTGCACGCTGGCCGAGGTCGAGGACCTCGCCCGCGGCATGGCTCTCAAGGCAGCGGTGTTCGACCTGCCGGTGGGCGGCGCGAAGGGCGGCATCGACTGCAGCCCGAAGGACCCCGAGGCACGCGGCATGTTACGCCGCTTCGTGCAGGCGATGCGGCCATGGCTGGACGCGCACTGGGTGACCGCAGAGGACCTCGGCGTGCCCCAGCACCTGATCGACGACGTCTTCGGTGAGCTCGGGATGGGCCAGTCCTACCACGCGGCGATCCGGCGCTCCGCGGATCCGGCGGCGACGCTGACCCGGGTCAAAGCAGGTCTGTTCTCCCCCGTGCCCGGCGGCTACCGGCTGGGCGACGTGGTCGGCGGCTACGGTGTGGCCCAGAGTTGTCTGGGTGTCGCGCACGCCAGGTCCTGGGTGCCCGGCGAGACGACGGTGGCCATCCAGGGAGTCGGCACCATGGGCGGCGGCGCCGCCTGGTACCTGCACGAAGCGGGGCTCAAAGTGGTCGCCGTGGCTGATGCCGCCGGTGCGCTCTACCACCCCGACGGGCTCGACGTGCCTGCCTTGCTCGATGCCCGCGACAAGTTCGGCGAGATCGACCGCAGGCAGGTTCCGGTCCACGTGCAGCGGATGCCCCGCGACGCGGTGTTCGGTATCGACGTCGATCTCCTGGTGCCCGCCGCGGTGTCCTACGCGATCACCCCGGACAACGCAGCTGACGTGCGAGCCTGTCTGGTCGTGGAGGCCGCGAACGCCGCCACCACCCCAGAGGCCGAAGCGATGCTCGCTGCCAGGGGGATCCCGGTGATTCCGGACTTCGTGGCCAACGCGGGCGCGGTGGCGTGGGCGTGGTGGCTGCTGCTCGGCCGGGTCGACGCCGATCCAGCCCTGACGTTCACCGCCCTGCGCCAGGAGATGCTCGCCAAGATGGCACCGTTGATGTCCGCCTGGGACACCGAGCGGGTCATGCCACGCAGCACGGCGCTGCAGATGGCCGACCGGCAGACCAGCGTCTATGCAGCGGCCGAACAGAACGGGCAGGTTCTGGTCAGCATCCCGTGAGTACTCGTGAGTGGCGATGCGAGCTATGACTCGCATCGCCACTCACGGGTGGTCTACCGGAAATCACGACCGAAGTCATAGTCGTCCAGTGGGACGGCCGCTCCGGTGCCGGTGCCGAACACGTCGGGCGAGTAGTAGCCGTCGTCGTAGGACGGGATCGCGTACGCCGCGGCCCGTGCCTCCTCGGTCGGCTGCACCTCGATGTTGCGGTACCGGTTGATCCCGGTGCCTGCCGGGATCAGCTTGCCGATGATCACGTTCTCCTTGAGCCCGACGAGCCTGTCGCTCTTACCCTGGATCGCCGCGTCGGTAAGGATCTTGGTCGTCTCCTGGAAGGAGGCCGCGGACAGCCACGACTCCGTCGCCAGCGACGCCTTGGTGATCCCCATCAGCACCGGCCGACCCGAGGCCGGCTCGCCGCCCTCGGCGACCACCCGGCGGTTCTCCGACTCGAAATCGCTGCGCTCGGCCAGTGCACCGGGCAGGAACTCGGTGGATCCCGAGTCGATGATCGTCACCCGGCGTAGCATCTGCCGGACGATGACCTCGATGTGCTTGTCGTGGATGTCCACGCCCTGTGAGCGGTACACCTGCTGGACCTCGCGGACCAGGTGCAACTGCACCTCCCTGGGGCCCATCACGCGCAACACCTCATGCGGGTCCACCACGCCCTCGATCAGCTTCTGCCCGACAGTGACGCGGTCACTGTCCTGCAGCGAACGCTCGGTGCCCTCGACGGTGATCACTGCAAGCCGCTGCCGCTTGGACAGCTTGTCGTAGACGATCTCCTCACTACCGTCGTCCGGGATGATGGTGATCTTCCAGAACTTCTCGCCATCCTCGATGCGCACCGTGCCGTCGGCATCCGCGATCGGCGCCATGCCCTTGGGCACCCGTGCCTCGAACAGCTCCTGCACCCGGGGCAGACCGGTCGTGATGTCGTCGCCTGCCACACCGCCCTGGTGGAAGGTGCGCATGGTCAGCTGGGTACCCGGTTCACCGATGGACTGCGCGGCCACGATGCCGACCGCCTCACCCACGTCGACGAGCTTGCCCGTGGCCATCGAGCGCCCGTAGCACACCGAGCACACTCCGCTGGCGGCCTCGCAGGTGAGCACCGAGCGGACCTTGACCCGCTCCACGCCTGCCGACAAGAGCGCCTCGATCGCACTCTCGCCCAGGTCGGCACTCCGCGGCAGGACCGCAGAGCCGGACTTGTCCAGCACATCCTCCGCGGTGCGCCGCGAGATCAGGCTGGTCCCCACGTACCGGTGCCGCACCGGCGTGGCGTCCGGTCCGGCCTCGACCACCGGCATCTGGATGCCGCGCTCGGTGCCGCAGTCGTGCTCCCGCACGATGACGTCCTGCGAGACGTCCACCAGGCGCCGGGTGAGGTACCCGGAGTCGGCGGTCCGCAGCGCGGTGTCAGCCAGGCCCTTCCGGGCGCCGTGCGTGGCGATGAAGTACTCCAGCACGGACAGGCCCTCGCGGAAGTTGGCCTTGATCGGGCGCGGGATGTACTCGCCCTTGGGGTTGGAGACCAGGCCACGCATCCCGGCCAGGGACCGGACCTGAGTCATGTTCCCGGCCGCTCCCGAGGACACGATCGTGAAGACCGGATTGTCCTCGGGGAAGTTGGCCTCCATCGCCTTGGCGACCTCGTCGGTGGCCTGCGACCAGATCTTCACCAGCTCGGCATTGCGCTCGTCGTGCGAGAGCACACCACGCTGGTAGCGCTTCTCCACCTGGTCGGCCTTGGCCTCGTACTTGTCGAGAATCTCCTGCTTCGCGGCGGGCACCACCACGTCGGCGCTGGCCAGGGTGACCCCGGACCGGGTCGCCCAGTGGAAACCGGCGTCCTTGAGCTTGTCCAGCGTCTGAGCGACGGTGACCATCGGATAGCGTTCGGCGAGGTCATTGACGATCGCGGCCTGGCGCTTCTTGGGCAGCACGTCGTTGACGAACGGGTAGTCCTCCGGCAGCAGGTCGTTGAACAGCACCCGGCCGACGGTGGTCTTCGCGATCCACGGCTGACCCGGCGCCCAGTCCTGGGTCTCCCGGAGCTGAGCCTGCTCGGCGACCGGCGGCACCACGTTCTTCAGCCGGATCCGGATCTTGGCCTGCAGACTCACCGTGCCACGGTCCAGCGCCATCAGCGCCTCGGCAGGCGAGGAGAACGAGTGGCCCTCGCCCTCATCGCCCTCCCGGAGCTTGGTCAGGTGGAACAGCCCGGTCACCATGTCCAGCCGCGGCATCGCCAGCGGGCGACCCGAAGCAGGGGACAAGATGTTGTTCGACGACAGCATCAGGATGCGGGCCTCGGCCTGCGCCTCGGCCGACAGCGGCAGGTGCACCGCCATCTGGTCACCGTCGAAGTCGGCGTTGAACGCCTCACAGACCAGCGGGTGCAGCTGGATGGCCTTGCCTTCCACCAACTGCGGCTCGAAGGCCTGGATACCCAGCCGGTGCAGTGTCGGTGCCCGGTTGAGCAGCACCGGATGCTCGGTGATGACCTCCTCGAGCACGTCCCATACCTGCGGGCGCTGCCGCTCCACCATGCGCTTGGCCGACTTGATGTTCTGCGCATGGTTGAGGTCCACCAGGCGCTTCATCACGAACGGCTTGAACAGCTCCAGCGCCATCTGCTTGGGCAGGCCGCACTGGTGCAGCTTGAGCTGCGGGCCGACCACGATGACCGAACGGCCGGAGTAGTCGACACGCTTGCCGAGCAGGTTCTGCCGGAACCGGCCCTGCTTGCCCTTGAGCAGATCGGACAGCGACTTCAGCGGGCGGTTACCCGGACCGGTCACCGGACGACCACGGCGGCCGTTGTCGAACAACGCGTCGACGGCCTCCTGCAGCATCCGCTTCTCATTGTTGACGATGATCTCGGGTGCGCCGAGGTCGATCAGTCGCTTGAGCCGGTTATTCCGGTTGATCACCCGGCGATAGAGGTCGTTGAGGTCCGAGGTGGCGAACCGGCCACCGTCGAGCTGCACCATCGGGCGCAGATCCGGCGGGATCACCGGCACACAGTCCAGGACCATGCCCATCGGGTTGTTACGGGTGGCCTGGAACGCCGCGACGACCTTGAGCCGCTTGAGCGCGCGCAGCTTCTTCTGGCCCTTGCCGCTGCGGATGGTCTCGCGCAGATTGTCGGCTTCGGCGTCGATGTCGAAGTTCTCCAGTAGCTTCTGGATCGCCTCGGCACCCATGGCACCGATGAAATACTCGCCATAGCGGTCGTAGAGTTCGCGGTAGAGCAGCTCGTCGATGATGAGCTGACCGACCTCCAGCTTGGTGAAGGTCTCCCAGATCTCGTCGAGCCGATCGAGCTCACGCTGAGCGCGGTCACGCAGCTGGCGCATCTCGCGCTCGCCGCCCTCCTTGACCTTGCGCCGCACGTCGCTCTTGGCACCCTCCGACTCCAGCTCGGCGAGGTCGGCCTCGAGCTTCTGGGCACGGGCCTCCAGCTCGGCGTCGCGGCGGTCCTCGACCCGCTTGTGCTCGACCCGGATCTCGCTCTCCAACGTGGAGAGGTCATTGTGCCGCTCGTCCTTGTTCACCGCGGTGATGACATAGGCGGCAAAGTAGATGATCTTCTCTAGGTCCTTGGGAGCCAGGTCGAGCAAGTAGCCCAGCCGACTCGGGACACCCTTGAAATACCAGATGTGGGTGACCGGTGCGGCAAGCTCGATATGACCCATCCGCTCACGCCGCACCTTGGCACGGGTGACCTCCACGCCGCAGCGCTCACAGATGATGCCCTTGAAGCGGACACGCTTGTACTTGCCGCAGTAGCACTCCCAGTCACGGGTGGGACCGAATATCTTCTCGCAGAAGAGTCCGTCCTTCTCCGGCTTGAGCGTGCGGTAGTTGATGGTCTCCGGCTTCTTGACCTCACCGAATGACCACTGGCGGATGTCTTCGGCGGTCGCGAGGCCGATACGGAGCTCGTCGAAGAAGTTGACGTCGAGCACGTCTCGTTCCTTCTCCCCTGTGTTGATGAAGTCCCTGTGTCAATGAGAACCGGTGATTGTCGACTCTCAGTGCCGGGTGGTGGCGGGGTGTTGCTGTCCGGTGCGCCTGACGCGGGGATGGGCGGGAGGACCACCCCCGCGCCTGACGCGGACTGGAGAAGCCGTTACTGCACGACGTCGTCGACAGAAGGAGACTCGTTTCGAGACAGGTTGATACCGAGATTGGCAGCAGCCCGTTCCAGGTCCTCGTCGTCGGAGTCCCGCATCTCGATCGCTGCACCGTCGCTGGAGAGCACCTCGACATTGAGGCACAGCGACTGCAGCTCCTTGAGCAGCACCTTGAATGACTCGGGGATCCCCGGCTCGGGGATGTTCTCGCCCTTGACGATGGCCTCGTAGACCTTCACCCGGCCGAGCACGTCGTCGGACTTGATCGTCAGCAGTTCCTGCAGGGTGTAGGCCGCCCCGTAGGCCTGCATCGCCCAGCACTCCATCTCACCGAAGCGCTGACCACCGAACTGCGCCTTCCCGCCCAGCGGCTGCTGAGTGATCATCGAGTAGGGCCCGGTCGAACGGGCGTGGATCTTGTCGTCGACCAGGTGCAGCAACTTGATGATGTACATGTAGCCGACCGCGATCGGGTACGGATACGCCTCGCCGGTGCGGCCGTCGAACAGCTGCGCCTTGCCGTTGGGCCCGACCATCTGCTCGCCGTCCCGGTTGGGCCGGGTCGAACCGAGCAACCCGGTGATCTCCTCCTCCCGGGCGCCGTCGAACACCGGCGTAGCGACCACGGTGCCGGGATCGGCCTGGTGCAGCTCCTCGGGAAGCCGGGCCGCCCACTCCGGATCGCCTTCGACCTGCCACCCGCTCTGGGCGATCCAGCCCAGGTGGGTCTCCAGGATTTGCCCGATGTTCATCCGGCGCGGCACACCGTGGGTGTTGAGGATGATGTCCACCGGCGTGCCATCGGGCAGGAACGGCATGTCCTCGACGGGGAGGATCTTGCCGATGACGCCCTTGTTGCCGTGCCGTCCCGCGAGCTTGTCGCCGTCCTGGATCTTGCGCTTCTGCGCCACGTAGACCCGGACCAGCTCGTTGACGCCGGGCGGCAGCTCGTCGTCGTCCTCGCGGGAGAACACCCGGATACCGATGACCTTGCCGGTTTCGCCGTGCGGCACCTTGAGGCTGGTGTCCCGGACCTCGCGGGCCTTCTCCCCGAAGATGGCGCGCAGCAGCCGTTCCTCCGGCGTCAGCTCGGTCTCGCCCTTCGGCGTCACCTTGCCGACCAGGATGTCCCCGGCTTGGACCTCCGCGCCGATCCGGATGATGCCGCGCTCGTCGAGATCCGCGAGAACCTCTTCGGAGACGTTGGGGATGTCCCGGGTGATCTCCTCGGCACCGAGCTTGGTGTCCCGGGCGTCGATCTCGTGCTCCTCGATGTGGATCGAGGTGAGCACATCGTCCTGTACCAGGCGCTGGCTCAGGATGATCGCGTCCTCGTAGTTGTGCCCCTCCCACGGCATGATCGCCACGAGCATGTTCTTACCCAGGGCCATCTCACCGGTGTCGGTGCACGGTCCGTCGGCGACGACCTGGCCCACCTCGACCCGGTCACCCTCGGCCACGATCGGCCGCTGGTTGGTACAGGTACCCTGGTTGGACCGGTGGAACTTGTGCATCCGGTAGGTCTGCCTGCTGCCGTCGTCGGCCATGACGGTGACGTAGTCGGCGCACAGCTCCTCGACCACGCCCGCCTTGTCGGCCACCACCACGTCGCCGGCATCGACCGCGGCCCGCAGTTCCATGCCGGTGCCGACCAGGGGTGACTCACTGCGCAACAGCGGCACCGCCTGGCGTTGCATGTTGGCACCCATCAGCGCGCGGTTGGCGTCGTCGTGCTCGACGAACGGGATCATCGCGGTGGCCACCGAGACCATCTGCCGCGGCGACACGTCCATGTAGTCCACGCCATGCGGGTCGATGTAGTCGACCTCGCCACCCTTGCGGCGGACCAGTACCCGCTCCTCGGCGAAGTAGCCGTCCTCTCGCAGCACCGCGTTGGCCTGCGCGATGACGTGACGGTCCTCCTCGTCGGCGGTCAGGTAGTCGATCTGCTCGGTGACGTGCCCCCCGACGACCTTGCGGTAGGGCGTCTCGATGAAACCGAATGGATTGACCCGGGCGTAGGACGACAACGACCCGATGAGCCCGATGTTGGGACCCTCCGGGGTCTCGATCGGGCACATCCGGCCGTAGTGCGAGGAGTGCACGTCACGGACCTCGAACCCGGCCCGTTCCCGGGACAGACCACCCGGCCCCAGCGCGGACAGCCGCCGCTTGTGGGTCAGCCCGGCCAGCGGGTTGGTCTGGTCCATGAACTGCGACAGCTGGGACGTGCCGAAGAACTCCTTGATCGCCGCCACCACCGGGCGGATGTTGATCAGGGTCTGTGGCGTGATCGCCTCGACGTCCTGGGTCGTCATCCGCTCACGTACCACCCGCTCCATGCGGGACAGGCCGACCCTGATCTGGTTCTGGATCAGCTCGCCCACAGTGCGCAGCCTGCGGTTGCCGAAGTGGTCGATGTCGTCGGTCTCCACCGGCACCTCGACGCCACCGGGAGCGGACATCATCTCCTCGCCCGCGTGCAGCCGGACCAGGTAGTCGATGGTGGTGACGATGTCGTCCTCGGTGAGCACCCCGTTGCGGTGCGGCAGGTGCAGGCCCAGCTTCTTGTTGACCTTGTAGCGGCCGACCTTGGCCAGGTCGTAGCGCTTGACCTTGAAGAAGAGGTTCTCCAGCAGCGCCTGGGCACTCTCCTTGGTGGGCGGTTCACCCGGGCGCAGCTTGCGGTAGATGTCCAGCAGCGCCTCGTCGGGGCCGCCGGTGTGATCCTTCTCCAGGGTGGCGAGCAGCGTCTCGGAATGCGTGAAACGTTCGGCGATCCGCTCGGTCGTCCAGCCGAGTGCCTTGAGCAGCACCGTCACCGGCTGGCGGCGCTTGCGGTCGATCCGCACCCCCACGGTGTCGCGCTTGTCCACGTCGAACTCCAGCCACGCGCCGCGACTGGGAATGATCTTGACGCTGTAGACGTCCTTGTCGGTGGCCTTGTCCACCGCGTGGTCGAAGTACACTCCAGGGGAGCGCACGAGCTGGGAGACCACGACCCGTTCGGTTCCATTGATGATGAACGTGCCCTTGTTCGTCATCATCGGGAAGTCACCCATGAACACCGTCTGTGACTTGATCTCACCGGTGTTGTTATTGGTGAACTCCGCCGTGACGAACAGCGGGGCCGCATAGGTCATATCCTTGTCCTTGCACTCCTCCACAGAGGCCTTGACCTCGTCGAAGCGAGGGTCGGAGAAGGAGAGGGACATCGAGCCGGAAAAGTCCTCGATCGGAGAGATCTCCTCGAGCACCTCGGCGAGACCGCCCATCGGATTTTCATCGCCGACGTCGATGCGGCGCTGGAACCACTCGTCCGCTCCAACCAGCCACTCGAATGATTGGAGCTGCAGGTCCAGGAGATCGGGCACCTCAAGCGGCTCGCGGATCTTCGCGAACGAGGGCCGGCTGGGAGCTCCCGGGAGGCGGGGTGTGGAGTTGTTCGCAGCAGAGGTCTTGGTCGCGCGGGAGACTGCCAAGATGCGTCCTTCCGAACACTAGCGCTGCCGAGCGCAGGGAGAAGTGTGATCCCCTCGACCACGCCACCCCGGCGCTGTGTTGGTGCTGTTAGCTTGGATGCTGTTGTCGTTTGCGCAGCCCTGTTGGCCCTGAGCACAGGGCGTACGGAGAGAGGGCAGCGCAAAGAAGCAGTCTAGCCGATAAGACGGCGACTGTCCAACACCGGTTTACCCACCGGCGCAAGTGTGCCCCTAGGGTGACCTGCCGGACGGCGTCCGTCAAGAGTGTGATGGTCGATCAGTGGTCGGATGTGCACGATCAGCGGCCTGACACCGATCGGTGCAGCCGATCGGTACTCGGCGATCACCGCCCAGCGCACATACCCAGATCTCCAGTAGCCCCGAGATATCAGAACGGCTGTACGTCGGCGATCTTCCAGTTGCCGTCGACCCGCTGCGCGGTCACCGAAAGCCTACCCGCCACGGACAGTTGCGGGGTCCGAATTCCCCGGCCGGCCTGTTGGTCGATGAACACCACCAGCAGGGCCCGGTCGCCGTCGAGCTCCTTCACGCCCACATCGAGGACCGTGGCCACCACCACAGCCTGCTGCGCGGGAGCGAGCCGGCGAACCAGGGCGAACTGCTGTTGGAACTCCTGGGCGAACGAGCCGGCGATGACCGCCCGGTCGGCCCGCTCGTTGTCGTCCAGCCGGGCGAAGTCGTAGGAGTAGATGCGCTGTACCGCGTCCCGCACCTGACCGGAGACCTGGGCGGTGGCGCCGACGTCGACGAGTGCGGTATTGCTCGCCGCCGCTGACCCGGACAGCTGGTTCGCCTCGCCGCGGAACCATGCGGCGAGGCCCACCGCGATCACTACGACGGCCACCAGGGCGACCAGCGTGGCGACCCCGGACCACCGCGATGCCTGTACGTCCGGCTCGGTCGGCACACCGGCCGCGGGCCCGCCGCCGAGCCTCTGCTCCGATTCGCCCGCCGGACGACCGGCCGGGTCGCCGGGACGCCGTCCAGCGACCCGCGGCCTGCGGGTGACCGGCCTGCGGCGGTGTGGTGGCACGTGCAGCGATCCCTTCCTCAGTTCGGTGGTGGCGGGTCGGACCCGGCCGCGGGGCACGCCCCCGGCACGGGTTCGAGCTTGCCCACCGGGGCGAGATGTTCGACCTTCCAGCCATCCGGGGTTCGCTTCATATCCAGCTGGAGACGCTGCCGCACGCACGATGGCGCCCGCTGCTCGGGGGTGTAAGTGACGTCCACCCCGACCAGCACCCGCGCGGTACCTGCCTGGTCGTCGAGATCCGCGACCGCGGCGTCGCCCACCCTGGCGGTCGACGTCGTCTTCGAGTCGGTCACGGTTTGCACGTAGGCGGCCCGGTTCTTCTGGAACTCCTCGAGAGCGGCACCGGTGGCCGACTGCTCCCACAGCTGGAGCCCAGCCTGCACCCGCCGGTGGTCCAGAGTGTTGAGGTTGATCGCATCCTGCTGGGCGTCCTGCAGCGCGGCGTCGCGCACCATGCTCAGTGCGATGGACGGGTCATGCGCGGCCCGGAACCAGGAGAGCCCGAACCAACCCGCGACAAGGCAGGCGATCACGGCGAGCACCGCGACCGCGAGCGTGGCCACCTGCATCGGCCCGCCACTCCATGACGGGAGCCGGAAACCGGTGCTGGTCATGGTCGTTCAGGGTAGATACGTGACGGTCGGTGACAACCGGTGCCCCTGCATCACCCCTGCGCGCAAGACACCTCGGTCTGAGTCAGCCTTGCAGGATCGAGGCCAGGCTGGTCAGCCGCGGGGGAGGCGCCGGTAGCGGTGCGGGAGGCTGCCCGGGCCCGCCGGCCGCCCGCGCCACCGCAAGCCCGGGTCGCGGGGCGTTCTGGGCACCTCGGACGTCGGTAGGGCTGCCCGGCGGCTCGGCGCAATGGGCAGCGGAGTTCACCGGTACCGGCGCGACGTCGGTACCGGACCGCTTGGGCGTGCCCTCGTAGCCGTGCACGCAGGTGAACGGGTCGAATTCATTGAGCACCAGCCCCAGGTGCACGAACCCGTCGCCCGGCAGGATCGACGAGTTCGCCTGCGCGGTGACCAGCGGATAGGTGGCCAGCACCTGACGCAGCCCGTCCTGGCGGGGCAGCGCCACCTGCGACACCGTGAGCAGGTCCGCGGCCAGTGCGCCGAGCTGGTTGCCGCTCTCCCCGACCAGCCCGCTGACCTGCGTCGAGAACTCGGGCGCCGTCACGAGCAACCGCCGGATGTCCGGGTCGGAGGAGCGCAGCTGCGCCGCCAGCAGCGCGAGATCCCGGCTGAACGAGGTGATCGCGCCAGACTGCTCGTTCTGCGTCTGCAGCACCGTCCGCCCGTCCCGGATCAGCGCCACGGTCTGCGGCAGGGTCGCCACGGCGTCGCGGGTGAAGGCGTCGGTGGTGTCGAGCAGGGTCTGCAGCTGCGGCCCGGTCCCGCCCAACCCGGTGCCCAGCTCGTCCACCACGATCCGCAGCGAGTCCAGCGGCACCGAACGCGCGAAGGTGTCCAGGTTCAGCACGAGGTTCTCGACCGGAACCGGGGTGCTGACCCGGGACGATGGGATCACCGCCCCGTCCGTGAGCATCGGCCCGTCCGCCCGTACCGGCTCGAGGTCCACGAACTGCTCCCCGATGACCGACAGATCACTCACCTCGGCATGCAGGTCAGCCGGGATGGACGGGGCGTCGCCCCGGATGTCCAGGCGTGCCTCGACGCCGTCGTGGGTCAGCCGCAGCGGCCCGACCCGGCCGACGCTGACGCCGCGATAGGTGACGTCCGCGCCGGTGAAGATGCCGCCGGACTCGGTGAGCTGCAAGGTGATCGAGTAGCGGCCGGGGCCGAGCAACGCACCTGCGCCGAGGTAGTGCACTCCGACATAGCTGACTCCGAGCAGGGTGACGAGCCCGAATGCCAGCAGCTGCCAGCGGACTCTTCGGCTGATCACGGAGGGCCTCCCTGCAGCACGGTGGCCAGGTTCAGATCAGCGCGGACGTAGAGGTTGGCGTAGTCCCCCTTGACCCCCTCCTGGACGGCGGCGTCGGGGAACGGGTAGGTGGCGATGATCTGCAGGGCACCGGGGAGGTCTGTCCCCGCGGCGGCCAGCTGCTGCAGCGTGGGGCGCAGCAGTCGCAGGTCGGCGAGCACGTCGTCACGGCTGCGGTTGATCGTGTCGGTGGCAGTCGCGGACAGCCGGTCCAGGGCCTGCAGCATGCCGGTGAGCTGGGTGCGCTGGTCGGCGAGCACGGCCAGCCCCGGCGGCAGCCCGTCCAGCGCGGTGGCGATCTGCCCACGCTGAGCGGCCAGCGTGGCGGCGAGCCGGTTCAGCCCGTCCAGCGCCCGGTTGATCTCGCCGCGATGCGCGTCCAGGCCGGACACCAACCGGTTCAGGTCCGCGAGCAGGGCCCGGATCTGCGGTTCTCTCCCGGCCAGCGCCGAGTTCAGCTCGGTCGCGATGGTGCGGATCTGGTCCACCCCGCCACCGGACAGCAGCAGTGACAGCGCCCCCAGTACCTCCTCCACGTCGGTGGCCCGGCTGGTGCGCTGCAGCGGGATCCGGTCGCCGTCGACCAGCCTGCCGCGCGGCGGCTGCCCGGTGGGCACCGCGAGGTCGACGAACTTCTCGCCGAGCAGGCTGGTGCTGCGCACCCTGGCGACCGTGTTGGCGGGCAGCACGACACTGCGGGGCAGCTCCAGGGTGGCCACCGCGTGCCAGGTGCCCGGCGTCAGCCTGATATCGCGGACCGTGCCGACCGACACGTCGTTGACCTTCACCAGGGACTGCGGCACCAGGTCCAGCACGTCGGAGAACTCGGCGGTGACCTGGTAGGGGTCGTCGCCGGTATCGGCGCCGCCGGGCAACGGCACACCTTGCAGCCCACCGTGGAGCACTCCGCAGCCTGCCACCAGTGCCCCGGTGAGCAGCAGGCCCACCGCTGCCGCGCAGGCCCGGCCCATCATCGCCGCCCCGGCACGGTGGGCACCGCGAGCAGCGGCAGCGGCGGCGGCTGCCCGGCCTCCAGCGCACTGATCACGTCGGTGGCCGAGGGTAGCGGCACCGCGCCGGTGAGCTGGGGCTCCAGCTGTTTGCAGGTCTGCGCCAAGCTCGGCGGCATGTTCCGGGGAGTGCTCCTGCGTAGCAGCTCACACACCAGCAGGATCGGCGGGGCCCGCAGCTCCTCCAGGTTCGCGCGGGTGTCCAGCGTGCCGGACTCGGCGTCGTAGGCGTTGGCGACGTTGCTCAAGCCGGTGGGCGCGACGTCGAAGATCTCCGCCAGCGCAGAGCGCTGCGCCACCAGTACCGCGGTCACCTGGGTGAGCCGATCCAGGTTCGACTTCAGTACCGCCCGGTTGTCCCGCACGAAGGCGGCCACCTCGCCGAGCGTGCCGGACAACTGGTTCAGCGCGGCCCCGAGATCTCCCCTCTCATCGGCCAGGGTGTTCGCCACCTCGGCGAGCTGGGTGTTGAACCGGCGGACCTGCGCGTCGCCGGCGGCCAGGGTGGAGACGAAGGACTGCAGCTGCGTGACGGTGCCGAACAGGTCTTGCCGCGACCCGGCCAGCGTGCCGGACAGCTGCGCCAGATTGCCGATCGTGTCGTGCAGCGCCTGGCCGTTGCCCGCGAGGTTGCTCGCCCCGACGTCGAGCAGGTCGGAAAGGGCTCCCTTCTGGTTGACGCCGTGGGGGCCGAGCATGGTCACGAGTTGGTCGGCGGCGCGGACCAGGTCGTCCACGCCGAGCGGGACCGCGGTGCGTCGCAGCGGGATCACCGCCCCGTCCGCCATGGTGGGGCCCCCGGTGTAGGCCGGGGTCAGCTGGATGTCGCGGCCGGTGACCAGGCTGGGCGACACCACCACCGCGGAGGCGTCCGCGGGCACCCGCACCGAGTCGTCGATCTGCATCTCGACCTTCACGACCGGGCCCTGCGGCTGCACCGAGATGATCCGGCCCACCGGCACACCGAGAACCTGGACCCGGTTGTCCGGGAACACCGCCACCGCGGAACTGAAGTAACCGGAGATGTGGCGAACCTGGCTGCGGGTCAGCCACCACACGCCGGCCGCGGTGAGCACACCGAGCAGGCCGGCCACGCAGCCGAGCGCGATCACCCGGCGCACCGGCTGTACTCGATGTACCCGGCGCACCCGGCCACCGGCCCGCCCGGACCCGGCCTCGGGCAGCGTCATGGTCAGCACCCCCCCTCGTTGATGGCCAGCGGACCCAGCGCGGTCGGGGGTGGTAACAGTCCGCAGGCGTAGCTGTCGAACCAGCGCCCATTGCCGACCGCATTGGTGAACAGCCGCAGGAACACCGGCGCCAGCTGCAGCGAACGGTTCAGGTTGTCCTGGTTGCGCTGCAGCACCGCGGCCACCCGGTCGAGCTGTTCCAGGGCCGGACGAAGCTGCCCGCTGTTCTCGGCCACCAGACCGCGCAGCTGGACCGACAGCGTCTGGATGCTGGTCAGCAACGCGCTGATCGCCTGCTTGCGGCGCCGGACCTCGGCCAGCAGCAGGTTGCCGTCGGCGAGCAGCCGTTCGAACTCGGCGTCGCGACCGGCCAGCACCCTCGACACATTGTGGGTGCCGGCCAGCAGATGCTGGATCTGCTGGTCACGACCGGCGATCGTGCGGGACAGCCGGGACAACCCGTCGAGGGTGCCGCGGACCTCCTCCGGCGTGCCCCGGAAGGCGTCCGCCAGCGTCCGCAGGCTCTGCTCCAGGCGGGCGGTGTCGATCTGCTGGACCGTGCCGGTGAGCCCGCCCAGCGCCTTGACGACGTCGTAGGGGGCGGCGGTGCGCTGCAGCGGGATGGGGACGGTGGGGTCCAACGCGCGCTGCCCGCGCGGGTCCAGGCTCACCGACTTCGCGCCGAGCAAGCTCTTGATCTCGATGGCGGCGTTGGTCTGGTCGCCGATCCAGGCATCCTTGATGCGCATCGACACTCGCACGCGATCGCCCGCCAGGGTGACCGCGGTGACCCGCCCGACCCCCACCCCCGCGATATAAACCGGGTCTCCTGCCTGCAGGCCGGCCGCCTCGCTGAACTCCGCGGTGTAGGTCGTGCCGCCGATGAACGGCAGGCGGTCCGAGTTGTACGCGGCCGTGGTCACCAGGGCGATGACGAGCAGCCCGATGATCCCGATCGGAATCGGGTTGCGCTCCCGGAAGGACCTCACGGCGAACACCTCGCGGCCGGTGGCGGCGAGGCCAGCGGTACCACCACAGGGGCGCCGGCCCCCGGGGCCGTGACGGTGCCCGCCATGCCGCAGAGGTAGAAGTTGAACCATGAGCCGTAGCTGGCCGCCCGGCTCAGCGTGTCGAGCTTCTCCGGCGCATTGCGCAGCACCCGGTCGATGACCTGGGAGCTGTCGGCCAGATTGGTGGACAGCTGACCCAGCGCGGCGATGTCGTCACGCGTCGCGGGCCGGGCCTGGCCCACCAGGCCCGCGGTGGTGTCGGCGAGCCGGCCGAGCGAGGTGATCGCGTGCCCGATCGGCACCCGGTCCGCGGCCAGGCCGGACACCAGCCGCTGCAGCTGAATGATCAGCCCGGACAGCTGCTGGTCGCGAGCGTCGACGGTGTCCAGTACGGCGTTCAGGTTGGTGATCACCTCGGCGATCACCCGGTCCCGGTCCGCGATCGAGTTGGTCAGCGAGGAGGTGCTGGCCAGCAGGCTCGCCACGGTGCCGCCCTGGCCCTGCAGCACCTGCACGATCTCGAAGGACAGCCGGTTGATCTGCTCCGGGTCCAGGCCCACCAGCAGCGGCTTGAAGCCGTTGAACAGCACGGTGAGGTTCAGCGGCGGGGTGGTGCGCTGCATCGGGATCAGCCCGCCCGGCTCCAGGTACTTGCCCGGCGGGCCAGGTCCCCGCTCCAGGGAGAGGTAGCGCTGCCCGATCAGGTTTCGGTACAGCACGGCCGCGGTCACCGACGCGGGCAGTCGCACGCCCTGGTCCACGGTGAAGCCCACCTGCGCGATGCGCCGGTCGACGAGCTCGACCGACGTCACCGATCCCACCCGCACGCCCGCGATGCGCACGTCATCGCCTACCAGCAGGCCGCCGACGTCGCTGAACTGCGCGAGGTAGCCGGACCTGCTGCCGAAGGTGGTGTTGGCGATCGTCATCGCGAGTACGCCGGTGGCCAGCGCCGTGACCAGGGTGAACGCCACGAGCTTGGTCAGTGGTGCGAGCACGCCCTTCATCGCACGCTCACCTGCGTGCCGCGCAGCAGCGGCCCCACCAGGAAACTGCTCCAGCGCGGGACCTGGGACGGTGGCTCACCGTTCGCCTCGGCCAGCAGCGCGGCGATGAACCGCTGCTCGGCAGGGGAGTTCGGCAGGCCGGAGTCGCCGCCCGGGGACGGTGGCGTCGAGCCGTCCCGCAGCGGCCCGTCCGGTGGGTCCTGCGGGAACCTCTGTCCGGTCCGGATCGGATAGCAGCGGGGGCCACGGTCCTCCTGGTAGCGCGGCTCATCGACCCCCGGCAGGTACTTCCCCCGGCTGTTGGTGACCCCCAGCACCACATGCAGTCCCGGCTGGCTGGTGCCGACTCCCATCGCCTGGTTGACCTTGGGCACCAGCTCGACGAGCTGGTGCAGCAGACAGGGGTACTCCGGGGCGTATCGAGCCAGCGTCTGCAGGGTGGGCCTGCTGTCAGCGGACAGCTCGATGAGGTTCGCGCGGTTGGTCTGCAGGAAACCCCGCAGATCACCGGAGGCCCGGCGCACCGAGTCGAACAGGCGGGCCAGGTTCTGCCGTTGCTCGACCACGGTGGCGCTGGGCACGGTGAGATCGGCCAGCGCGGGGGCCAGGTCGGGGGCGGCCCGGGAGTAGGTGTCGGACAGGTCCGCGATCCGGGTGATGTCCTCCTGTAGCTGTGGCAGCGCGGTGTTCAGCCCGCTGATCAGTTGCTGCTGGCGCACCAGGGTGTCGCCGAGCTGGTTCCCGCGACCAGCCAGGGCGGTGGAGATCGCGCCGAGGGTGCCTGCCAGCTTCTGCGGCGGGACGGCCTGCAGCAGCGGCAGCAGATCGTCCAGGGCGGATTCCAGCTCGCGGGCCGTCTGGCTGCGGTCCTGGCCGATCACGTCGCCGTCGGAGAGCGAGCGCGCGGCGGGCCGCACGGGCAGGATGAGCGACACGTACTTCTCCCCGAACAGCGTCTTGGGCAGCAGCCGAGCGCTGACGTTGTCCGGGATCAGCCGCACCGTGTCCGGCCGCAGCCGCAGGTGCACCACGGCGCCGTCGCCCGTGGAGCCCACGTCGGCCACCTCGCCGACGATCAAGCCGCGGACCTTGACATCCGAGTGCTCGTCCAGCTGCAGACCCGTGGTGTCCGCCCGCAGCGTCACCGAGACACCGCCGGTGAACGCGCCGGAGTACTTCGCCAGCGACAACGCGATCAGCGACACGACCACCAGCAGGAATCCGGCGCCCTGCAGCCTGCGCCGCACGACGACGCGGCTCATCCGGCGGGTCGTCGCCGGGCGGGCCGTGCTCATCCGCCCACCCGCACCGATGTCGTGGTGCCGAAGATGGCCAGCGTGAGGAAGAAGTCGGCGATGGCGACGGTCACGATGGCGGCCCGCACCGCGCGGCCCACCGCAATCCCCACCCCGGCCGGCCCGCCCTGGGCCCGGTAGCCGTAGTGGCAGCAGATCAGAATGATCACGAACGTGAAGCTCAGCACCTTCACGTAGGACCACAGCACGTCGCTGACCGGAAGGAACAGGTTGAAGTAGTGGTCGTAGGTCCCGCCGGGCAAACCGTCGACCACCGTCACGTTCAGCCGGGCGGCGGCGTAGGACATGATCAGGCCGATGGTGTAGAGCGGGATGATCGCGATGAAGCCGGCGATCACCCGGGTGGTGATCAGGAACGGCACGCTGGGCACGCTCATCACCTCGAGCGCGTCGATCTCCTCGCTGATCCGCATCGCGCCCAGCTCCGCCGTGTAGCCCGCGCCGAGGGTGCAGATCACCGCCTGGGAGGCGACCAGCGGGGCGATGTCGCGGGTGTTGAAGTACGCGGTGATGAACCCGGTCAGCGCCTCGGTGCCGAGGGTGTCCAGGGCGCGGAAACCCTGCAGCCCCACCACGCTGCCGACGAACAGCGACAGCCCGGCCATCACGCCCGCGGTACCCAGAACGACCACCAGGGCGCCCGATCCGAAGGTGACCTCGGCCAGCAGCCGGGCGATCTCCTTCTTGTACCGCCGCATGGTTCGCGGGATCCACCCGATCGCCCGGCCGTAGAGCGAGAGCTGGTCGCCGAAGTCGTCCAGCTTCGCCAGCGGTGCCCGCAGCGGGTTGGTGGGAACCCTCACCCGGTCACCGCGCCCATGGATCCTCCGTCACGCCACACCCAGTTCAACCGGGCTAACGAGCGGTCCACGGCCGAGTTGTCGCACGGGGGCGTGTTGCACTATCAGCCAGCAGGCCGACGCGCCATCGGCGCCGACCATGTCACTGCCCAGCCAGCCATGTCTGCCGATCACCGCAACGAGAAATGTCAGGTTGTCCTCGTCGATGACCCGCACTGGCGCCCAGTCCGGGTCCTCTCCACGAGCACAGGCGTCGAGGTAGGCGAACCGCGCCTGCTGCTCACGATCTCGGCGGCGCAGCAGCTCGACGCGAAGGTCCGGTTCGGAACCGTCGTCATAATCGCATCATTCCGGTAACGGCAGTGATCAGGCTCGTCCGCTGTCGGGATTGCTGAGCTGGTTCAGGCAAGCGGATCGTACGGCGGCGATCTCGTGGGCGATCCGTGCGGCCACCGATCGCCAGATCGATCCGGACACGAGCGGGGTCACAGCGGGAACGGCCAGCGGAACGCTGATGGATCGCGGTCGCACTCGACGTACTGGAGCGCTTCGTTATCGTAGGCGGTCACCCTGAAGGTGGCGATGCCCGGTTGGTCGAGGCGTTCCCATGCGGCAACACTGCATTCGACGGTGTCCCACAGGCGTTGCGGGCCTCCTTGCCGGACGGCTCGGAGACCGTCGGCACGCGGATCGAGATCGACGGTGAACCAACTGCCGTCGATGGCGTGACCGGACCATGTGGCGTCGCCCGGATCGGGAAGGAACCCGCGCAGCCGTTTACCTCCGAAATGGAGCTGGGTCAGGAGGCGGAGTGCGGGATCGGCGAGTAGCCCGGGGTCGGTCGCGGCCAGGCCGTACTGGGGGTTGATCTGGCTCAGTGGCTGGTCCCAGGTCTCGCCGTCGCGGTGTGGGCCGTCGCGGCGGGCACGCATGGGCATGAACGCGCCCGCCACGTCCAGTTATGAGGGCGAAGCCGACACCATCACCGTGGCGTTCAAGACCCCCGCACAGGGTCACCCGACCCCCCTCCAGCAGATGTTCAACAAGGCGCACAACGGCATCCGGGCGATCGGTGAGCGCGGTCATGCCCTGCTCAAGATGACACTCCGAGCACTGCGCAACACCAGCCTGGACCCCCGGCGCATCGGGAAGATCGTCGCCGCAGCCCTGGTACTCCTCCACCTCGAACACCACCGCACCACCTAACGACGGTCAGTAATCAACCCCCTGCGCGGAAAGGCTCAGAACCCGGTGACCACCAAGCGGCAGTCTGCGCACGTCGGGTAGCGTTTGGACGCGCAATGGATCTTACTTCCATCGTTTCCGCACTACATCGGAGGCCGAGACTGTGAAACGCTGGGTACGGAGACCGCCGCTGACCGTCAGGCCGACGCAAGCGCCGCACCATCGTCCTGGCTGCCTAAGCGGTTGAGTCGCTCTCGGGTGGCGTGCGCTGCTGGCGCGTTTGTGCGACGGGTACGACTGGACCCCAATACCGGCACGGGCCGGTATCCATTCACGCTGCCCGTGGTGCAGCAGTTGTCGCGGTCCACAGGGCTGGACGTCGATGGGGCCGTGACGTTCCTGGTGGGCGACAACGGCACCGGCAAGTCCACCTTGATCGAGGCGCTGGCCGTGGCGGCGGGCTTCAACGCCGAAGGCGGGTAGCAATCCTTCCAGTTCGTCACCCGAGCCACCGAGTCAAGCCTGGCCGAACACCTGATCGCAACACACTCGCCGATCCTGCTCGCCGTGCCGAACGCCCGTATCCTGCAGATCGACATCAACGGCTCCATCGAACAGGTCGATTACGACGACGCTGAGCCGGTGACGCTGACCCGCAACTTCCTGGCCGATCCGGCTCGATTCCTGCACCACCTCTTCACCGACAATTCCTGAGCCGTTCCAGGATGCGTTCAGCGTTGCGGTGCAACGGTATGGCGAGGTCCGGGTAGTCACAGTGCTCGATGCGCAGCAACATCCGAGTGGTCACATAAAGCTGAGAAATCAGCCCGTCCCGGTGATCCAGGAGTTCGCCGAGTTGAGCACTCACCCGTTTTGCAGTCATGGGCTGAAGCAGGGAGTGCAGGTAGAGGGTGGCGGCGTCAAACCCGGCTGGCGCGATCCCCCAGCCTTCCCAGTCCACTATGATCAGGTCGGGTGCGAGCAGATTCGCCCAGTGCAAGTCGGTGTGGGCCGCAGTCCATTGCTCCACGGCCGGATCGACACGGTCACCGAAGAACACCGTTAATCGTCGTGCGATCTCGTTCTCGGTTAGGTACCCACGGATGGTCGGCACACCTGCGAGAGTCCACAGAGATTCTCGTAACGCCCGCCACCACGTTTCGGATGGCTCAACCTGAAAGCGCAGCTCCGGGGTAGGCGAACATCGCTGTCCCTCGGCAAGCGTCATCAGCTCTGCGTGCAGCCGAGTGGTGCCCTCGGACCATTCCCAGTCCCGTAAGACTCTAGGTTTGGGAATTCCGATGATGTTGTTGGCGTCGCTGTTACCAGTCCAGAAGTCCCCGCCAGCCCAGTGTTCCTGCTCGGTCACCACCCGTAGCCAGAACTCAGCAGATTTCTCACGCACTCGCGCGCCCAGGGAGCGATCCCGCCACCCGAACACCTCCTGGCCCACCACAGTCGCGTTGGCGTCGGTGGCCGCTTGGGCGAGTACCGTTCGCATCCAGGCCCGGTGGGCATCGTCCTCAGCACTGGACACCGCATCGGTTGCATCGGACATCGTCGTCAGGCTAACGCTTCCCGCTCGGCCCGCACTACTTGTGCGGTGGGCAGCCACCATAGGACGGCCAGCACCGCGTGCTGGGCGCGCACGGGTTACACGACGGACCACAGCTTGGCGCGCAGGTGGGATGACACCGTGCTGGGCTGCATGCCGGTGCGCACTCCGGCGAGCACCGGTTCGGCTCGCAGGTCGGGCCACAACTGGGTCGGCAAGCACGCACCGTTGGGGGAGATCGCCGCGACTCCGGTACTACAGTTGTCGCACAGCTGGTCGATGCTTGCCTGTTGTTCGCGCACGCCACGTCCGACCTGTCGCAGCAGATCATATCCCACCGACCCAACGCCCAGTTCAACCAGTTCTCGCTGTGCCGCGTCCGTGCGCTGACCGTCGTTAAGATCAATCACCCCGGCGCGTAAGGGGATCCCCCGACGGAGCGCTTCAGTAATGTTCCCTCTGGTGCGCGCATGCCTGGGACGACCCGTAACCGCGGCGTGCTGAGCCGGGTCATCGGAGTAGTAACTGGTGGCCAACGACACACCGGGGCGGCTGAAAACCTGCCACAACTCAGCGGTCACATGTACCAGGTTGGAGAACACTTCTACCTCAAGGCCCCTGCGAAGTGCGTGGTCAACCAAGTGCGCAAGGGCAGGATGAAGGGTCGGCTCTCCGCCGATAAACTGCACCATCTGCACATCCAGCTCAGTTGCCTGGTCCAGCACCCGCTCCCAGTCACCAGAGCGCATCGAGCCGTGTGTACCGGATGGCCCGCTCTCCGCATAGCAGTGTCGGCAGCTGAGCTGGCATCGAGAAGTCAGCTCACACCACAGGAACCAGATTGGCACGACGGTCTCCGGTTGATCGTGGGGGATGAGGCAGATCCGGAAATCGTGGTTAGCTCGGTAGCGTCAGGCGTTCGGCGGTGAAGGCTTCGATGGCGCCGGCCAGGTCGATGACGTCGCGGGCGGGGTCGGTGACGGCGCTCAGTGCGGTGCGCACCCGTTCCACCGCGGTGAGGATGGTGTGGTCGCGTTGGGGTGTGGGAAGGGCCAGCACCGGGGCGAGCGCTTCGGTCGCGCCGTCGACCTCGCGTCGGGTCACCCGAGCGACCGCGAGCGCACTCCGGGCGGTCGCTTCGTTGCGGAACGAACCACCCGGGTATGCCGCGTAGGTCTCCAAGGATTCCAGGGCGAATCGTTCCGCGTGGCCCGCCTGCGGTGCACCACCCCAGGAGAGCGCCTCAGCGGCGTAGTTGAGCTGGTTGGGCCGGATGAAGCAGCACAGCCCGCCGAGGACGTCGAGTTCGTCGGGCTGCACCCGGTCCCGCGCGTCGGCCGCCCGGTTCACCGCGGCGTGGGCTTCGTCGAGCCGGTTCAGCGCGCCCAGTGCCCGAGCCTCGCCGCTGGCCAGGAACACCGCGGCGGTGCTGCGGCTACGCTCCGCCACGTCGGCGCCGAGTTGCGCGTAGCGCACCGCGTCGTTCCATCGCCCGGCCCAGTAGGCGATGTTCGATTGCATGCCTCGCATCGAGGCGCGTAGCCCGTCGTGACCGGCGTTGTCCGCGCAGGCGTACCCGGTGCGGGCCTGGGTCATCGCGTCGTGGGTGGCGCCGAGATCCCGCGATGCGACCGCCATTAGCCAGCAGGTGATCCCGGCGACCAGGTAGAGGTCGCGGGTCTGGTCCGGGCGCTGGTGTCCTTCCAGCAGCCCGAAGGCACGTTCCTGGGTATCCACCAGGTCACCGAGCAGGGTGGGCAGCGGCTGTTGCAGGTAGGCGATGATCAGGTAGCGGAGATCGTCGAAGAGTTGGTCGAGTGTTTCGGACCCGACGTTGGTCGCCTCGATCCGGGTGAGGAAGTCCCGAGCCCGATCAGCGCTCATCGCGATCACCTGCCCTTCGGTGTCGGTTCGCGCGGTGCCCCACGCCGTGACCACACCATTGTGCCGCCCGAGTGGCGCGGCAACGGGGTCCGAGACCTGGCACCCGGTCACCGCGGCCCACGTGGGCAGGTCGTCAGGCAACCTCGGCCCGGTACCGGCGGGCGCCTGGGCAACAGCTCCTTTCGGCACGCTGTCCGGCTGATCGGGCCTTGCCGGTTCGGGGGGTTCGGTGACGTCGAAGAGTTGCCGGGCGGAGTACCCGGAGAACATGGCTTCCAGCACGGTGCAGTGCCCGGGGTGAGGGAGCTCGATCGGCTCTCCGCAGATCCACCGGTGGAACTGCTGCTGCGCCGGGTAGCCGCCCACGAGTGTCGGGTCGATCGCCGCGGCCGCGATGTCGTAGGCCCGGCAGAACTCCCGGTAGTTGTGCAGGCAGCGGCGCCGCAGCAACTCCCGCAGTAGCGTCGACCCGCCGACCTTGTCCGGTGCGAGGTAGGGGGTGAACAACTCCGCGGCCGTCCACCCGGGCAGCATGGCCTCCAGCAC
>JBOHGD010000002.1:68201-182554 GCA_050699955.1 Pseudonocardiaceae bacterium | reverse complement strand
AAGCCGTGTGACCCCCTCACTGCGGCTTGTGCTGGTCCGGCACGGACAGACCACGGCCAACGCCACGGGCATCCTGGACACCCGGCTGCCGGGGCACCCGCTGGACGAGGAGGGCCGCAGGCAGGCCGCCGAACTGGCCGGGCGGCTGGCCGGCGAGCCGGTGGTGGCGGTGTACGCGAGTCAGGCGCTGCGCGCCCAGCAGACCGCGGAGCCGGTGGCCGCCCGGCATGGCCTGCCCGTGCAGGTCCTGGGTGGAGTGCACGAGGTGTCCATCGGTGACCTCGAGGGCAGGCACCGGCTCGAAGATCATCAGAGCCTGCACGAGCTGTACCGCGCCTGGCACGACGGTGACCTCGACCAGGCGCGGCCCGGCGGAGAGTCGGGCAAGCAGCTGCTGGACCGCTACCTCGCCGACGTCGCGGCGATCCGGACCAGGCACCTGACAGGTACCGCGGTGCTGGTGAGCCACGGCGCCGCGACCCGGCTGGCCGTCGTCGCGCTGGCATCCAACGTGCCCGGTTCGTTTGCCGCGCCCCGGCTGCTGCCCAATGCCGCGACCGTGCTGCTGGAGGCCGACGGTGCCGGGTGGCGCTGTCTGCGCTGGGACGACATCGACCTGGGTTAGCCGGGTACCGGCCCCGCCCGGCACGGGTCCCTGCACCGACTGCCTGCGCCGCCGCGAGATGGTGGTGTAAACCGTGAGTCATCGAGACGGTACGAAAAGCGATGTGAGGTGCGGACAGTGACGGGCCGGATTGAGGACTACGGGCTGATCGGCGACCTGCACACCGCGGCTCTGGTGGGCCGGGACGGGTCGATCGACTGGCTGTGCCTGCCGCGGTTCGACTCGCCGGCCTGCTTCGCCGCGCTCCTGCACGATGAGCGGGCCGGTCGATGGTCGCTCGCCCCGGCCGCCGGCGGCTCCTGCACGCGGCGGCGTTATCGCGGCGAGTCCCTGCTGCTGGAGAGCGAGTGGGAGACGCCGCAGGGCACCGTCCGGGTGGTCGACGCGATGCCGCCACGGGGGGAGGCCGCCGACGTCGTCCGCGTGGTCGAGGGGGTCACCGGCCGGGTGCCGATGTGCATGGAGCTCGTGCTGCGGTTCGACTACGGTTCTGTGACGCCGTGGGTCCGCCACCTCGACGGGCAGTGGTCCGCGATCGCCGGTCCCGACTCGGTCTGGCTGGACAGCGCGGTCCCGGTCGAACACGCCGACGGCCGGACGTCGGCCCGTTTCGAGGTCGAGGCGGGGCAGCGGGTGCCGTTCGTGCTGACCCATGCCGTTTCCCATGCCCCGACACCGCAGCCGGTCGACGGGCTGCAGGCGCTGCAGGACACCGAGCGGTTCTGGGCGGACTGGATCGGACGCTGCGGCTACCGAGGCGAGTGGGAGGAGCCGGTCCGCCGCTCGCTGATCACGCTCAAGGCGCTGACCTACGCTCCGACCGGCGCCATCATGGCCGCGGCGACCACATCGCTGCCCGAACAGCTGGGTGGGCCCCGGAACTGGGACTACCGCTACTGCTGGCTGCGCGATGCCACGTTCACCCTGCAGGCGCTGCTGGCCACCGGTTACGTCGACGAGGCAAGTGCGTGGCGGGAGTGGTTGTTGCGCGCGGTGGCCGGCGACCCGGCCGACCTGCAGATCATGTACGGCCTGGACGGCAGCCGCCGGATCCCCGAGTACACGGTGGACTGGCTGCGCGGCTACGAGGGTTCCGGCCCGGTCCGGGTGGGCAACGCCGCCGCCGGGCAGTACCAGCTCGACGTGTGGGGCGAGGTTCTTGACGGCCTGCACCTGGCCCGGAATACCGGGCTGACCCAGACGGAGGACGCCTGGGACCTGCAGCTGGCCCTGCTGGACTTCCTCGAGGGGCACTGGGACGAGCCGGACAACAGCCTGTGGGAGGTGCGTGGTTCGCGCCGGCCGTTCGTGCACTCGAAGGTGATGGCCTGGGCCGGGGTGGACCGGGCGGTGCAGGCTGTCGAGCGCCACGGCCTGGACGGGCCGGTGGAGCGCTGGCGGGAGCTGCGGGCCCGGATCCACGCCGAGGTGTGCGAGCGCGGCTACGACGCGGAGCGGGGGACGTTCACTCAGTACTACGGCTCGCGCGGGCTGGACGCGGCGCTGCTGCTGATCCCCCGGGCCGGCTTCCTGCCCTGGCACGACGAGCGGGTCGTCGGCACTGTGCAGGCCGTGCAGCGAGAGCTGGGACACGATGGCCTGGTACTGCGCTACCGCCCGGAGGCCGACGGCGGTGTCGACGGGCTGCCCGGGGCTGAGGGCACCTTCCTGATCTGCTCGTTCTGGCTGGCCGATGCCTTGCACGGGATCGGGCGGGAGGGTGCGGCGCGTGAGCTGTTCACCCGACTGCTCGGGCTGCGCAACGACCTCGGCCTGCTCGCCGAGCAGTACGACCCCAGGACGGAGCGTCAGCTCGGCAACACGCCGCAGGCCTTCAGCCACGTCGGCCTGGTCAACACCGCACTGCACCTCGGCACCACCGAGCCATCCTGACCACGCTGCCCCCGCACACGGCGAGCCATCTACTCACCCGCATTCTTTCCCCGCTCGGCGACGATGAGCAGGAACAACGGTCGTACGAAGTTCTCCCGCCACCACGGGTCCGCGGCCAACTGCTCAGCCGAAGGGTGCGGCTCACTCAGCGACGTGATGGAGAAACCCGCCTTGCCGAGTTCCGACACATAGTCCTCGAGAGGGCGAAGCCACATCCTGACCGGCGCCGGAGACCTGATTCCCGCGACCTTGAACTCCTGCTCAACCGTGCGGACGGAGAAATACTCCTCCGGTGTCGGGTAGCTACGCATGACGGAACGTTCAGCACCTACTCCGTAGAAGCATGGGTGCAGCATGAGAATTATCAGCCGCCCCCCGTCCCGCGTCACTCGTGAGAACTCGCGGAAAGTGACAGAAAGACTCTCTATATCGTTGAGGAGATGATTGCAGACGACAACATCGCAGCGGTCGTTGGCGAGCGGAATGTCATCGACACGTCGGGTGTAGTAGTCGACGTCAAGACCTGATTCCCGGGCAGCCGCCCGGGCTGCTTCTACAAGCTCTGCGCAACAATCGACACCGATCGCCAGTGCGCCTTGTCGAGCAAGTGCGCGAGATAAGTAACCCTCGCCGCATCCCGCGTCCAAAATCGTCAAGCCATCGCTCGGCCCGATGGTGTTTAATATCACCGAGTCCGTGAGTCCTGATCGGTAGCGATCGAGCCCTTCCCGGATAATCTTCACCCAGAAGGCCGCATTATCCGTATAGTTACTTTCGGGTATCTCGTTACTAAGGCTGGTCAAGTCGGTCTCCTCTTCGAGCTGATTTTTTCCGGGGCACTGAGGAGAACGTTAGACTGGAGCACAGCAGCGAAGGACGAACTGGCAGTACGAATTTGCGCTGCCCAGAGAGTCATGTGGTGAGACAATCGGATGGTCGTCGGCTGCGGAACACTGCGTCGTGGTCAGGTTCCGCCGCACCGGTTTCCGCTATCTCGTCGGGCTGACCAGAGGGTGCGTCGGTCAGGTCAGCGACCGCGCCAGGCGAGCGGAGATGTGCGTAGTGCGGCTTCAGCGATACGGCGTGCCGTCTCGGTCCGCAGCCCGTTGCGTGAGGTGTCGATCCAGCCCTGCACGCCGGCGTAACCCGCATCCCGGTACTCGACCGCCTGGATCAGGCATTCGAGCTTGTCGGCGTCCTTGGCGCAGTGTGCCTCGGGGGTCTGCTGCGTCTCGTACTCGGTGACCGCTTCCTGCACGGTCTTGCGAGCGGCGTCGGGCAAGGTAGCGGTCTGGTCCGCGGTGATCGCATGCGGAGAGGGTTTGTCCAGGTAGGGCCGGGCGGTGTGCGGGATGTCGCCGGTGCGGGTCTCCTGCGAGTCGTGCCAGACGGCGAGCAGCGCTGCCCGGCCTGGTTCTGCGCCCTCGGTCGAGGCGATGAGTGCGGCGAGTTGTGCGACACGCAGGCTGTGCTCCGCGACCGACTCTGGATCCCGAACCCCGGCATGCCACCAACCTGCGCGACGCATCCGCTTGAGCACGCCGAGTTCGAAGGCGAAGTTCGCAACGGCGACGGCGTGTTGCTCGTCCGGGTGGGTCACGCTCCTGACCCTACCTACCGCGAAGCGAGGCGGACGGCGTAGCCGATGTCCGACAGCTCGCGTCGAGCCAACACGCTGAGATCATCATCCGAGGCGAGGCCCTCGATCTTGGTGGCCGCTGCGGAGCGCAGGTCTGGGTGGTTGGTGAGCAGGGTGGGATGGGCGAGCAACAGTGCCCACACCGTGTGGAGATTGAGTTCGGCATGCCCGGATCCAGGACAAAGGCGTTCGAGCAGATGCCTGAGCAACCGAACTCCCGCCCAGCGTCGCGGGTCTGTGCGGCCCATGAAGTCATCGTCGACCTGCACAGCGTCGATCTCACCGACCCAGTAGGCCCAGTAGTTGAGGTTCGCTTGTTCCTGCCGGCCGGTGGCCAGGGCCTGATGGACAAAGGCCCGCAGCGGGTCGCGATCGCCGGTATAGGCCAGCGCGACAGCGGAGGACCGGACAGCCACCCAGGATGGAACGTGATCGGCAGGGCCGGCGTCACGCAGGGCACGAAGCTGTTCGAACTGCAGCCACTCTGCCGTGCTCGCTCGAGCGTCGAAACCAAGCAAGTAGATCGATTGGCGACGTAGCAGTGCGGCGTCCTCGTGCGGATTCGCGTCGGCGGTGACGAGGAGGTGATCGAAAAAGCGTGTCCGCTCAGGCGCATCGAGCGTCGGCCGGTCAGGGACAGGTCCACGCCGCGCCCGGACTCGTTGCGGCAGATCGCGCAGTTGGGTGGGGAGGATGCCGGTGAACGGCCACGTGATCAGGTTGGTGAGCTTGCGCTGATGGACTGTCGTGCCGAGAGGATGCCGGTCGGCGTCGATGGGCTGTCTACCCGCGTGCACCGACTCGGCGATGATCAGATCCGCCGTGATGGCGTCATCCAGGACAGCGAGTGCAGTGGGCTGGGCACCGCGTCGCAACAGCTGGGATCGAAGCCGGATGAGGTCTGCGGCCCGTAGGGCTGCCAGCGGTCGCCGGGCGCTCTCCCAACCCTGAACGCTGGCCACGTCCACGCAGAGCTGCTCAGCCAATTGAACCTGAGTGAGTGTCGTGGACTCCCGGATCAATTTCAGTAAGAAACCTGACACCGCGCCGAGGCATCGCGGCGAGCCCTGACCACCACACGGCGTTCTGTAACCGCCGACCATCTGGTACCCCCGATCCACCAGCACCGAGCTACGAATACTCGTACTGGCAGTGAGTCCCTCCCGGACGCTGGACACCTTACCGTCGTTGCGCAAGCAAGTGATCACACACGGTGTCTTCAGAAAAGATCGCTGACAAGGGTCCATCCGGGAACCGTGCTGGTAATGCACAACGGGAGCGAGTGTGACTAGGCAGTGGACGAGCGAGCCAACGGGTGCGGCATGGGTGTGAGTGTGCATCAGAAGAGCTATGACCTGTTGCGTGAGATGCTGCGCCGTCGGTTGGTGACCGCGATGCAGTCCGGGCCGGACGGGATCGGTGCCATTGCGTGGCGGGCCTGCGCTGTGACGTACGAACTGCTCTGCGACCACCCTGTTGATCGGCGGGGCCGGTGCAGGTCCTGCCGGCGTCCGGGCGCGGTGTTCGGGCTCAGGCGCCGCCGCTGCCGGGTCTACCGTGCGGCGAGCTTCTACCTGCGCCAGCCCAACGCCTTCCTGTTCGGTCACCTCACCAGCGAACTGAAATTGGACGGGGTGGCACCCGATGCGGGAGACGCGCCCGCCCAGCCATTGCAGACCCCGGCCGTCTCGGCCCCGCCGCCTCACCCCGGCGGCGCCCCTCGGCCGGTCCCTGCCCACGGCGGGGCCGGGGAGCATCCCGACTGCCCTCGGTCTCGCCGTGCTCCACATGACGGCCGGGCATCGCCAAGCCCATGCAGGTCGCATCCGGTGGTCGGGATCACCGGAGCGGTGACCGGGAGCATGCTCCGATGACAGCCGATCCCCCGGAGAAGGCGTCTGGTGCCCGGCGAGTTGTGCTGGCCCGCTACCGGCCCGAGGCCGCAATGGGTGCGGTTCGTCCGGTGCATCTCATCCCGCTGCCGGTCCGGGGAATGGCAGGCACGCTCGGCGCACTGTGCGGGACCCGGCTGAGCGCGGAACAAATCGAGACGCTCACCCCGGGAGAGGGCCTGCCCTGCACTCTCTGCTTCGTCGCCCACCTGTCGGGCGGTGGTGCACCCCCACCGGTTACCGCTCCAGCGCACGGCATCGGCTCGGCACCTGGGCTGCTCGCCGCCGCAGCCCACTATCGTGCCGTGGGCTGGCCGGCCACCCTGCGCCACAACCAGGTCTCGCTCAGCCTGACCGATGAGGCCGTCGCGCTGATCATGCCGACCACAATGGCCGCCGAGGTGACCACGATCCTGGCCACCCGCCGTTGCCCAGCGCCGGTGCTGGCTCACCCGCACGCCCCCGATCACCGGATCGTTGTCGTCGGAGAGCCGTTCGGTGCCCCGCTGCCCTGGCCCGACGAAGTCCATACCACGACTGGATCGTTGCTGTTACCGCCGACGTGCACGCCGCTGGGGCCGGTCACGTGGGCACATCCTCCCCAGGATCACGCACTGAACTGCTGTCGAGAGATCGACGTCTTCGGTGCCGTGCTCGCCCTCGCGCAGTCCGGCACGGCAAGGTGACGAATCGGTCCGCATCCGCCCGTACTGACCAAGGCAAAGAAAACCGACATGTAAAAAGGAGTTCCGGCGATGACCACAATCACAGCGAGAGCCACGGGTCGCTCACTCGTTTCCGACGACCTCTTTACTCGCCTGACCCGACGTATTGTCGAGGACGAAGGGATAGACCAGCAGTTCGCCGAGCGGATCATGGACCAGGCATTGGTCTTCCTGAAGGCCTGTGCCGAGAATCACAGGACCCGGCTGGCCCCGAGTAAGTCCGTGGACATCGGCTGGCATGTGTTCGTCCTCCACACCAGAGATTACGCCGATTTCTGCGAGCGGGTGGCAGGCCGGTTCATTCACCACATACCCACCGACGACGAGACATCACGGGGGCAGGTCGCACGCGACACGTTGGTTCGCACCGTGCGAGCCATCCAGTCCACCGGGTTCGCGGTCGACGCCGAACTGTGGCCAGATGTGGCCGGCAAGCTCAGCGCACGATGCTCACCCTGTCATAATGGTTGCGCTGACGATCCGCCACCAGAATACCGATAAACAAAGGATACCCATGGTTCGCCGTGAATGGGAAGATCTACCCGCTCGCGTACGAAGTGCGATCGAAAACAAGTGCGGCACGGTTGTCGGAGCAGACTGTCCATCCGCGGGACGAAACTCCGATTTCTCAGCCACACTGCGGCTCGCCGACGATCGTAAGATCTTCTGCAAGGGAATCACATCGGCGAACAGCCCGAAGGTGCGAGTACACCAGCACGAGGCCTACATCAATCGGTGGCTACCGCATCCTCCTGCGCCGCGTCTTCTCTGGCGGGTCGAAACGGATGGTTGGCTGCTGCTCGGCTTCGACCACGTCGCCGGGCAGCACGCCGACCTTTCACCCGGATCACCTGACCTTCCGCTGGTCGCGGACACGATCTCCACACTCGCCCGCGAGTTGACTCCCTGTCCGGCCGACGAGGTGCCCGCACTGGCCGGCAAGTTGGCATCGATGGCCGCGTGGCGACGCCTCCGCCATGAACCTCCCGGCGACTTGGACCCGTGGGGGCGCACGAAACTCGACTGCTTTGTGGAATGGGAACAACGCGCCATCGATGCGGTGGCCGGCGACAGCCTGCTGCACGCCGACCTGCATCCGCTCAACATCGTCGTCGGCCGTGTCGCCCACGTCGTCGATTGGGCGTGGTCGCGCACGGGCGCGGTCTGGGTCGATACCGCCTACCTCGTCATCCGGCTGATCGATGAGGGCCACACGCCGCAAGCCGCCGAGCGGTGGGCCGAGTCCGTACCTGCCTGGCACGAGTCATCCGACCTGGCTCGCACAGCATTCGCGGTGGCCGTATTCGGGATGTGGGAGTACTTGCAGCACGCCGACCCCTTGCCACATCGAGCGCGGCTCGCGACGGCGGCACGGAGGTGGGCGCAGCACCGCGTTGACCCGGGGCAGGACTGACCTGCGAGACCGGGAATGGCGGGGACCCCCGGGGGTTGTTAGTAGCGCGGTGCGTCGGGAATGGGTTCTGCGGTGTCGAGGGGGACGGGTAGGGGCCAGCTCGGGCCGTCTGGGCCGCCGAACCAGATGGTGTGGCGGGTGGGGGTGGCGGTGAGTCCGAACTCGTGCCATTGGGGGGAGTCGAGGTCGGCCCACTGTTCCCATGCGGTCTCGACGTGCGCCCACAGTGGCGTGGGTCCGGCCTCCCGTACGCGGTACCGGGCCTCGGGGTCCGGTTCGCGGGTGACCTCGGCCCATGACCCGTCCGGGGCGCGGAGTTCGGTGACGGTGCCGCCGTCGTCCCTGTCTGCGGATTCACGGCGCCAGATGCTGCGGAAGACACCGGGGGGTAGGTGGAGCTGGGCGAGGAAGGGGAACTGGGCGCCGCCGTCGAGCTGGGCGGGGGCGACCGTCGTGGTGCGAGTGCTCGGCGCGGCGTCGGTGCGCCGGGGCGCGGGGTGCCGACGCTCGGGCCTGCGGTGGCGCGGCGGCGCATGAAGCAGCCCCACCAGGGTAGGAACCGGCCCTGCACGGTGTCGGGGGCGACGTGACGCAGGGCGAGGAGGTTCCCGGCGCCGAGGGGGCCTTCGATGTGCACGAGCGCGAGCCCGTCGGGCTGGAGTTGCGTGATCCACGCGGCTGGCACGGCGAACAGCGCACAGGTGGCGATGATCCGGTCGTAGGGGGCGTGCTCGGGCAGGCCTTCGATGCCGTCGACGGCGGCCAGGGTGGCGGCGGTGTAGCCGAGTCGGGTGAGCCGGTCGCGGGCGTCGTCGACGAGGTGCGGGTCGACGTCGACGGAGTAGACGTTCGCGGCGCCGAGGCGGTGGGACAGGAGGGCGGCGTTGTATCCGGTGCCGGTGCCGGTGCCGATCTCGAGCACGCGCACACCGTCGGTGACGTCGAGCGCCTCGAGCATGCGGATCATGAGGTCGGGCTTGGTCGAGCTGGATACCGCCGCCTGCGTGCCCCGGTCGGCGAAGTCCGCCACCTGCGTCACCAACGTCGTCGGTGAGTACACCAACTCCAACCAGCGCCGGACACTGTCCGGGTCCTCGGGTTCGTGCAGGGTCCAGTGCCGCGAGTACCCCTGCTGATCATCGGTGTAGTAACGCGGCACGAACACGTGCCGTGGCACCTCCTGCACGGCCGCCCGCCACTGCGGGGTGCGCATCTTTCCCACGGCGTTGATGTCGTCGGCAAGTCGTCGCGCCAGTTCTCGCCACGTGGACTCAGGAACTGTGACGCTCACGCGCCAACTCCTTTCGCCATTACGGGGCAAACACCAGTCACGCGCGAGCACCTCAAGATCGGAAAGCGGAGCCGAAGCTCGCCCGTAGGTGGGGCCAGTTTCCACCTTGAGGCCATCCCGGCAATCCGAGTGGTCCGTCACCCGGCGCCGGCGAGCCACCGACGACCGGATCTATTCCCACGGCCATAGCGGGCGGCGGTAATCGCGGTACGTCGTGGCGGTTGTTGGTGATCGACGGTTTCGGGGTGTGGATATGCCCGACACTGCGTTCAATGCCAGCGAGTTCGGAGTGTTCATCGTGCCGGTTTGGTGCTGGCCGGGTGGTGCTTGAGTGTGCGGGTGAGTACCGCTTCGGCGGTGTCGAGTGCGGCCGAGAGCTCGGCTTGCAGCGGTGCGGGGAGGGCACGGCTTCCCAGCGCGCATGCGTTGACTGTCTCGGCGAGGTCATGGGCCTGGCGGTCGGTCAGCACGCTGACACAGCCATCGTGGCCGAGGATGTCGCGTGCGGTGTATCCGTCGCGGGCTGTGCTGGCGCGGTGCAGGAGGTCGGCGGCGATGCGGCGTGCGGCACGGTGCTCGATGCCGCCGATGGCGTCGATGGCGGACAGGCCCAGTCGGGTGTGGAAGACCGCTAGGCCGGGGCTGGTGTCGAGTTGCCGGTAGTGGTCCAGCAGGGCGGCGATGTCGCGGTCGGTCGGCTGGTCGGTGTGCTGGCGGCACAGCGCGGTCAGGCATGCGGCGACGGCGCTCTCCCACGGCTCGCCAGGCAGGGTGTCCGCAAGCAGGGTCAGAGCGCCGCCATTGTCCCCCGCTGTGGCGCGAGCGAGGACGGCCACCTGGCGGCCGTCGAAGATACGGCGGCCGATGCCCTTGTAGCGGTGTAGCTGGGTGCATGCCTGGTTCCAGCGGCCCGCGCGGGCCAGCGCGCGGGCTCCGGTGGCCAGCAGCACCGCCCACAGCCACCGTCGTACCTCCTGGTGTGCGTCGGGGGAGACGGTGAGAGAGGCTGCGGGAACCGCAATGCCGTCGATGGTGCTGTTGGCGCGGGAGGCGACGGCGGTGTAAAGCGCGTCGAGGAGGGTGTAGGCGCGCTCGCCGTTGTCGTCGCGGATGTGGAGGCGGGCGAGGTTCACGAGGGGTTCGAGGGCGCGGATAGCGGCCTTCGCGCTCAGAGGGCGGGCGTGCAGGTACACCATCGCGTGGCGGTGGCACCACTGGCGGGCCAGGTCGGGCAGGCCGACGTCCGAGGCGAGGAGTGCGGCCAGGTTGTGCACAGCCGACGCCGCCGCCATGTCATTGGCCTGCTCGGCCGCATGGGCACGGTCACACAGGTCCGCCACGCGCTGGTGCAGGGGTGCGCACGCCGGGCGTGGCCGGGCCATGAGAGGGAAGCGGCGGGCTATCGGCCCGGTGGGGTCCATCGGAGGTCATTCCCACGTGACGGTGATGGGGTGGTGTGGGCGGTGCAGGACGAACCGGCCCTGGTCGGGGTCAGCGGCCGGAGGGGTGTCGGGGATGGCGATGCGAACACTCCGGGCGCGGAAGCCTGTGTCCCAGGTGCTGATGTCCTGTCCGACGTGCTCGGCGAAGCGTTGCCCGGTGGGGCCGTGACCGATGACACCGACCTCGAACAGCTTCCCGGCCTCGGGCGTGGACTCGGCGCGGCGGATGGTGAGGTAGGCCAGGCTGCCGTCTTCGGTGGTGGTGGCCATGGCCACGGTGGGGAACATCGGTGAGACGAGGCCGTTGTGCTTCGCGGCGGGCTCGACGTTCATGCGCATGATGGGGTTGGCCAGGTGGCATGCCAGCCACAGGTCCAGCCATTCGAACGAGACTCTTGGCGCGAACAGCACACCGGTCCACACCTCGTGGCGAGGGGTGTCCAGGACCCCGGCGAGTGCGCCGGGGTCGGTGGCGGCGTCGTTGTCCTGGTGGGCTTGCAGGCTCACCTGGCCGTCGCCGGTGAGGTCGATGATGCGGCGTGCGTCGTCCGCGATGCCGCGCAGCGGCATGAACACCACCATCTCGCTGCCGGAACTGCTCCAGCCGCCCTGGTCGCGCTCGAAGATGGTGCTGCGGGAGGCGGCGCCGGCCAGGCGCAACGGGAGGACGAGGCGCCCGTGCGGGGCGAGTTGGTCCAGCCACGGGGTGGGTGTCTCGAAGGCGCCCACGGTGGCGATGACGCGATCGTAGGGGGCCGCTTCGGGGTGGCCGAGCGCGCCGTCACCGAGGACGACGTCCACGTTCGTGATCTCGGCGGTATTGAGGTGTTCTCGGGCGTCGTCGACCAGGTCCTCGTCTACGTCGATGGTGGTGACGTGGCCGGCCTCGCCGACGATGGCGGCCATCAGGGCGGCGTTGTAGCCGGTGCCGGCGCCCAGTTCCAGCACCCGCTGTCCGGGTCGGAGGTGGAGTTGTTCCAGCATCATGGCGACCATCGCCGGCTGGGAGGCGGCGCTGATGGAGGCGCCTCTGCTGTCGTCGTGCTTGGTGTAGACGGCCTCGTTGACATACGCCTCGGTGAGGGAGACGCCGGGCAGGAACAGGTGTCTGGGCACGCCGCGCAGGGCTGTGTCCACGGCGGGGGTGCGCACGGTGTTCTGGTCGCGCAGGAGGTCGACCAGCTTGTTGCGCAGGTCGCTGGCGGAGGCGGGGGTGTCGCTGGCGGTGGTGGTCATGTCGCGGAACCTTCGTGGTGTCGGGTGGGATGGCCGGAGGAATCCGGCCGTTCGGCGGTGTTGAAGACGGTGTCCACGGCCAGTGCTGCCAGGGTGGCCTGGTCGGCTGCGGGCAGGCCGGCACGGTTGGCGTGGAAGATGAAGTGGTGGGCGAGGACGGCACGCAAGCCGCGCGCCAGCCGCCCGGAGCGTGTGAGGTCGGCGAGCGCGTGACCGGCGGCCTCGAAGGCGGCCACCCATGGCTCGGGCAGCAGGCCGGGCACGGGCGTCGTCGGGGTCGACGCCGGCGGTGTTCGGGCCGGGCAGATAGCCGCGGTAGACGGCCAGCGCCGTGGACCGCTCGGTCCAGGCGTTCACGACCGGCGCGCCCCCGGGTACCCGTTGGAGGGCGTGGAAGTCGTCGCGGGGGTCGGCCAGGCGCACAGTCTCGGCGAACACCGGCCGTGGGACCGCCACTGGGACGGTCGCCGGGACATGGCTGATCAGCCACTCCATAGCTGCGGTGATGCTGCCGGTGAAGGCGGTCGCGATGGCGGCGAAGTTGGCGGCGGCCAGCGCTCGGGAGTGGGGGCGTGCGGGCTGGGCGAGCTGGGTGAGCACCGCACGGGAGTCGGCGGCGAACACCGCCTCGGCCGCGGCCAGCGCCTTACCGGAGCCCCAGCGCCCGGTCTCCGGGTAGGATGTCGCGTAGGCCACCTCCCGTAACAACCTGCGCCCGCGTAGATCGTCGGCCCAGGTGCCCACTGTCCGGGCGGCTTCGCCGAACGTCTCCGGTCCGGCGTCGGGGAGGGTGATCCGTAGCCGGAGGTAGTGATCCCGGCCCTCGCGGAAGCGCAGGAACCACCACACCGGCTGCTCTTCGCCCCACTGGGCGAGGAGGGAGGGCAGGTACTCGGCGAGGATGAGGTCCTGGCGGTGGACGTCCCCGTAGAGCTTGGCGAACAGCAGCCGGGACGTGCCGGGGACGTTGCCGTGGTCGCGCCCGACGATCCGCTCCCGGGTCGGGCGGGGTAGCCGAGGCCAGTTCGGCGGTTGCGACGCCGCGAGGGGCACGACGACCTCGTGCGCCCGCCCGCCGCACCATCCGCCTGCCTCCTCGTCGGGGGCTTCTTCCAGCACCGCGCGGCCCTGGGTATGCAGGTGGTCGCGCAGCAGCACACGGTGCCCCGCCTCCTCCAGGTTCAGGGGGAGCAGCCGGTCATCCTCGGCCAAGCGCACCAGACACGGTATGCGCCGGCCGGTGCGCCACCCGGCCAGCGCAGCGTCCCACCGCTCCCAGCCAGCCGACCGGGCGGGCAACTCGGCAGCGTCCAGCCGCCACCGCGCGGGGCCAGCACGGTGCGGCCGGAGCGCAACCGGGGAAGGAACGGCAGCCGGGCCGCAGCACCCCAGTCGAATGCGGTGACCTGCGCACACAGAGCGCGGGAGAGTTCGGTCACGAAGCGGGCGAGCGGCGGGGTGTGGGTGCGCAGGTTCAGCGCGTGCATCCCCCACGCCTCGAGCCGCTCACCAAGGGACGGGGCGGCGAGATACAGGCGGTGGCTGTCACAGCCCACCGCCAGGTCCAGGGGCGTCAGCACGCCCGAGTCTGCGGTGGTGTCGCGGTGCTCGGCGAGGCTGATCAGAGCCGGGAGGGTCCGCACGGCCCTGGCGACGTGGGCCGTGGCAGGGTCCAGTGGTGGGAACGAGACCTGCGCGCAGACCGTATCCGGGTCGCTACCCGCCAGGCCGGTGAGGCCTGCGGCCAGTTCGCGTCGGCCATCGGGTTCCAGGATCCCCAGAAAGCGTCCAGTCATCACGCCCGCAGCCCGGGAGACCGACACCACCGTGAGCTGGAAGTCCCCGCGCTGGAGGGCGGACAGGTGGGGGGCGTGCACGCGGACGCACAGCTCCAGATGCGCAGGCAGCCGCACCCGCCCTGCGCCTCCGGGCTCCAGGTCGGCTACCAGCGTCTCGTCCAACACGACTTCCACGCGCCCGTCCAGCGCCGCAGCCTGGGCAAGAGACAGCAGCGTCTCATCGCGGCGCGATCGCTCACCACGCTGCTCTGGTGAGGCTGTGCCGGGGTAGCCATCGGGCCAGCCGATGCCGCTGTCCGCCACGACCTCCAAGAGGGGTACCAGGGTGCCGGTACCGAAACGCTCGTAGAACCGCCGGTGATAGTCACGCCACGCGGGTGTGCCATAGGGATGCGCGCTCACCCGCGCCAAGACCAGCCCCGCGCGCTCGGCCTCGCGGGCGACGTCGCGGGGCAGAACGATGCTCGCGTCCAGCCGCAGGTCCACCGCGACCGGGTGGCGAGGGGTCTGGGCCAGGTGGCGCATCCGCACTGCCGCGTCCGCCCGGATGGCACGGCTCTGGCCGGCGGTCACCAGGTTGTGCTGTTCAAGAAGGGCGTGGATCTCCTTCAGTTCGGCGACCAGGTCGGCGATGGACGTCAACTTCGAGGCGCCGGCCGTCTCCAGGTGCTCCAGCAGCCATCCCAGGGCGTCCAGTTCGGTGCCGGGGGCGTGCAGGCTGGTGATCAGCGCGCGACGCGCGACCATCTCGGTGAGCATCGCGGTCACCTTCACGGGCGTAGCCGAAGGGAACGTGGCCACGAGTTCTTCCACCACCTCGCCCAAGCGGACCGGCTTGCGGGCCGCTTCAACGGCGGCGCGCACGGCGTCGTTGTGCCGCAGGGACACCTCCACCGCCGAGGTGCCCCGTTCACCTGCGTGCGGCTGGTGCGGCACGATCAGACGATCCCCTCGCACCATCACCATGGAGTTCACGACCACGGCCAGGCGCTCCAGGGCCTCGGGACAGCCCTCCACCTGGCGGATGACGTCAGCCACCCAGGCGGCATCCGCTCGGGCCACGGCCTGATGCTGGGCGCCCCACCGCAGGCCGGGCTGGTCCCCGAACGTGGCAGGGGCGATCCCGGCAAGCAGCCCGGAGGGTGTCGGGCGACCGGTCATCCGTCGCAGGTAACGGGCCACGGAGATCATCGCTCGCCTCGTCTGGCGCACGCCGGGAGAATCCGTGGCACACAGGGCGCGTATCTGCCGGTCGAGCTGAGGGCTGGCGTGGCCGAGAGCATCGGCGACCCTGGGAATCGCCCACACCCGGCGCAGCCAGTCCACCCATATGGTGACACTGTCGGGACTGGCACCGGTCAGGTCAGGCCACGGCGGGAGCTGAAGCCCGCAGTGGTGTGCGGCGCGGATCAGTGCGCCGCCCGTGGCCCGGAAACCTACCTCGCCGTTGTCTGCTGATCTCACCGGAGAACTCCCCCAGGTTCGCGGCCGCAAGGGCCGGGGACGGCGACCGGGTCTGCCGCCCCGCCACGGATATCAAGCGGGTGGTGTCCGATCGTCCAGGAGAGTCAGCCGCCGGTGATGCAGGTCGACTGCTCGCAGGTGGAACCGCAGCCGTCGTCGGTCATGTTGACCAGGCTGGCCGGGTCCGTCACCTCCAGCAGCGTGACGTCCAACTCGAACAGATCAGCCTGGTCAGGTGCCGTTGCAGCGACGTCGGATTCCACGCAGATCACTCCTACTCGAAGGGGGTGTTGTGGTTATCGGCCGAAACAGCCGACAACCCTGGGGATCCCGGCACGAGGCCAGTCTGGTGCGGTCGTGACCCTGCGCTGTGGCGGTCATGTGTCCACAGTCCCGATCACGGCGTGTGCCGGGTCCGGGCCGACGAGCATCCCGACCTCGATCACGATGGCCGATGCGGCGACAGCGTGTGGTCGTCATTCGGACCGTCCGCCATAGCTATGGGAACCCTGAGCTACCCAGAGCGGCAGTGTCACGTCGGACCGATCGAGCCCCCCAGTGACCATCTCGCACCCCCCGTGTCCCGTTCGGAGTAGGTCTTCAGGTGATCGCATGAGCAGAACCACCGGCCACCCGCCCAGCACTAGTGCACCATGCCCTACCGGCAGCCACCACAGTGTGGTAAGGCCCCGGCTTTAGGCGGCGGTAGCGGCGAGGCGTTCGCGGAGTTCTGCGACACCGGCGCTGTTATTCAGCGGCTCCAGCACGGTGTTCAGGACACGCAACCGGTCGTAGGCCCGGACCGAGTGCACCACCGTGACCTCGTCGACGGCTTGGTGGCCGACGCTGATCGCGGTGTCGGTGTCCCCGGCCAGAGCATGCGCCCCGGCCAGATCCGCGAGGTTGGTCGCCCGGAGCCGGGCGTAGTCGGGACCCCAATTGTCCGCCGCGTAGCGCAGCGATGACGCCGCACGGCCGGCGGTGCGCGAGTCTCGGTCCAGCGAGGCAAGGGTGTAGCGAGCCCGGCCCCGGTCGGAGGCGAGAACTACCTCGTTGAGGAACGAGCCCCACGGCGGGCGGTTCGCCGGGTCGATGGTCGTGAAGTGTTCTTCACCCTGGCCCAGGGCGCGATCGCAGGACACCAGATCACCCTGCGCGGCGAAGGCGAACGCCTGAGCGCTCGCCAGGTTGCAGTTGGTGGAAGGAGAGACCGGGTCTCGGTCCGTGGACGCGGCGTGACCGATCCGAGCCAGTTGCAGCGCCTCGTCGAGGCGACCCAGGTGCGTCGCCTGCTGTGTCATGTTCATCAGGATGTGGGAGGCGAGGTCTGCGCCACGTGGGTCTTCGGTGTCACGGGCGAGTTCGAGCCCGACCGTCCATAGTCGCCGGGCGGCCTCATCCTGTCCGACCTGGAAGCTCATCCATCCCGCCTGCGACGCCAGGAACGCGGTGGCGAGCATCAGACGAGGCCGTACCTCGGGACTGACCTGAGCGTCGAGCAGCGGCAGCACCGTGCGCAACTGGGCCACAGCCGCATCCCGGACGAGTCCGGCCCCGTGGGCGAAGTCTTGGCGTACGAACGTGGTGGTGAGCTGGTCAATAACCTGCACATCGTCGGCGCCGATATGGCGGGTGCCGGCAGGTTCGGCGCCGGGGAGCAGGGAGAGGAGTCTGCCGGCGTCCAGTCCGCTCGCGGTCGCCATGCCGAGGGTGATCCCGGCGACGTGCTGCACGAAGATCCTGCGGTCCATCCAGTTCACAACCTTCCGCCCGCTGATCGCACCCCCTGCTCCAACGGTAGCGCCGTCACTGAATCCGAGGAGTCCTGGCGGGATCAGCAGCCTGCTGGCGACCCGGGCCGCGATCCGAACGTCACGTAACTGGCGGGTGCCGCGTTCGATCGCGGAGATCTGTTCCCGGTCGAGGCCGATGATCTCCCCGAGGGTCTGCTGGGTCCAGCCGGTCTCGGCGCGGATCGCGAGGAACAGCGCCCCGAAGTCGTAGTCGGTGAGCGCCGCGAGGATCAGGGGCCGGGTGTAGAAGTCGGGGGGTAGGTCGTGGCGGGGGTCGGGTCCTGCGCGCTCACAAGGCCCGCACAGCGCGCCGGGCGGGCGGTCGCGCCGTAGCTGAGCGTTGCATCGCGAACACCGTGTCCTTGCCCCCAGGGTCGTCATTGGATCACTGTAGCGCCGCCTCACCAGCAATAAACGAACTTGACCCGGGGCAGGACTGACCTGCGAGACCGGGAATGGCGGTGACCCCCGGGGGGTTGTAGGGAGTGTCCGGACCGGGCGCCCAGCGTCCCCGGGTCTCAATTAAATATCGCCACCGCGGACGATCGTTCGGCTGAAGCCGCGGTGTGCCACTCGCCGCGAGGCGACCAGCGCGCGGTCCGGACACCCTCCACCCCGGCAGTAGCGGTACGAAGGACGGGCACGTCATGAAGGGTGACCGGATCGAGATCGTGATCGACGCAGGCGGTTCCACCCGCACCTACGAGATCGAGGCCACCCGCGCCGGTCGCCGGGTCGAGACCACCTACGGTCGGGGCATCGTCGAGGTCACCGAGGTGACCCGGACCGGCACGCTGGTGCGTACCGCCCGGTTCATGGCCAGCCGGGTACTGGCGTTGGTCGAGTTTCCGGCCGACGAGCGAGCCGAGCTCGACACCACTCCGGCCACGCCGATGCCCCGCAGCGCCTGAGCACCGGCGGTCGTCCCGAGACTTGCCTCAGCCCCAGCCGAGTTCGTGCAGCCGGTGTTCGGGGATTCCGAAGTGATGCGCCACCTCGTGCACCACGGTCACCGCGACCTGCTCCACCAGTTGTCGCTCGTCGTTGCAGACGTCGAGCAGCGCGTCGCGGTAGACGGTGATCCGGTCCGGTAGCACGCCACCGTAGTGCGAGTCCCGCTCGGTGAGCGCGATCCCCTCGTAGAGCCCCAGCAGTCCGGGACATTCCGGGTTGCGGTCCTCCACCAGCACCACCACGTTGTTCATCGCTGCGGTCAGGCCGCGCGGGATGAGGTCCAGCGCCTCAGCGACCAGCTCCTCGAATCGCTCGTCACTGCACCAGACGCTCATCAGCTCGCCGAGTCGGTCGTCACGGGGTTGGTGGTCACGGGGTTGGCGGTCAATGGGATGGAGCCGGCGGGCCGGGCACGACGACGTCGGTCACCGGGGGCACCGTGATGGTCGAGGGTCCCGGTTGAGTCCGGGCGGGCGGTGCCGGGTCTTTGCCGATCTGCACCGGGCCCTTCACGCTACCGGTCACCGGGGCGAAGCCCGAACGGTCCGGCAGGAACGCGCCCAGCCTGCAGTCCACCCGCCTACTACCCGCTTGCCAGCTCTCCGGTCGCAACGTCTCCCAGAACATGGTGAGCCCCTTCTTCCCGACCACGTCAGGGCCACCGGCGAAGGTGGTCGCCAGGCGGGTGCATTCGACATCCAGCACACCGTCCTGGGCGGTCTCGTCGGGGTATCCACCGGGGAAGGCGTTCGTCAGGTCGACCACCCCGACCACTTCCACGGCGTGCGGGCCCGCGCAGTCGACCGGGTCGCCCACGGCCTTGCCGTCGTTGCCCAAACAGTTGCCTGCCACGTGCACGTCGGACTGGTCCTGCGACAGCACGTTGCCGGTGGTGGCGAACAGCGCACCGGAGTGCCCGGAGGCCTGTACGCCGCAGCGCAGCGTCCGGTCCCCGTGCTGCCAGCTGTCCTCGCTGGGTTTGATCGCCCCCACGGTGAATCGGCCGAACGGGTCGAAGCGGTTGGCCAACGCCTGGGTGGTCCGTTCCGTGCAGCGGCTGGTCACCAGACGCTGCCAGCTCGCCGGGTCGGGGAAGGGGGCCTGGGAGTCCAGGTCCTTGAGCGCCACCATGCCCGTCACCTCGAACAGGTGCGGCTGCGCGCAGCTCACCAGCCGGGCATCGGAGGCGTCCTGCTTGCGCCAGGTCAGGCAACTGTGGTCGGGGGCCCGCAGCGGTTGCGGGCCCGAATCGGCGGCGGGACCACCTGAGGTGACGACCAGTGAACCGGGGTGCAGGTCGCCGTATACCGCAACCGCCGTCAACGCGGCCAACGCACCCAGCAGAGCGCCGACGGCGATCCGTCGGGTGCTGTGGGTGGCACGCTGCCAGTCAGAGGTGATCTGCCCGGGCGCCGTTGCGTCGTGACGTGGCATCCGCACTCTCTTGCCTATTCAGCCAACGAGACACCGCTCACCGGCTGATCGAGCTCCCCGACGGGAAGGTCGGCGCTCTCGTCCACCGGCATATTCATGTCCTGCCGGTAGCGCCACAGCCCGACCGCGACGGTAAGCGTGAAGCAGATCACGGTGAGCGTCACGACCAGGGATTTCAGCCACGGGAGCGTGTCGATGAGCCCGGCGCTATGGTACCCGATCATGATCAGCCCGGGCACCCAGGCCACCGCCCCGATGACACTGGCGGTCAGAAAAACCCGGCGGTCCATGCGCGCCGCTCCGGCAACGGTGGGTGCCAGTGTGCGCACCCAGGGTAGCCAGCGAGCCACCAGGACCGCCCAGAAACCCCACCGCTCGAAGAATCCGTGCGCCCGTTCGAGATTGCGCCGGTTGAGCACCCGGCCACCCTCGCGCGCCCATATCCGGGTGCCGGAACGTCGCCCGAGCAGGTAGCCGACGTGGTTGCCCGCGACGGCTGCCGCGGCGGCGGACACGGCCACTGCCGCCGTGTGTACTCCTCCGGCCTGCTGAGCCAGCACCACACCGGCGGCCAGCAGCATGGAATCGCCCGGCAGGAACATGCCCACGACGAGCGCACACTCGATGAAGACGAACGCGAGGACGACAACCCACACGGTTGACGGTCCGGCCGATTCGAATGCTCTGAAGGCCAGGGTCGTCAGCGCGCTGGGCATAGGCGATCCGGGTGGCTGCATCGGGGCGAGTGGTGATCCCGCCAGGTGAACAGGGTCATCATGCAGCGTCCACCACCCGTCGGTTCTCCTTCCGGGCCCTGACCATCTCGACGACGATCGGCAGCACGGACAGCACCACGATGCCGATGAGCGCCAACTCCACGTGCTCCCTGAGGAAGGTGATCCGGCCGAGCCAGAAACCGAGCAAGGTGACCCCGGTGGCCCAGCCGACCCCGCCGATGATCGAGTAGGTGAAGTACTTGCGAGGGTCCATCCGGCCGACTCCGGCGATCGCCGTGATGAACGTCCGCACGATGGGGACGAAACGGCCCAGCACGATCGCCCGAGGTCCGTAGGTCTCGAAGAACTCGTGCGTCCGATCCACGTACTCGCGCTTGAACAGCCGGGAGTCCGGCCGGTTGAACAGCGCAGGCCCGGCCTGGTAGCCGATGAAGTAGCCGACCACGTTGCCCGCCACGGCGCACACTGTGAGTAGCAGGCAGACCAGCCAGATCGGCGTGCCGATGATGCCGCTGGCCGCGAACAACCCGGCGGTGAACAGCAGCGAATCGCCGGGCATGAAGAACCCGACGAGCAGGCCGCACTCGGCGAAGATGATCGCGCACAGCCCCACCAGTACGTAGGGACCCAGCATCCGCAGCAACTGTTCGGGATCGAGCCAGCTCGGACCGAGAGCGAGGGTGACGGCGGTGGGGGAGGGCGGCACGGTGCCACGGTACTCGTCCGCGTCGCCGGTTCGGCCGCGCACCGGAACTACCAGGCGCTGATCACTCCGGCCAGGCCGCCTGCCAGCGCGCCGAGCAGCACCGCGAGCGCGAGCACCGTCCAGGCCGGGAGGCCGGACCGGTCCTGCGCTGACCGATGACCGGCTGACGGCGGCTCCTGCTCCGGCGTGGCACGCGCCTGCTCCGGCGCGGCAGGTGCTGCTGGGAACCCGGAGGCCTGCGCCCGCAACGCGGCCGCAAGCCGCTGTACCTGCTCGTCGGTCATCTCGCCGCCTCCGCGGGAGGGAGTACGTCGGCGGTCATCGCTGTTCCAGGATTCGCTGCAGGGCGTCCAAGGCCCGGCTGGCGCTGGACTTCACGGTGCCCCGGCTGACCCCGGTGGCCACCGCGATCTCCGCCTCGCTCATTCCCCCGTAATAGCGCAACACCAGTACCTCTCGCTGCCGTGACGGCAGCTTGCTCAGTGCCGCGACCACCGCCTGATGCTCAGCGGTGAGCATCGCCAGCGACTCCGCGGAGCGGGCGTTCGCCTGGTGCGGCGGTACGTAGCCGCGGGCGGTCTTGCGGCGGCGCAGCACCGAGCGGGAGCCGTTGACCACCGCGGTGCGCAGGTAGCCCAGCGCGGCCGCCTCGTCCCGCAGCCCCGACCAGTGCCGATGCAGTCCGGTGAACGCCTCCTGAACCACGTCCTCCGCCGTGCCCGGTTCATCGACCAGCAGAATCGCCAGGCGCACCAGGCGCATGCGGTGCTGTCGGTAGAGGTCTTCGAGGGTCAGCGGGGTGGCGGGGACCGCAGGGGTGGTGGTGACGACCGGCCTGGCGTCCAGCACGCGCAGGTGGCCGAGGGTCATCTCGACCGTCTCCTGTACCTTCGCGCGGTCGCGCGGCTCGTCGGGGGGCACGTCCGGAAGGTACTGCGACCCTGTCACCATCGACATATCACCCGTCCGGGTCGGCACCGGGGTTTATGTCGGTCACAACGAGTAGCTCACCGTCGTCGTGGTGCTGATGTTGTCCGGTTGCACGCCCTCACGGTCGAGCTCTCGATGTCCGCTGCTGAATGTCGGAGCGGGAGCAAGCCGCCGGACGGGTGGGGTCCATACTTCTCGTCATCACGCACCGGAAACGGCCCGGCCGCAAGTACCCGGAGGTTAGGCACCATGCCCATCGCGACGCCCGAGGTCTATCACGAGATGCTGGACCGCGCGAAGGCCAATGAGTACGCGTATCCGGCGATCAACGTGACCTCCTCGGAGACGCTGAACGCCGCGCTGCGCGGGTTCGCCGAGGCGGAGAGTGACGGCATCGTGCAGTTGTCCACCGGCGGGTCGGAGTTCGCCTCCGGGACCAAGGTCAAGGACATGGTCACCGGCTCGGTGGCGATGGCCGAGTTCGCCCACGTGGTGGCCGCGAGGTATCCGATCAACATCGTGCTGCACACCGACCACTGCCCGGAGGACAAGCTCGACACCTTCGTCCGGCCGCTGATCGCGGTCTCCCAGGAGCGGGTGGCCCGCGGCGAGAACCCGCTGTTCCAGTCGCACATGTGGGACGGCTCCGCTCTCCCGTTGCGCCGCAACCTGGCCATCGCGGCGGATCTGCTCAACGAGTCCGTGAAGGCCAAGCTCATCCTGGAGGTGGAGATCGGCGTCGTCGGCGGCGAAGAGGACGGTGTCACCCACGAGATCAACGAGAAGCTCTACACGACCGCCGAGGACTTCGAGCTCACCGTCGACGTGCTCGGTGCCGGCGACAAGGGGCGTTACCTGCTGGCCGCCACCTTCGGCAACGTGCACGGCGTGTACAAGCCGGGCAACGTCACGCTGCGCCCGGAGATCCTGAAGATGGGTCAGGAGACCGTCGCGCACAAGCTCGGGTTGCCACCGGGTTCGAAGTCGCTCGACCTGGTCTTCCACGGCGGGTCCGGCTCGGCGCTGGAGGAGATCCGCGAGGCGATGTCATACGGCGTGGTCAAGATGAACATCGACACCGACACCCAGTACGCGTTCACCCGCCCGATCGCCGACCACATGTTCAAGAACTACGACGGCGTGCTCAAGGTCGACGGTGAGGTCGGTAACAAGAAGCTCTACGACCCGCGCTCCTACCTCAAGGTGGCCGAGCAGCGGATGGCCGCCCGGGTCGCTCAAGCCTGCGAGAACCTGTGCTCGGCGGGGCGCATGCTGACAGGTTGAGGTGTCGTCGAGAACCACCAGCCTCCGCCACCGCTGTCCGTAACGACCGCCAACCCCCGCCGGACGAGGCTGCCGGGGCCTACAGCTTGATCAAGTACGGTGTGCCCACCACGGGAGGATGTAGCTATGAGCGTGCATGGCAACCTGCTGGGACCCAATCCGACGCTGCTGCCCGAGCAGCCCGATGCCGAGGCGACACTCGCGGCCGCGAACGACCCGGCGACGGCCGCCGCCGCCTACCCGGAGTTCTCCACGGCCTGGGCGGCCCTGGCCGAACGGGCGCTCGACGAGGGGGACGCGGTGGCTGGGTACGCCTTCGCCCGCACTGGCTACCATCGCGGCCTGGACCAGCTCCGCCGCGCCGGCTGGGGTGGGCACGGGCCGGTGCCCTGGTCGCACCATCCCAACCAGGGTTTCCTCCGCGCGTTGGGCGGGCTGGCCCGCGCGGCCGCCGAGATCGGCGAGGACCCCGAGGCCCTGCGCTGCCGGGAGTTCCTCGATGAATGCGATCCCGCTGCCGCTGCCGCTCTGGGGCTCGACTGACGTCGGCGACGAACGCGCACCGGGCACGAGAGCCGGACACACCGGGCACGAGAGCCGGACACACCGGCGTGGCTCAGTGGACCAGCCGCCAGTCCTCGGTGTGGCGGTACCAGGTCCAGCGGTCGGTGGTGCGGCCCGGGACACCGTCGCAGCACACGTCGGTGGGCGAGCAGCCCAGCTGCACCGCGCGTCCGGCGCCGCGGCGCACCCGACCGAGCGGTCCACGCACCACCCGCACGGCGAGGCCGTGCTGCTGGTCCGGTCGCACCTCCATCCTGCGGGCTTGCCCGCGGAACACCAGATCGTCGTCGCAGTAGGCCACCCCGTGCACCGGTGCCACCACGCCGAGCCCGACCAGCACCCCGCCTGCGTCGTCACGCACCAGCGGCACCCGATCCGGTTCGCCGCGCAAGGCCACCTCGGCCGCCGCGACGGGCGCCACCGGCAGCCCCCAGAGCCGGGCCACCGCCGACGCCGGTGCGGCGGGCACGTAGCCCACCGCGACCCCGAGCGCCTCGGTGCGCAGCAGCCGCAACAGCACCGCAGCCAGGTCGGCGTCGGTGCCGCAGACCACCAGCCGGCGGTCGGCCAGCCCGGCCAGCAGCTCGCCGAGCTCGGCACGCCCAGGGCGGGCAGGCACCGGTACCACGGTGCCCGCCTGGGCGCCGGGCCACGGTGTGTCCCCGCACACCAGCACCACAGCGTCGGACGCCACGCCCACTCCGGCCTCCTGGGTCTACGCTCAGTCAGCACACCGCGCGCCGCTGACCGCCCGTCACGCTGGTTGCGTGCCCGGTTCGCCTAGCGGGGCGTGCGTCCACCCATGCTTCGATTACCACGCGTGTCTTGGAGTACCACATGCCAGCGATCGTGCTGATCGGCGCCCAGTGGGGTGACGAGGGCAAGGGCAAGGCCACCGACCTGCTGGGCGAGCGAGTCCAGTGGGTGGTGCGTTATCAGGGCGGCAACAACGCGGGACACACCGTGGTGTTACCCGACGGGCAGGATTTCGCGCTGCACCTCATCCCCTCCGGCATCCTCACTCCGGGGGTGACCAATGTGATCGGCAACGGCGTCGTCGTCGACCCCGGCGTGCTGCTCGACGAACTGGCCGGTCTCCAGGCCCGTGACGTGGACACCGAGCGGCTGCTGATCTCCGCTGACGCGCATCTGGTCATGCCTTACCACGTCGCGATGGACCGGGTCACCGAGCGCTACCTGGGCAAGGCCAAGATCGGCACCACCGGGCGCGGTATCGGACCCGCCTATCAGGACAAGGTGGCCCGGGTCGGGGTGCGGGCCCAGGACCTGCTGGACGAGAAGATCCTGCGGCAGAAGGTCGAGGCCGCGCTGGCGTACAAGAACCAGGTGTTGGTGAAGGTCTACAACCGGCGTGCCCTGGAGGCCGATCAGGTGGTGGACACCGTGCTGGAGCAGGGCGGTCACTTCGCACATCGGGTCGCCGACACCCGGTTGCTGCTCGACCAGGCCCTGCGGCGCGGCGAGACCATCTTGCTGGAGGGCAGTCAGGGCACCCTGCTCGACGTCGACCACGGCACCTACCCGTTCGTCACGTCCTCGAACCCCACCGCGGGCGGCGCCTGCGTCGGGTCGGGCATCGGTCCCACGAAGATCACCTCAGTGGTCGGGATCCTCAAGGCCTACACCACGCGGGTCGGCTCGGGCCCGTTCCCCACCGAACTGAACGACGCGATGGGCGAGCGGCTGCGCAAGACCGGCGGGGAGATCGGGGTCACCACCGGGCGGTCCCGGCGGGTCGGCTGGTTCGACGCGGTGATCGGGCGCTACGCGACACGGGTGAACGGGATCACGGACTTCTTCCTCACCAAGCTCGACGTGCTCTCCGGGCTGGACACCGTGCCCGTGTGCGTGGCCTACGAGGTGGGTGGCAGGCGTACCGGCGAGATGCCGATGACCCAGACCGACCTGCACCACGCGGTACCGGTGTACGAGGAGCTGCCCGGCTGGTGGGAGGACCTGTCGCAGTGCCGCAGAGTCGAGGACCTCCCGGCCAACGCGCGCGGGTACGTAGCGCGGGTCGGGGATCTCTGCGGTGCCCGGATCTCGGCGATCGGCGTCGGCCCCGGGCGGGACCAGACCATCGAACTGAGCACGCTCTGACATCCGCCGAAGGCCGATATGCTGGACCGAACCCGGTGACGTGGAACTCAGCGGCGGTGCACAGTGTGGCAATCCTCATGCCGCCGCCGCCAGCACGTGCCGCCGGGCCTCGACGGTGTTACGTTCGGTGAGTCATGCCTCAACACGATGAGTCGGAGCATCGCGTCGCCACTAGTATCGATGGCGACGGTGTCACGATCACTGAGCCGGATAGCACGGACGGTCCGCAGTTGTGGCGGCTGACTCGGGACTCCCGGGTGCTGGACGTGAACTCGGGTTACGCTTACCTGATGTGGTGCCAAGATTTCGCAGGCACTTCAGCAGTGGCCAAGGTGGACGGGACCGTGGTGGGTTTCGTCACGGGATTTCTGCGTCCGGAGGAGCCGGATACGGTGATGGTGTGGCAGGTCGCGGTCGACGCGGAGCAGCGTGGTCGCAATCTGGCGGGCCGGATGTTGAACGCCATTGTCGATCGGCTGTGCCCCCGGGGAGTGCGCTGGATGCACACCACGATCAGCCCCAGTAACGAGGCGTCGATCCGGTTGTTCACCGCACTGGCCAGGGACCGCGGCACCGGCATCGAGCAGCGCGAACTGTTCGAGCCAGACGATTTCCCCGACGAGGAGCCCGGCGATCACGAGGCCGAGAATCTCTATGTGATCGGCCCGTTCCAGCCCGCCGCTATGACGCCGTACAGAAGCTATCGGAGCGCATCAATGAGTATTTTCGATACCTTAGAATCTCAGGTCCGCAGCTATTGCCGGAGTTGGCCGGCCATCTTCGACCGGGCGACCGGGTCCTGGATGTATGACGAGGAAGGCAAGCCCTACCTCGACTTCTTCGCCGGGGCGGGGGCGTTGAACTATGGGCACAACCACCCCGAGCTGAAACAGGCTCTGGTCGAGTACATCCAGCGCGACGGTGTCACACACGGTCTGGACATGACCACGGTGGCCAAACGGGAGTTCCTGGAGCGCTTCCAGCAGGTGGTGCTCGAACCGCGCGGCCTGAACTACAAGGTGCAGTTCCCCGGGCCGACCGGGGCGAACAGTGTGGAGTCCGCCCTCAAGCTGGTCCGCAAGGTCACCGGACGCGAGTCGATCATCAACTTCACCAACGCGTTCCACGGTATGACGCTCGGTGCGCTGTCGGTGACCGGTAACTCCATGAAGCGGGGCGGCGCCGGAATCCCGCTGGTGCATGCCACCCCGATGCCCTATGACAACTACCTCGATGGGCAGACGCCGGACTTTCTGTGGTTCGAGCGCCTGCTGGAGGACTCCGGGAGTGGACTGAACGAGCCCGCAGCGGTGATCGTCGAGACCACGCAGGGCGAGGGTGGGCTCAATGTGGCGCGCTACGAGTGGCTCAAGGGACTCGAGGAACTCTGCCGACGCTACGACATGCTGCTCATCGTCGATGATGTGCAGATGGGGTGCGGGCGGACCGGGCCGTTCTTCAGCTTCGAGCCGGCCGGAATCACCCCGGACATCGTGACCATTTCGAAGTCGATCAGCGGGTACGGCCTGCCCATGGCGCTCACGCTGATCCGGCCGGAACTGGACGTCTGGGAGCCGGGTGAGCACAACGGCACGTTCCGCGGCAACAACCCGGCGTTCGTCACCGCGACCCGTGCGCTGGAGCTGTTCTGGACCGATGACACCCTGCAGCGGACCACCCTGGACAAGAGCGAGCGGATCAATCGCGCGCTGGACAGCATCGCTGCGTGCCGCGAGGGTGTGAGCGTGCGGGGCCGCGGCCTGGCCAAGGGCCTGGCCTTCGAGGAGGCCGAGCAGGCGGGAAAGGTCTGCACCGCCGCGTTCGACCGCGGGCTGCTGATGGAGACCGCCGGACCGAGCGACGAGGTGGCCAAGATGCTGCCCCCGCTGACCATCACCTACGACGAGCTCGACCACGGGCTGGACATCCTTGCCGACGCGGTGGCAGAGGTGCATGACTGACCTGTCAGAGGAGGAGAAAGCGTGATCGTCCGTTCCTTCGATGAGCTGACTGACACTGATCGCCATGTGAAGACGCCGAACTGGCACAGCAAGCGCATCGTGCTGGCCAAGGAGGGTGTGGGCTTTTCGCTGCACGAGACGGTTCTCGAGCCGGGAACGGTGAACGATTTCTGGTACGCCAATCACATCGAGGCGGTGGTCTGCGTCGAGGGTGAGGGTGAGTTGCTGGACAAGGAGACCGGCCAGACCCACCGGATCACCCCGGGGACGATGTACCTACTCGACGAACACGAGCACCATCAGCTTCGGCCGCTCACCCGGATGCGCACCATCTGCGTGTTCAATCCGCCGGTGACCGGCCAGGAGGTGCACGACGAGAACGGGGTTTATCCACTGATCGTCCTGGGCACGCCCGAAGGCACGACCTCATCCGGCTCTGCCGAAGAGGCCGAAGCCGGAGGTCGGGCCGCCGCGGGCTGACTAGGCTCAGCGGCGGACCAGCGAGGCCGTCGGCCGGCCTCGCTGCGAGGAAGGGGCTCAATATATAGGGCTCCAGTGACGGCAAGGTGAACCAGGAGGACAGCATGACCGTCATTGACGCCGGAACCCCGGATGTCTACCCCACCCGGACTTCGCGCCACCCCCAGCGCACCGAGCGTATCCATCCGACCGTCTGGCCGGTGAACAGCGGGCCCATTTCGCCTTGTGAGCTCGCCCAGCACTCCCGGAAAGGGTTCCACGTCATTCCCCGGCTGCTGGATAGCGCCGAAGTGCAGCGTTACCGGGACGAGCTGGCCCGGCTCTCCACCGATCCGAGGGTCCGGGCCGACGAGCGTGCGGTCGTCGAGAAGGCCTCCGGGGAGCTCCGCTCGATCTTCGAGGTGCACCGGATCAGCGATCGGATCGGTGAGTTGGTCACCGATCCGCGGGTGATGGGACGGGCCCGCCAGATTCTCGGCACGGACGTCTACGTCCACCAGAGTCGTATCAACTATATGCCGGGATTCAAGGGAACAGGGTTCTACTGGCATTCGGACTTCGAGACCTGGCACGCGGAGGACGGCATGCCCACCCCGCGAGCGGTGAGCATCTCCATCGCGCTCACCGACAACTACCCCTTCAACGGTGGCCTGATGGTCATGCCGGGTTCACAGAACACCTATGTCGGCTGTGTCGGGGAGACTCCCGAGGAGAATTACAAGGACTCCCTGCGTGAGCAGAAGGTCGGTACGCCCGACTGCGACACCTTGCGCTCGATGGCGCACGAGTGCGGAATAGAACAGTTCACCGGCTCGGCCGGGTCGATGCTGATGTTCGACTGCAATGTGATGCACGGCTCGGGCAGCAACATCACCCCGTACCCGCGCTCGAACATCTTCATCGTGTTCAACAGCGTGGAGAACACCTTGGTGCGCCCCTACGCCGCGCTCACCCCGAGGCCGACGTTCGTCGCGAACCGTGACTTCACCCCGATCGGCCAGTGATCCGGTCCCTACTGACGACCCCGGACGCCCCGAACTCGACAGGGGAGCGGTCACGGTATGGGGATACCGCTCACCTGTCGAGCTCGGGGAACCTCGGGGTGGCGCGAGAATCAGACGATCGTGTCCAATGCCCCGCTCTTGGCCTGGGCGACCATGTCGGCGAACTGCTCGGCGCTCATCCGCACCCGGGAGCCGAAGTCGTCGGTGAGCACGATGCGCTGCTCGGCCGGGGCCGACTCGTCGACGTAGAGCTGCGGACAGGCGGCGCAATCCTTGCAGAACGTGGCGAGCGGCTGAGCTGTGGTGACGTCGAGCATGCGAACCTCCGAATGTCGGTGCCTGACCTTCCGAAAGTACTGGCGGGGCTACGATCCGCGAGACACCTCATCGGGTGGCACTGCGGCTACCCTGTGACACCGGAGGTAGCCTTTAGTGAGGGATTCTGGGGGTAGATGTCGATGGCTGAGCTGGCCGATCTGCTGACTCACCGGGCGGCGCGGATTGCGCTGGCGCAGCGCGACATCGCGGCCGTGTACCGCGTCCTGTGCGAGGCGGGGGTGAGCCAGGCCCGGATCGCGCAGGCCACCGGGCAGCAGCAGTCCGACGTCTCGGCGATCCTGGCCGGGCGGCGGGTGTTGTCGATCGCGGTACTGGAGCGGATCGCGGACGGGTTGGGCGTGCCTCGTGGCTGGATGGGCCTGGCGTACACCCCCGGACTCGCGCCGGAGCCGGCGAACGAGGCGGAGACCGAGGACGAGCCCAGCGACAACCTCTTCCGGCACGCCGCAACGGTGCTGTTCGGCGCGCCGGTCTTCGGTCCCGCGGACCCGATCCGGGTCGGTGCTGCTCCGACCCCGGTGCCTGGACGGATCGGGCTGGCTGACGTCGAGCAGGTGGCGGCCACCACCGAGCGGCTCGGCCAGCTTTCCGGTGACCTCGGCGGCATCCCGATGACCGACGCGCTCACCGCGCACGCCCGGGCCAGCGAGGCGCTGCTCGGCGCCCGGATGATCGAGCCGGTCCGGGCCCGGTTGCAGGTCGCGCTGGCCGATGCACACCGCGCCGGAGGCTGTGCTGCCGTAGGCGCTGGGCTGCGCGATCTCGCCCGCCAGCACTTCACCCGGAGCATGGACTGCGCCGGAGCCGCGGGTGACCGGCTGCGAACCGTGGTGAGTCTGGACACGCTGGGCTGCATGGATCTGCGTACTGTGCCGAACGAGGCGCTGAAGTTTTTCCAGCTCGGCGCGGCGACCGCGCCGACCAGCCTGTGCCGCGCGGTACTCGAATATCACGGCGCCTGGGCGCTCGGGCTGCTCGGCCTGGTAGAGGAGGCAGAGGGCGCATTGCGCCGGGCCCGTGACAGCTATGCGGTGGGGAGGGACGAGCCTCGGCCGTGGGAGTACTTTGCGACTGCCCTGCCACACATCGTGGGCCGCACCTATCTTGCGCTCGGCAGTTTCGACCGCGCGGCCGCGGCGGCGGCAGGCGTGGTGGATGCGGCTGCTCACGCGGTTGGGTGCACGGTGAGCAACTTCAGCCTGCTGGCCACGGCGCAACTGCGGTGCGGGGAGCTGCGGGCTGGGCTGCAGACCGCCGCCCGGGTCGTCGACCTGGCGAAGGGCCTGCGCTCGGTGTCGGTGCGAGACAATCTTGCCCCACTCCAGCAGGCCGCCGCCGCGCGCCGGGACTCGGCGTGCCGGGACCTGGCCCACGAGCTGGCCACCCTGCGCAGCGCGGCCTGAGTGGGCGCGGCCTGAGTGGGCGCGGCCTGAATGGGTGTTGTGCCCACCTGGGTACGGCTGCTCTTCACCCGTTCAGAAGGGGGGCGGTTCGTCGGGATCGGCGGCCCCTGCCGGTGCGGGTGGAGGGTCCGGCCCGGCCGGTGGCCGGTACAGGATCGCCAGGTCCTCGTTGCGGGTGAGCGGCGGCGGGTGGTCGGGATACTCGGGGCCGGGCAGCGGTTCGGGCAGGCCGGTGGTGATGGGCTGGGGCTGAGTGCGGTAGGTCCGGCCCAAGGGGCTAGTCCAGGTGAAATGGCCGGGCTGGGGTTGGGTGAGTCGCCAGCCGGCTTCGTGTTTGAGCCGGTGGTCGTGGCGACACAGCGGACCGGCGTTGGTCTCGATGGTGGCCCCGCCGAGAGTGTGGTCCCGGGTGTGATCCAGATCGGCGTGCCGGGCGGGGCAGCGGCAGCCGGGGTGCACACAGGTCCGGTCGCGGATCTGGACGTGGCGGCGCAGTACCACCCCGGCGAACCGGGCGGCCGGGTTCTGCTTGCCCACGCCAGCCGCGGCCCGGGCGCGATGGGTTGCGTACTGGGCGGCCAGGTCGGTGATCACCGCAGTCCACTGCCCACAGGTAGCGGGATGGGCGGCGAGGTCGGCGAGCAGCGCGGCAGGCACGTGCAGCTCCACGATCCCACCCCGACGTGGCGTGCCGGATGCGTGTTCGGGCGGGGTAGCAGGCCGGCGGCGGGTGACCCCGGCCAGTAGCAGTTGCCCCTCGGAGTCGGTGATGGCGTAGCGCCACTCCCCGCTGTGCTGGGTCGCCACCACGGTGCGGGCGGTCTCGGCGGTGACCGGTCCCCATCCGGGTATCTCCCCGGGATGACGGTCGCACCCGAGCAGAGTGGACAGCCCCACCCGCACCTCTACCCCCACCCGCTGCCCGGCGGCCGGTTGCTGCGCACCATCCCGGTGATCGCCGCCGTGGCGATGATCCACGTCGTCCGGGGCAGCCGCGGCGGGACCGGCAGCAACCTCGGGCGCCGGGTCGGGGTTCGTCGCCGGGCCGGGGCCGGCAACTGCGAGCAGGTCGGCGATGATCTCCTCGCGGGTGTGGTGCTGCCAGCGCCCCTCGATCAAGCCAAGGTAGATATCCGCCCGCAGCGGCCCGATCCGCCCCGGATGCCCGGCCCGTTTCGCGGCTTTGGCCAGGTCCTCGATCCGGGCGCACGCTGCGGCGGCCTGCTCGACCGGCAACCGGCGCCCGGTGAGGGTGGCGGTGCCGTCCTCGTCCAGGTAGCCGATCACCTCGCGGTCCCGGACCGCGCAGGCATACCGGCGGGCGGCCCACTCCGGGTCCAGCGCGATGGCCAGCTTCTTGATCCGCGCTCCCAACTCCCCGGTGGTCAAGCCTGCGGCTCTCGGGAGCAGCCGATCGCAGACCACCTGGGCCTGCTCGTCGGTCAGCTCCGCGCACAGCTCGGTGAACAGCCACGCCTTGCTCCGGCAGATCACCCCCGTGTCCAGAGCAGCGAACACCGCAGGCAGCCGCCCCAGCAGGGCGTGGGCGAAGTGGTATTCGCGGTAGGCGGCAGTGCGGGTCCAGGCCAACGCGGCCCGGATCTCGTCCGCAGCCAACTCCGGGGGCTGTGCGAGGCGGGCCACCTCCCCGGGCCCGGCAGCGGGGTCACACAACCCGACCTCGGCCATCGCCGCCAGCAGCTGGGCCTGTTCGTGGGCAAGCTGCCGGGACCGGGCCCGCAACACCTCCACCAGATCCGACCCGGTCACCGCATGAATGTCCACCCCGGCCAACAGCACGCCCAGCTCCGGGCCCGGCGCCAGCTGCGCCACACCCTCCGGGAGTACCTGCCGTACCGCCATAAGACGAACCATAGCGACCAGGTCTGACAATTCCCGGTCCCGAAACCGCGACTCCGGAGCGATTCTTTCGTCAGCGTCCCGGCCAATTCATCAACGGTCAATGCGCGAGGCGCCGCACCATGTCCTCGGCTGCGCAGGGCTCGCCGAACGCGGCGCCCCGGGCCGAGTCGGCTCCGATGTCGCGCCACCAGTCCGCCTGCTCAGCAGTGTCGATTCCGGCGACGACGACGCCGATGCCGGTGCGGCGGATCAGCGGTACCAGGGTGGTCAGCGCGTGGCGCAGCACTGAATCGGGTCGCCGTGCCGTCCGCACCAGCTGGGCGGTGATGTCCACCGCGTGCACCGGCTTGCCGTCCAGGGTGGCCAGGTTCCCGATGCCCTGGCCGAACTGGGTGAACACGGTGCCCGCGCCGGCGTCCATCAGCGTCCGCAGGTTCTCCCGGGCGTCGCCCAGGTCTGCTATCGCCAGCTCCACCGGCATACCGACCTGCACGTTCCGCGGCGTCAGCCCGGCGCGGTCCAGGGCGCCCAGCAGCACGGCCATCATGTCGGGGTCCTTGGCCAGATGGACGTTCAGGTCGACTCGTACCGGCGGGACCGTGGCGCCGAGCCGGTCGCGCCAGCAGCGCAGTTGCTGGCAGGCTTCCTGCAGCATCCAGGGGCCGATCGAGAGCACCAGGCCGCTCTGCTCGGCGAGCTTGACACAGTCCTCGGGCCCGATCACCCCGTGATCGGGATGTTCCCAGTACAGCAGCGTCTGTACGGCCATCACCCGGCCCGCGTCCTCGGCACCGGGATCGATCCGGACCAGCGGCTGGTAGATCAGCTTGACCTGGCCGTTCTCCCAGGCTCCGGGCATCGAGCTGACCAACGTGTAGTGCGCCCGCTCGGCTGCGTCGGCGTGCGGGTCGTACGGCTCCCACTGGCCCCTGCCGGTGCGCTTGGCCCGGTGCAGGGTGGCGTCCGCCCGGCGGACCAACTCGGCCGCCGCGATGCCACGAGCCGGGCACCGCACCATGCCGATCCCTGCTGAGACGGCCAGTCCGTGGTCGCCGAGGTAGACGGGTTCGGACAGTTCGGAACTGATGTCCGCGGCGAGGGTGGCGGTGTCGGGGGTGTCCGGCGAGTCCTGGATCAGCAAGGCGAACTCGTCGGCGCCGAGTCGGGCGACCATCGCTTGTTCCCCGATGACCAGCCTCTCCAGTCGCTCGGCCACCTTCTGCAGCACCAGGTTGCCCGCGTCGTGGCCGTGTCCGTCGTTGACGACCGAGAAACCGTCCAGGTCGATCTTGCATAGCGTGACGGTGACGGCCGGGCCGGCCCGCTCGAGCAGGGCTTCGAGATGAATCCAGAAGTACTGCTGGTTGGGCAGCCCGGTCAGCAGGTCGTGCAGCGTCTGGTGGCGCAGCCGCTGCTCCAGCAGGTGCACGTCGCTGGAGTCCTCGATCATCGTGACGTGATGCGTCGGGCTGCCATCCGCATCGCGCAGCAACGACACCGCGACGGAGGCCCAGGCGGCGTCCCCCTTCGCGGCGAGAAGCTTGACTTTGGCTCGGAAACGCAGTCGTTGCCCTTCGATGAGCTCCTGGTACGCCGCGGACAACCGGGTCGAATCATCGGGGTGGAAGAGCTCACGAACGCCGAGACCAGTGAGCTCAGCCGGCGGGTAGCGCAGGATCTCGGTCAGCGCGCGGTTGGTTTCGGTGATGGAGCCGTCCAGTCGGCTGATCGCTATGCCGATCGGTGCCGAGTCGAACAGCCCTCGGAACCGGGCCTCGCTCACCTGACGGTCCCGCTCGGCGATCGCCCTGATCCGCAGCAGAGCACGCTGGACGTCCTCCTGCTGATCGAGCACCCGGTGGCGAAACGCTGTGGTGAATCCCCTGGTCAGCGTGCCGAGCAGGGAGATGACCTTGCTCGGTAGTTCCTCGACGGTACGCAGCTCATGCTGCGCAGGCAGGCCACGTCCCAGGACCTCCACGGTGGCGCCCAAGGTCTGCTCACCCGTGAAGCCCTGTGTCACGAGCCGGGTGCCGACACCACTGGCGGGCTTGGGGGAGAACTCGCTCTGCCCGAGTGCGTCGACCAGAAAGTCGAGCTGGGCACGGAGGAAGTCGTCGATCTCTTCGTCGGATATCGGCACGTAGGCGGTCAGACGAAGCTCGCTCGACCAGGCGCGGGCCAGCTCCGCCCGCGAGGAAGGCTGAGCCGGAGTGCTCACCGGTTACAGCCTGATGCCGACGCCGGCGAGAAGCGCTCGGTGATCCGGGCCGCCGCTACCGTGCTGTCTCGCGCCGGGTCGCCATTCGGGCACGGCCACGAGACCGGGCTCGATCAGTTCGAAGCCGGTGAACATACTGGTGATCGCGTCCCGAGTTCGGGGGTAAAAGGCACTCGAACTGTTCTTCATCGACTCGGCGATGCCCGTTATACCCGGGGAATCGGCGTCGGCATTGCCGTGTGACAGCACGAGGTGGCTACCCGGGACGAGCGCCTGACGATAGCGCCCCAGCAGTTCCATCGGGTCGTCGGAGTCGGGGATGTAGTGGAGCACCGTGACCATGAGCAGGCCGATCGGGGCGTCGAAGTCAAGCATCTGCCGCGTCTTCGGGTGCTCGAGGATGCCGGCCGGGTCACGCAGGTCGGCGAGGATCGCGGTGGCCCGGTCGTTGCCCTCCAGAACGAGCTCGCTGTGCGAGATGGCCACCGGCTCGTTGTCCACATACACGACCCGAGCCTGCGGATCTGCCTGCTGGGCGATCTCGTGCACGTTGCCGACGGTGGGGATGCCGGAGCCGATGTCCAGGAACTGCCGGACGCCGCGCTCGACCAGCGCCAGCACCGCGCGGCGCAGGAACGCCCGGTTGACCAGCGCCCACTGGCCGATCATGGGTGCGGCCGCGGTGAGCTTGTCGACCATCTCGCGGTCCACCGCGAAGTTGTGCCCCCCGCCGAGCAGATAGTCATATATTCGTGCCGCGCTCGGGGTCGTGTCGGTAACGTCGTCTGGAACCCAGCTGGCCCTTTCAGCCACCGCGCTCATCCCATCGGGTCGGTTCGCCAACAGTGCTTGAAGACTCCCCCCGCGCCCTGTTTGTGCTACCCCGCGCGGTGGCCGGCGAAACGGGACTCTAACAGCCGTCGTGGGCTGACTCGGGTGGTTTTCGGACCAGGACGTTTCGAACCCTGCCCGCGTCCGTACCCTCCGCCTTCGTGAGAGTCCTCGTCATCGGGTCCGGTGCCCGTGAGCACGCCATGGTGCTGGCCCTGTCCAGCGACCCGTCGGTCACCGCGCTGGCCTGTGCGCCCGGCAACGCGGGTGCCGCGACGGCGGCCGAGCAGCTCGGTGTGGACGTCACCGATCCGGCTTCGGTCGCGGGGCTGGCCACGGGCTGGTCGGCCGATCTGGTGGTGATCGGCCCCGAGGTGCCGCTGGTGGCCGGTGCGGCGGACGCGGTGCGTGCGGCGGGTATCGCCTGTTTCGGCCCATCCGCCGAAGCAGCCCGGATCGAGGGGTCGAAGGCGTTCGCCAAGGACGTGATGGCTGCTGCGGGGGTGCCCACCGCGCGCAGCGAGGTGGTGGACAACCCGGCCCGGCTGGACGCGGCGCTGAGCCGTTTCGGGCCGCCGTGGGTGGTCAAGGACGACCGGCTGGCCGCCGGCAAGGGGGTGGTGGTCACCGACGACCCCGAGCTGGCCAGAGCGCATGCGCTGACCCTGCTGGAAGACGGCCACCCGGTGTTGCTGGAGTCCTATCTGGACGGCCCCGAGGCGTCGCTGTTCTGCCTGGTCGACTCCGGCGCGGACCAACGCGGTGCCGTGGTGCCGCTGTTGCCCGCGCAGGACTTCAAGCGGGTCGGTGAAGGGGACGTCGGTCCCAATACCGGCGGGATGGGCGCCTACGCTCCGTTGCCCTGGGCGCCGGAGTCGCTGGTCACCGATGTCGTGGCGCGGATCGTGCGACCCGTGGTCGACGAGCTGGCCAAGCGTGGCGTGCCGTTCTCCGGGTTGCTCTACGCCGGCCTTGCGCTCACTGCCGAGGGTCCGCAGGTGATCGAGTTCAACTGTCGTTTCGGTGATCCCGAGGCCCAGGCCGTCCTGGCGTTGCTGCGCACCCCACTGGCCGGGCTGCTGTATGCCACCGCGACCGGCACGCTGGCTCGGCAACCACCGCTGCGGTGGGAGCCGGGGGCGGCGGTCACCGTCGTGCTGGCCGCCGACGGGTACCCCGGTACCCCGCGCACCGGAGACGTCATCACCGGCGCGGACGGTGAGGGGGTACTGCACGCGGGTACCCGGCGCAGGGAGGACGGGGCCGTGGTGTCGGCCGGCGGGCGGGTGCTGTCGGTGGTCGGGACCGGCGCCGACATCGGGACCGCCCGGGAGCAGGCATACCAGCGGATCGAACGGGTGCACCTGCCCGGCGCCCACTACCGCACCGACATCGGACTGCGCGCGACTCGCGGTGAGGTGGGGCTGCCCACCGGGCCGTGACGCGATAGCCTGCCTGCGCAGTCGGGCAGGACTGGAGGCAGAAGAAAACGATGATCATGTGGGACCGGCAGGGCGAGGATCTGATGCTGTCGCTGTCCCCCGAAGGTGTGCGTTTCCTCCGCGAGCAGTGGTCGTGGTTGCGTGAGCTGGTGCGCTGGCAGCTCGGCAACTGCACCCGGGACCCGTTGGCCGAGCTGACCGGGCTACCGGTGCCCACCGGCCCGATCGACGGGCGGCTGGCCTATGTCGTGGACTACTGGTGCGACACCGAGGAGAACGGCCCGATCCGCCCGGTCTGGGAAGGCTGGGTGCTGCACGATCTCGAGCGCGCCCTGACCCGGGTGCTCGGCACGTTGCCCCGGCACAGCGGGGTGGTGCAGCTACCCGGCCCGCCCCATCCGGCTGTCGCCGAATGGGGCTGGATGCTGGAGACCCTGCACGTGGTGCTGGACGTCTCCGGACGGGTGACCAGACCGGGTAGTCCGGAACGCGCGCTGCCGCCGAGCCCCTCTGCCGCGGATGCCGAGAACTACCGCCGCAGCCTGCGCTGGCTGGAGCTAGTGCTGGACACGCTGGCGCAGGCCGAGCGCGCCGCCCCGGCGCCGGCCACGGACTGAGGTCACTTCACTCTTTCGCGTGACAGGGTCGGCGGAGCACACTTCCTTCGGATCTCTTGAGCGCGACTCACAGGAGAGTGGCCATGGCAGACGTGCCGGATGACGTGGTGATCAGGACGGCCCCCCGGGAGCCGGTGTCGGACCCCACCGTCGGCATCCCGGTAGCGACGGCCTGGCTGGGCACCCCGCAGCATCGGCTGGTCAGCATCGGTGACTCGCTGACCCAAGGCTTCGCCAGCGGTGCGATCTTCGCCACCGGCCTGTCCTACTCGGCGATCATCGCTCATGAGCTCGGCTGGGCCGGGCTGCGCTTCCCGACCTACAACGGCCCTGGCGGAGGGCTGCCGCTCAACATCGAGTTCCTGCTGCGCGACGTCGAGCGCGTGTCCGGCACCGAACTGAACTGGTGGGAGCTGCCCGCAGCGCTGCTGGAGATCAGGACGTTCATGAACCGGGTGGAGGACTACTGGGAACGTGGTCCCGGCTCCCGGTATCCCGCCCCGGCCCCGACCAACCACGTGCTCGGGATGTACGGCTGGGACCTGCGCGACGCGCTGGCCCGCACTGCGGACATCTGCTCCGCCGAGATCCAGCCGCCGACCGACGACCTGATCAACCAGGTCGTGCAGAACAACGGCGCCCGCGCGGCGCTGCGGGTGCTGCCCCACACGACATCGGCCGACCGCCGCAATACCGTGCTCGACACCGCTGCCGCGCTGGGAGATGAGCCGGGGACCGACCCCGAGCACAGCATCGAGACGCTGGTGGTGTTCCTCGGCGCCAACAACGCGCTGGGCGCCGTCACGTCGCTGCGCGTCGTCTGGAGCGGGCCGGGCTACGACGACCTGGCCCGCAAGGGCGCGTTCACGGTGTGGCGACCCAGCCACTTCATCGCCGAGCTCGACCATCTCGCCACCAAGGTGGCGGCCGTCCGCGCCCGGCACGTCGTCTGGTGCACGGTCCCGCACGTCACGATCGCACCGATCGCCCGCGGCGTGCACGGCAAGGTTCGTCCCGGCTCCCGGTACTTCCCCTACTACACCCGCCCGTGGATCCCCGATCACGACTTCCGCCCCGGCCGTGATCCCTCGATCACCCACGATGAGGCGCGCGCCGTCGACAGTGCCATCGACCAGTACAACGACGCGATCACCGCTGCCGTCGCTGCCGCCCGGCGCGCGGGGCGAGACTGGTACCTGCTGGACATCGCGGGGGTGCTCGACCGGCTCGCCTCGCGTCGTTACCACGAGGACCCAGAGGCCCGTCCCGACTGGTGGACGCCGTATCCACTGCCGCCCGAACTCGCGGCGCTGCGCCCGGTACCGGATTCGCGGTTCCTCGCCAGTGACGGCACCGAGCGGAGCAGCGGTGGGTTGTTCTCGCTGGACGGGATCCATCCGACCACAGTGGGCTACGGCATCATCGCCCAGGAGCTGATCGACATCATGGTGCGCGCCGGGGTCCGATTCACCCGGCCCGACGGGACGCCACGCACTGAACCGATCCAGGTCGACTTCACCCGGCTGATCGAGCGGGACACCCTGCTGACCCACCCGCCAAGCATCGTGACCGACGGGCTGCGGGTGCTCGGCTGGGCCGACGAAGCACTCGGTCTGGTCGGCCGCGCCTTCTAGCCCGCGTGTCAGGCCCTGGTGTCCGGTGTGTCAGGCCCTGGTGTCCGGTGTGTCAGGCCCTGGTGTCCGGTGTGTCAGGCCCTGGTGTCCGGTGTGTCAGGCCCTGGTGCTCGTCCCGGTCCTGCACCTTCCGCTTGCCAGCGCGACAACCGGCCCAGCACCTCGGCGATGTCGGCCTTGCTGACATCGCGATGCGTCACGAACCGCAACCGACCGGCCATCGGCCCGCCGAGCACCCGAAGCCCGGCCAGTCCCGCCACGGTGCCTGCGAGGTCGGGAACCGTCGCGAGCACCATGTTGGTCTGCGGCGGCGCCACCGCCCATCCCAGCTCGGCGAGCCCGTCGGCCAGCAGGAACGCGGTGTCGTGGTCGGCGAGCAGGTCGCTTCTGCGGTCTAACGCGATCATTCCCGCCGCGGCCAGCACCCCGCCCTGACGAACTCCGCCGCCGAGCATCTTGCGTAGCCGTCGTGCCTCGCTGATGAACGCTGCGGAACCCGCGACCAGTGAGCCGACGGGGGCGCCGAGGCCCTTGGACAGGCACACCTGCACGGTGTCCACCCCCGTGGTCAGCCCGGCGGGCTCGACCTGTAGCGCTACGGCGGCGTTCCAGATCCGGGCGCCGTCCAGATGGACGGCGAGCCCCTCCTCCCGGGCAGCCGCGACGAGCTCGACGTGCTCGGCGGGCGTGAGCACTGTCCCGCCGGCGGCGTTGTGCGTGTTCTCCATGCACAGCAGCGTGGTGCGCAGCGAGTAGTACGGACCCGAACGCCCCAGGCCTGCGTAGGCCCGCACGGTCTGCGGGGTGAACCGGCCGGGCCCGCCATCGTGCGGCAGTGGCACCGGCATGCCACCTGCCAGCCAGGCCGGGGTGCCGAGCTCCGCCCCGAGCACATGCGCCCCATCCGGCGCGAGGAAGGCATCGCCGCGCTGCAGATGTCCCATCAGCGCGATGGTGTTTCCCATGCACCCGCTGGGCACCCACAACGCCGCCTCGGTGCCCAGCAGCTCGGCGACCCGTTCCTCCAGTACCCGCATCGTGGGGTCGTGGTCGAGCACGTCGTCACCGACCTCGGCCGCGGCCATCGCGGCGCGCATCGCCTCGTCGGGCTTGGTGACGGTGTCGGATCGCAAGTCGATCGTGCGCACCTGGCCCATTGTCCCGGGCAGATCCACCCCAGGCCTGCGCGTGTCAGGCTCTCATGCTCGGTGTGTCGGGCCATGGTGTACGTGCCGGCGCCGCAGCCGCTCCATGCGTTAGCTCGTCCGGTGCCATGTCACGCTCGCTCAGGTCTGGGGCATGCAGTGCTGTGGTCTGATGGCCGTGACCGACAGCGCTGGCCAGCCATCCTGAGGGGGTGCCCAGTACACCGCAGCCCGACACACCGAGCATGAGAGCCTGACACGCCGGGCGGGGTGGTGCTGTGCAACCATGGCCGGCACGCGTTCCGTCGATGCACGTGCACGCACGACCGACGAGAGGTCCGGGTGGACCACCGCGAGGAGCAGGAGTTCACGGACTACTTCGCTGCGCGGCGCGATGCTGTGCGCAGAGCTGCCTACTTGATCTGTGGCGACTGGTATCGCGCGGACGACCTCGCGCAGACCGCTTTCGTGGCGCTGCACCGGCGCTGGCACAAGATCCGGGATCGGGCCGCCCTGGACGCCTATGTGCGGCGCACGTTGGTCCGGGCCGCGATCGACGAGTCCCGCCGGCCGTGGCGCCGGGAGTATGCCGTCGATGTGCTACCGGAGTCATCGGCGGCGGTGACCCGCGACGCGGTGGGCGACTCGGTAGCCACCCGGTCCGCGTTGGTCGATGGTCTGCAGCAGGTGCCGCCCCGGCAGCGGGCGGTTCTGGTGTTGCGGTTCCTGGAGGGGCAGTCGGTCGCGACCGTGGCCACCGCCCTGAAGTGCACCGAGGGCACCGTGAAGAGCCAGACCGCCCGAGGGCTGGACACCCTGAGAGCCGCGCTGGGCGACGCCTTGGACGACCTTCGGCCCGCGGGATGACGGCGCCGGGGAGGTGGCAGCAGTGGATGAGCAGCGCCTAGCCGAGCTTTTCCGGGATGCGGCTGGTGAGGCGCCACCCGCTTCCTTCGGCCATGACGAGGTGGTGGCCGCTTCTCGGCGCGCTACCGTCCGGCGGCGTAACGCGCTCGTCGGCGGCACGGTACTCGGCGCAGCGGTGTTGACGATCGCCCTGGTGGCCGGTGGTCGGATGCTGCAGGACGAGGCATCGAGCACGGCTGGCCGGGATGCCGGGCGCCCGGTCGGCACCGGGGCAGCGAATCTCGGCAGGATACAACCCTTCGACGCCCCGCGAGGACCTCAGCTGCCCGTCCCTCGCGCCGGTTCCGCGGTGGGGGAGCAGGCCACCTGCGGCCCCGTCGACGACCAGTTGGCGGCCGGAGTGACTGCCGTGCTCGCCGGTCACGGCACGGCAGTGCCCGGCCCCGCGAGCGGGGTTCCCGGTCCGTGCCCGACCGGGTCGAGGGCAGCGTCGGTTCCGGTGGCCGGCGGCACGCTGGATGTCCTGGTCCTCCCGCTGACTCCGGCCGGCCTGCCGCAACCCGAGGAGGCCGTCAGCCTGCCGGATGGGTGGCGCGAGCAGGCCGTGGCTCTGGACGGAGGGCGGGTGCTGGTGCTGATCTCGATACCGCGGGTACCGGGGCAGGCGGCACCGCTGGCCGGCGAGCTCCCCGAACTGGCCGAGGAGCTCGCCGGCCGGTCGTAGTCTGCATGGGTGATCCCCGATGTGCTGGCGCAGCGCTATGCCTCCGACGCCGTGGTCCGGCTGTGGTCAGCGGAGTACAAGGTGGTGCTCGAACGGCAGCTGTGGCTGGCCGTGCTGCGCGCCCAGGCCGATCTCGGCGTGCGGGTCGAGCAGCGGGTGATCGACGACTACGAGCTGGTCGTGTCCACCGTGGATCTCGAGTCGATCGCCACCAGGGAGCGGGTGACCCGCCATGACGTCAAGGCGCGCATCGAGGAGTTCAACGCGCTGGCCGGTCATCAGGAGATCCACAAGGGGCTGACGTCGCGGGATCTCACGGAGAACGTCGAGCAGCTGCAGGTGCGCCGCTCACTGGAGCATGTACGGGACCGCTGCGTCGCATTACTCGCCCGGCTCGCTGCCCGCGCCGCCGAGCACGCGGAGCTGGTGATGACCGGGCGCAGCCACAACGTCGCGGCCCAGGCCACCGCGCTGGGCAAGCGCTTCGCCACCGCGGCCGACGAGCTGCTGGTGGCCTTCACCCGGCTCGAGGAGCTGCTGGCCCGCTACCCGCTGCGCGGGATCAAGGGCCCGATGGGCACCGCCCAGGACGCCCTCGACCTGCTCGGCGGTGATCGCGCCGCGCTGGCCGAGCTGGAGCGGCGGGTGGCGGGGCATCTCGGTTTCGGCCGCGTGCTGACCAGCGTCGGGCAGGTCTATCCGCGCTCGCTGGACCACGACGTGCTCAGCGCACTGGTGCAGCTGGCCGCCGGACCGTCGTCGCTGGCGACCACGATCCGGCTGATGGCCGGGCACGAGCTGGTGACTGAGGGGTTCGCCCCCGGCCAGGTCGGCTCCAGCGCCATGCCGCACAAGATGAACACGCGCTCCTGTGAACGGGTGAACGGCCTGACGGTCGTGTTGCGCGGCTATGCGTCGATGGTCGCCGAGCTGGCCGGCGCGCAGTGGAACGAGGGCGACGTATCGGATTCCGTGGTGCGCCGGGTGGCGTTACCCGATGCATTCTTCGCCTTCGATGGGCTGGTCGAGACCTTCCTCACCGTGCTCGACGAGTTCGGCGCCTACCCCGCGGTGGTCGAGCGGGAGCTGGAGCGTTACCTGCCGTTCCTGGCCACCACGAAGGTGCTGGTCGCCGCGGTGCGCGCCGGGATGGGCCGGGAGACCGCGCACGAGGTGATCAGAGAGCACGCGGTCGCGGTGGCGCTGGCGATGCGAGAGAAGGGCGCGGACAACGACCTGCTCGACCGGCTGGCCGACGACGGCCGGCTGCCGCTGGACCGGGCCGGGCTGGACGTGCTGATCGCCGATCGGCTGCCGTTCACCGGGGCTGCGGCCGCGCAGGTGGCCGCGGTCGTCGCCGAGGTGGAAGCCGTGATCGCCCAGCACCCGGAAGCCGCCGACTATCACCCCGCCGCGATCTTGTGATCGGGTCGGTGGCCGGGGAGTTCGGTGGATCGGTGCACTGCGGAAACCGTCTGGTCAGCGGGTTGTCATCTGCGCGAGGTCTCATGGAGATGTGTCCACTCAGCTCCTTGTTTCGCTGTCCGGGATCAGCTCGGCGACCCTGGACGACTGCGCCGCGCTGGCCGCTGACCTGGATGTCCGGCGGGTACCCGTCTCGCTACTGGTGGTGCCCCGGCGTCCCGGTGGCAGCGCCGCGGTGGACTGGATTCGTGAGCGCCGCGACCAGGGTGACGCGGTGCTGATGCACGGCTACGACCACACCGCGGATCCGATCGGGTCGTGGGGCTCCTACACGGTGGCCAGGGTGGGGCGTCGCGCGGAGTTCGCCACCCTGCCCGCACACGAGGCGGGCCTGCGGCTGCACGCGGCAGGCATTCTGCTGGAGCGGGTGAACCTGGTCACCGACGCCTTCGCCCCGCCGCGCTGGCTGGCTTCGCCGGGCACCCTGCGAGCCTTGCGGGACCGGGGCTACCAGGTGTGCGCCGGTGCCACCGGAGTGCATGAGCTGCGTTCACACAAGGTCTACCGGGGCCGGGTACTCGGGTTCGGCCTGGCCCACGGTGAGCGGGCCGAACCATGGTGGTGCCGGGCGATGGTGCTCGGCGCTGCCAGGGCCGCCCGCCGGGGGAGTCTGGTGCGGATCGCGGTGGACGCCGCGGATCTGGCCCGCAGCGGGCGACGTTCGGGGCTGCTGGACGCCGTGGACATTGCGCTGCACCACCGTGCCCGGCCCAGCACCTACCCGGCGATGGCCGCGCAGCCCGCACTGGCCGCCTGAGCCCACTGAGCCCACTGAGCCCACTGAGCCCACTGGGGTTCAGAGTGTGAACGCCTCGCCGCGCGGCGCGATCTGAACGTCGGTTCCGTCCGGAGCGAGCTCGCGGAACAGCCCGTAGTACTTCTCCGGGATGGCCAGCTGGGCCTGGTGGATCGGCACAGCCAGCGGCGGCGCGACCGCCCGCAGGTAGTCCACCGCCTCGGAGAGCTTGAGCCACGGCGCCGAGGTGGGCAGCAGTAGTAGGTCGATGGTTCGGCCGGGCAGGTCGAAGGAGTCCCCGGGATGCAGCATCGCGGTGCTGCCGTCGTCGATCAGGTAGCCGTTGTTGGGGACCACCGGAATGTCCGGGTGGATGACGCCGTGGTCGCCGCCGATCACCTCGACCGTGGTGCCGGTACCGGCCAGCTCCAGCTTGTCGCCCGGGTGCACCACCTGGTGCGCGATGCCTGCCGCGGTCAGTGGTGCCGCTGAGCCGGGGTCGGCCATCAGCACCGCCTCGGGGTTCGCGGCCAGCAGTGCGGGCAGCCGGTCGAGGTCGAGGTGATCGGGATGCTGGTGGGTCACCAGGATGGCGTCGAGCCCGGTGAGCTCCTCGAACCCGGAGGAGAGGGTCCCCGGGTCGAGCAGCAGGCGGGCCGATGCGGCCTCCGCCAGCACACAGGACTGTCCGAGATGGACGATCTGCATGGGTGCTCCTCCTCTGTGGCTTGCTCCGAGCGCCGGTTCACCAGCCTGCCACGCGACGGGCTCCTCGGTCGCTGCGGCCAGGTCCTCGCGGCGCACAGGTAACCTCTGCAGCGTGGCTCGAGTGATCGTGGATGTCGTCCTCAAACCCGAGATCCTGGACCCGCAGGGTCAGGCGATCACCAGGGCGCTGCCCCGGCTGGGTTTCGAGGGGGTACGCGACGTGCGCCAGGGCAAACATTTCGAACTCGACGTCACCGAGGGCCTCGACGACGCCGAGCTGCATCGGATCGCGGGCGAACTGCTGGCCAACCCGGTGATCGAGGACTGGACGGTGCGCAGGCTGTGACCCGGATCGGTGTGATCACCTTCCCCGGCACGCTCGACGACACCGACGCCGCCCGCGCGGTACGCGTGGCCGGCGCGCAGCCGGTGGCGCTCTGGCACGCCGACGAGGACCTGCACGGGGTGGACGCCGTGGTGGTGCCAGGCGGGTTCTCCTACGGTGACTACCTGCGGGCGGGCGCGATCGCCGCGCATCAGCCGGTGCTGCGGGCCGTGGTGGAAGCGGCCCGGCGGGGCACGCCGGTGCTGGGCATCTGTAACGGTTTTCAGATTCTGTGCGAGGCTGGGCTGCTGCCCGGTGCGCTGGTGCGCAACGCCGGGCTGCACTTCGTCTGCCGGGACCAGCGCTTGCGGGTGGAGAGCACGTCGACGGCCTGGACCAGCCGGTATGCGCCCGGTACCGAGATCGTGGTGCCGCTGAAATCCGGGGAAGGCCGATATGTGGCCGACGCCGCGACGCTGGCTTCGCTGAAGAACGACGGACGGGTGGTGTTCCGTTATCTCGGCGCCACCCCGAACGGCGCGGCGAACGACATCGCCGGAGTCGCCTCGGCGGACGGCCGGGTGGTGGGGCTCATGCCGCACCCCGAGCACGCCATCGACCCGCTCACCGGTCCATCGGCCGACGGGCTGGACGTGTTCGGTTCCGCCATCGATGCCGTGCTCGGCGCGGTTCCCGCCACGGGCTGACCAGTTCGTTTTCGCCAGGCGTAGCAGTCACGGCTGAATCCCTGGATGTGGATCGTGTCTGTCCAGGGACCGGTCACCCGGTTGCCGACCAGCGGGCCATCGGCGCCGGGTGCGGTTCGCTGGAACTGGAAGCCGCGTAGCTTGAGGTGGTCGAGCAGCCGTTTCGCGATCACCAGGTCCGGGCTGTCGGTGCTCATCGGGGACCATCGCCGTTGTGGCTGGAACGCTGCGTACTGCACAGTTGCGTGTATCTCGCCTGCCCGGCGTGCGTGACCCGAACCTGTCGCTGCCCGCTCGGGCTCGGCGCTCCGAGTGCTAGTTGCTCGGTGCGGATCAACGTCTCGAGCGCCTCAGCGAGATAGCCGGCAACCGGCCGCCCGTGATTGAGGTAGCCATTGTTCAGCTTGGTCACGCCGCCCTCGTGCGCCCGGAGCAGCGCGAGCCATTCGGTCACGTCCGGAGTCATCGCCTCGCCCACTCCCGGCACGAGAGGCAGAATGTGTCCGCCTCGGCAGTCGGACTCCCGGCCAGCGCGACAATTCCGCATACGGTGACGTAGCGTCCCGCCCTGCGCCCCGCGGCGATCGCCTCATCGGTAACCAGGTGCGCGCCACCTGTGCGGGCATCGGTGATGGGGACGACCGGGCACGGGTGGGTACGAGTGCTGGTCGTGGCCCGCTCCGGTGCACTCCGCGTGATATTCATGTCCAGCAGCGTCGGCGCTACGCTCTGCGTGATCCAGGGGTTGTCCGTTGCCCTCCCGGCCAGGCAATCCAGGCAACGGCGAGGGGAGCGCCGATGGGCGAGCCGATCTTCGGCAACGAGCTGCGCAGGCTGCGCGAACAGCGTGGCCTGTCACTGAAGAAGTTCGCGCACTTGGTGCACTACGACCCTGGCTACCTCTCCAAAGTCGAGAACAGCCTCAAACCGCCAACCGCCTCACTCGCCACAGCATGCGACGCCGCCCTGGATACCGGCGCGACCCTGGCCGCGTTGGTGCCCGCGACTCTCCCTCGTGAGTCGCAGCCTCCGGCCCACGAGATCCGGATTCCCGTAGTAATCGACGGCCGTCCAACCCTGTTGCCGGTCAACACCAACGGCCAGCTCAGCGCTACTCCGGGCGGAAACGATGACCAAGCCACCACAGGTCTCTGCGAGAAGCTGTCACGCGGCCTTCCGGGTTCATCTGCCGCGATGATCGTCAGCGATGGAGGGACGGCCTGGCAGTGGGAACTACCTGGGGGCCGTGCCTTCGCTGGAACTGCTCTTCCAACATACTTGTGTGAGGCGTCGTGGTCCACCCAGCAAGGCACCGTCATCGCTAATCGGCATTTACGGTCTTTGAGCGAGTTCGTTCAACAACAATGGGCTGATGACACCGCCCTGGGGAGTTCCCTCCTCGGTCGGGGCAAACCGGCCCTGGTCGATCACGCCCGCCTTCAGCCATCCCCGGATCAATCCCCGTGCGGGGAAATCGCCGAGTTTAGCGAGGAGGCGTTCATGATTGATTCGGTCGAATGCCGCCGCCAGGTCCGCATCCAGCAACCATTCCCGCCGAGAGTTCTTCTTGCTCAGCGTGGAGTAGATCGCCCCGATCGCGTCCTGACAGCCACGACCCGGCCGGAACCCATAGGACTTCGGTTCGAACCGCGCTTCCCATTCCGGCTCCAGTGCGTTACGGACCCGCGCCTGATGACAACGGTCCACGATCACAGGAATGCCGAGTGGGCGCCGTTTCCCGTTACTCTTCTGTATATAAACACGTCGCACCGGCAGCGGATTCCATAGTTGTGTCTGGCGATGCACCCGCATCGTCAGCGTCGCCCTGGCCGTGACGGTCAGAGCGATTTCCCCGTCGATCCCAGCCGTGTGCCGTCCAGCGTTGCGCTCGGTGACCTGTCGCACGCCGACCAGCGTGTTGGACAGGCTCCGTAGCATCAAAGATCCTCTGCCGTAGTCGCCGTACGTCGTCTTCGACCTTGCGCCAGTCAATAGCGTTCCAGTCCAGACGGTCGTCCTCCGGTCTGTTCACTCCGAGGGCCGCCATCGCCATCGCGAACGCGTGTCCCGTCATCGCGCCTAACTTGTCCTTCGGTTCCGGTGTTCTCGGTAGATCATCGTCACAGGCTCACCCGCCTCACGTCAGCACCCTTTCAGGTCCGGGCATCGGTCCCGGTATCCGGCCAGTTATGCGGAACCCGACCGGAGAGGCAGTCGAATATCGTTCCGGTTTCCTGCTGCCTTTCGGCCACCGGCATTCGCTTCTTGGGCGTCCTGTTCCCGCTGCGACATCAGCCTTCCTCACAGTCGGCCTACCGGAACGTCACGACGACGCTCCGGACCGCATCGGGGTTTCCCCGTTTCCCACGCATGAGATACGACCGGATCGGGTGTCCCCAACTACCCCGGGACGGCGGTGCTCTCGCGGCCGACACTGAATCACCGGCCGTCGCCTGCCGCTTCTCAACGGCCAGTCCTGCACCCCGGTCACGCGTCCATCGTCCAGGGCTCAACGTAACGGGACATGAAGGGATTCACTTGCGTTCACCCCAGCCGGTCTTCCCCTCGCCGGTAGCTCCCGGATGGAACAGGAGCCCTTGGGTATCTTCCCTGAGCTTCGCACCCCACCGTTACCAGCGACGCACGTCAGAGCGGGGACAGGCGTTCGAGCACTCGCCCGGGATCATGCCGCCAACATCATCTGTTGGCCCTCCCCTCTGCATATCCACTCATTGCGTACGACCTCGTGTCGCACTACAGCGGTGTTGTTACCGGGAGCAGGGCGGGAGGGCCGTGGCGGCGCCAGGCGTCAACATGTAAAATGCATGCATGATTGCTTTGCAGATCCGGGACGTCCCGGAAGAGGTGCGTGATGTGCTGGTCGAGAGAGCTCGCGCCCGGGGGCAGTCGATGCAGGCGTTCCTGCTGGCATTGATTCAGGCTGAGGCGCAGCGGGCGCGCAACGCTGCAGTACTGGCTCGGTTCGCGAAGCGCACCGATGGCACTCGGTCGACGCCGGGCCAGACCGCAGCCGAATTGGCCACCTTGCGGGGCGCAGGCAGCGAATGATCGTGGTCGATGCGTCTGTGCTGGCCGACGCGCTCCTCGATGACGGTGCCGTCGGACAGCACGCGCGCGCCGTGCTGTCCGAGGATACGCACTGGGTTGCGCCGGCTCATGTGCTCGTCGAAGTGCTGTCGGTCGTGCGTGGCAGGGTGCTTGGCGGCAAACTCGGCATCGAGCGTGGCGACGAAGCGGTGTCGGCCATGACCGAGTTGGCCATTGAGGTGATCGATCCAGCTACCGTTGTCGAGCGGATGTGGGAACTTCGTGACAACGTCACCGCCTATGACGCCGCCTATCTCGCGGTCGCCGAGGTCATCGATGCACCACTCGTCACGGGAGACGCCCGTCTCGCCCGTGTTACCGGAGTGAAGTGCGCCGTGCGGCTCGTGCCCTGAGTCCACGCTCCTGCACATCAGCGCGCGTCTTGTTCCGGCGAGTTCGTACCCGCGTCGCATGGAGAGCTGATCACGTCGTAGGGCCCATCACACAGCGTTTCCAGACCGAGTGGAGGACGTTCGATCTGTTGGTGCAGGTCGGCGGGATCTCTACCGTTGTCGAGTTCAAGTACTACCTGCTGCGCTACAGCATGGGGCTCCAGTTGCTGTCCTACAAGGGTCGGGCGGGTCCGAAGAACGAGGCGGAGTTCGGACTTGTGTGTACAAGCTCCGCATGGCGGTCCCGGCTGAGGTCGACGACCGGTGGCTTGTCCTGCTTTACGATCGCGTCCACGACGGCCAGCCTGATCGCGAATGTAAGATCCACCTGTAGCGCAGGTGACGTCTCGCCCGTGTTGCTGACTGTAATCCCCAGGTCATCAAGTCTGTGGTGCACTCACCACGTGCAATGTCAGCCCCTGCGTTTGAGGGAGCCGATCGTGACGTCGCGGTTGAGGTGTTCGGCGAGCAGGTGTTTCAGTTCTCCACCTTCGATGAGTTGGATGCGACCGTGGCGGGCGGCGAAGTCGTGGGTGGCTTTGCCGAACCAGGAGGTGGTGACCAGTACGCCGCGGCTGGCTCGCTTGTCGTCCATAACTCCGGCGAGTGCGCGGACCGCGTCGGCGGGCACGACGCCGCTGTAGCGTTTGGCCTGGATGACGCAGAGGCCGCCCATAATGGGATCTTCGTTGACGGCAACCGCATCGACGCCGTCGTCGCGGGATGCCTGGGTGACCCAGGACTTCATGCCCATGGCTTCGAACAGTTGCCTTACCAGGTGCTCGAACTCGACCGGCGGCATCTGGAGCAGAACTGGTCGCGCGTCCAGGCTGGCGGCCGCGTCGTGCGCGTCGACGAACCGGTACTTGGACAGGTCCGGGTCGAAGATCGGGCGGACGGCTTCCAGGTCCCACGGGTGAGGGGAGACCAAGGCGTTGAGGTGCCGCAGGCATTCGGTGGGATCCAGGTCGGTCAATACCAGATCCTTGAACTGCTCGCGGAGGGCGGACACGCTGACCAGGCAGGGGTGCACGGGCTGGCCGGTGGCCTTGTTCCGGGTGGACACGTGGCCGTTCACGGCTATCTCGTCGACGAGGTCAACCGGCAGCACCTCGAACACGTCCCGCATCGTGCGCAGCACCAGTTGGGCGACCAGGCCGGCGTAGCGTTGTTTGATCTCCTTGAGCGGTCGTGACTTCGTCGTGATCTCGTCACGGGCCCGGACATAGCTGTATTCGCGTACTTCCGGGACTACCTCGACCCCGGGTAGCTCACGGATCACCAGCAGCTTGCGCGAGGCAGGTTGGTAGGCGACCTCCACATCGACCGGGAGATCCTCCGGCAGCGGCGACGCCTCGATGAGTAGCTCGAAGTACTCCTCGACCGCCTCTGGAGAGCCCGCCGTGACGCCCTGTTCCAACTGGTCGACCTGTGTGTTGTGCTGCTCGACCTGTCGCTGCCACGATTCTTCGGCCTCAGCGTGCCGGAGCTCGGCATCCGCCAGCGCCGCCGTACGGTCTCGTTCCCGTGCCTGGTAGAGCGCCATTCCCTGCTCGAACCGCGATCGTGCCTGCGCAGTTGCTCGGTCGTGACCGCTCTTGAACAGCCGACCGATTCCCGTCGCTGGTGGCGGGACGAACCGCTCCCATTGCGGCACCTGGCCGGGCGTAGCCAAACCGTGGTCCGGCACGAACGGCCGCGGCTGATACGTCTTCCGTAACTGATCGAACGAGAACACACCGGGTCTGGCCAAGCCGTCGACGAGCACAGCATCCAACTCGGCCACCCGAGCTTGAACCGCACTGGTCATCTGTGCGGCATTGGTGAGTTGCTGCTGGGTGTGCTGCTCCCGCTGCTCACGCACCGCTTGGGCGTCCGCCCGTTGCTGCGCCCGTTCACTACGCTCCTGCTCACGCGCTGCCTGGTTGGCTATCCGCTGCTGCTCGGTTTGAAAGCGCCGCTGTTCATGCTCCCGCAGCAACTGCTGATGCTGCAGCTCGGCGAAGAAACCCCGCCTCCGTCGCCCCATGGCCGATCCCAGAACTCCGTAACGATTCGCGTCCCACTGATCCGAGAAGTAACAGTAGCCGAATGATGACGAAGGCTGGTGACGACGGCCATGCCCGCGACGGGAAACGGTCGTCGCGCGTTCGGCCAACCCTGCGAGCTAGCCCTGTTCGGGCACGGCAGGACCTTCGCCACGGCCGGCCCAGCGCGGCAGGAGGTCGGCCATCGCGATGTCGACGGCGAACGGCTCGATGACGGTCAGGCGCGGCCCTGCGCCGGTGACGTGGTAGCAGTCACCATGCCCGATGCCGTACCCAGTGACCAGCGGCGGGTCGAGCTCGATGCGCCAGTAGTGCGGTATCCCGTAGCGGGCGTACAACGCGGGCTTGGTGGCGCGGTCTTCGAGATGGCTTCCCGGTGACTCGATCTCCACCGCCACCAGCACCTCGGACGGGGCGAACCAGTGCCGCCCCGGCTGGTCGCTGCGCACCACGAGGACATCGGGGATGCGGGTCAACTGCCGCCCGAAGCGGATCTCGACGGCCTGCGTGACGGCCAGCGGCTCGGGCGCGGCGGCCTCCAGATGGACGCCGAGACGCATCGCGACGGCCTGGTGCAGGCTCGACGGTGAGGGCGACACGGTCAACGCTCCGTCCGTCAGCTCATAGCGGTGGTGGCTCTCCGGGAGCGCGTCGAGGTCGTCGACGGTCCAGCCTCCGGACGGGATCGCGAGCAGCGCATCGGTCATGGTCGCCTCCTCCTCGTGTGGCGCAGTGTAGAGCCGTGCGGGTGATCCGACGCGGCCCGAATACTCCCGGCCCGAATACTCTCGAAGGGTGCCGAACACCGTTGCGTCCGCGACCGTCGACTCGGTGGCCCGCGCCGCCGCCACCCCCGATCACCCGCAGCCCTACCGCGAGCTGGGGCTGGCCGAGGACGAGTACGCGCGGATCCGGGAGATCCTCGGCCGCAGGCCCACCGAGGCCGAGCTGGCGATGTACTCGGTGATGTGGAGCGAGCACTGCTCTTACAAGTCGTCCAAGGTGCACCTGCGCTACTTCGGCGAGACCACCACCGAACAGATGCGGCGCGGGATGCTCGCCGGGATCGGCGAGAACGCGGGCGTGGTCGACGTCGGGGACGGCTGGGCGGTCACCTTCAAGGCCGAGTCGCACAACCATCCGTCCTATGTAGAGCCCTACCAGGGCGCCGCGACCGGGGTGGGCGGGATCGTGCGGGACATCATGGCGATGGGGGCTCGGCCGATCGCGGTGGCGGACTCGCTGCGGTTCGGCCCGGCCGACGCGCGGGACACCGCGCGGGTGCTGCCCGGCGTCGTCGCCGGGGTCGGCGGTTACGGCAACTGTCTGGGGCTGCCCAACATCGGCGGCGAGGTTGCCTTCGACTCCACCTATGCGGGCAATCCGCTGGTCAATGCCCTGTGTGTGGGCACGATGCGGACCGAGGACCTGCACCTGGCACACGCCAGCGGCACCGGCAACAAGATCGTCCTGTTCGGTGCGCGCACCGGCCTGGACGGCATCGGCGGCGTCTCGGTGCTGGCCAGCGAGAGCTTCAGCGAGCAGGCAGGGCGTAAGAAGCTGCCCAGCGTGCAGGTCGGTGACCCGTTCACCGAGAAGGTCCTCATCGAGTGCTGCCTGGAGCTCTTCCACGCCGGGCTCGTGGTCGGCATCCAGGACCTCGGCGGTGCCGGGCTGTCGTGTGCCACCAGCGAACTGGCCAGCGCCGGAGACGGTGGCATGCACGTGCGGCTCGATGCGGTGCCGCTGCGGGCCCAGGACATGACCCCGGCCGAGATCCTGTCCAGCGAGTCCCAGGAGCGGATGTGCGCCGTGGTGCGTCCCCGCCATGTGGACGCCTTCCTGGCGGTATGCGCGAAATGGGACGTCACCGCCACGGTGATCGGCGAGGTCACCGAGGACGACCGGCTGGTCATCACCTGGCAGGGCGAGACGGTGGTGGACGTTCCGCCGCGTACCGTCGCCCACAGCGGCCCGGTCTATCACCGCCCGGTACAGCGACCGTCTACTCAGGACGCGCTGCAGGCTTCCACTCCGGACGCGCTGATCCGGCCGTCCACCCCCGACGAGCTGCGAGCGACGTTGCTGCGGATGGCGGCCGGTCCCGGGTTGTGCTCGCGGGCCTGGGTGACCGATCAGTACGACCGCTATGTGCGGGGCGCCACGGTGCTCGCGCAGCCCGCCGACGCGGGCATGGTGCGGATCGACGAGACCACGCAGCGCGGAGTGGCGGTGGCCATCGACTGCAACGGCCGGTACAGCGCCCTGGACCCCTATGCCGGTGCCCAGCTCGCGCTGGCCGAGGCCTACCGCAACGTGGCGGTCACCGGCGCCGTCCCGCTGGCCGTGACGAACTGCCTCAACTTCGGCGCGCCCACCGACCCGGCCGTGATGTGGCAGTTCGAGCAGGCCGTCCGCGGGCTGGCCGACGGCTGCGCCACCCTCGGCATCCCGGTCACCGGAGGAAACGTCAGCTTCTACAACCAGACCGGCGACACCGCGATCCTGCCCACCCCGGTGGTGGGCGTACTCGGCGTGATCGACGATGTGCGGCGACGCATTCCCACCGGTCTCGGCGCCCCCGGCGACGCGGTCTGGCTGCTCGGCGACACTGACGACGAGTTCGGCGGCAGCGAATGGGCGCACGAGGTGCACGGGCACCTCGGTGGCCGGCCACCGGTGGTGGATCTGGCTCGGGAACAGGCGATCGGCGCCGTGCTCGCGACCGCGGCCCGCGAAGGCCTGGTGAGCGCCGGCCACGACCTGTCCGAAGGCGGTCTCGCGCAGGCCCTGGTGGAGGCGGTCCTGGCCGGTGGCCGCCGCGGTGCCCGGGTGGCTCTGCCCGCGCACCTCGACCCGTTCGTCGCGCTGTTCGCCGAGTCCGTCCCCCGAGTCCTGCTCGGCGTGTCCGGCGCGCATGCCCACCGTGTCGCGCAGCTGTGCGCGGATCACGGGGTGCCGGTGACCCGGCTCGGTGAGGTCGACGCCGGCCCCGCGCTGGAGATCGTCGGCATCGCGACCTTCAGTCTGGACGAACTGCGGACGGCCTGGGAGGGCACCCTCCCCGCGTTGTTCGGCAGCTGAGCGCACAGTCCCTGACGCGGTAAGGGGAACGGCCGTAGGCTTTGTGCGGTGTCCCAGCGTCGCCCGGTCGATCCGCATGAGTTGCGCGTCGCACTCGCCGCGGTCACGCCCTGGCTGGCAGGGGAGGCGCCGCAACCCACGCCCGCCGAACTGGCGCGGGCCGTCCGGCTGAGCTTGCGGACCCTCGCGCAGCTGGCTCCCGGCGCCACGGTGGAGGTGCGGGTCCCGCCGCTGGCTGTCGTGCAGTGTGTCGCGGGCCCGCGACACACCCGAGGCACACCGCCCAATGTGGTGGAAACGGACCCCCGGACCTGGCTCGAACTTGTCACCGACCGGGTGCCCTGGATAGTCGCTCTGGCGCAAGGACGGGTGATGGCGTCCGGCATCCGGGCTGACGTCTCGGGATGGTTGCCGCTGATTCGCCACCCCGCAGTGGATCACCCACCCCCCCGGGAGTCGGGTGAGGACAACCCGATTGCCGGGGTACCTGCGACCTAGGACTTGTCCTGGCGCACAATACCCCCGGGAGTGGTCGGCGCGCGGGAGGTGTGGCCGGCCAGAAGACCTCACCCGGCGTGGTGGTTGAGGCGTGTGCTGACCCGGGGGGCTACCGGACGATGACGTTCGGAGGCTCCAGCGTCAGTCGTACGGGCCAACGGGGCACCAGGGGAACGTCGAGTGGTACGGCCGGTTTGGGCACCCAACGAGTTGGATCGGGTGCGCAAGCCAGGGGAGGAGCCGCCAGCGTGGCCGCGGAGCAGCGGTGACGCGGCGGGCGGCCGCATCGGTTAGGGGAGCGTCATGGAATCGGCATTCGCCCGGGTGTGGGCCCAGGCGGTGGTGGGCACCAGCTTTGTCGCGGTGAGCCGCGCTGAGCTGGACGCGTTGCTCAGGGGGTTCGCGCGGACGATCGGGAACGTGTTGCGGTCGGAGCCGTTCTGCGCCGAGCCCGCTGCCGTCGTCGGCGCGCAGATGGTGGCCGCGCAGCTCACCGGCGCTCAGACGTTGCGCCGGACTGTCGAGCTGATCGGTCGTGAGCTGGGCGGCGGTGTCACCGACGAGCGAGTTGCCGCCGTACAAGGAGCGCTGGCCGACGGGTACGCCCGGGAGCTGCGCGAGCGCACCCACCTGGAGCAGGAGTCGATCCTGCGCGCCATCTTGGCTGCCCGCCGCAGCACCGAGGACGCGTTGCGGGCCAGTGACGCCCGGTTCCACGCGTTGTTCACCCAGGCCGGGGTGGGTATCGCGATCATTGATCTGGACGGGGCGGTGCTGGACGCGAACGCGGCGCTGCTGATGATGCTCGACCACTCGCTCGACGTCGTGGCCAGCCTGCGGATCACTGACCTGATACATCCCGATGACCGGGCCAAGGTGCAGGTACTGGCCCAGGAGCTGCTGTGCGGGCGGCACGATCATTTCCGGCTGGAGCGGCGGCTGGTGCGGGCCGACGGTGAGGTGTTGTGGGCGCAGCTGTCCGCGACGTTGGTGCGCGAGGAGGACGGTGCACCCCGGTTCTGGGTCGCCATCGCCGAGGACGTCACCGATCGGCACCGGCTGCAGAAGCGGCTGCGCCACCAGTCGCTGCACGACCCGCTGACCCAGCTGCCCAACCGGGCGCTGTTCCTGGATCGGCTGGCCCAGGCCTTCTCCGACGGGGTGGGCCGGGTCGGGGTCTGCTACCTGGACCTCGACGGCTTCAAGGTGATCAACGACAGCCTCGGTCACGACGTCGGTGATCAGCTGCTGGTCGCGGTGGCCCGGCGACTGCACGAATGCGCGCAGGGTGGCGCCCGGCTGGCGGCCCGGATGGGCGGGGACGAGTTCGTCGTGCTGGTGCCGGACTGCACCGGCACCGATGACGCCGTCGAGGTCGCGGACGCTGTGCTGAAGGCACTCGCCGAGCCGGTGCGCATCGCCGGTCACGAGCTCGTGGTGACCGCGAGCATCGGAGTCGTCGAATGCGCGGTGGCCGATACCAGCCCGGCGGAGATGATGCAGGCTGCGGACATCACGCTCTACTGGGCGAAGGGGGAGGGCAAGGGGCGATGGGCGCTCTACGACCAGGAGCGCCACGCCCGCCAGGTCGCCCGGTTCACCCTCGCCGCGACGATGCCCAAAGCGCTGGAGAGGGGCGAGTTCTACCTCGACTACCAGCCGCTGGTGCACCTCGCCGACGCCTCGGTGGCCGGGGCGGAAGCGCTGGTCCGCTGGTGGCACCCGGAGCTGGGACGGCTTGGCCCGGACCGGTTCATCGGGCTGGCCGAGGAGACCGGGCTCATCGTGCCGCTGGGGCAGTGGGTGCTGCGTCAGGCGTGCTGGCAGGCCACCCAGTGGTCCGGCGGATTCGTGTCGGTCAACCTGGCCGAGCGCCAGGTCCGGGACCCCCGGGTGGTCGATGTGGTGGCCGCGGTGCTGGACGAGACGGGGTTGAGCGCGTCCCGGTTGCAGCTCGAGCTCACCGAGACCGCGGCGATGGGCACCGACGACGAGGCCTTGCGCACCCTGCGCAGGCTGGCCGACCTCGGGGTCCGGATCGCGATCGACGACTTCGGCACCGGGTACTCCAACCTCGCCTATCTGCGGCGACTGCCGGTGCACGCGCTGAAGATGGCAGGCGCGTTCATGGATGGGCTGCGGTCTCCCACCGGTGATCCGGTGGACCAGCGGATCGTGGAGACCCTGGTGTCGATGGCCCACACCCTGGGACTGACCGTCACCGCCGAGGCGGTCGAGACCGAGGTCCAGGCGGCTCGGCTGCGGGCCATCGGCTGCGACTCCGCACAGGGTTACCTCTACGCCCGGCCGGGTCCGCCGCAGGTCATCAACAGCCTGCTGGCCGAGCGGCTCACCCGTTCGGTGCACTGGACCCCACCCGCTGGTGCCCGCGAGCCCGGTCGCAGCACGATGGGGGCATGACGCTGGCCCAGTACGCCACCGCGCTCGCCGAGTTCGGCCGGCGGGTGCAGGCCATCCGGCCGGAGCAGTGGCACAACGCGACCCCGTGCACCGAGTGGGATGTGCGAACCCTGGTCGACCACCTGGTCACCGAGCAGCTCTGGGTGCCGCTACTGCTCGACGGCGCGACCGTCGACGATGTCGGGGACCGTTTCGACGGCGACCGGCTCGGGGATGACCCGGTGGCTGCCTGGCGCAGCGCCGCGGCCACCGCCCGGGAGGCCTTCACGGCGCCGGGCGCGCTGCGACGGCACGTCGAGCTGTCCTACGGGCGCAGGCCCGTCGACGGGTACTGCCAGGAGATGACCCTCGATCTGACCGTGCACGCCTGGGACCTCGCCCGGGGGATCGGCGCTGCGGAACGCCTGGACGAGGGGCTGGTGCACGACGTTCTGAGCTTCATCGAACCGCAGGTCGAGCGGTTGGCCCACACCGGCCTGTTCGCCCCGCCCGTCACCGTGGGCGAGAACGCGGATGCGCAGACCAGGCTGCTCGCCCTGCTCGGCCGCCGGGTCTGAGCAGACTCTCGCGGGTGGTGCCGCGAAGAGTGTGGAGGCGAGGGCCTCAGCTTGGGCGTGGGCGCTACGTCCCGTCGGCGTGAGGGGTTAGGGTCCAAGCCTGCGACCGGTAGCTGCCTCGTCGCATCGGATGGCTGTGGCGTGCCCACGGTGGCACGAATGTGTCACCCGCTGTGACCGTGGGTGCCCCCTGCCCTGTCTTGTCGGCTTGCTGTATGGCGAGGAGGCGTCGTCGTTGTCTGGTGATTCGTTCGTGCACCTGCACGTGCATACCGAATACTCGATGCTCGATGGTGCCGCAAAGATCGCGGCGCTGTTCACCGAGGCACAGCGGCTCGGGATGCCGGCAGTCGGAATGACCGACCACGGCAACATGTATGGCGCGGATGAGTTCTACCAGCAAGCCACGCAATTCGACATCAAGCCGATCATCGGCATTGAGGCATACGTCGCTCCGGTATCGCGGTTCGACAAGAAACCAACCTTCTGGGGAAGCTCCCACCAGCGCGATACCGACGAGTTCGGCGAGGGCGGGGACGTGTCCGGCGCCGGCGCGTACACCCACATGACGATGCTCGCCGCCAACCCCACCGGTCTGCGCAACCTTTTCAGGCTGTCGAGCCTGGCATCGATACAAGGTTACTACCGAAAACCTCGGATGGACCGTGAGCTGATAGCCGAGCACGCTGAAGGAATCATCGCCACGACCGGCTGCCCGTCCGGCGAGGTCCAGACCCGGCTTCGCCTCGGACAGCGTGCCGAAGCGATGCAAGCCGCTGCCGACTATCGGGACATCTTCGGGGCGGAGAACTTCTTCCTCGAATTGATGGATCACGGGCTGGCGATCGAACGCTCAGTCCGGGAAGGCCTCCTCGACATCGGACGCCGGCTTGACCTGCAGCCGTTGGCGACGAACGACTCCCACTACGTCACCAAAGATCAGGCGAAAGCCCACGATGCGCTGCTGTGTGTGCAGGCGGGCCGGATGATCTCAGATCCGAAGAGGTTCAAGTTCGATGGTGACGGTTATTATCTGAAGTCCGCCGTAGAGATGCGCGACCACTGGGACAGTGAGGTACCCGGAGCCGCCGATGCGACCTTGCTGATCGCCGAGCGGGTCGAGTCCTACTCTCCGGTTTACACGCATATCGACCGCATGCCGGCCTTCCCCATTCCCGAGGGTGAGACGCAGGAGAGCTGGCTGCGTCATGAGGTGCTGACCGGCCTTGAGTGGCGATTTCCACAGGGTGTATCAGAAGGTCACCGGAAGCGGGCCGAGTTCGAGCTGGACGTGATTGTGCAGAAAGGGTTTCCGGCATATTTCTTGGTGGTCGGTGACCTGGTTCAGCACGCGAAAGAGGTCGGCATCAGGGTCGGTCCCGGTCGTGGGTCGGCGGCGGGTTCGCTGGTGGCCTACGCGCTGGGGATCACGAACCTGGACCCCATCGAGCACGGTCTGCTGTTCGAACGGTTCCTCAACCCCGAGCGTCCCTCGATGCCCGATATCGACATCGATTTCGACGACCGTCGGCGTGGTGAGATGGTTCGTTATGCGACCGACAAGTACGGGGCCGACCGGGTCGCCCAGGTCATCACATTCGGCACCATCAAGACCAAGGCGGCGATCAAGGACGCGGCGCGTGTGCTGCACGGCCAGCCGGGATTCGCGATCGCGGACCGGATCTCCAAGGCGCTGCCGCCTCCGGTGATGGCCAAGGACATCCCGTTGTCCGGCATCGTCGACCCGGGCCATCCCCGCTACGGCGAGGCCACCGAGGTGCGCAACCTGATCGAGACCGATCAGGAAGTGGGCAGCATCTTCGAGACCGCGCGGGGTCTGGAGGGGATGATCCGAAACGCAGGTGTCCACGCCTGTGCGGTGATCCTGTCGAAAGATCCGCTGATCGACTGCATTCCGTTGTGGCAACGTGATGACGGCGCCGTCATCACCGGGTGGGACTACCCGGCATGTGAGGCCGTCGGGCTCCTGAAGATGGACCTGCTGGGTCTGCGTAACTTGACTGTCATCGGTGATGCGATCGACAATATCAAGGCCAATCGCGACATCGACATCGATTTGGACCGGCTCACCCTGGACGACCCCGCCACCTATAAGCTGCTCTGTCTCGGCGACACGCTGGGTGTTTTCCAGCTTGACGGTGCAGCGATGCGTGAGTTGCTACGAAGAATGCAGCCGACCGGGTTCGACGACATCGTGGCCGTGATCGCGTTGTATCGTCCGGGTCCGATGGGTATGAACGCCCACAACGACTACGCGGACCGTAAGAACGGCCGCCAGAAGATCAAGCCCATCCACCCGGAGCTCGAGGAACCGCTGAAGGAGATCCTCGCGGAAACGTACGGGCTGATCGTCTATCAAGAGCAGATCATGCATATCGCCCGAAAGGTCGCTTCCTATTCCATGGGACGCGCGGACGTGCTGCGCAAGGCGATGGGAAAGAAGAAGAAGGAGGTCCTCGAAAGGGAGTTCGAAGGCTTCCAAGAAGGCATGCGCGCCAATGGCTTCTCCCCGGACGCGGTCAAGGCCCTGTGGGAGACGATTCTTCCGTTCGCCGGGTACGCGTTCAATAAGTCTCACGCTGCGGGTTACGGCCTCGTTTCGTACTGGACCGCCTATCTGAAGGCAAACCACAAGGCCGAGTACATGGCCGCTCTGCTCACTTCGGTGGCCGACAACAAGGACAAGTCCGCCGCTTATCTCTCCGAATGTCGGCGGCAGGGTATCAAGGTGCTACCCCCGGACGTCAACGAGTCCGCGCTACGATTCTCGGCAGTCGGCACGGACATCCGGTTCGGGCTCGGCGGAATCCGGAACGTCGGAGCGAACGTGGTGAACTCCGTCATTCGCACCCGTGAGGTCAAACGACGCTACATCGATTTCATCGACTTCCTGCAGAAATCAGAACTCACGGTCTGCAACAAGCGCGTCGTGGAATCCTTGATCAAGGCAGGTTCCTTCGATTCCCTGGGGCATACTCGGCTCGGGCTTTTTCAGTGTCACGAGACAGCTGTCGATGCGGTAGTCAGTGTCAAACGTGAAGAAGCCCACGGCCAGTTCGACCTGTTCGGCGCTGCCTTCAACGACGACGATCCCGGAAAAAATGCGCCGGAGTCGCCGTTGGGGCTCAATTTCCGCATCGTGCCGGACGAATGGCCGCGCAAGAAACTACTCTCGTTCGAGCGGGAAATGCTCGGGTTGTACGTGTCCAGCCACCCGCTGGCGGGCGCCGAGCATATCCTACGTAAGAACGCCGAACAGACGATCGCGTCGTTGACCGCTGAGGAGCAACCCGACGGTAAGTCGGTAAAAATCGCGGGAATGATCTCCGCTATTCAACGGAGGATCACCAAACAAGGCTATCCTTGGGCAATCGTGACCGTCGAGGATCTTGACGCCTCGATTGAGGTCCTGTGTTTCCCGAAGACCTACGAGCTGGTCGCCGCCCAACTCATGGAAGACACCGCGGTCATGGTGAAGGGCAGACTCAATCGCAGAGAGGAGAGCAGCACCAGCCTCATCGCCACCGACCTGGCGGTCCTCGAGTTGACCGAAACGGACGCTGTCGAGGTACCGATAGTCATCTCGCTGCCGTCGGTGAGTGCGACCACGGATCTCATCGATGACCTGAAGCGGACGTTGCTCGTCCACCCCGGCAAGGTACCTATTCAGATCAAGCTTCGCTGCAGCCACCGTGACATCTTGCTCGCCGTCTACGACGACATTCGCGTCGACCGCTCCCCGAGCCTGCTGGGCGAACTCAAGGGCCTGCTCGGCGCCGGCTGCCTGGAATGAAGTGGCGAGTGTGACGTCTCACTCTGTCGGCCTAGCTGGTCAGCGCGAACGCCGGGGTGCTGGCACAGTGGGCCGACGTGGAATGGTTCCTTGACGGCTCGTCGGTGGGGTCGGCCAGCCGGCTTCGCCGTGAGATCCGCTGCTACCTCGAACGACACGGTGCCGGTGCCCGGCCCGATCTGGAGGCTGCGGAACTGGTGGTCAGTGAGCTGCTGGCCAACGCCTACGACCACGGCACCGGGCCGATCTGGGTCACGCTGGACTGGACCGCGGAACGGCCACTGCTGTCGGTGCACGACCTGGGACCGGCCTTCGAGATCGGTGTCGTGGCGCGGCCGGAACAGCTGGCCCGGCGCGGCCGGGGACTGTGGCTGGTGTCCCAGTTCACCACCGAGCTGAGCACGGCGGCGAAACGGGCTGGTGGCAAGGTCGTCAGCGCTCGGCTGCCGGTACCCCGTGAAGCACCACCCGCCACGAGCAGGCGACACGCACCGGGAGGGTAGCGACACGCCCGCGCATGGGCGGCCGACAGGTTGCGACGCTTAGACTACGAGATGTACGAGTCTCGTCGACAGTCGACAGGGAGTCTGCAGGTGGGCAACGAAGCGCCCCGACAAGACCTCGACCACGACCGAGACGACTTCACCGGGCCGCGCGAGGAGTGTGGGGTCTTCGGTGTGTGGGCCCCCGGCGACGAGGTGGCCAAGCTGGCCTACTTCGGCCTGTACGCCCTGCAGCACCGGGGCCAGGAAGCAGCCGGTATCGCGGTGTCCGACGGTTCCCAGGTGCTGGTGTTCAAGGACCTCGGGCTGGTCAGCCAGGTGTTCGACGAGCAGGTGCTGTCCAGCCTGCCCGGTCATATCGCGGTAGGACACTGTCGCTACTCCACCACCGGCTCCACGACCTGGGAGAACGCCCAGCCCACCTTCCGCACCACGGCGACCGGCTCGGGCCTGGCGCTGGGACATAACGGCAATCTGGTGAACACCGCCGAACTGTTGGAGCAGGCCAGGGCGGCAGGCCTGCTCACCCGAGGTGGTCCGCGAGTCCGTCTCGACCTGGCCACCACCGACTCGGACCTGGTCACCGGCCTGCTCGCGGCCGCTGCCGCGGACACCGGCATCGAGGACGCCGCGCTGCGCCTGCTGCCCCAGCTACGCGGCGCGTTCTCGCTGGTCTTCTGTGACGAGGGCACGCTGTACGCGGCGCGGGATCCGCACGGTGTCCGTCCGTTGGTGCTGGGCAGGCTGGAGCGCGGCTGGGTGGTAGCCAGCGAGACCGCCGCGCTGGACATCGTCGGCGCGAGCTTCGTCCGTGAGGTGGAGCCCGGCGAGCTGCTGGCCATCGACGCAGCCGGGCTGCGCAGCTCGCGCTTCGCCAACCCCGATCCCAAGGGTTGCCTGTTCGAGTACGTCTACCTCGCCCGCCCGGACACCACGATCGCCGGACGCGGGGTGCACGCCACCAGAGTGGACATCGGCTGTCGGCTGGCGCAGGAGCATCCGGCGGAGGCTGACCTGGTCATCCCGGTGCCGGAGTCCGGCACTCCGGCGGCGATCGGCTATGCCCAGGGCTCGGGCATCCCGTACGGCTCGGGACTGGTGAAGAACTCCTATGTCGGGCGCACCTTCATCCAGCCCAGCCAGACGATCCGCCAGCTCGGCATCCGGCTCAAGCTCAACCCGCTGCGTGACGTCATCCGGGGCAAGCGCCTGGTGGTGGTGGACGACTCCATCGTGCGCGGCAATACTCAGCGCGCCCTGGTCCGGATGTTGCGTGAGGCCGGTGCGATCGAGGTGCACGTGCGGATCGCCAGCCCGCCGGTTCGCTGGCCCTGTTTCTACGGCATCGACTTCGCCTCGCGTGCCGAGCTCATCGCCAACGGCGCGGACATCGACGGCGTCCGTCGCTCCATCGGTGCCGACAGCCTCGGCTACGTCAGCCTGGAGGGCCTGGTCAGCGCCGCCGAGCAGCCCCGGTCCCGGTTGTGCGCGGCATGCTTCGACGGCAACTATCCCATCCCGCTGCCGCCGAGTGAGTCCATCGGCAAGCACCTGCTGGAGGATCTCGAAGCCGTGCAGCGGGGTGTCGCGGGTGACGCGGTGCCCGCGGTGGGAGTGGGGTACGGCGCGCAGGACGCGCTGCACCGTCCTTAACCCGGTAGCGTGATCTGCTACCGCTCGCAGCCACCCACACGCTCGTCACCCGTGTCCTGGAGTTCGCACGCCATGGCCGAGACCGATAGCCCGCATCAGACCTATGCCGCCGCCGGCGTGGACATCGGCGCTGGCGAGCAAGCCGTCGCCCAGCTGCGTCCGCATGCCGAGCGCGCCAGCCGCCCCGAGGTGCTCGGCGGGATCGGCGGGTTCGCCGGGCTCTTCAAACTCAGACTCGACCGATGGCGGGAGCCCGTCCTGGCGTCCTCGACCGACGGGGTCGGCACCAAGATCGCCATCGCGCAGCAGATGGACGTCCACCACACCATCGGGATCGACCTGGTCGCGATGGTCGTCGACGATCTCGTGGTGTGCGGTGCTGAGCCGCTTTTCCTGCAGGACTACATCGCGGTCGGCAAGGTCGTGCCGGAGCAGATCGCAGACCTGGTGCAAGGTGTCTCGGAGGGCTGCATCCAGGCCGGCTGCGCCCTGCTGGGCGGGGAGACCGCTGAGCACCCCGGGCTGATGGCTCCCGGCGACTACGACCTGTCGGCCACCGGCGTCGGTGTTGTCGAGGCCGAAGCGGTGCTCGGCCCGGACCGGGTGCGCCCGGGCGATGTGGTGATCGCGATGGGCTCCTCCGGGCTGCATGCCAACGGCTACTCGCTGGCCCGCCGCATACTGCTCGACACCGCCCGGATGCCACTGGACGGCCATGTGGAGGAGTTCGGCCGCACCCTCGGCGAGCAGTTGCTCGAACCCACCCGGATCTACGCCAAGGAGTGCCTTGCGCTGGTCGCGGAGACCGATGTCCGGACCTTCGCGCATGTCACAGGTGGTGGACTGGCGTCGAACCTGGCGCGCGTGATGCCCCGCGGGCTGGTCGCCATGCTGGACCGTGGCGCATGGACACCTGCCGCGGAGTTCGTCCTGATCGCGAGGCGAGGACGCGTGCAGCGCGCCGAGATGGAGCGCACCTTCAACATGGGGGTCGGGATGGTCGCCGTGGTCCAACCGGACGACGTGGACCGCGCCATGGCCGTACTCACCGCCCGGCACGTACCGGTATGGGTGCTCGGCGAGGTGCACAAGGCGTGTGATGTGGGCGTCGATGCAGCAGCCAAGGACGCTCAGCGCGTCGTACTGTACGGAGACCATCCGCGGTTCTGAATAACCCACCGGTACTCGTTGACCACCGGTGCCCGGGCAGGTCGAGCGAGCTGTCAGCGACGGTACTCGTCGTACTCGTCGTCGTAGGAGTCCGTGGCGCGATCGCTGTCGCCTCGACTGCCATTGTCACCCGAGAGCTCTCGTTGCAGGGCCTCGAGATCGGTGGCGGGAGAGCTGTACTTGAGCTCCCGGGCCACCTTAGTCTGCTTAGCCTTGGCTCGGCCGCGCCCCATGGCTCGACCCCCTCGCACAGGGACGGGGCGGCCGGGGGAATCGGCGGCCCCGTTCATCTCGACAGTGTTTCTCTTGACTACACCGTACAGGGTTGGACGGGCGGGACGCGACGCGGCACGGGGCCCCGGCAGGTGTCACACTGTCGTGCCGCCGCTACGACGCCGTGCTGACACCATGCGAATGTGCAGCCGCCGTTCGCCGCCTACCTCCGGGTATACGAACCGCTGGCGGCTTTTCCGCTGCCCCGCCGGGTTCGGCTGCAGGGCGCCGTGGGTTGCAGGCCCGCTGGATCCGACGCTGGCCGGGCGCCGCGAGCGCGAGCTGTGGTTATGCTCACAGCTCGCTGGGCCGCCCGGCTGCTGCCCGGCGAGCGGACAGATGACTCGCCCGGGGCCGAGGGTGCTGCCGATGTGCTCGCGCTCGGTCAGGCGCCCGCCGGTCCAGCCCGGCGCCACCTCGGCCGCGGACGTACACGCCGCGGTGGATGCCCTGGAGGCCGGGGACACCGAGGTGGTGGCGCTCGCCTACGAACGCCTGCTCGTGTTCTGGTCCGAGCTGGCGGCTGTCGAGCGTCACGGCTGACCCGATGGGAGCAAGCCGAACAGCCTTGCGGAGTACCCGGATGGTCCGCCGGTAGCAGTCTGTGACAGACTCCGGCCCGACCTGAGGCAAGGTGGCCCACAAAGGAGGCGGCATGTCCTTCCTGGCGCTCTCGACGTCCACCGGTGAGCCGATGTCGTGGCTCGCCGCGGTTGTCGTGGCACTCGGAGTGGTCGGGCTTGTGGTCGGTACCGCGCTGCGGGTGCGGCGGCGCGTCTGACCCGGGATCCGCGCTTGGCCCGGAATCTCAGCTTTGTTCCGGCTCCGCTGCGCTCTGATCCGGCGTCCCGGAGTCGGCGGGCCGGGCCTGCTCGGTGAGCAGATCGTCCACCGAGGCATCACCGCGGGCATAGCGGGATCCGATCTCGGCGTTCAGGGCATCCATCACGACCTGAACCTCGCGGCGGCGTTGCGATACCGAGGACTCCTCGGTGGTGTAGGCGCCCAGCGCGCTGTCGAGCTGTTCGTCGGTCCGTGACGCGACGTCGGAGAGATCGACGTCGGCTACCAGCGCCTCGCCGTGGCGGCGATGTGCTTCGGCCCGCGACGGTTCCACGGTCTGGAAGCGCCCCGAACCGGTCGCTGGGCCCAGTGCGTTGCGGGCCAGGATGCTGGCCAGCTCGGCCAGCACCGAGGTCGTGCCCCCCTCCTGCCTGCGGCGCTGTTCGGCGCGCACGATGTCGATCCGGGCATGCAGAATCCGGCGCAGATAGGACAGATCTGTCTCTTCCTGCGCCGCCTCGTCGCGACGGGCGCGCACCTCAGCCAGCGCGAGCCCGGCGAGCCCCATGGCGAAGTCAGGCGCCAGCACCCGGTCGATGCGGCGACGTCCACCCGGCCGGACCTCGATCATGTAATTCATACTGAAGGATCGGTCTCGTCCGGGCCACTTCTCGACACGATCGGGCGTAATCGGTTCTGCGACGCGCCCAGCAAAGCCCGACCCTCGTCGGTGGAGAACGGCGGTCGCTGGGCGATTCGGGCGAGTTCGGCCGCCCTGGCCACCAGTTCGGCGTTGCCGCTGACCCGACGCCCACGAGCGAAGCTCAGGGTGTCTTCCATCCCGACCCGCAGGTGTCCGCCTGCGCTGAGCGCGGCAAGTGCCACCGGCAAGTGGCTGCGGCCGATTCCGGTGGCTGAAAAGGTGGCACTCGGGTCGAACGCGGCGAGCGTGGTGGCCGCGGTGACCAGAGTGGCGGTATCACCCGGCATACCGCCAGGCACGCCCATCACCAGATCCACATGCACGTGGCCGACCGCGGGCGCACCGTGCTCGTCGAGCAGTCGGCGCAGGCTGGTCAGCTGACCCAAATCGAAGATCTCGTACTCCGGCACGATCCCACGCTGCTGCATGCCGCGGTGCACAGCGACGATGAACGGCCAGCGGTTGAGGAACACCTCGGCACCGAAGTTGACCGTGCCCATGGTGCAACTCGCCGAGTCGGGCAGCGCGTCGAGCACCGCAAGGCGGTCGGCCTCCTGATCGGTGACCGCGCCTCCGGTGGACAGCTGCACCACCAGGTGAGTCTCGGTGCGCAGCGCCTGCACCGTCTCGCGAAGCCGGGCCAGGTCCAGCGTCGGCCGAGCGTCGTCGTCGCGGACGTGCACGTGCACCATGGCCGCGCCCAGGCGCTCGCACTCCTGGGCGGTTCGCACGAGCTCGTCGAGGGTCACGGGCAGCTCGGGGACGTCGCTCTTGGCGTGCTCGGCCCCGGTTGGCGCCACCGTGATGAGTGTTCCCGCGGTCATGCCCCGATCCGGCCGGTCACGCCCGCAGCCGTCGCAGCGCCGCCCGGCCGGGCGGTTCCCCGGTGTCCGGTGGCACCGAGTCCGGATCCACGGACGCGGCGGCGTCGCCGGCCAGCAGTGGCGTGTCCGGCTCCACCGATCGCTTGAGCAGGACCAGCGCGATCGGGCCGAGCTCATGGTGCGTCACCACCGTGCCGACTCGGCCGACCACCCGGTCACCGGCGCGCACCGGGTCCCCGGTGCTGGGCAGTGTCTCTGGGGACTCCAGATGCACCAGCACCATCCGGCGCGGCGGGCGGCCCAGGTTCGCCACCCTGGCCACGGTCTCCTGTCCGCGATAACAGCCCTTGTCCAGGTGCACCGCCGGACCGACCCAGCCGACCTCGTGGGGGATGGTGCGCTCGTCGGTGTCCAGGCCAAGCCTGGGGCGCAGTCCGGCCACTCGCAGTGCCTCGTAGGCCCAGCTCCCTGCCGGGGTGGCACCGGCATCGACCAGCCGCTGCCACGCGGTGGTCAGTTCGCTGCGCGGCACCAGCAGATCGGTCTGTGCCTCGCGGGTCCGGACGAACCCGCCCAGCTCCCCGACCTGAGCGAGCAGCCGCCCGGTGGACGGTCCGAGCAGTGACAGCACGGCGAGCTCGGCGGTGGCGTCGCGTGGTGCCACCTTCGACCAGAACACCATCTGCTGCAGATAGGCCAGCAGCCCGGCCGCCCGGCCGGGTTCGGTGTCCAGCCACACCGTCCCGTCGATATGGGAGACCACGGCGTGGTGCTCGACGCGGCCCTGGCCGTCGAGGACCAGCGCCTCGGTGTGCGCACCCTCGTCGAGGGTGCGCAGATGCTGGGAGGTGATGGTGTGCAGCCAGCTCAGCCGGTCCTCGCCCGGCACGGCGAGCACCGCGCGGTACGAGCGGTCCACCACCACGACATCGCATTCGGCGGCGCGTTGCTCGCGTAACGGGTCGCCGTGGTGCCAGGCCACCCCGGGGTCGGTCGAGCCCTCGGGCGGCGGCACCGCGCCGGGCAGCTCCAGCAAGGGTGAGGTCACGAGCCGGTCTTCTCCTGTTCCTGCGCGGTGAGCTCGTCGGCAGCGACACAGCTGGCGCAGCGTCCGGACAGCGCCAGGTGGCTGGGGTCCAGCGCGAAGCCGAAGTGACTCCGCAGCCGGCCGGCGAGTTCGGTGAGCTCGTCGGTGGGCACCTCGGACAGTTCCCCGCACTGGTGGCACACCAGGTGCACGTGCTCGTGCGGCTCGGTGGAGTAGCTCGGCGCGCCATGCCCGAGATGGGTGTGCCGGACCAGGCCGAGACCCTCGAGTAGGTCGAGGGTCCGGTAGATCGTGGTGATGTTGACGGCCGGTGCGCTGCGCTGTACATGGCCGCAGATCCGCTCCGGCGTGGCATGCTGAAGCTCGCGCACCGCGTCGAGCACGAGCTGCCGTTGGGGTGTCATCCGCATCCCACGGTCGTGCAGCGTCCGGCGCAGGGTGGCATCCACGTCAGTCATGGTATGCCCCGGCGTAAGGTCAATGCTGTGACCGACCGGGTGGTAGCTCGGCTGGGTGAGGGTCTCGCCGATCCGGACGCCCCGCTGCTGCGCGTCGATGACTTGGGCGTGCTGCGCGGCGACGGGGTCTTCGAGACCATTCTGGTGATCGACGGTGCGGCGGTGGAGCTCGAAGCGCACCTGGTTCGGCTGGCTCGCTCGGCCGCGATGCTGGATCTCCCCGCGCCCGATCTGGCGAGCTGGCGATCCTGCGCGCAGACCGTCATCGACGCCTGGGACGGCGGGCGCGAGATGACGCTGCGGTTGATCCTCACACGCGGCCCCGAGACCCGCTCGCAGGGTCGAGGCGGCAGTTCCGAGGGCGGCGGCGGGGTGACCGGGTACGCGATCGGTGCCCCGGTCAGCCCCACCTTGCCGGCGCAGCGCCGGGACGGGGTGGCCGCGGTGACGTTGACCCGCGGGACCGCGCCCGACCTCGCCGCCCAGGCCCCGTGGCTGCTGCTGGGCGCCAAGACGTTGTCCTACGCGATGAACATGGCCGCGGTGCGGCATGCGGAGCGGCTCGGTGCCCAGGACGTCGTGTTCACCGCCGCGGACGGGTCCGTGCTGGAGGGGCCGACGTCGACGGTCGTCGTCGCTCAGCACGGCACCTTGTGCACCCCGCCGGTCGAGCTGGGCATTCTGCCTGGAACCACCCAGACTGCGTTGTTCCGGGCGGCCGAAGCCGCCGGCCTGCCCACTCGGGTACAGCCGCTGACGGTGCCGGACCTGCTCGCCGCCGAGGGGGTGTGGCTGTGTTCCAGCGTCCGGCTGGTCACCCGCGTGCACACCCTGGACGGGCATCCGCTGCCGGACACCGGATTGACCCCCCGGTTGCTGGGCCTGCTGCCGCTGCCCGCCACGCCGGCCGCGTTATTGATGTTGCCGGGTCAACGGCGGCGCGATTAGCGTGCAGGCATACGAGAAAGGAGGTGGTCCGACGTTGAACGGTTATTGGACTCGTGAGGTGGCTGTCAGCTAGAGCCGCCGACGGCCGTGGAAGGGCCACCTCCAGCAGGCGACGTTCTCCCAGAATGGTGGTCTGGTGGGAACGGCGGACTGCGAGAGGCGGTCGGCGAATCCAGGGCAGTCACCCGGCCCCCGGGTGTTCCCGAGCACTTGTCCCGCTCGGGTCGTCGCTACCTGCGACGGAACCCGGGGGCTGACTGCTGTCTGCGTCCTGGATGCGGACTGCCGTGACAAGGGTGACAGAGCTGACAGAGGTGGCTGCCCGGGTCAGCCGACCACTCGGCTCAGCAGCGCGGAGACGTGCGGCTGCATCGGCTGGCCGACCATGGCGCGCTCCTCGACGTAGGCGAGGTCCCCACCGTCGACGATGCCGTAGAGGCGGCGCGCTCCGGTGACCTCCCTGGCCGAGGCAGTGCGTACCACCGCATCGGTGGCCAACTCCCAAGAGGTCTGGCTACGCGGGCGGCCGTAGTAGATCTCCACGATGCCGGTGGCGTGGGTGGCGAGCAGTTCGATGGTGTCATCCGGCTGGGGCCGCCAGAACCCGGTCTCCCTGGCGGCGGGGCGGATCACGTTGCCTTCGGCGTCGAGCAGCCACGCCCGCGCCTCGTAGCGCAGGAACGGCCGCCCGTCGTGGCAGAACACCACCTGCTGCCCGAAGCGGTACGGTCCCTCGATGGTCGGGTAGACGACCTCGCCCCCGCCCCGCCATACGCCCACCAGCGGCAACAGGGCCAGGCAGCCCGAGTGCAGCTCCGGTCCCTCGCGCAGGTTCGCGGTGTCGGGCGGGATCGGCAGATCGGCGAAATCGGGGATGTTGCGTGCCCTGGTGCTCTGCGCGCGCTCGACGGCGGCCCGCAGTGCCTCGTCGCCGCTGAATCCGCTGGACTCGGTGCTCACGGCGCGATCAGCGCTCGCTGGAGAACACGCGGCGCACCGTGCGAAGCAAGACGTTCCACGCCCGGGATCATAGGACCCCGTCGGGCGCAGGCGCGGCGGCCAGCCCCGCCATGGTCACAGAAGGCGGACACACCGTGCATGGGAGGCGGACACGCCGGGCACGGTCGCGGGTTCAGGCTGTCGCGCGATGCTGCGCGGCGGCCTCGACGGCGATGTGGCGCCGGACGCTCACCACCGCCGCATCGCGCGGTACCAGGGTCACGTGGCGAACCCGCACCTGCTCGTCCGGCGCGGTGGTCGGAGCCAGCTCGACCCTGCGCAGCACCTCGCGCAGCACCGTGCGCATCTCCACCTGGGCGAAGGTGGCGCCCAGGCAGCGTCGTATCCCACCACCGAAAGGGAACCAGATGGCCGGGTCGGCGCGGGTGTCGAGGAATCGCTGCGGCTGGAACTCATCCGGGTCCTGGTAGTACCGCCGGTAGTGGTGCACCAGGTTGATCGCCGGGGCCACCATGGTGCCCGCAGGCAGCCGGTAGCCGGCCAACTCCACCGGTTCGGTCAGTTTCCGGCCGATCTGGAAGACCACCGGCCGGGACCGCAAGCTCTCCTTGCACACCGCGTCCAGCCAGGCGTCGTCTCCGTCAGCGGCGGCCTGTGCGGTGCGCTCCAGCAGGGCGGGATGGCGAGTCAGCCGTTCGAAGGTCCAGGCCAGTGCGGCGGCCGTGGTCTCGTGCCCGGCCAGCAGCAGCGTGACGACCTGGTCGACGAGCTCATGGTCGCCCATCGGCAGCTCGTCGTCGTCGACACTGCGCACCATCATCGCCAGTGCATCGGTCCGCCTCGCCAGACTCGGGTCGCGACGGCACCGGGTGATCTCATCAAGCAGCAACGCGTACGCCCTGGCCTTGTTCTCCGCGCGGCGGCGCCACATGCCGAACCGGCGCAGGAACTGCGGTGGCGGGAGCAACGCCAGCGGAGAGCCGATCTCCACCATCCGTGGCAGCGCGTGGCGCAGCGCGGCCAGTCTGGCTTCGTCGCGCACCCCGATGACGGTGCGCAGGATGACCTCGAGCGTGATCGCCTGCGTCCGGGGCAACAGCGGGAACCGTGCACCCACCGGCCAGCGGGCGACATCCTCGGCGGCGATGTCGATCATTTCGGCGACCTGCTTGCGCACCGAGTCGCCATGGAACGCGGGCAGCATCATTGCGCGACTGCGCCGGTGCTGCTCGTCGTCCACCACCAGGACCGACCGCGACCCGAGGATCTCGGCCAGCGGGATGTTCGCCTCCCCGGCATGGAAGATCGCCGGGTCGCCGCGAAGCACCGTTCTGATGTCGTCCCGATCCGCCAGGTAGACCAGCGTGCCAAAGCCGGGTATCCGGACGGTGAACCGGTCGCCGTAGCGCCGGTGGCAGCCGTACATGAAGCGCAAGGGGACCAACCAGAACAGCCCGGCTTGCATCACGGAAGGAAAAGGCGGACCGGGTGGCAATGTCTTGGTGATCGCCATGTCACGCACTGTACATACGTCCGTATAGACCTGTACAGCAGTAACATCCCGGTCCATGGGACATCGGGAGGCGCTACTCGACGGCGCCCGGCGCTGCCTGCTGGAGCGGGGCTACGCGCGTACGACGGCTCGGGATCTGGTGGCCGCCTCGGGCACCAACCTCGCCTCGATCGGCTACCACTTCGGCTCGAAGGAGGCGCTGCTCAACGGGGCGATGCAGCAATGCTTCGACGACTACATCCAGCAGATCACCGAGGTGGTGTTCGCCGATCCCGGTGCCACCCCGCTGCAGCGGGTGCGGGCGTCGTGGGTGGCGCTGGTGAGCACGTTCGATCAGCACCGTCCGCTGCTGGTGGCCTTCGTCGAGGCACTGGCCCAGACCGAGCGGGTACCGGAGCTGCGGGCCCAGCTCGCCGAGTGCTACGAACGGCTACGGACCGCGGTGGCCGGCATGGTGCGCGCCTCGGTGGGGGAGCTTCCGGAGCCCACCGCCCGGCACGCCGCCTCGTTCCTCATCGCCATCTACGACGGACTTCAAGTGCAGTGGCTGCTCGACTCTCAGCGCGCCCCCACCGCCGACGACCTCATGGCAGCACTCGAGGTGGCCCTGCCTGCAGCGCTTGCCGCAGAGCAGGTCGGTGGCTCTTCAAAAGCCACCAACCCTGCGGAACACTGCCCATAACGACAGCCAGCCCGGCGAGTATTAGCAGCCGGGGGCCGTCCATTTTTTCGGTCAACAGCGCCGGGTCGGTGCGGCCGATCTCCTGGCCGAGATCCCGGAATCAAGATCTACGCAGGTCCCGGACACCTATCCAGCCGTGTCAAGCTCGACGATCTGGGTGGTATCCGGCCCATAGGGCGCCGACCCGGAGACACGCCTGTGGGATCTGCCGCGCGGACCCCGCCGCCGTCTGCTAGTGGACTTCTGCGAAACTGTTCTCGCAGGTCAGCGCCGGTAGCCGGGGAGCCTTAGCCGGGTTTGCCCCCACGGATGATCTTTGGTTACCCCAGTGATCCGGGGTCAGCTAGACCCCGGTAGCGGGAGCCGCCAAGATATTAGCCGACCCGGACCGCTGGTCTATGGCCTGTCTCCTGGAGCGATAGCCCTGGGTGGTATGTCCATGGGCAGGAGCGCCTGATCGCCCTCTGTCTTCGGGTGGAGTTGTTCGAGCTTGACTTTGAAATCGTCCCAATCCTTGCTCAGCTTCATGAGTGTGACGACGGACCCCAGGTGTTCCCGCAGCTTGGGGTATCCGACATTCTGAGTGAGCCGCTGGAACAGTTTGTGCTTTTTGGTGCCAGTCGGCCCGCGCTCCTGCACTCTCTTCAGTTCATCCAGTACACCCGGGGCAAGCCGCTTGTAGATCACGTCGTTTGTGAGGTTGCCAAAGTACTGGGGGCGCGCCACGGTGTCGGTCGGGTACTGCAGGCCACGGAGCCGGAACATTTCCTTGTAGTAATCGCCGGGAAAGGTCTTGATGTACGGGCGGAGCTCCTTATCAACGAACTCCTCTAGGATCTTTTCCAGGGCATTTTTGGTGCGCAACTCCTGGTAGCCGGTCGCCTCATCAACCAGGGCGATAATGCCGACCCGTGCCAAGCCCCGGACAAGGATCTCTGCGGCTTGTGCGATGTGCTGCTGGTTCGAGGGAAGGGCGTTGGCCTGACGCGCGGCCAAGTAGACCTCGCAGACTTCGGGCAGCAGCTCAGCGTTGTAGCCGCTAGCCCGGCCACCGGATGGCAGTCGGAACGTGATCGGCCGTGCCCTGGTCGCGATGCCCTCCGGCAGATACGGGACGATCGCTTTGGCCTGCAGGATCGGGGGAAGATCCTCATTTCCCTCATCCCGCCGACCCATAACGCGCCTGTGTCGCCCGAGTGCCTGCAGGAAGGCGGCTTGCGTGAGCACGCGCGTGCCGTCGTCCAGGACGTAGCACTCGATCTCTGCGTCTCCGATGATCAGAGGCTTGTCGGGGGAGCCGCAGATCGCTTCCTTGGTCGGCTCTAACCACCGGGCGGCGGCGGCCTTGCGGGCGATCTCAGAGCGGCGTGTTGCTGGGAGGGCCGCCGCCCGTGCCTTGCCACCTGCGGATCGATCGGACTGGATGTGCTCGCCGCCCATCTAACCTCCATGCTTGCTGGACAATGCTTGCATCCTGCCGCACTTTTGGATGCTAAGCAAGCATGTTTGGTACAGATGCTTGCACTCTTGCTTTTCCAAGGTGCAGGCCGCTCGCCGCAGGTGTAGCCGTCACTCGGTGCGCCAGGGTCGCTCCTGCGGTGCCCGTTCCGGTGGCTGCGGGCGCGGCAGGTGCCGGGTGTCAGACCCGCGTGGTGGCTACCTGCCGGGCCATCCGGGCGAGGTCTTTGGCGTCGCTGCTGGATCGGGTGTCCAGTGCGTCGGCGAGTGGTTCGAGCCAGAGTTCGCGGGGCAGAGAGGAGTGCACCTGCGAGACCGTGGTGATGGCGTCGTGGGCCAGTCGGAGCCCGGTGGGTTCCCCGGTTTGGACATGCAGGCGGGCGTGGACGAGTTGCGCTTCGACGCCATCGCGTCGGTCTGAGCCCTGGGCGAAGGTCCGCGCCGCTGACGTGGCGGCGGCTTCCGCCGAGTCGATCTTGTCGAGTCGCTGCCAGACCTGCGCTGTGAGCAGATCCATGTCCGCCCGCGCGTGGGGGCTGGCTGGCCGCCATCCGCCCCGTGCCCTGTCCAGATGTGAGCGGGCCTGCTCGGCGTAGTCCAGACAGGCCAGCGCGAACGCGGACACCGCGCACAGCCACGACACCAGGCCAGCCACCTCGGGGTCGTCGTGTTGCGAAGTGATCAGGTGGTGCTCGCCGAGTTGGGTGAGTTTCAGCGCCCGGTTGGGTTGGCTTCGGTGGATCAGCATCAGCCCGGCGTGATACAGCGCGTATCCCGTGCGGTAACCGTCGCCCGCGTCGGTGCCCAGCTCCGCCGCCCGCGCGAAGTGGTAATGCGCCCGCAGCTCCGCCCGGGAATCGTGACAGCACCATCCGGCGATGGTGTGCAGGTCAGACAGGGCGGCGAGCAGGGCACGACGGGCCGCGTCGGACGCGTCAGCGCGCAGCCAGCGATCGGCCCACTCGGTGAGCGCGACCGCAGCCCTGCCCTGCCCGCCGTGGGCGCGGGCAACAGCGCGCAGGTTCTCGGTGTACCCCTGGATCACCGCGACGTCACCGACGCTGATCCGGTTAGGCAGATCGACCGGAAGACCGGGGACGGGCAGGGCGGTATCCAGCACCCCCACCTTGGGGACCGACGCGCCCACCGCAGCGGCGGCACCGAGCGCGAGCAAGTGCTGAAACTGCCGACGCAGCATCTCTGCTACCTCTTCGGGGTCGAAGACGGGGACCCCACCACGGTAGGCGTCTTGACAGTTGTCGGCGCCGTAGGACAGACCCATGTAGTGGCGGGGGATTCCCAGCCCGATGGCGATGCGCTCCAGCACGCGGTAGTCCCTGACTACCCTGCCCTTGATGATCTCCGACACCTCGGACTGGGACTGCTCGGTCAGGGTGGCGATCTGGCGCTGGCTGACACCGAGGCCCGTCAGCGCCCGGTACACCGCGCCGATGTCGCGGACAGCCAACGCCGCCTGCATGTCCGACCGCTCCCACACCCCAGGATCGATGACCATGGGGCAGCGTAACCCCGGTCGAGTGAGGTAGTCACCCTCCGTCGTAACCCAGAAGTGTCTCAACGGCCAACCGGGGAGCGGTCGCGCCCAGGCTGCGCTCACCGAGGTACTCGGCTGGCCCGAGCTGCCCACCTGACACGGCGGGGCCGCGCACCGTTCGGGGCCATACTTGCTCGGGTATGTAGTATCGGCGCGACTACTTACCCGAGCAAGTGAACGGAGCCCGCGTTGGACGACCAGAGTTCGGAAGCTGCCCGCCAACTCAGCGCCCTGGGGGCAAGTAAGGGCGGCCGGGCCCGAGCGAATGCGCTCACCCCCAGCGAGCGACGCGAAATCGCACGTCGCGCGGTGCAGGCTCGCTGGATGAAGGCTGGGAAGGCACGCGAACTGATGGGCAGCGATGAAGAAGCTGCTGGTGAGGACGCCGCCGAGCAAGTAGAACCCGCCGGGCCCGGCGGAGCCCCGCACTCCATGTTCGCGGGCACCCTGCAGATCGGCGATGTCAGCATGGAGTGCCACGTTCTGAGCGACCATCGACGGGTGCTCACCCAGCGCGAGGTCGTCCGAGTGCTCTCTGGCGGCCGGACCAGCGGCAACCTATCTCGCTACCTAGAGCGCAACCCGCTCTATCAGCCGGACATGCTCGTAGGCCGCACCGTCCAGTTCCTCCTCCCTGGCTCCCCGAGCATCGCCACCGGATACGACGCGGAGATTCTGGTCGAGATCTGCGAGCTGTACCTGGATGCCCGTGCCCAGGGGAAGCTGCACCCTCGGCAGCAGTCGCTCGCGGAGATGGCCGAAGTGATCGTCCGGGCGTGCGCCAAGGTGGGAATCATCGCCCTGGTCGACGAGGCAACCGGCTACCAGAAGGTTCGCCGGGAACGCGACCTGCAACTGAAACTGCAGGCGTTCATCGCGGAAGATATGCAGGAGTGGGCGCGCATGTTCCCCGACGACTTCTGGTACGAGCTGGCCCGGCTGGAGGGGATTCGGTACTCCCCTCGAAACAGGCCGATCCGGTGGGGCAAGTACGTCATGGCGTTCGTCTATGACGCCATCGACCCGGACGTCGGCCGCGAACTTCGCACTCTCAATCCGAAGCCGCGTCACCGGAAGAATCACCACCAGTGGTTGCGCGACTTCGGCAGGGAGAAGGTCAACAATCAAATCCAGCAGGTTATCGCGGTGATGAAGCTCTGCGACGACATGGAGGACTTCCGGCGCAAGTTCGCCAGGGTATTCAAGAGCGATCCGTACCAGTTTAGCCTGTTCGACTGACGCCGCATTGCTGCGTGCCACGCGATCTTTGCCGTAATCAAAGGCGCAGGGCAAGCCTGGACCTAAGACCTCGGAAAATAGGCCCGTGAAGCGGCCCGGGAAAGCCCGTTTTTGTCAGACCTTGCCGATACCATTAGGGGGACAAAAGCACATTAGGTGACCCCCGGACGTTGGCGCGTCGCGGGGGTCGTGACCAAAGAGGGCGTGACCTCGATGGCCGTTCCGAACGTAGCACCGCGCCGTGGTGCCACACAGGTCGCCGCGCTGCTCGACAGCCCGGAGATCGCGCGTCTGATCAGCGATCTTCAGGAGACCCGCTGGACGGGTCGGCCCGGATACCCCATCCGCGCGATGGTCGGGCTTGCGCTCGTCAAGGCCGTCTACGCCTTGCCGACGTGGTCTCGTACCGTGCGGCTTGTCGCTGAGCACGCTGCGCTACAGGCCGTGCTGGGCGATGCTCCGAGCATCGACGCCACGTACCGGTTCACGGTCAAGCTGCGCAAGCACGGTGAGATCCTGGCGGCCTGCCTTGACCGGGTCCTCGCCGAGCTGCGCGAGGCCATCCCGGACCTGGGTGCGAGCCTGGCGATCGACGGGTCGGACCTGCCCGCGTGGGCCAACGGGCACCGGGACCTGCCCAACGGCAAACCCCGCGATCACTACGCCGACCCCGACGCCTCCTGGGGGCACCGCTCGGCGATCTCCACCCGCAAGGGCGGTGGGTTCTATGGGTACAAGATCCACGCCGCCGTGTGCACCAAGACCGATCTGCCGCTGGCCTGGCACGTGGCGTCGGCCTGCGACTCCGAGCACGAGCACATGCCCGGTCTACTCGACACCGTGATTCGCCGTGACTTCACCCCCGGCACCTGCGCGATGGACAAGGGATACGACGGGTCCGGCATGTACACGGCCTGCGAGGACCGCGACATCCGTCCCGTCATCCCGCTCAAGCAGACCGTGAACGTGGTCAACGGGCTGCACAAGCCTCCGTCGTGTGAGCACGGCGAGTGGAGCTTCGCGGGGTCCGACACCAAGCGGGGCGCCTCCAAGTGGCGCTGCCCGAAAGGTGAGTGCCAGCCTGCCAGCGTGTGGATCAAGGCGGACCGGTTGCACACCCTCATCCCCCGCACCACCGACCGGTGGAAGACCATCTACCGCACCCGGGGAGCTGTCGAACGCGAGTGGGGGCGACTCAAGCACGAGTGGGGCATGCTGCCGCTGCGGGTCCGGCGCCTGCCCCGCGTCCGGCTGCACGTGGACCTGACCATCCTCACCCGACTTGCCTCAGCACTGATCGAGGCCCGGGCCGTCCCCCTGGCGGCATAGACCCCGCCCCCGACTGAGCCCGCCCACGGCGGGCCATTCGGCATGCCCGGACCACGAAAACAGGCCGTAGACCACCGCTCACCCGGTCGAACCGGGCCTCACACGGCTAGTTACGGGCAAAACGGCAGGTGAACACCGATGGGCCAGGGCCGACCTAGATCAACTCGGCGGGTTTCGCTGCCAGTTTCGCCGAAGTCTACTAGTATCGAACATGTGTTCGATACAGTTCTCGATGTGAAGGCACCCGGCGACGAGAACTGGTTCGATCCGGTCTGGTTGGAGGAGGTTCCTCCGCTCGAGGGCACTGAGCAGATCCCGGCCTCGGCGTGTGCTCCGTCGGGGTGGCTGGCGCTGGAACTCGACCACGCCACGGCCGACCCGGCCCGGTTGTCGGATGCGGATCTGATCGACACGATCGTCGGCTTCGACCGGGTCTCCTCGTGGGCCTCGGCGCGCCAAGCGGGCCTGCTGGCCGAGTTCGCCCACCGCCGCCCGCGCGACGATTCCCCGCCCAGCCGCTCCGATGTCCCGGCGCGCTACAGCGGGTACGCCCCCGACGAGATCGCGCTCGCGTTACGCCTGTCGCGGACCACCGCGACCGCGCGGCTGGCCATGGCCGAGGTGTTGGTGGCTGATCTGCCCGCCACGCTGGCCGCCTGGCAGGCCGGAACCATCGACGTCCTCAAAGCCCGCGCGATCACCGAGACCGGCTACCTGCTGCCCCGCGATCAGCGGACCGCCCTCGAGGACCGGGTGCTGCCTCGCGCCGGAACCCAGACCGTGGCGCAACTGCGGGCCGCGTTGGCCAGAGCCGTGCTCGCGCTTGACCCCGAAGGCGCAGCGGCGCGGCACGAGCAGCGGCGCCAGGACCGGCGAGTCGTTCTCAACCCCGACGCCGACGGCATGGCCATCCTCTGGGCGCTGCTCTCGGCCCCCGACGCCACCGCCGCCTATCAGCGACTCTGCCAACTGGCCCGGGACCTCGGCGCCGCCGACCCTCGGGGGATGGACGCCCGCCGCGCCGACCTGCTCATCGACCTGCTCACCGGACGACGCTGCGCCGCCACTGCCACCCCCCTCGACCACGACGAATGCGCCCACCCCGATAGCCCCTACGGCTGCGACTGCACCCCCAGCGCCGAGCACACCCCCAGCGCCGAGCACACCCCCGACACCACGCCCGCCGATCCGGCCAACCCCCACATCACGTGCCCGGAAACCCCAGACCCGGGTGGGCATGACTGCCCGACCACCCACAACGCCGGCACTGGGCCAGGCAGGCCCCTGATCTCCGTGATCGTGCCCATCACCACGCTCATGGGCTTGGACGAGTACCCCGGGGAACTGGTCGGCTATGGGCCGATCCCCGCGTCGCTGGCCCGGGAGATCGCCGCCGAGGGCACCTGGCGGCGGCTGCTCACCGACCCGGCCTCGGGGACCCTGCTCGACTACGGGCGCAGCACCTACACCCCACCCGACGGGCTCGCCGACTTCGTCCGCGCCCGCGACTTGTACTGCCGTAACCCGATCTGCGGCCAACGCGCCGCCACCGCCGACCTCGACCACACCATCCCCTGGCCCGAGGGCCTCACCAGCGAGTACAACCTGCACGCCACCTGCCGCCACCACCACATGATCAAAACTCATATCCCCGGCTGGCACGTCGACCAACACCCCGACGGACAGGTCACCTGGACCACTCCCACCGGGCACACCTACACCAGCCACCCCCACGACTACCGACCCGACCGCCACCCCCCACCCGCAGCTGACACCCCCACTTCCAGCACCCCCACTTCCGGCGCCTTAGGTGGGCACGACCCACCCCAGGACGACGAGCCCCCCTTCTGACCCTGGCAAGTCTGCCACTCGGTGCGGCTGCCTCAGATCGGTGCGAGTCGCCGCAATGGGAACCAGACCGATGGACTCGCGCGCCCAGGGCAGTACCGACGGCTTCACAAGCGCCGATATCGACTGAGCCCTGCCCGCATCGCCGCTCGGCGTGGTTCGCTTCGGATGTACCACCCCACGAGATTGCCTCGGTGGCGTAGTAGATCTGGCTGGGCCGGTTGATGAAGCAGCACCCACCGAGGCTGTCCAACTCGTCGGGTTTTCACCATAGATCGAGCACTGTGCGCAATGCGGCATCGACCTCCGCCATCTCGTGCAGCGCGAGGCGGCCGACGCAGGGACCCAGCCGTTGCGGGTCGATCGCGGTCGTCTGCTCGGTGAGCACGAGCGTCGGTGTCCCGTCAATGTCGATCTCCGGGCGGAAGGACGCGGGTCGCGCGGCTGTGGAAGTCGGCGCAACCAGCCAGGTCGACAGCGGGAGCAGGTCAGACTGCACGACGACCGCGTATCGGGTGCCCCGCTGCTCATGGCCTGCCGCGTCCTTGGGAGCCCGGAGCCGGTGCAGATCACCACGCACGCAACGGCGCCAGGTCTTCGAGTACCCGCCGAGCCTCCGCGACGTCCTCGGGATCGGCCGCGAGCCCGGCGGCCTCCGTGCGTAGGCGTTCGTCCTTCAGCCGCTGGGCCTCGTGCACCAGCGCATCCCTGATCGCGGCCGACACGCTGCGGCCGTCCGCGGTGAGGGTCACCAGCGCCCGCTCACTCTCGTCGTCTGGCCGAAATGTAATCGTAGGCATGGCACACAGTGTACGACGCTTCGTGTTACACGACCTCGGCAAGCCGCTCAGGCGGCGGTGTTCGGGCTGAGCGGGGTCGATCAACCCCGCTCAGCCCGAACAGCGGTGTGCTGGTTCAGCCGATGTCGACCTCGACGGCGTACAGGCCAGGTCCGTCGGGGTGCACCTTTGTCTCACTGTTGCCCGACCGATGCAGTGCCCGCACGGTCCAGCTGCCGGGGGCAGCGAAGAACCGGAAGTCCCCGGAGGCCGAGGACACCACCTCGGCCGTGAACTCGCCGGTGCTGTCGAGTAGCCGCACGAAGGCCCCGGCGGCCGGTTCACCACCCGAACGCACCGTGCCGACCAGCACGGTGTGCTTGCTCAGATCGGTGCCCGCCGGCAGCTCCTGGGTCTGATCCGGTGCTCCGCACATGGCACTCAGCCCTTGCTGCCGAGCGCGATCGGAGCGCCGACCAGCGAGCCGTACTCGGTCCAGGACCCGTCGTAGTTCTTCACGTCGGAGTGCCCCAGCAGCTCGTGCAGCGCGAACCAGGTGTGGCTGGAGCGCTCGCCGATCCGGCAGTAAGCGATGATCGACTTGCTCTCGTCGAGCCCGGCCGCTCCGTAGAGCGCCCGCAGCTCCTCATCGGATTTGAAGGTGCCGTCCTCGTTGGCCGCCTTGGACCACGGCACGTTGAGCGCCGTGGGGATGTGACCGGGCCGCTGCGCGGCCTCCTGCGGCAGGTGCGCGGGCGCCAGGATCTCGCCGGAGAACTCACCGGGGGAGCGGACGTCGACCAGGTTCTTGTTGCCGATCGAGTCGACCACTTCCTGGCGGAACGCCCGGATCGTGGTGTCCTGGTCCTGCGCGGTGTAGCTGGTGGCCTGCCTGCTCACCGGGTCGGTGGACAGCCTGCGGCCGTCGAGCTCCCATTTCTTGCGCCCGCCGTCGAGCAGCTTGACGTTGTTGTGCCCGTAGAGCTTGAAGTACCAGTAGGCGTAGGCGGCGAACCAGTTGTTGTTCCCGCCGTAGAGCACCACGGTGTCGTCGTTGCTGATGCCCTTGTTGGAGAGCAGCTTCTCGAAGGAGCCCTTGTCCACGAAGTCGCGGACCACCGGGTCCTGCAGCTCCGTCTTCCAGTTGATGTCCACTGCGCCGGGGATGTGTCCCTTTTCGTAGGCAGTGGTGTCCTCGTCGACCTCGACGAAGACGACCCCGTTGGTGTCCAGGTTCTCCTCTGCCCAGTCGGCCGTGACCAGGGCGTTCTCGCGGCTCATGCGGCAGCTCCTCGTTCTGTGTTGGGGGTGTTCACAGTGGACGTCGTGGTGCTTGGTGCCCGGCCACGCAACTGGGCTGGCAGCCGGAGATAGATCTGGCAGCCCAGGCAGAAGCCGAATGCTGCGTTGAGGAACGCCGCGCCCAGCGCCAGGGCCGTCGCGATGATGCCGAGCGCGGTGAAGCCAGTGGCGTAACCGACGGTGGCGACTACGGCGAAGCCGAAGCCGACGCCTTGGGCGAAACGGACCGGAGCGGGGTCTTCCCACTCCGTGGGCGGGGCCAGCCGGGGCGCCACCAGGGCGCGGTAGAGCATGCCGTAGGGGTGGCGGCGGATCCCGGCGAACGCGCCGATCGCGAATACCACCGCCTGCGCGGCGATCAGCGCGGCACTGCCGGTGACCAGCACGACGGCGAGCACCACCGTGGTCACCCAGGCCGCGAACCGAGGCCCTCGAGGATCAATGGGGGATCGGGAAGGAGTCAATGAACGCTCCTGACCAGAGGGGACGGGGGTCCGGTCAGGGCGGCGAGCCGGCTTAGTCGCCGCCCGGTCAAGACATCCGACACAAGCTGCTGTGGATGCGGCAGAAGTCGACCGCACGGCGCTTGGTCAGCAGCAGGAACACGCGGGCGAGACTACCCGAGATTACCGATCTGCGGGACCGAGGTATCACGAGCCGGACCGGCATCTGAACCGGATCAGGCTGCCACCTGTTACAGGTGTGGTTGCAGGGCAGTGCGCAACTCCGCCTGGCGCGGAACCCCGGCCACCCTGAACAGCTCCTGGCCGGAGTGCGAAATCACCAACGTGGTCGGGGTCGAGCGGACCCCGAGCCGGTTGGCCAGCTCGGGGTGCTCGGCGAGGTCGAGCTCGGCGTGCCGGACGCCGGGGGTGGCGGTGGCCAGTTCGCTCAGCAGTGCGCGGGCCTGCGGGCACCGGGCGCAGATCGGGGTGCTCAGCTGGAGCAGGGTCACCGCGGCCGTGTCGTCCAGCTGGGCGAGCACCGGGCCGGGCAGGGTCGTCATCCCGGGTGCCCGCACCCGGCCCTGGCGGCTGTGCCAGTACAGGCCGAACAGCGTCGCCACCAGCAGCGTGCCGAGGGCCAGCCACAAGCCCAGTTCCGGCCCGGTCATCCGACACTCCTTCCGATCTGACTCATCGTGACATTCCGTGCGGTCCCCTCCACGACGAGTGATCCGGTCTCCACCCACACTTTGGTGGGTGTGACGTCGAACGGCAGCCCACCGGGCTGCACGTCGGTGCTCAGCGCCTGGATCAGCATCTTGCGGATCTGCCGGGGCAGGCTCACCTCGCCGACGCTGTCGCGGGACAGCCGCACGTCCATGGTGGTGATCTGCAGCCGGGTGCCGATGATCTGGATCACCCCGACCGCGATGATATCGGTGCGCTCTCCGGCGAGATCGGTGCTCGCCACCATCCGGACGGCCGAGCGGTCGCTGGCCTGGCCGTGCGGACTGGGCAGGGTGCCCGCAGGCAGCAGCTTGCTGATCTCCTCGTCGGAGGCGGGTTGCAGGCGCAGGTCCTCGATTCCGATCGCACGTCCGATGTCCCGGTCACTGATTCGGATCCGCCCGTTCACGGTCGTTGCCCGCACCGATCCCAGATCGCCGGAACGCAGTTCCGACAGTGGCGCATGCACGTCGTGCATCGACGCCTCCACCGCGACGTCGTGCAGCGGGCCGACGGTCAGACCCGCCGCTTGCATATCGATGTCGGAGTAGTCGCCCATCAGCGCCTGGGTGAGGAACGGGAAGCCGTTGATGCGCACCGAAGGGTCGGCGGCCAGCCCGAGCTCCGCGCGGACCTGCTTGGCCACCTCGTACTCGGCGGCCGCTGCTGCAGCGTAGTCCGCCCCCACGGCCAGCCCGACGAGCACCAACACAGTGATGACCAGCTTGCGCACCGGTTCGGTCTACCAGATCGGCCGAGGTGTCCCGGCGGCCGGCAGCGGGCGGCGACGACGGATCGCGGGGCCATCTGCGTGACGGCGCGCACCGTAAGCGGGTGAATGGTGTCCACGGCCGGTATTCTCCCTGGGACGTGCTGTGGACCCGGCGGTAGCCGGGTCCAGCTTCTATCGGGCAGGAGGGAGCGGCATGGAGCTGCTACTGCTCACCGCGGATCCCGGACCGAACACGGTGCTGCCCGCCTTGTCGTTGCTGGCACACGGGGTTCGGTCGGCCGCCCCGGAGGTCGCCGCCCTGCTGGAGGCAGGCCCTTACGACGCGGTGCTGGTGGACGCCCGCTCCGATCTGGCCGGCTCGCGCAGCCTCTGCCGCTTGCTGGGGTCCACCGGGCTGGACGTGCCGGTGGTGGTCGTGATCAGCGAAGGCGGGTTGGTGGCCCTGTCGGCCGACTGGGGTTCCGACGAGATCCTGTTGCCCACCGCGGGTCCGGCCGAGGTGGACGCCCGGCTGCGGCTGCTGGTCTCGCGGCGGGCTGCCGAGCCGGGGGCGGGTCGCAGCGGTGCCCTGGTGCTCGGCGAACTGGTGATCGACGAGGCCACCTACATGGCCCGGCTCAAGGGGCGGCCCCTGGACCTCACCTACAAGGAGTTCGAACTGCTCAAGTATCTCGCGCAGCATGCAGGCCGGGTGTTCACCCGCGCCCAGCTGCTGCAGGAGGTCTGGGGCTACGACTTCTTCGGTGGCACCCGCACGGTCGATGTGCACGTCCGGCGGCTGCGGGCCAAGCTCGGCCCGGAGCACGAGCAGCTCATCGGCACGGTGCGCAACGTGGGCTACAAGTTCGTCCGCCCGGTACGCAGCATGAACCCGCGGGAGCGGGCCGAGCGGGAACGTGCGGCGCGGGCCGACGCCGAAGCCGCGGACAGTGCCGACCCCGATCGGGCGGGTGCGGCGCGGGAGTTAGAGCGATCGCGCTGACCTGGCGTTCCCGACTTGAGGCCGGGGAGCGCGGCGAGGTCTTCGACCTCCTCGACGCCGTCACCGCGGCCGACGGTATCGCGCCGGTGTCCGAGCAGGTGCTGCTGCAGCTGCGCCATGTCGGCGACGCCGACGCCGACATCGACATCGACATCGACATGACGGCCGCTCACCTGCTGGCCAGGGACCCCGCGGGTGCCCTGGTCGGCTACGCTTGCCTGGACGCTCGTTCGAACGCCCGTTCGAACGCCACTGACAAGATCGTCGGTGGCGTCGCTGAGCTGGCGGTACACCCCGCCCATCGCAGGCGCGGGGTGGGCTCGGCACTGGTTGCGGCGCTGCTGGACGAGGTCGCCGGTCCCGGCTCGGCTGCCGATGGCCGGCTGCGGCTGTGGGCGCACGGCGAGCAGCCCGGCGCGGCGGCGCTGGCGGGGCACTTCGGCTTCCACAAGGCTCGGGTGCTGTGGCGGATGGGGCGCAGCCTGCGCACTCCGTTGCCCGCCGTGGAGCTGCCCGAGGGGGTGCGGCTGCGGCCGCTGCGGGTGAGCCACGATGAGCAGGCGGTCATCGAGGTCAACAACAGAGCCTTCGCCTGGCACCCTGAGCAGGCTGGCTGGGACATCGCGCAGATCACGCTGCGCCAAGCCGAGCCGTGGTTCGACCCGGACGGTGTCCTGCTCGCCGTCGATGACTCCGATCGGCTGCTGGGCTTCCATTGGACGAAGGTGCACGGCCGCGAGGGTGGGCACGAACCGATCGGGGAGGTCTACATCGTCGGGGTGGACCCCAGCGCCCAGGGCCGTCGGCTCGGCACCGCGCTGACCCTGGCCGGGCTGGCCTACCTGCGCGACAAGGGGCTGAGCCAGGTGATGCTCTACGTCGAGGCGGACAACGCCCCGGCGATATCAGTCTATCGGCGGCTCGGTTTCACCCACTGGGATACCGACGTCTCGTATCAGCGCTGACGATCACAGGGTCACGGGTTGCCAACAACACCCTCAGAATCGCCGACTGAATCACTCGATCGTTGACGATCTCCGTCACTTCCAGCGATCTGTTCATCTTTCGTTCATTCTTTCGGGGGTTGCTGTCCATCGACGCGCTTTAGGGTCCCGCCGAGCGGCCTTCCAGCCGCGCCTTGCCATGACCCCACACCGGAGGATCTTCGTGAAGCTCAAGCGGCACCATGCTGTACTCGGCCTGGTGGCAGCCGGCGCGTTCTTGCTCCCCGCGTGCGGTACCGACACCAATGCCCCCAGCGGCGGCGCGGCCAGCGCGCCTTCGGTCGCCTGCGGTGGCAAGCAGGCCCTCAAGGCCAGTGGCTCGACGGCTCAGGCCAACGCCATGACCCGCTTCGTGGCCGCTTATGAGGCGGCGTGCTCTCGACAGACTCTCGATTACACGCCCAATGGTTCCGGTGCCGGGATCAACGAGTTCGTCGGCAAACTGACCGACTTCGCCGGCTCGGACTCGCCACTGGACCCGGCCAAGGGTGAGGTCGACAAGGCCAAGGCACGCTGTGACGGCAACCCCGCCTGGAACCTGCCCACGGTGTTCGGGCCGGTCGCGATCACCTACAACGTGCCGGGCGTGACCGGTCTGGTGCTGGACGGTCCCACCGCCGCGAAGATCTTCAGCGGCCAGGTCAAGACCTGGAACGACCCGGCGATCGCCGCGCTGAACTCCGGCAAGAGCCTGCCCGCGACGCCCATCGTCGTGGTCTTCCGCAGCGATGAGTCCGGCACCACCGACAACTTCCAGAAGTACCTCACGGCAGCGTCGAACGGTGCCTGGACCAAGGGCGCGGGCAAGACCTTCGCCGGTGGGGTGGGTGAGGGCGCCAAGGGCAATGAGGGCACCTCGGCGGCGATCAAGAGCACCCCGGGAGCGATCACCTACAACGAGTGGTCCTTCGCCAAGGCGCAGAACCTGACGGTCGCCGAGATCGTCAACAGCGGCGGGGGTGCGCCGGTCCCGCTGAATGCCGCATCAGCGGCGAAGGCGGTCGACGGCGCCAAGGTCAAGGGCTCCGGCAATGACCTCGTGCTCGACCTGAGCTCGATCTACGGCACCAAGGTCCCCGGTGCCTACCCGATCATGCTGGCCACTTATGAGGTCGTGTGCTCGAAGTACACCGATGCCCCGACCGGGACGGCGGTCAAGGCGTTCCTGACCACCGCGGTCACCAGCGGGCAGCAGGGTCTGGGCGACAACGGCTACGTCCCGCTGCCGTCCGCCTTCCAGCAGAAGCTCCAGACGGCCATCAACGCGATCTCCTGACCTGCCCATGACTGGCCAGCGAACCGACCGAGGCCGCCCGAAACGTCCAGCCACCCTGGACGTTTCGGGCAGCTCGGCGCCCGAGGACGTCATGACGGATTCCGCTTTCGACCCTCGCCGGACATCCCGCGGTGGGGGCAGGCTGCGTCGCGGCGGTGACGCGGCATTCCGGTACCTGGCTACCGGGTCGGGTATGTCCATCGTCGTCGCCATCGTGCTGATCGGAGTGTTCCTGCTGATCAAGGCGGTGCCGTCGGTGCTCGCCGATCAGGTCAACTTCCTGACCAGCCCGGACTTCCTCGTCAACGATGCCGACCACCTGCGCTTCGGTATCCGGGACCTGCTGGTGGTCACGGTGCTGTCCTCGTTCTTCGCCCTGCTGATCGCGATGCCGATCGCCCTTGGTATCGCACTGTTCCTGACCCACTACGCGCCACCGGCCTTCGCCAGGCCGTTCGCCTACGTCGTCGATCTGCTGGCAGCGGTACCCTCGATCATCTTCGGCCTGTGGGGCATCCGGGTGCTCGGCCCCGTGCTGGTGCCGTTCCAGACCTTCCTCAACACCCACCTGAGCGCGGTTCCGTTCTTCAAGGGCGGCAATGTGTCCATCGTGGGTGGTGGGACGATCTTCACGGCCGGTGTCATCCTGGCGGTGATGATCCTGCCGATCATCACCGCGGTGACTCGCGAAGTGTTCCGTCAGACCCCCAAGACGCAGATCGAAGGGGCGCTCGCGCTCGGCGCGACCAGGTGGGAGATGGTGCGCACCACCGTCCTGCCCTACGGCCGTAGCGGTTATATCGCGGGGTCGATGCTGGGTCTGGGGCGTGCGCTGGGCGAGACGGTGGCCGTGCTGATCATCCTGCGCACCGCGAGCAGTCCGGCCGGGTTCAGCCTCTTCGACGGCGGCTACACCTTCGCCTCCAAGATCGCCTCTGCCGCTTCGGAGTTCAGCCAGCCGCTACCCACCGGTGCCTACATCGCGGCCGGCTTGGTGCTGTTCCTGCTCACGTTCGCGGTGAACGCGCTGGCCCGCGTGATCGCAGGGGGGAAGGTGAATGCCGGATGACCGCAACGACGACCGGACGATCGGTCGCGGGCCCGACGTTCCAAGGGGTGAGCACCGCCCGCCGGGTCAAGAACGCAGTGGCCACCACGCTGATCGTGCTGGCCTTCGTGCTGGCCCTGGTGCCGCTGATCTCGCTGCTGGTCACCGTGCTCAGCAAGGGCTACCACGCCGTGGTGTCGCCGGGCTGGTGGACGCACTCGCTGCACGGCATCCTGCCCGAGGAGTTCACCGGTGGCGCGTACCACGCGATCTACGGGACGCTGGCGCAGGGCCTGATATGTGCGTTGATCGCCGTGCCGCTCGGTGTGCTCGCCGCGATCTACCTCGTCGAGTACGGGCGAGGCCGGCTGGCCAGAGTGACGACGTTCATGGTGGACATCCTCTCCGGGGTACCGTCGATCGTCGCGGCCCTGTTCATCTTCGCGGTGTGGATCGCGACCTTCGGCTTCGGCCAGAGCGCGTTCGCGGTCTCCCTGGCACTGGTGCTGCTGATGCTGCCGATCGTGGTGCGCTCCACCGAGGAGATGCTGCGGCTGGTGCCGGACGAGCTGCGGGAGGCGTCCTATGCGCTCGGCGTGCCCAAGTGGAAGACGATCGTGCGGGTGGTGCTGCCCACCGCGTTCTCGGGCATCGTGACCGGCCTGATGCTGGCGTTGGCCCGGGTGATGGGGGAGACCGCTCCGGTGCTGGTGCTGGTGGGGTACAGCCAGTCGATCAACTTCGACGTCTTCAAGGGAAACATGGCCTCGCTGCCACTGATGATCTACAACGAGCTGCTCAACCCCACGCAGGCCGGCGAGCAGCGGTTGTGGGGAGCGGCGTTGACCCTGATCATCGTGATCATGTTCTTCAACCTGCTGGCCACGGTCATCGCCAGGTTTTCGGCGATCACGACAAAGTAAAGGGCGCGAGAACCAGATGGCCAAGCGGCTGGATATGAAGGACGTGGACATCTACTACGGCAAGTTCCACGCCGTACACAACGTGAACCTCTCGGTCATCCCCCGTGCCGTGACGGCGTTCATCGGCCCTTCCGGATGCGGCAAGTCGACCGTGCTGCGCACGATCAACCGGATGCACGAGGTGATCCCGGGCGCCCGGGTGGAGGGCCGGATACTGCTCGACGGCGAGGACATCTACGGCCACGGGGTGGATCCGGTCGACGTGCGCCGGACCATCGGCATGGTCTTCCAGCGGCCCAACCCGTTCCCCACCATGTCGATCCGGGACAACGTGGTGGCCGGACTCAAATTGGCAGGCGTGCGGGACAAGAAGAGGCTGGGCCAGATCAATGAGCTCTCGCTGAAGCGGGCGAACCTGTGGAACGAGGTCAAGGACCGGCTGAACAAGCCGGGCGGCAGCCTGTCCGGCGGGCAGCAGCAGCGGCTGTGCATTGCCAGGGCGATCGCCGTCGCACCCGACGTGCTGCTCATGGACGAGCCGTGTTCGGCGCTGGACCCGATCTCCACGCTGGCGATCGAAGATCTCATCGACGAGCTCAAGCAGGAGTACACGATCGTCATAGTCACCCACAACATGCAGCAGGCGGCCCGGGTGTCGGACCAAACCGGGTTCTTCAACCTGCCCGCCGCGGGCGAGCCCGGTCAGCTCGTCGAGCTCGACGACACCAAGAAGATCTTCTCCAACCCGGCCCAGCGGGCCACCGAGGACTACATCTCCGGCCGTTTCGGCTGATCTGGGCTCGGCCAGGAGCAGAGGCCCAGGAGCTGAGGCGGGAACCTAGCCCTCGGGGTCCGGTGCCCGCCCGGTGACCAGGTAGGAGATCTGCTGCGCGATGCCGACCGCGTGGTCCGCGAAGCGCTCGTAGTAGCGGCCGATGAGCGCGGCGTCGACCGCCGGTTCCACGCCGTGCGACCAGTCCTCGGCGAACAGGATGCCGAACAGCCGGCGACGCAGCGCGTCCACCTCGTCGTCGGCCTCGGCCAGCCGTTCGCCGGACAGCGGATCTCGCTTCTCGATCGCGGTGGCGGCGTCCTCGGCGAGCTGACTGGCCAGCAGTCCCATCCGCGCGAACACCGGACGGACGTGGTCCACGATCGTCACGTTCGGATGCTTCAGCCGGGTGATCTTGGCGATGTGCTGGGCCAGGTTGCCCATCCGCTCCAGGTCGACGACCGCGTGCAAGGCCGCGACCACCACCCGCAGGTCCGCCGCGACCGGTGCCTGCAGCGCGAGCATATTGACGCAGCGCCGCTCGGTGTCGTCGTGTAGCGCGTTCATCTCGTCATCGCTGGCGATCACCAGTTCAGCGAGCGCGAGATCGCCCTGGTGTAGCGCGGTCGACGCATTGGTCACCATCTGGCCGGCCAGCCGGGTCATTCTGGCGAGGTCACTGAGCAGCTCGTCCAGCTCGGCATGGAAGGTTTCCCGCATAGCTGTACAGGATACTCGTACAGATCACCCTTTCCGGTCAGAGAGATGAACCGGGAGTGAACGCATGCTTTCGCGAACCTACTCTCCAGTGCAGCTTCCCGGTGCTTTCCGGGTGTCTTCCGGCGCGGTCTGGATGCAGAGTGCAGTTATTCGGCGGGGCCACCGCGCCGGTGCGCGGCCATCCCGGCCAGCGCCACACTGTCCGCGCTGCGGAAGGCCACGGCATTGCGCCCGGCCTGTTTGGCCTGGTAAAGCAGATGGTCAGCGGACAGCAACAGCTCGGGGACGCCCTTGATCCGCTGTTCCGGGTTCACCTGGGCCCGGCTGCCGTGGTGCGCGACGCCGATGCTCACCGTCACCCGCAAGCCGGCCGCCAGCTGTGCCCACGGATGGCGTTCGACCCGGGCCCGGGCCGCTTCGCAGATCACGACCGCCGCGGCCGGCCCCACGTCGGGCAGCACCAGGACGAACTCCTCACCACCATAACGGGCACAGAACGCCCCGTCGGGCAGCCCGTCCTGCAGTACCTCGACCACCCGCCGCAGCACCTGGTCACCCAGGTGATGGCCATGGGTGTCGTTGACCTGTTTGAAGAAGTCCAGGTCGACCAGCGCGAGGGCGAGACCGGTACCTACCGGCTTGACGATCAGCAGGTCGTGCAGCCGCTGATCCAGGTAGCGGCGGTTGTAGCTGGCGGTGAGGCTGTCGCGCAGGCTCTGCTCGCGGGCCTCGGCGTACTCCCTGCGGAGCCGGTCCAGCTCCAGGCGCAGTACCTCGGGGAACTCCGCTGCGTCTGCCGGGTCGCGGCTGAGGTCCAGCGCCGAGCGCAGATGTTCGTAAGCCTCCCGCCACTGCCCGCGGGAGGCGAGTAGGGCGGCGAGCGACTCGTGGAGCAGAGCTAAACCGCTGTGGTCCTTGTCGTTGACCACGGCGGAGCCGTTACGCACCGCGGAGACGGGCACCGCGACGGCCTTCAGATCGATCTGCTGTGCTCCGCTCTCCTCTCGCAGGATGCCCATGGACCACCTCCATCACCAGTCATGTCGTCGGATTTGCCGCAATGCTTGAGTCCGGCCGGAGACCTCTCCGCCGATTTAGCTCCACTGGCTGAACCCGGTTCAGCGCAAGAGTGAAGGCGCTCGCCGTTCCGACCGCGAAGAGCGACGACACTACGCCGATCAAGGTCGACCCCTGACTCAGGCCGGGCCTCGGCATGCAGAGGCCCGGGTGCCGGGTACCGGCTCTACCGGTGCCGGGTACCGGCTCACCCCCCGGAATGCGCCAACTCGGCATCTACGGGTACAGCGCAGTCCATGGGGTCGTCCAGCCAGCCCTCGGGCAGCACGACCCGGCCGGCTGAGCCCTGCCTGCCCCGTGGACCGTCGGCACCGGGCGGGAATGGGGCAGCAGAGTCCAGGCGGGCGAGCTGGTCGTCCAGCTCCGCGAAACTGGACACCATCCCCAAGCCGCGCCGGACGTCCCCGCCGACCGGGAAGCCGTGCAGATACCAGGAGATGTGTTTGCGCAGATCGCGAAGGCCCTTGTCGGTGCCGAGATGGTCGGCGAGCAGCCCGGCGTGCCTGCGCAGGATCGCCGCGACCTGCCCGAGGGCCGGCTGGGCGGGGACGGGGGCGCCCCGGAAGACGGCCGCCAGCTCCGCGAACAGCCACGGCCGCCCCAGGCAACCGCGGCCCACCACCACCCCGTCGCAGCCGGTGTGCCCGACCATCCGGATCGCGTCGGCCGCGGCGAAGATGTCCCCGTTACCCAGCACCGGGATCGACGTGACGGCCTGCTTGAGCAGGCCCACCGCATCCCAGTCGGCGGTCCCCGAGTAGCGCTGCGCCGCGGTGCGGGCGTGCAGCGCGACTGCGGCGACGCCGGCGTCCTCGGCGATCCGGCCCGCGTCGAGAAAGGTGTGGTGCTCGTCGTCGATGCCGATCCGGAACTTCACGGTGACCGGGATGTGCTCGGCCGCCTGCACCGCGCCGCGCACGATCTCACCGAACAGCGCCCGCTTGTACGGCAGTGCCGCGCCGCCCCCTCGGCGGGTGACCTTCGGGACCGGGCAGCCGAAGTTGAGGTCGACGTGGTCAGCGAGATCCTCGTCGCGGACCATCTGCACGGCCTTGCGCACCGTCGCCGGGTCGACCCCGTAGAGCTGCATCGAGCGGGGGTACTCGCCGGCGTCGAAGCCGACCATCCGCAGCGTGCCGGGGTGCCGTTCCACCAGCGCCCGGCTGGTGATCATCTCGCATACGTACAGTCCCCCGCCCCGCACCCCCTCAACCCGCCCACTGTGCTCCCGGCACAACCGGCGGAACGCCACATTGGTGATACCGGCCATCGGCGCGAGCACCACCGGCGGGTCGACCCGGTAAGGGCCGATCCGCAGCGCAGGCGGCACGGCAGGCACCCCCCCATCATCCCTTCCCCGCATCCTCCGCGTGTCCGCCCCTCATGCACGGTGTGTCCGCCTCCCATGCCCGGCGGGGTGGATGAGGGCCGGACTCGGGTGTACACCATGGGCGGACACACCGTGCATGGGAGGCGGACACGCGCGGGTTGGGGGCGCACGCTAGCCGGTACTCGACCGGGTAGGCGGATTGAGCCAAACCGCTGACGGGCTTAGTGTCAGACGGCGTAACGCACCGACCGGGCCAGCGAGGTGATCCATCGTGCGAGCGACCATCGGCGACCGCCTGTGTGTGCATGGCCGCACCGTTGATCGGCCAGACCGACTGGGCGATGTCGTGGAGGTGCGGGGGCCGGACGGTCAGCCGCCGTTCCTGGTCAGATTCGACGACGGCCATGAACGGCTGGTCTTCCCTGGCCCGGACTGCGTAGTACACCCCGCTTCGGGCGGATGACCGCCCAGGGATAGCCGCCCGCGACGGCGGTACAGCAGGTGGAGCACGCGGGTTGAGGCGATCAGGCTGGGATGAGTTCGGCGTAACCGAGGTCGTCGAGGCGGGGGACCAGCATGGCCCGGACCGCCGCCCTGGCCCGGTGCAGCAGCACCCGCTGGTTGCCTGCCGAGACCCGGAGCAGGCCGCACACCTCCTCGGCGCGCCATCCCTCGACGTCGCGGAGCACCAGTACGGTGCGCTGCCGGTCGGGCAGCGCGCGGATCGCCTTCTCGAGCACGACGCGTGCCTCCGCGGACAGCGCGGTGGCCTCCGGGGACGCCTCTGGCGCCGGGATCGGCTCGGTGAGCATCGGTTCGGCGCCCAACGCGTCCCAGCGCATCGGGGTGTGCTCGCGGACACCGCGCTTGCGGGCGGTGTTGAGCAGGATGCGCATCAGCCAGGTGGTGAACCGGGAACGGCACTCGAAGGAGTCGATGCCTCGCAGTACCGCCACCCAGGTGTCCTGCACGACATCCTCCGCGATCGCCTGGCTGGGCACGTGCGGCCGGGCCAGCCGCAGCATCAGGGGGGTGTAGCGGCGGACCAGGATCCGGTAGGCGGTCTCGTCCCTGCGCCGCAGCGCAGTGACCAGGTCCCGCTCCTGCGCACCTGCATCCGCGGTGGTGCCGGGGCGGGGTGAGGGAGCTGTGATCATCGGGCGCCTCCGGATGTCGTTTGAGTTACCGCCGCCCGTCAACGCTGCTCCGCATGAGCCGATTGGTCACCCCTTGGAGCGTCTTTCACCCGGGTGAAGCTCACGCAAGGTGAGCACTTGTGGTCACCGGTCAGGCACTCTCGATACCCACGCCAGCAGGCCGACGCACTGGCGTGTCGCACGGCACCGTCCCGAGCAGCGGAGGGCATCGGCCCGAGTCGAGGCTGTTCGTCTACCGTTTATGGCACAGTCGGTCGCCCGACCCCATCCGGGTTAGGGGAGAGGAGAGGGTTGCTTATATGAGGGCCCTGCTCATGGCCAGCCTGGTGATGGTCGTCGGTGCGGTGGTCTCGCTAGCGGGCTGTACCAGCGAGCTGAAGGGCGGTTCGCTGTCGATGCCGGATGCAGCGAGCACGGCGACGGCGAGTCCGATCTCACCGGTGCGTCACCCACGGGACATCACCGCCCTGACCAGGCGCCCGTGCGACTCGCTGACGCCTGAGCAGGCGGCCATGTTCAAGTTCGACCGCCCGCCGCAACAGATGCCCGGCGTCCCCGGCCCACTGGCCTGCGAGTGGGCCAACAATGCGCGGGACCGGATTCACCTCAGCGCACGGACCAACGAGGTAACCCTGGAAGACGTGTACCGCAAGCGGCGCAGCTTTGCATTCTTCGAGCTCACCGAGACAAACGGTTATCCGATGACGGTGTCGCGAACGAACGCGAAGCTCCCCACTTGTGACATCGACCTCAAACCGGCCGAGCGTCAGAGCGTATCGCTGACCTACGAGTCACCGGGGTTGGACCACGATCCGCAGCAGGCGTGCGTGGAAGGCAAACAGGTGATGAAGGCAGTGCTGATGAACCTCCCACCGACGGGGTGAGGACGAACCTCGACCGTGCTCAGCCGGCCGAGCGCTCGGCCTCCGAGATGGCCCATGCCGCGTTCACCAAGCCGATATGGCTGAACGCCTGGGGAAAGTTGCCGAGCAGCTCACCGGTGCCCGCGTCGACCTCCTCGGCGAGCAGCCCGACGTCGTTGAGGTAGCGCACGGCCCGGTCGAAGACCTCCCGGGCCCGGCCTGCCTGCCCGGCCAGTGCCCATGCCTGGGCCAGCCAGAACGTGCACAGCAGGAAGGTGCCCTCGGTACCGGCGAGACCGTCCACCCCGCCCGAGGTCCGGTAGCGGAAGACCAGCCCACGCTCGTCGGTGAGCCGGTCAGCGGTTGCCTCGATGGTCGCCAGGATCCGAGGGTCGTCGGCGGGCAGGAAGCCGACGATCGCCATCATCAGGTTGGAGGCGTCCAGGTCGGTGGACCCGAAGGACTGGGTGAACGACTTGGCGGTGTCGTTCCAGCCCTGGTCCAGGATGGTCTGCTTGATCTCCTGGGCGGTAGTGCGCCAGCTCGCCACCCGATCCTGCGCGCGCAGCGGTTCGGCCAGGGCGATCGCCCGGTCCAACGCCGCCCAGCACATCAACTTGGAATACACGAAGTGTCGTGGCTCCCCGCGCACCTCCCAGACGCCCTGGTCGGGTTCCCGCCAGCGGATCGCGGCGGCGTCCGCGCAGGCCACCAGGAACTCCCGCCAGGCGGTGGCACCCGGATGGTCGGGGTTGAGCTGGTCGAACAACCGGTGCGCGGCGGTCAGCAGCTCGCCGTAGACGTCCACCTGGCGCTGGCGCCATGCGCCGTTGCCGACCCGGACCGGCCGGGAGTCCTGCCAGCCATGCAGGTGCGACAGCTCCCGCTCGGACAGATCGTGCTCGCCGCCGATCCCGAACATGATCTGCAGGTCGTGGCTGTCGCACACTGACGCGGCGGCGCTGACCGCGAGCTGATCGAAGAACTGGTGCGCTTCGTCGGGGCAGGCCGCCACCCACAGTGCCATCAGGGTGAAGCAGGCGTCGCGCACCCAGGTGTAGCGGTAGTCCCAGTTGCGCTCACCGCCGATGTCTTCGGGCAGCGAGGTGGTCGGCGCGGCGATCACGGCACCGGTGGGCTGGTAGGTCAGCCCCTGCAGGACCCGGCCGCTGTGGTGCACCAGCTCCTGCCACGGGCCCCGGTAGCTCTGGTGCGCGGCTGACCAGCACCGCCAGGCCTCGACGGTGTCGCGCAGTGCGGTCTCGAGATCCGTGGCGGGCAGCGGGGCGGGGAACGGTTCGGAGGTGCTGCGGTGCTGCAACCCGAGCAGCATCCGCCGGCCGGTCCGCAGCCGGATGCTGCCGGTTGCGCTCCCGGCGGTGATGAGCAGCGGTTCCGGGCAGGACAGCACCAGCACGTCGGCCCCGCCCCGCACCTGAACTCCGTCGGGAACTTCGGTCAGCAGCGGCTGGACCAGCCCGTACTCCGGGCGCGGTGCGAACTCCACGACCACGGTGACCTCGCCCGCGGTGCACTCCACCGCGCGGACCAGCAGCCGGGGCGCGGCGGCGCCGAGGTGGTGCGGATCATCGGAGGCGCCGGTGGCCAGCGCATCGGTCAACACCAGAGTGCCGCTCGGGGTGTCGAAGGTCGTCTCGAGCACCAGCGTCTCGTCCAGGTAGCTCCGCCGCACGCGGTGGCCCTCGGTGCCGGCCCCGGCCGGACGCACCGCGAAGTGCCCCGCGGAGGCGTCGAGCAACCGGGTGAACACCGAGGGGCTGTCGAAACGGGGAAAGCACAACCAGTCCACCGATCCGGCCCGGCTGACCAGGGCGGCGCAATGCCGGTCGGAGAGCAGGGCATAGTCGGCGATCGGGGTCGTGCTCATGGCTGCCTCCGGGCTCGGCGGGTCGGCTACACGCCTAATCCTGACCCCGCGGCCAGGCCTGTTGTTACATGCGCGTCCTGTGGCCCCCGGCCCTGGCTCCTGAGTGGGCCGGTCAGAAGTGCATCGGCCCGGAGGCGGGTGGGGGGTCGCGCAGCGCGACCCGCACGGCGGCGAGGATGTCGATTTCGCGGCAGAGTCGTAGCGAGTCCGGTACTGGTGGGTGCACCCAGTCCAGCGGTCCCTGGGGGGTCATGGTGGGTGGTAGTAGGAGGGTGGCGGTGATCTGGTGTATGTCGGGTGGCCAGGGCAGTGCCGTCCCGAAGCGCTCCCCGCAGAGCAGTATCCGATGCTGTGGGGTGTAGGGGTGGGTCAGTACCGCCGGGGCGCAGTGGCGGCGGGCGAGGATGGCGGTCACTTCGGCGGCGAGCAGGCTGGGCACCAGCAGTGCTACCACGTCGCCGTCCACGCTGAGCCGGACCTGGTTGCCGTGCTGGGTGACCGGCCATCCCCAGGCGCGGTAGCCCAGTGCTGCCGCTCTCGGTCCGGTGTCGGGGCTGGTCGGGTTCGGGGTGGGTCCGGTGCCTGGGGTCGTCTCGGGAGTGTCGGGGGGTGGGGGGTCGCCGTGTTGGGTGTGGCTGATCATGCACTCTGAGCAGGGCATTCCATAGCCGGGGGGGACGGTCTCGTATTCCTGCGGGCTCAGCAGAGCGCCGCACAGCGCGCTGACTGCGCCGGTCCCATCGGGCAGGGGCACCAGGTGGACCACCCGGGCGGTTTCTGGTGCCAGGCCGGGGCGGTAGCGCAGCAACACCACCGGCCGGGACTCGGTCACCGCCGCCTTGCCGGTCTCGTGGCCGGTGTTGTGACCGTTGGTCGCTGTCATCGCGGCCCCCGAGACGCCGCACCCAGGACCTCGATCAACTGCGCGGCCTGGGTGTCGCTCATGACCACGGTGGTCTTCTCCGCACCATGGAACACAAGCCACACCTGGTCACGTCTACGCATCACGATCACCGTCGCGGCGCACCCATCCAGACCACGGAAAACGAGCACCGCGCGATCGGACTGACCCTCGCTGAACGTCTCCACCTCCGCCTCCCCTCATCACCCGTGTGGCACAGTCCCGGCACTCCCGACCAGGCCCGGTCGTCAGACTGGCCGTGATCACCTCGACACCGCAGAGCGCCGGATACCGCCCGGAACGCCGATGCAACGCCGCCGCCTCAACAGCCACCCGATGCGACTCCCCCGTACGGCCATCCACCACCGACAACACAAGCGCCGCGCCACTCACCGGAGGCCCCCGACGCCCGGCCCGTGAAGGCTGGCGGCGATGATCCGCTGGACCCGCTCGGCCCCGGGTAGGCCCTCGGTGGGGTCGGTGTGCCACCGGGCGCGGCTCTGGCCGAGGTTGGTGGGCGGTAGCGGCATCCACGTCCCGGCGCCTCGATACGACGCCCCCGGCCATGGCAGGAACTCGGGGATGGGGCCGTCACCGGTGGCGGTGAGCAGTAGCCACCGTGAGGGGTACAGCAGCACCGCTACCGGGCACCGGAGGTCGACCGCGACCAGGGCCAGCACAGCCCGCTCGGTCAGACGGCCCGGGAGCTCCAGCACGTCCACCCCGTGCTCGCACTCCAGCAACACCGAGAACGGGCGACGGGTCCAGGTAGCCTCGGCCCGGTCCGGGTCAGCGGTCCCGGTCCCCTGCCACTGGGCAGTGACCGGGCGCAAACCAGCGGCCTGCCCGGTCGGCGCAATCGCCATGACGCCCCCTTCCCTGCGACGTTGGGAACGGCCCGCGACGCGACACCGGTGGGGGTCACTGCCGCGTCGCTGGCCTGCGTTGATCACACCGGCGGGCGATCACACCCCGGTCCAGCGCTGCGGTAACGCGACCAATCGTGGAATTCCGGGCTGACCTGTGGTAGCGGTCCGTTCCCCTTCAGTGATGGCGCCCGCTACATTGATCGAATGACAGGTCCGGGGGATCGGCCGACATGTCCTGAGTGCGGCGCCCAGCTTCGGCGTGGCCGGCCAGCCGGGCAACGATGCGACCCTTGCCAGCGCACCGGGACCCGGTTGGTGCTGCCCGCCGCCTTCTACGACGAGCCGCCACTGCGGGCCGCACTGGCCGGATACGACTTCGGTGCGGTGTTCCTGGCGATCCGCGCCGAGCACCGCTGGACCCAGCAAACGCTGGCCGAGTTCATCGACATCAACCAGAACCGGATCTCCGAGATCGAACGAGGCATCCGCCCACTACGCGACGTGCGAGTCGTCGCCCGGGTCGCCACCCGCCTCACCATCCCGCCAGGCAAACTCGGGTTCACCACGATTACCGTGGGCGAAGGGGCGAGCACCGGGTGGAAGGGCAGTTGGATGGAACGCCGAGACTTCGTGCAACACGTCGCCGGACTCGCCCTCGGTCTCAGCGCAACAGGCGTGGACGTCGACCGGCTCCTCGCCCTGCTCCCGCAGACTGAGGAGTGCGACACTCGTCGTGTCGGTGTCGCCGATGTCGAGGTTATCGAGCAGCTCACCGCCGCGTTTCGCCGCCAGGATTTCGCTTACGGCAGCGGTCTGGTCCGGGATGCCGCCGCAGCGCAAGTGCGCGCAGTGCTCCCCCTGCTGACCGCCCAGATCGCTCCCGAAATGCGGCCCCGGCTGATGCTTGCCACCGCTGACCTCGCGACGCAGGCGGGCTGGATGAGCTTTGATCATCTTGACCACGATGCGGCCCGCCGATTGTGGATGATCGCGCTGGACCTGGCCCAAGACAGCGACCACCCCCTCGGCACCGACCTGAGCGTCTACCTGCTTAGCGATATGGCGGTACAAGCCCTGCACCTGGGCCGCCACAAGGAGGCGTTACACCTGGTGCGGGTGGGTCACGCCGCTGCGGTGAGCCCGCATTCGGTGTCCGCGTCCACCGCCAGTCTGCTGGCGAACATCGAAGCGCGAGCCCACGCGGCAGGCAACGACGCGGCGGGCAGCAACCGCGCGCTGGGCCAGGCCGTTGAGCAACTCGGCTCCATCGATCCGGCGAGCGCTCCGCCGTGGACCGCATACATTGGCGCCACCGGCGTCTCCGGCCACCCCGGTGCCGCCCACTACACACTGGCTCTGCCCAACCGTGACCAGCGGGCCGCGAACCGGGCAGTGCCGCTGCTGCGCCAGGTCGCCGACCTCGACACCGGTTACGCTCGGCTCCGGGCGCTATACCTACCCGATCTCGCCGGGGCACACGCCCTGGCCGGGGACACCGACACGGCGATCACCATCGGCCACCAAGCGGTGGACACGATCACGGAGCAGTCCTCTCACCAGGCGTACGACCGGCTCCGGGTCCTGAACACAGTGCTGGAGCCGATGCGCACCAGCCCCGGTGTGGCGGAGTTGCGCGAGCGGCTGGCGACGGCCACCGCCGCGTAACCCTCGATCCCACAGACGGTCCAGCGCACGGTGGTCACCCGGGAATACGCCCATACCACAATTTGACGCTCTTGATAAGAGTGCGTTGCGGTATCCGTTGGCAGGTGTGATCGCATAGCACGCTGCGGGGTGATGAGGAGAACCCTGACAGTGGCAGCAAGGTCGTGGCGTGCCACTGTCGAGACTCTGAGTAGCCACCCGAGTCCACGGAGCGTTGCTGGTTGGAGGGGAGCGCCATCATGATGTCAGGTGTTGATCACCCCGTACTTGATCCGTTGTCCTCGGTGGGAGTGCGCAGCATGCTGCGAACCGGTGGGCCGAGCAGTCCGACGAGTGGTCCGGCAACCAGGCCGCTGGTACTGCGTGGTCTCCACCCAGCTCCGGACTGCGGACTGCCGGAGTTCGTGTACGACCCGCAGCGCCAGATCGCCACCGATCCCGCTGGTGCCCCGTTGGGTCCGAACCTGAACAAGGACTGGACCACCATCGAGGGGACCCATACCGACGGTGATGGCGGCGACAACGAAACATACGGCTGGGAAGAGGTCGCGGGGTGACCGTTCTCATTCTCGCGCGGGAGTTCGATCCCACGGCTGATGCGGTGGTGCAGTCGTTGGCTGACCGCGAGGTTCCGGTATTCCGCACCGATCTCAGCGATTTTCCCAGCAGGTTGTGCCTGAATGCAGAACTGCGGGACGGATCGTGGTCCGGCTGGTTGTGGAATGACCATCGCGAGGTCAGACTGGTCGACGTGCGGTCGATCTGGAACCGTAACCCGTCCACCTACGTTTTCCCGGCATCGATGACCGCAGCCGAGCAGGATTTCGCCTATCGGGAAGCCAAGCTGGGCCTGGGCGGGGTGCTGGCCGCGCTGGACGTGTTGTGGGCGAATCACCCGAATCGGTGCGCGGACGCGATTTTCAAGCCCTATCAGTGGAAGGTGGCCGCAGAGTGCGGTTTGTTGGTGGCCGACACGGTGATCACCAACGATCCGGGGACAGCGCTGCGGTTCATCGACCGGCAGGACGTGACGATCACCAAGGCGCTGGGCCCGTCCGGGATCACCGAGAACGGCCACCCGAAGGTGGCCTACACCCGGCACCTGAGCAACGATGATGTGGCCGGGATCGAGTGTGTCTCGGCCACCGCCACCACCCTGCAGGCGTGGGCACCGAAGGCCTTTGAGGTGCGGCTGACCGTGATCGGCGACCAATGGTTCCCGATCGCGATTCACGCCACCACCGACAGTGCGTGGACCGACTGGCGGTCCGATCCCTCCGCGCTGGTCTATGACAGCGTGCGCGTACCGGATACGGTCGCCGATGCTGTCGTGCGGTACCTCAAGCGCACGAACCTGGTCTATGCGGGCCTGGATTTCGTCGTCACTCCCGGGCAGGACTGGGTCCTGTTGGAAGCGAACTCCGGGCCGCAATTCGGCTGGCTGGAGGCTGTGACCGGTGCCCCGATGGTGGCTGCCATGGCGGATCTGTTGATGAAAGGGACCGGGTGACCACCGGCGACGATTGGGCCGTCCGGGCTGCTGCGCTGCGAGATGAGTTGGTCGCCACGGGCAAGCTGATCTCACCGGAATGGCAAGCGGCGGTGCTGGCGGTGCCGCGCCATGAGCTCGTGCCGGAGTTCTACGAACGAGGTCATGAGCCGGGAGAAATGAGCTGGGAACTGGTGTCCGCCTCGCTCCCGGAGACCCGTGAACGCTGGTGGACCGGCGTGTGGGCGAATACGTCGTTGGTGACCCAGCTCGGCGAGGTGGGCCGCGCCGGGGCGCGCACTGCGACCGGCCCGGCGTCGTCCTCCTCGGCGCCGTCACTGATGACCCGGATGCTCGAAGCTCTCGACATCCGCGACGGGCACCGGGTGCTGGAGATCGGCACCGGGACCGGCTACAACGCGGCCCTGCTCAGCCACCGCCTCGGCGAAGCGAACGTGTTCTCCGTCGACGTCGACGCCGGCCTGGTGGACAGTGCCCGCGACCGGCTCGCCGCAGTGGGCTACCGGCCCACCCTGACCGCCCTCGATGGAGTGGCCGGACTACCCGAGTACGCGCCCTACGACCGGATCATCGCCACCTGCGCGGTATCCCGGGTGCCCCGGGCGTGGGCCGAACAGACCGCGCAGGGCGGGCTCGTCCTGGTCGACCTCAAGGCCTATGCCTCGGTCGGCAACCTGGTACTGCTTCGCCGCCACACCGACCGGCTGGAAGGTCGCTTCGACTCCGGATACGCCACGTTCATGCACATGCGCACCCCAGCCTTCCACGTCCAACCCCAGTCCGGAACCGCCCGTCACCGTGCCCAGGCACGACAGACCACGACCACACTGGTCGAGGAACGCCTGTGGGAGAACCCCCCGCTGTGGTTCCTGCTCCACCTGGCCCAGCGCGGGCGCATCGGATTCGGCTACGCGATGGACCCGGCCACCGGCGGCCCCGGCCCGGTGTTCTTCACCAGCCCGGACGGCTCCTGGTGCGAGATGTCCACCCCCACACAGGACGGCACCCGTCAGGTCTGGGAAGGCGGCCCCCGACACTTGTGGGTCAGCATCGAGGCGACGCTCGAGCTCTGGCGACAACTCGGCGAGCCCGGATGGAACCGCTTCGGCCTCACCGTCGGCTCCGATGACTCACATCTCGTGTGGCTCGACGACCCGACCAGCCAGCACCGCTGGTCGCTGTAGCAGCCAGGACCCAGCCGTACGGTCGCACAGGGCCGGCACCAGAATCACCCACCACCGCCCCCGGGTCGCCCTGCCCGAACGGGACACATGCGAGCGCCGGTCACCGCGACGGGGAGGCCAACGGGCCAGATGGCCGGCCGTCGCGGCCGGTCCGATGTCTCACCGCAACGGTTCCCCTCACCCGGCCCGGCGTAACGCCCGCCCCGCTCCTTGGGTCCAACGGCTGTGAAGGACAACGAGCAGACAGCGGACGTCGTCGTGATCGGGCTTGGACCTGGTGGCGAGGAGGTGGCCTCCCGGCTGGCCGAAGCCGGGTTGGCCGTGGTGGGCATCGAGCGCGAACTGGTCGGCGGCGAGTGCCCGTACTGGGGCTGCTTCCCGAGCAAGATGATCGTCAGAGCGACCGAGACGCTGGCCGAAGCCGGACGGGTGGACCTGCTGGCAGGCGCTGCCCAGGTGCGCGCCGACTACACGCCGGTGGCCCGGCGGATCCGGTCGTTCACCGACGGCTGGGACGACACCGTCGCGGTACAGCGGTTCGAGAAGCTCGGTGGACGGTTCGTCCGGGGCGCTGCGGTGCTCGACGGCCCACGCCGGGTCCGGGTGGGGGAGACGGTGTTCACGGCTTCGGCCGGGGTGGTGCTGGCCACCGGGTCCGGGCCGGTCCGCCCGCCGATTCCCGGGCTGGCCGAGGCCGGTTACTGGACCAACCGCGAGGCGATCGAGGCCACCAGCCCGCCGGGGTCGCTGGTTGTGCTCGGCGGCGGTGCCATCGGGCTGGAGCTGGCCCAGGCGTTCGCCAGGTTCGGCTCGGTGGTCACCGTCGTGGAGGCCACCGACCGGGTGCTGCCGATGGAGGAGCCCGAGGCCAGCGAGGTGGTCGCGACCGTGCTGCGGGCCGAGGGACTGAGCCTGCGCACCGGGCGGCGCGCCGTCGGAGTGTCCCGCGCCGGTGGGCACACGACGGTCGAACTGGACGACGGCTCGATCGTGGGCGGTGAGCAGCTGCTGGTCGCCGTCGGCCGGCGCCCCGACCTGCGCGGCTCGGGACTGGCGTCGGTGGGGCTGGACGAGACGGCGCGCGCCGTGCCCGTGGACGACCGGATGCGGGCCGGTCACGGACTGTGGGCGATCGGTGACGTCACCGGCGTCGGCGCGTTCACCCACGTAGCGGTGCACCAGGCCCGGATCGCGATCGCCGACATCCTGGACGTTCGCGGCCTGACCGCCGACTACACCGCGCTGCCGCGAGTCACCTTCACCGATCCGGAGGTCGGCTCGGTCGGCCTGTCCGAGGCGGCTGCCCGGGCCGCGGGGATCGAGGTGCGGGCCGGCTGCGCTCCGGTGTCGGCCTCCGGCCGGGGGCTCATCCACGGCCCCGGCAACGAGGGGCTGATCAAGCTGGTGTCCGACGCCGATCGCGGGGTACTGGTCGGTGCCACATCGGTCGGCCCGCGCGGTGGTGAGGTGCTCTCCATGCTCACCCTCGCCGTGCACGCCCGGCTACCGATCAGCACCCTGCGCTCGATGATCTACGCCTTCCCGACCTTCCACCGGGGGGTCCTCAACGCTCTCGCGGATCTGCCTGACTAGGTCCTGTGAGTGGCGTGCGAAGATGGCGAGTTCCTGTTCCTGCGACCGCGGCGGGTGCGATGAACACTCCGATCTTGGCGCGAACGGCCCCTTCCGGGCAGCAGTTCGCCCTGCGCCATGCTGACCAGGAGGTGGTGGTCACCGAGGTCGGCGGCGGACTGCGCAGCTACACCGCGGGCGGCCGGGCCGTGCTGGACGGGTACGGCGTCGACGAGATGTGCACGGCGGGCCGGGGACAGATCCTCATCCCGTGGCCCAATCGGGTCGACGGTGGGCACTACCGCTTCGGTGGGTCCGAGCTCGTGCTGCCGCTCACCGAGCCGGAAGCAGGCAACGCCATCCACGGCCTGACCCGCTGGGCGAACTGGGAACCCGTCGAGCACGGCCGGTCCACCCTGCGGCTGCGACACGTCTTGCACGCTCAGCCCGGATGGCCGTTCGTCCTGGCCTGCGAGCTGGTCTACACCCTCGACGACGACGGGTTGCGGGTACGGACCAGCGCCACCAACACCGGCGCGCAGCCCTGTCCGTACGCCACCGGGGCGCATCCGTACCTCACCGTCGGGACGGCCCGGATCGACCAGGCGCGGCTGCGGCTGCCTGCCCGGACCCGCTACCGGACCGACTCGCGAGGAATCCCGACCGGCCGGGAGCCGGCCGATGAGCTCGACGGCCTGATCGGGGATCAGCGGATCGACACCGCGTTCACCGACCTGGTACGGGATGCCGATGGGCGGGTACGGGTCCGGCTGTCCGCGCTGGACGGTCCCACGGTGACGCTGTGGGCCGACGAGGCCTACGGGTGGGTGCAGGTGTTCACCGGCGACGGAGTGCCCGAACCCGCCCGTCGGCGGGCCGGGCTGGCCGTGGAGCCGATGACCGCCGCGCCCAACGCGCTGCGAACCGGCGAGGGCCTGCTGACCCTGGCGCCCGGTCTGCGGCACAGTGCTGAATGGGGTTTGCAGCCGGGCTGAATGGGGCTTGCCGACGGGCGGGTGCGTTATGTGGCCGGTCGTCAGGAGGCCCCTGCCCGCTTGGAGCATACGGGCCAGGCGCCCGGACCTTGTCCGGCGAGGACCTTCTCGGCGACTGTGATCTGCTGCCCGCGGCTGGCCTGGGCGGCGGTGGGCGCGTAGGACGTCCCACCGTAGGAGCTCCATGTTGAACGGGTGAACTGCAGTCCGCCGGAGTATCCGTTGCCGGTGTCGGTGGCCCAGTTACCGCTGCTCTCGCAGTTCGCGATCTGGTCCCAATCCGTTTGTACGGCGGCCTGGGCGGGTGCCGCGATCGCCAACGGGATTGCCAGCGCAACCGCTACCAATCCAGTTCGAGCGAGCAGCCGGGAATGTCGAGTCATGGCTGAGTCTCCACACCGCGCCTACGACTGGTGACCTCCCGGCCGGGGGTTTCGGGTTCCCGCCGGCCGATCGTGGGTCTGCGCCCCTGCCCCGGGTTTCGGGTGAGATTGCGATATCCGGGTCCGTTGGGCAGGGCTCGGCGCATCGGACTCGGATTCCCGCATCTACGGTTATCTGGATGCGGAACGGTGAGGACGGTACTAAGCACTTCCGGCAATGCAAGGGGGTCGTGCATGCTCCCACTGTCGTAAGTGCAGCACGCATTCGGCGCAGTGATCTCACGTTCATGCAGGTCATCCGGTTCTCGGAGTGACCTCGCCGGGCCGGAACGTGACGGACCGGATCGCCTGAATCACTGGGTTGGCGGTCACACATCTGGTGGTACTGGACCGCCGTGAGTAGCCGATAGTACCTGCGGGTAGGCGTCCGACGACGCAGTCAGGAGATCCAGTGGTCGCCACCGGGCAAGATTCGGTCCCCGCCGCAGGCTGCGGCGGGGACCGAATACATCACGTGGTCGGTCGTCAGCGGACGCCGGCCCGCTTGGAGCACACGGGCCATGCGCCCCAACCCTGGCCGTCGAGTACCTTCTCGGCGACTGCGATCTGCTCTGTACGGGAGGCTTGGGCGGCCATCGGCGCGTACGCCTTACCGCCGTAGGAGCTCCATGTTGAGCGGGTGAACTGCAGTCCGCCGGAGTATCCGTTGCCAGTGTTGGTAGCCCAGTTACCGCCGCTCTCGCACTTCGCGACCCGATCCCAATCCGCCTGTGATGCGGCCTGGGCGGGTGCCGCGAGCGCCAATGGGATTGCCATGGCGACCGCTATCAATCCAGTTCGTGCGAGCAGCCGGGAACTTCGATTCATGACCGATCTCCATACCGCGCTTGTGGCTGGTGACCTCCCGGCCAGGGGGCTTCGGGTCCCCCACTAACCGATCGTCGGTCCGCCCCCCTGTCCCGGATTCGGGTGAGATTGCGGTATCCGGACCCGAGGGACAGGGCTCAGCGCGCCGGGACCCGGATTCCTGCACTTACGGTTAGCCGCGTGCGGGACGTTTTCGACGGTACGGAGCGATTTGGGCGGTGCAAGAGGCCCCCCGGTGGTCCCGCTCACGTTCTCACACCACGCACTCGGCGTAACTGTCGCCCTGTTCATGCAGGTCCGGGCGGTTTTGATGGGTGACCCTGATGGGTCTGAATCCCGCGTCTCAAGGTCGTTTTGACCACCGTTTCGAGGGTCACACACTCGGATGACCGCTGAGGTTATTCGTTACTGAGTGGCGACAGTGCTGGCGATCAGCGGGCCAACCGGCCGAGCAGGGCGGAGGCGATACTGATCATCACCACGGAGGCCAGGACCAGCACGCCGAAGTCCAGGCCCAGCTGCGCGGGAATGCCTATGAGCAACCCTCTCAGCGCGTCGACCTCGTACCCGAGCGGGTTGACGCGGTTGATCACCTTCAGCCAGCCGGGCATGAGGTTGACCGGGTACAACGCGTTGGAGCCGAAGAACAGCGGCATGGTGATCGCCTGTCCGATACCCATCAGCCGGTCGCGGGAGAGCACCAGCCCGGCTATCGTGATCGACAGGCAGCAGAAGAAGGTCGACCCGAGGATCACCGCTACCGCCATTGCCAGCAGCTTGAGGGGGTTGCTGGTCAAGTCCACGCCCAGCAGCGCCGCGAGCACCAGGACGACCAGGGCCTGGACCAGCGCGCGCATCGCGGCGGCGAAGGCCTTGCCGGTGACCAGCGCGACCCGCGGGGTCGGCGTCACCAGCAGTTTGGCCAGCACTCCGGCGTCGCGCTCCCAGATGATCTGGATGCCGTAGAAGATCGCGATGAACAGCGCGGACTGGGCCAGGATCCCGGGTGCGAGATAGTCGAGGTAGGGAACGTCGCCGGTCGGGATGGCCCGCAACCGGGTGAAGGTCTCACCGAAGATCAACAGCCATAGCGCGGGCTGGATCGCGCGGGTGAACAGCTCGGTGCGGTCGTGCCGTAGCTTCTGCAGCTCGACCAGACACATGGTGCCGATCCGGGAGAGCACCAGGCGGGGCAGGCCGCCCCGGACCGATTCACCCCAGTCTGCGAGCGGTACGGCGGGTTGCCCGGACATCGCGCATCCTCTCTCCCACGTCGCCGACCAGCTCGTCACCGGTACTCGCCCGGAACACGTCGTCCAGCGTGGCGTCCTGGCCGACTCCAGCTTTGAGCTCGGCCGGTGTGCCCAGCGCGCGAATCCGGCCTCGGTGCATCAGGGCTATCCGATCGCAGCGCTGGTCGGCCTCCTCCATGTAATGGGTCGTGACCAGCACGGTCATCCCGGTGCTCGCGCGGACCTCGACGATCCGATCCCACACGCTGGCTCGGCCGATCGGGTCCAGGCCGATCGTCGGCTCGTCCAGCACCAGCAGCCGTGGCGCGTTGACCAGAGCCTGGGCCAGCTCCAGCCGACGGATCATGCCGCCGGAGTAGGTGCCCGCGGTGCGGTGGGCGACGTCGGCCAAGCCGACCGACTCCAGCGCGGCGTCCACGACCCGGCGGCGCCGAGCGCGCGGTACGTCGAACAGCCGCGCGAACAGCGCCACGTTCTCCCGTCCGGTCAGCGCCGCGTCGGCGGACAGTTGCTGCGGCACGTACCCGATCAGCCGCCGCACGGCCAGTTTGTGGCGGGCCACGTCCACCCCGAAGACTTCGATCGCCCCAGGCGGCGCGGGCAGCAGCGTCGTGATCATGCGGATCGTGGTGGTCTTGCCTGCGCCGTTCGGCCCGAGCAGTCCGAACACCGTCCCGGCGGTGACCTCGAGATCGACCCCGTCGACCGCGACCGTGTCACCGAAACGGTGCCGGACCCCGGTAGCCCGCACGGCGAGCGGAACGGTCATCGTCCCTCCCCGCTGTCGAGAGCGACCAGCAGCGCGCGCAGCGCAGGCAGCGCCCGGGCGAGCGCCTGGCGATCGGCGACGGGCAGCCCCGTCACACCGCGCGCGACGAGCTCGGCGCGGGTCTGGCGCCATGTCGCCAACCGCTGCGTAGCCGCCTCGGTCAACCACAACCGCGCGGCGCGACGATCATCGGGAGCGGTCTGGCGCACCAGCATCCCGCTGTCGACGAGCTGGTTGACCAACGTGCTCACCGAGTTGGCCGCCAGGTGCAGGGCACGTCCGGCCGGCGCGATCCCGATCCCCGGCTGCTTCTCGACGACCTGCAGCAGCTCCACATGCGCGCCTCGCAACGGCGGCCCGGACAGCACCGATCGCAGCCTCCGGCGCACCACGCGTCGCACCGCGGCCATGACCGCCATCAACTCCTCGCCCAGCAGAGTCGGATCGAGGTTCGTCACACGACGATAATAGCTCTTAGTAGGAGCTATTCTCCACAGCGGCGCGGGGGCTGCCCGGCCGGCACGCACCCGGCGACAGCAGCGCCTGACTGTCGATCGAGGCGTTCCGGCCGACGAGCCGGGTGATGGCCCCATGGGGGAATCCCACCCGGATATCCTGTCATCGGCCACGAGAGGAATAGCGATGAGTCTTCCCGCCGAAGGTAGCGCTGCCGCTCAGGGCGCGCTGACAAGCCTTCCGTTCTTTCACGATCTGGTGCACATCGGCCCCCGGGAGCAACGGGCGTTGCAGGTATTGCTCGGGGTTGGTTCTGGGCACTGGTCACACCTTGCGGTTGGCCTGTACCACAGTTTCGCGTCTGCGATACTGCAGTTCGCTCAGAGGCAGTCCTGCCCTGCGGAGGTGACGGACTGGATCTGTCTCCAAGACTATCCTGCCGCCCGACGCCTGCTGGCGCTGAGTGATTCTCAGGCAGTTCTGACGCGATCAAGCGTGTCGCGCACGTTTCTTGCGACGGCCATGAAGTGTGGAGATCTTGGAGCCGCATACTGCGCCACCTTACCGGCGGATCTACGCCATCGTCTGGGCGAGCATTATACGCCACACTGGGTGGTTGGGAGAATTGCGGAGCGGGTGGTAGGAAGCGGAACCGTCGCCGACCCCGCATGCGGTGACGGTCGTTTTCTGAGCAACCTGATTCGTGCCGGCCATGCACCGGACAAGGTGTGGGGAGTCGAGCTCAACCCCCTGGCCGTCATGATGGCTCGTTACAGTGTCTGGGAGGCCACCGGGCGTGGCCCGAAACCGGCATGCCGGATTGAATGGTCCGACTTCCTGCTCGGCGATCATTACGATGGGATGGCGAAGGTCGAGGACCTTCCGGCGCCGGACATCTTCGTGGGCAACCCTCCTTGGGTGACTTGGAGGACGATTCCGCCGCATTACAGAGAGCACGTCGCTACACGCTGGAGCAACAGCTCCCTCAACACCCTTCGAGGCTGGAATGCTCGCGTGTCGGCGGGACAGGCAGACCTCTGCCATCTCTTCATCCATGAATCTATTGAACGAGTCGCTCGCGACGGCGGAGTGTGGTTCGTGCTTCCTCGTAGCACATTTAAGGGCCCAGTCGGCTCGGCTCAGATTCGTTCCGGCATCTCTAGCAGCGGGCGCACCTACAGCTACCAGGAGGTGTGGGAGGTTGATGCCGGTGAGGCGTTTAGCGACGTCCGAAGTGATACGGTCGTCGCACGTCTGTCGGTCGATACTCCCCAGAGGTTCCCTGTCGACTGGTTTGAGGTTCGCCGGGGCATGGCTGCGCCAGTAGCGAAGCACCAGGCTCGCCCGAGCGACGAAAATGATCCAAACTCCTCGTGGGTGACCAGTGGCGATATCAGGACGTTGAAGCTCGCGGCGGGCCAGCGCCCGGCGACACTGCGTGCACGTGGCGGAGTCAACACAGGTGGAGCGAACAGCATCTTCCATGTTCGGGTCCTGGGCGCGAGCCGATCCGGCATAACTATTGAAAACATGGTGTCGCGAAAGGCGGTCGGGGATGTGGACACTATCCGCGCTGTCGTTGAGCCCGATTTCGTGTGGCCGCTTCTACGTGGCCGTCAGATCAAACGATGGTGTGTGGATGCTGGAGATCACATCATTGTTCCGCATGACCCGTCTGACCTACGACGTGTGGTGCATCCTGACGGACTCCGAAGTAAGAATCCACGAACGTGGCGCTACCTCCAGCACTTCGAGGCTCAACTCCGCGATCGAAAAGAGCTTGCGAGATGGGGCGGTGAGTGGTATACGGTATTCCGGATCGGACCCTATACCGCGGGCTGCTGGCGGGTTGTCTGGCCGCACAGCAGCGGCCAGAACCTTCGCGCCGCGGTTGTTGCGCCGGACAACCCGATGGTTCCAGACCAGAAGGTCGTGCTTCTGGCGTGTGACACTGAAGGCGAGGCGTTGTTTTATTGCGCGTTGCTCAATAGTGAGCCCGTGCGCCAGTTGATACGAGGTACCTCGGGAATGGACGCTTCGCCGAATATCGTCAAGCGTGTTGCGATGCCGGAGGTGAACATCGATGACCCTCGGCATCGCGCTCTGATTGAGTACGCGCGCGCGGCGATGGTGCAGCCAGGACGGGCCTCGTTGAGCGAGCTGGACGCACTTGCGTGGGCGCTGTACGACTGATGCCATGAAAGACCCGAGTCTGCCGGGCAGCCGACTCACGACTCATCTGCAACTGGCCGAGCTGCTGCGGCGCCGGGTTGAGCTTCCCGCCGACGCTGATATCACAAGCCGCCGCCGAGTCGCTGATCAGCGAGTTGTACCTGCGGAACTGGTTGACAGCCGGCGTTCGGCCAGCAGCTCGTCCACATCTCGGTTACGAGAGGCCGCAGCGCAGGTACCAGCGGGCCGTCATCATGATCACATCCGGCGGGAACGAACCCAGCAAACCCGACCTCGGAGCTGACCCACGAGCAGAGTGACGACTCATCAGCCCAGCCTGGCCAAGCTGATCATCCGTCAAACGCAACAGTGTCGCTCTGCACGCCGCTCGACGGTCGCATCGGCGTCGAGGTAGACAGCGATCCGGCCGATCCCGGTGATGCCGCTGGTGGTACGGCTACCAGACGTGCCGTGGTCGCGATGACGGCAGCGGGATGTGGGTCGGGGACAGAGCCGGCCAGAGCGTGCCGGACGGTAGCCGCGTGATCGCGGGGCATCCTCAGCACGCGTCCGGTCGATCCCTGCACGGTCAGCTGGTGCGACGAGCCAATCGAGCTGTTCGGTCTGATCAGCTTCTGCCTCGGTTGCGTAATAAATTACCCGATTACGGATCACACTATTGACTGGCCCCGCCTGCGGATATCACTATATGCATGAGCGATCATCATCGCGGGGGTGGCTCCCGATGCTGTCCGACACCCGGGTTCTGAACATGGTTCGCCTGCTCGTAACCCTGGCCGCCCGCTTGCACTGCGGCGCCAGCAGTCTGGCCAGCCGCTACCGCCGGTACGCCCGTCAGGCGGGACCGGCGCCGGGCGTCCTGGTGATCGACAACCCGATGGCCTCCCGGGCGACGTTGACTGGGGCCGAGCTCCCAGACTCCGATTGGAAAGGATGAGAGATGACTCCTGTCGTCCTGTTGGTATTTGTAATCGGGTTCTTGCTGATTGTAGTGGCGATCTATTTCTCCGTTGTCGATGTGCTACGCAATCGCACAAACAAAGGCGCTGAGCCTTTCGTCGCTAGGTCGACTGCTCCGGCAGCTGCGGTGACTGGCGTGGTGGGCGTGGGCTACTTGGACACGGGTACCCCGGTTCCTGCTCCGGTTCCTGCTGCAGCTCCCGTTTCGGCGCTTGCGGTTCCTGCTCCGGTTCCGGCCCCGGCTGCTCGTGTGTCGGCGGTTGTGGTGGGGTCTGGGCCGGTGGGTGTGGGTTATTTGGATGTGGGCGATGCGGCTCCGGCTGCAGCTCCCGTTTCGGCGCTTGCGGTTCCTGCTCCGGTTCCGGCCCCGGCTGCTCGTGTGTCGGCGGTTGTGGTGGGGTCTGGGCCGGTGGGTGTGGGTTATTTGGATGTGGGCGATGCGGCTC
>JBOHGD010000002.1:0-68101 GCA_050699955.1 Pseudonocardiaceae bacterium | reverse complement strand
GGCGATGCGGCTCCGGCTGCAGCTCCCGTTTCGGCGCTTGCGGTTCCTGCTCCGGTTCCGGCCCCGGCTGCTCGTGTGTCGGCGGTTGTGGTGGGGTCTGGGCCGGTGGGTGTGGGTTATTTGGATGAGGGTGCTCCGGCTCCGGCTCCGGCTCCGGCCCCGGCTCCGGCTCCGGCTCCGGCCCCGGTTCTTGCCTCGGCTGCTCGTGTGGTGGGGTCTGGGCCGGTGGGTGTGGGTTATTTGGATGAGGGTGCTCCGGCTCCGGCTCCGGCTCCGGCTCCGGCCCCGGCCCCGGTTCTTGCCTCGGCTGCTCGTGTGGTGGGGTCTGGGCCGGTGGGTGTGGGTTATTTGGATGTGGGCGATGCGGCTCCGGCTGCAGCGTCTGTTCCTGTTCCGGCTGCTCGTGTGTCGGCGGTTGTGGTGGGGTCTGGGCCGGTGGGTGTGGGTTATTTGGATGAGGGTGCCCCGACTCCGGTTCCGGCTGCTCGTGCGTCGAGAGGTGCGGCGGGGGCTGAGCCGGTGGGTGTGGGCTACCTGGACGTGTGACGGCGCTGTGGTGTCAACGGATCACCGGCTCAAACCGCTGAGCGTATGGATGCCGATTAGGTCCTCCACATCATGCGACCTGGACACATTCGTATCAGCCCACTGAGTCGGTCTCGACGTTGGAGGTGAAGCATCGCCGGTGGCGCAGCTAATGGGAGGGGACTGAGGCGTTGACAGGGAGCCCTGTGTTCGCGTACTGCGTCACGACGTGGCAGGCGGCGGACAGCAGTTCATCGAGTACTCGCGGGTAGGCCGGTGCCGGTCGGTAGTCATCTTGGCCGGGCTGACCCGCGTTGAATGGATCGAGCACAGATGCTCGGGCAGGTACACGTTTTCGGTTATCCCGAAGGGGAGAGACCGCCATGAGAAGTAACCGTAAACGCATCCTCACCGCCGTCACTGCCGCGTCGGCAGCGGCTTCGCTCGGCGTGCTCATATTCGCGGGTAGCCCGGCGGACGCGACACCAGGATCCGGGGCGGAGGGAACAATCGTCGCCCAGGGCACCACCGACGAGCAGGTCCACGTCGAAGCCCACGGCCAGACCCAGCTGGTGTTCCAGCGAGTCACCCTGCAGCCGGGCGGTTCCACCGGCTGGCACACCCACCCGGGACCGCTGCTGGTCGTGGTCGAGTCCGGCACCCTGACCCACTACGACCGCACCTGCAAGGCCCACACCTATACGGCCGGGCAGGCGTTGGAGGAGCCGGCAGGCCGACACCACGTCCACATGGGCGCCAACAAGGGGACCGACCCGGCCATCCTCGAGGTGACCTACGTAATCCCCGTCGGCAGCCCACTCCGTGACGAAGCACCAGCCCCGGCTTGCAAGGCCGAGTGACCCCGGGGCTCGGCAAGGGTGGATCAGACCTGCGGCCGGCCGATGTTGACCATCCAGCTGATGTCGAACTGGTCTGTGCACGCGCCGAACTCATCGCCCCACATCTGCTTCTCCAGGGGGACTGACACGGTGCCGCCTGCGGACAGCCTCTCCCAGTAGCCGCGCAGCTCGCCGGCATCGTCCCCGCTCAGGCTCACCGCGATGTTGGTCCCCGGGTTGTGCTCCATCCCGGGCGGGGTGTCGGCGCCCATGAGCGTGAATCCGCCCTCGGTCTCGAGCATGCCGTGCATGATCTTGTCGGCGTACGGGGAGTCTTGCGCGCCATACTCGCCGAAGGTGTTCAGCGTCAAGGTACCGCCGAAGACGTCCCGATAGAACTCCATGGCTTGCCGGGCGTTACTGGTGAAGCTGATGTACGGGTTGAGACGAGAGGCCACCAGATACTCCTTACGGTCGGGACAGCGGAGCATCCTCGCAGACCAGCGGGATCCCCAGGGGAGGCGAAGCGTGGACGTAATGGTTCACCAGGCCGCGTCGATGTCCATACGGGGGGCGTCACGTTTCGAGGGATCGGAGGCGGCCATGAGCCCGGTGACTGCGTCCCCGCAGGACACGCTCGTTCACTCGTACCTGTTCCTGCGCAGGGCTATCGGCCTCATCGGTATAGCGCTGCCCGTGGTGCTGATCATCGGCGGGCTGGTCGCCGACGGTGACCTGCTGAACTCGATCAGCAACTACTACTACAGCAACATGCGGGACGTCTACGTCGGCAGCATGTGCGCGATCGGGGTCTTTCTGCTGTCCTACCGTGGATACGGACCGGTCGATGACCTCGCCGGCGACGCCGCCGCCGTCACGGCGCTGGGCGTGGCCCTGTTCCCGACCACACCCGACGACCACCCCACCCGGACCGATCAGATCATCGGTGGCCTGCACATCGTGTTCGCGGCCGTGTTCTTCGTGACGCTGGCCTTCTTCTGCCTCGTCCTGTTCCGCAAGACCGATCAGGCGCACCCCACCCGGCGAAAGGTCCACCGCAACCGCGTCTACCTCGCCGCCGGGGTGATCATCCTCTTGTGCCTGGTGCTCATCGTGCTCTCCGAGTGGTTCCTCCACGCCGACACCGGGTCGCTGCATCCGGTGTTGTGGCTGGAATCGGCCGCGACCCTCGCCTACGGTGTGGCCTGGCTGACCAAGGGCGAAGCCATCGTCCGCGACCTGCCACCGGCACCAGAACACACGCCGCTACCCGCCACCACCCCGACGCGGACCTAACCTCGCGACGGCGACGTTGAGCGTGCTGCCGTGGCGACCATCAGGATCTCAGGTCGGCGAGGCGGATCGCTTCGTCGGCCAGTTCCACCCCGAGGACCTGGGTGCCTGACCCGCGTTGCCGCACCAGCCAGCGCACGGGGTCGCCGGTGTAGTGCACACACGTGCGCCGCCGCAGAGTGTTGCCCCGCGCGAGGGCTTCGGGCACCCAGGGCAAGCGGGGCACGGCGAGGCAGGCACCGACAGCGTCACAGGTACGCAGCAGCGTGCCGAGGTTGGCCCCGTGCATGGGCCACAGCGGGGCCGCGATGAGGTGGCCCCAACATGAATGGGAATGTCTGCGTCGGGCCGCGCGGATCTCCGTGCGAGTACGTGGCCGGATCGCGGCACCGCCGCCGTTCACCGCGGACGGGAGCAGTCCTCCCGCGACACACCAGAAGTGATCATTCGTGGAGGATGCTTCGCGGCGCACCCCGAGGCCATCAACGGCGAAACGGTCGAGAACATCGTAACCGCCCGACACAGTAGTGCACACCCATCGAAAAGGCTCAGTCTCGGGTGTGGGCAGGAGTGCTGACGGCTGTGGTTCTGTTGGGGGTGACAAGCGTGGGATCAGGTGAAGAGCTCGCGGATGTCGTTGGCGTCGAGTGTGGTGCCGAAGACGTTGCCGTCGTCCATCACGTTGGAGAACAGCTCGGCTTTCCTCGCCTTCAACGCCATCACTTTCTCCTCGATGGTGTCCTTGGCGATGAGGCGGTACACCATGACATTCCGGACCTGCCCGATGCGGTGGGTCCGGTCCACCGCCTGCGCCTCCGTCGCCGGATTCCACCACGGGTCGAGCAGGAAGCAGTAGTCCGCCTCGGTCAGGTTCAGTCCGAATCCGCCCGCCTTGAGGCTGATCAGAAACACCGGAGCTGAGCCTTCTTTGAAACGCTGCAACACGGCGGGTCTGTTGCGCGTCTTGCCGTCCAGATAGCAGTACTCCATACCCGTGGCGTCCAGCCTCGCGCGGACATGGGCGAGGAATCCGGTGAACTGGCTGAAGACCAGTGCCCGATGTCCGCCGTCGGTCACGTCCTGAAGCTGCTCCACCAGTGCGTCTATCTTGCTGCTGGGCAGGTCGTGGTGCGCGTCGTCGACGAGCCCGGCGTGCAGGCTCAGCTGGCGCAGCAGGGTGAGCGAGCGCAGGATCGTGAAGCGGTTGGAGTTGACGTCGTCGATCAGCCCGAGAACCTTCTGCCGTTCCCGTTGCAGATGAGTCTGGTAGAGCCGCCGGTGTCGCGGATGCAGTTCCACTTCGAGGACCTGCTCCTGCTTCGCGGGAAGGTCGGCGGCTACCTGTTCCTTGGTGCGACGTTTGACCAGCGGCTTGATGCGTCGCCGCAGCCGCGCGAGAAGCTCGGCGTCGCCCCGCTTCTCGATCGGCTGCGCGTAGTAGTCACGAAAACGAGTCGGGTTCGGAAACAGCCCGGGCGCGGTGATCGACAGCAGCGACCACAGCTCCATCAGGTTGTTCTCCATCGGCGTGCCGGTGATCGCGAGCTTGACCGGGGCCGGGAGTCGCCGCGCGCACTGGTAGATCTTCGACTGGTGGTTCTTGACGTACTGGGCCTCATCGAGGATCAGGCCCGACCAGGGCATGTCGGAGTAGGCGTCGAAGTCGATCCGGAACAACGTGTAGGAGGTGACCACCACATGGGCACCCGAGATGATCTCGTCGAGGGGCTGACCGCGACGGCGCACGGTGTCGGACAGCGCCACGACGTCGAGTCCGGCCGCGAAGCGCGCTGACTCGGCCGCCCAGTTCGACACCACGCTGGTCGGCGCGACGATGAGGAACGGCGCGATGGTGGGGTCGACCTGCCGGGCATGGCAGATCAGCGCCAGGCACTGCAGTGTCTTGCCCAGCCCCATGTCGTCGGCGAGAACGCCACCGAGCCGGCACTGCCACAGGAACGCCAGCCAGCGGAACCCGTCCACCTGATACGGGCGCAGCTGCGCCGCGAACGTCGCCGGCACCTGCGTCGTCTCCAGGGGCGCGACCGACAACAGCCCCTGCACCTGCTGGTGCCATGCCTTCGCCTGGTGGTGGACCGTGCCCAGCTCGGTCAGCTCATCCCACAACCCGGCCTGGAACCGGCTGATCCGCAGGCGCTCGCCGCGCGAGTCCCCCAGCGCCCGCGCCTCCTCGATCAGCTTGGTCAGCGCCCGTAGTTCGGGCTTGTCCAGGGCGAAATAGGCGCCATCGGGAAGCAGCAGGTGCGACTGGCCGCTGGACAGGGCCAGGAACACGTCGGTGAACGCAACCTCGCGCCCCTCGACGGTGATGCTCACCCCGAGGTCGAACCAGTCCGTCTCGCCCACCACGTCGTCGGTCGACACGCCGATCGACAGCGTGTCGCCCACCTCCCGGTAGTCGGCGGGGTCCCCGGTGACCTCGACGGCGAACCCGGGCCGGTCCGCCAGCAACGGCAGCATCTCGGTGGTGAAGCGCATGGTGTCGATGCCACCGAACGCGGCGCGCGGGACCAGGGGCTGATCCGGGTCGCCGGAACGCAGTCCGAACGCCTCGAGTGGGACGTCGAGGTCGGCCAGCACGGCCCGCTCCGCGTCCAGGTCCCGGTACCCGTCATCCGGGCGGGCCGAGTCCAGCGGCGCGCACCGCCGCGAGCCGCCCACCTCGTAGGCCCACTGCCAGCTGACCTCGAGGTCGTGCCCGGCGCCGTAGGACGCGCGCAGCAGCAGGGTGGGGTCCGGCATCGGCGGCGGTGTGAAGGACTCGTCGGAGGAGATCACCGTGGCCGTGTGCCGTAGCCGCGGGTAGTACTCGTCCAGGAACCGGGCCTGCTCGGCCGCGGGAATCTCCAGGCGCCGGCGCTCCACCGCCATTCGTTGTAGCTGTGCGGGCACCGGCCCGGACAGCTTCGCCAGCCGCAGATGCCAGTCGCTGTGATCGGTGATCGTCGCAACCTCTGTGCGGTCGATATAGACGACGCCGTGGCCTTCGGACCCGACGAATCGGATCGGCGCGGCACCAACAGAGGTCGTGTCGGCGGAGTCTTCATCAACAGGGTCCTCGCCGACGCGGATCACCGGAGTGATGACGAGCATCCCGGATGGCTCAACGGTGACGTCCAGGCAGAACTCGGCAATGCCGTATTTCTCCACGGCGCCCAGCCGCTTGCGGGCGTGCACCAACCGCACGCCGATCGCGTCGGCCTCGTCCAGCATCGGCCACAGCTGGCGAGATTCGAACGCGGACAGCTCGATCGACTTCTCATCCCCGTAGGAGTAATAGGACTGGTAGCTCGACGAACTGCTACCCGACCGGTATACGGCGTACATCTCCCGCAGCAAGCGCACGTGTGCCGGGACGTACCCACCGTGGTGGTGCAGGGAGCTCAGCTTGGTCCAGCTCAGCCCCCCGCCGACCCAGCCGTTCTTGCCCGGTGTCACCAGCCGGGCCAGCACCTTTACCGCCGGTCCGGTCTCGGCCGAGCCGTGCGCCGGCCCCGGGCGGGTGTTCGCGGCCAGCACCAGCTCGACGGCCAGCGGCGCCCGGTCCGTCCGCGTCGCGGGACCGACCGGGCGGGGCGTCAGCACGGAGTTCAGGGACTGCTCCCACGTCGGGGGCTGTGGAACACGGGCAGGCGCCGGCTGGGACCGCTCGGCGTCGACCGCCGTCAGCACCAGCGCCGCGACGTGCTTGCAGTTGAACCCGACCGGGCAGTCACACTCGCCCTGCTCCCACTCCAGGCCATCTCCATCGAAAGACGAGAAGTACGCCGTCGCCGCGTAGAAATCGCCGGCCCGGCCGCGCACGGTTCCGCGGAGTGTGCCTTCGGCGGAATTCCACTGCATCCGGATGACCGCGCGTTGCCGTGCGTACTGGGCACCTCGCGCATAAGTAGCGGCTCCGACGGTGTCCTCGACATCGGCGAGATCAACGGTAGCGAAAACTGCGGACAACATGGCGGCTAAGGTAACCGGTCGCACCGACACTATTCGTTCGCCACGCCCTGATAGCCGTCCCGATCGCCGACGGTGACGTCAATGCCGCCACCGGTGACGCCGGCCGGGTGAGGTGTGGTCCACGGTTGCGGGAGGTCAGGCCGCGACCTGGCGGGCCATCCGGGCCAGGCCCTGGGCGTCGGAGCCGGGGCGGGACTCCAGAGCCTGCACCAGCGGGGCGAGTTTCTGGCGGGCGCGCACCGAGCGCAGCGGGGCCACCGCCCGGATCGCGTCGTTGGCCAGGGTCAGGCCACGGGGTTCGCCGGTCTGCACGTGGATGGTGGCGCGCAGCACCCCGGCCAGCACCCCCACCGGCCGGTGCTGGCCCCCGCCGTTGACCCGGGCAGCGAAGGCCTCGGCCCGGTCCAGGTGCCCACACGCGACCTGGATGAGAGCGCTCTCGTAGTCCATGTCCGCCCGCGCATGGGGGCTGGTGGGCGCCCACCCGTCCCGGGCTCGGGCCAGGTGCTCGGCGGCCTGGTCGGGGCGCCCCATCACGGCGAAGTCATAGGCCATGCTGCCGTGCATCTGGGCGATCCACTCTGGATCGGCTTTCGCGCGCTGCAGGATCTCCAATCCGATCTGCTCCACCTTCAGCGCGTCGTCGGGGCGGCCTCGAACAGCGTCGATGATGCCGGCGAGCTGCAGCACACTCGCCACTCTGACCTGGTCACCGGCGTCGCGCGCCAGCTGCGCGGCCTGGCGGTAGTGCCACCGGGCGGTCTGGTCGTCACCACTGTCGTGCCAGCACCAGCCGGCCAGCTCGGTCAGCTCCGCCAGGCGCGAGCCCAGTGCGGTGGCCACCGCGTCGCCGGCGGGCGGCACCCGCCGCAGGCGGGCGTACTCGGCGGCGGCCGCGGTGGCCGCCCTGGCCTGCCCGCCGCGCGCCCGGGCCGCCACGCGGAGTTGCTCGGTGGTGGTGGCGATCTCGGCGACGTCGGCCATCCCGACCCGCGACGGCAGCGGCCCCGGCCCCGGGCCGGTGGTGTCCGCGCCGAGCAGGGCGCCGAGGACCGGCGCGCCGAACAGGGCGATCGCCCCCTGGGCGAGGAGGTCTCGGCGCAGCATCTCGTCTCCCTCGGCGGGATCGGCGACGGTGACCTCCTCACTGTAGGCGCCGTCCTCGCCGGGAGCTATGTCCAGCAGCCGCATGTAAGGGCGGGGGATAGCGAGCCGGTCGCAGATCCGCTCCAGCAGCCGTACGTCACACACCTGACGGCCGTTCAGGATCGCGGATACCTCCGGCTGGGTCTGGCCGGTCCACTGGGCGATCTGGCGTTGACTGACCTCGGCGTCCGTCAGGGCGGAGTAGACCGCGCCGACGTCGCGGGCGGTCAGTATCGACCGCATGGCGGGTTGCTCCCACAGGTGCGCCCAGTCGGCTGAACTCGGCTCGCGGGCTGTCCGGCGCCGGTCGTTGACCGTGGCCGGTGGCGCCTCGCCCGGCGGCTGGTGGGGGCGCCGACTCTTCGCGGCCGCCGCAGCACCCCGGCGGCCGATCCGGGCGAAATGCGCCGTGCGTGCCTCCTGTGCCAGGCGAGCCCGTTCGGCCGGATCCAGCACGCCGTCCGGGTCGGCCTCGCGCTCGAACTTGGCGAGCAGGGCGTCGTGGGCGCTCCTGCCCCGCGCGGAGTCCCGTTCGCGCCGCTCATGGGGCGTGCCCGGGGTCCCGCCGTTCATGAGGCTGCACCCCCGTCGGCGGCGAGCTCCCCAGGTCTGGTGTCTGTGGTGATGTCGTTCACGGTCCCCTCCCCAGTGGGGATCAGGCTCCGGCTGGTGCTGATGCACGTGCCGAGCGCGACGGTTGTGTGGATTTAACATCGTTCCCGGTAGGTAGGCAATCACAGGTAAACGCGACAAAGGCAGGCAGGGGCGACGTTCCTGTGGCGCATCGTGCGTCGATATGCCGTACGTATCGACCGGCGAGGCCGCCCGTGCGCTGGGCGTCGACATCCGCTCGCTGCAGCGCTGGGTGCAACGCGGCGAGATCGAACCCGACTACGTGACCCCGGGCGGGCACTACCGCTGGGACGTCGAGCGCATCCGCGCCGAGCTGTACCAGCGCCTGCGGGACCGTCGCGAACACTGAGCGCCACGGTCAGTGCCGTGCTGCTCTCGCACCGCCCGGCTCAAGCGCGGGGTTGAGCCGTGATCAGGTCCTGGAGGTGAGTGCGCAGCTCAGCACCCGAGGTCGCGGCCCCTCGGAGCGTCTGGAAGTGCTCGATGTACTCACCCACCTCGTCCTGCCTGCGGATGACCAGGCCGCGGGTGACCGTCTCGGCGAGCACGATCGCGTCGTCGTCGGTCGCAGGATCGCCGAGAATCGCGAAGCCATGGTACTGGTGCGCGCGCTCCTCGGCGTCGAACGGGATCACGGCCAGGTCGATGTGCGGGCGGGTGCTCAGGTCGACGAGGCGCGCGAGCTGTGCCTGCATCGCGGCCGGCGGGACGAGGTGTCGCCGCAGCGCCGTCTCGGACATCAGCAGGGAGAAGTGTTTCGACGTGTCCTGCAGAACCCGCTGACGGGCGAGCCTTTCCTGAACGACCTCCTCCAGGTTCTCCTCGGGGCCGACCTTGCGGCCGAGCCGGAAGACGGCCTCGGCGTAGGCGGGGGTCTGCGCGAGTCCCACGATGACGTCCATCGCGAAGACCCGGATCACCGATGCCGTCGCTTCCAGCCGCCGGATCTCTTCCTGCTTGCGTCGCCGACCGGGCGCGAGCTCGCGGCGCCACTCGGTGGCCTGCGTGGCGACCCGCTGCGCCAGGGCGACGAGCTCTCTGCGTGTGTCGTCGGAGGCCCCGGTCGCCTGGGCCCACACCTCCACGTCTTCCGGTGGCGCCACGGTGCGGCCGAGCTCGGTTTTCGACACTTTCGACTGCGACCAGCCCAGTCGCTGAGCGAGCTGGGTGGTCGACAGGCTGGCGTCAGCGCGCAACTCACGCAGGGTCGCGGCAACCCGTCGCCGATCCTCATCGGTCATACGGTGAGTCGAAGATCTCGTCGGGCGATGTAAGCGTCGAGAGGCTCGGCGTGGCGAAGCGCTGTCGCTCGCATTCCCAGACAAGGCCCGACGTCCATGACGAGCTCCGGCCGAACGAAGCGCCCCTCCCGGTCGTAGATCATCCGCACTGCGGTCTCGTCGTCGACCAGCCAGAAGTCCTCCCGGAGACCCTCAAGATCCGGGTGCGCATCCCGGTCGACCAGGAATATCTGTTCACCGGCGGCCTGATTCGCCCGGTAACCCCAGATCTCGAATCGCGAGTAGTCCGACAGCGGCTGCTCCAGGACGTGCACGCGGTACCACCGGACTCCGCTCGCGACGTGCCCGGCCACGTGAGCCAGCCATGGGCTGTTGCCCGGGGTCTGCAGCTCTGCGTGCCCGGCTCGCCAGGCCGCGAACTCGTCGGCCTCCTGGGGCACCAGATACTGCGGTCGGGTCTCCAGACGGAACGCAGACAGCCCGGCGCCGTCAACGATGCGCGCCAGGTCGGTGATATTCACGAGAGTCCCTCCTCTACAGGTGCGCGTCGCGGATCACCTGCCGACGCAGCCGCACCGCACGCTCACCAGGCGCGAGGGGCACCGGCGATGGGTCAAGCACTTCCCCCACGATGATGACCTCCTCGCCCTCGTCGGCCCAGACTCCTGGGCAGGTGTAACCGTCCTTGCACGTCTCATCCACGGACAGCCTGCGTAGCGTCATGATCCCCTCCTCCTCAGCAAGTCGCAGCTTCAGTATCAACACTCGACTAGCCGAGGGCAAGAAAGTGATGAGATCAGAAGGACATCCCGCGGTCCTCTGGCGAAGATCTCGTCCCCATCAGCTTGGCCACTTTTGGCCTTGACACCGTCGACATTCGGTGCACAACCGCGTATCTACCGACGGCATGGCTCCTCTTTACTATCGAAACCAACGGCGTAGGGGTAGGGGCCATCGACATGCCTGGAGTTCACTCAGCTCGGATGGGTACTGTAGTGCAATCATGCCTTCCGGTGAACGAGAGAGCAGGCGACCCATCTGCGCCGCGGCGAATACACAGAGTCAAGGACGTGCCGGCGCACGCCGGTTGTATACGTCTATTCGGGCGGTTCGAAGCGGCGAGTCACCTGGGCTCGGTGGGTGGACTCGAAGGACGCAAGGCCCAGGAGCTTCTCGCTTACGTGGTCCTCCAGAAGAGGGCCGTTCAGCGGGAGCGGTTGGCGGAGCAGTTGTGGCCCGGTATCGAGCCGAGTCACTCCAAGAAGTACTTACGGCAGTCACTATGGCAACTGCATAAGGCGCTCGAGAGACTCGAGGCTCCAGGAAACCACCTTCTGGCGGTCGACCAGGAGTGGATGTCGATCAACAAGGGCACGAGTATCCAGATCGATGTGTTCGAGTTCGAACAGCGCTATTCTGCCGCTCTGCAGGCGCCGGCCGGCTTGCTGGATCCGCAGTTGCGGCGACCTTTGGAGGAGGCGGTCGAGCTATACCGTGGCGATCTGCTGGAGGGGTGGTACTGCGACTGGGTCGGATATTACCAGGACCTGTACCGCTCCATGTACCTGCGGATACTGGACAAGCTCATGCACGACGCCGAGGAAGCCGGCCGCTGGGAGGTCGGGCTGATGTACGGGCGCAAGGCATTGGAGATCGACCGCGCGAACGAGCGCGCCCACGTCAGCATGATGCGACTTTATTGCATCGGTGGCGACCGCACCTCAGCTCTCCGGCAGTTCGGTTCCTGTGCTCGAGCGCTGCGGGAAGAACTCGAGGTCGATCCGGAGGATGCCACCAAGCGACTCCACGAGCTCATCCGGGTGGACGGTTACAACGGGGTGACTCGCGCACTGCTGCGCCAGCCCGCCGTGACACCGGCATCGAATGACCCGGGCCTCCCGGCGGCCGTCTCCTTGGACCCTTTACGGAATCTGAACCACTCGCTCCACGGATTGCTCCGTGAGGTCTCCGGTCAAATCCATGCTCTCGAGCAGGTGCAGACCGCGGGACGACCGCAGCAGCTTCCTTCCTGAAAGCACCAATGATCAGCTGAGCCTCAAGCAGAAAGTGTCGCCATGAAGATCAAGAGTGTCGGCGTTGTCGGTCTCGGTGCCACGGCCGGCGCGGTCGCCGGCCGGCTTAGCGAGCAGGGTCTCGACGTCACTGTGTACGACCGTAACCCGGAGAAGGCGGCCGCAGCTGTCGCGGCGGGCGCTCGATTGACGCGAATACCGGCTGACGCCGCCGAACCGGCCGATGTCGTGTTGCTCTGCATGCCTGACGAGGTCGCCGTCGAAGAGGTCTTGTTCGACTGCGGAGGAATTGGGGAAACTCTGTGCGATGGCGGCTTCGTCGTCGATGCGTCCCCCACCGGGCCGGAATTCGCCCGCACCTCGGCTGCTCGGCTGGCTCAGCTGGGACTCATCGGTGTCGAGGTGTGCCTTGTGGGTGACGCCGTGCGGGCCCGGGACGGTGAGCTTCGCGTTCTCGCCGGATGCGCCCCCGCCGACCTGGCTGTCGTCCAGCCGGTGCTCTGGGCGTTCGCGAACGAGATCACGCACGTGGGACCGGTGGGGTCGGTCGCGACTCTGCGGCTGATGTCCGAGGTTCTGCTTCGGAGTCAGGCCGCCGCCGTCGCGGAGGCGATTCGATGTGCGGAAGGGTCGGGCCTCGATCCGGAGCCGCTGCTGCGGCGGCTGACGAACGGATTGTTGGCCCCGCCCGTACTCGCCTGATCGATGGCGTAGTCCGAGCGAGGCCGGCAACCCTGCCTGCCGCTACCGCGGTTCAGGAGACGTGCAGTACGCCGGTCATCCAGCTGTGCACGGTGCAGAAATAGTTGTAGGAACCGGGTGGCGTGTGCGGGCCGATCACCAGGGACCAGCTCTGCGAGGTCGGGTGCGCCCCGTACGCGGCACCGATATGCAGACCGGCGTTCACAATGCCCGTGGTAAGGGGCTTGCCTGAGGGCGTGTTGCCGGGGTCACCGATACCGAGTGGCTCGGTGTGGCCGGGCCGGACGCACGGCGTCGGCGGTGGCGTATTGAAGACGTTCGGCACCGGCTGATAGCTCGGGGTGGCCGGGTAACAGTCGTAACCGAACGGCTCGGGAAGGTCGTCTTCGTGCACGGCCAGCCCGACGGCGTGGATCGCGTGGTCGTCGACCCAGACGAAGTCGACCCGGTCACCCGCGGTCACATTGAGCGGGTGGTTGGGCAGCATCGCGTGGATCGAGACGTGGTCATTCGCTGCGCTGGCACCGACAGCGACCACATACCGACGGTGTCCGGGAGGTCCGGCCGGGGTGGGGATGTGGTTCCATTTCGCCTCCACGGCCAGGGCCGCGAGCCGGTCCGCCTGGAACTGCTTCTGCGCTGCGACGTTGATCTGCTGCTGGGTGGAGATCGGAGCGTTGGGGGGCACGACGCGCAGCGTCCCGCGCATCCCCGGGTGCAGCATGTCGAAGAACGTGTAGACACCGGGTGCCGCATTGATGACGACATGCTGGTCGATGGTCGTCGGCTGCTGTTGCTTGTCCCAGCCGACCGTCGGCCCGAGAATCTCCACGTCATTGCCGCCATGGAACGTGCACGGCGCCTGGCTGAACTGCACGGCGCCGCAGACCGGCGGGCCCTTGCCGTGGTCGTGGGCGATCATCCCGCCGCCGTGCGTGCTCCCACCGGTGACCGGGTAGTTGCCGGGTCCGAACACGATCTTGGGCAGCCCGGTGCCGGGCGCGGGCGGCTCTCCCGACACGAGTTCGATGCTGTGGTACGCGGCGCGTGCCGCGTTTTCGTTGCGGGCCAGGGTGACGATGTGGAAGGAGAACGGTTGCGTTTGGAAGTCGATGGTGTCGCTCTGGTGGACGGTGACATCGCGGCTGAAGAAGTCGGTGTACTCGTACAGCCGGTTGTTGGGCGGGAACGGCTGCTGATTGGTCGGATCCTGGTGATCGACCAAGATGACGATCGGGCCCGCCGCCTCGGCGGAATTGTCCGGTAACACCATCGCGATGGGGAGGGTGGCGCCAAGCGCGAGTGCGCCGAACGCCACCAGTCGGGAGATCCGTTTGTACATGTGCTCTCCTCACGTCGGGCTAGGTCGGGGTGGCTTGGAACGTCACGCGTGCGCTGTCACCTCCTCTCGATGGGTGCCGTGGTTGGTGTCGAGCCACGACGGCCACCGGTTGCGGCGCAACAGGGTTCCGAAGGGCGTCCGGGGCAGTCGCTGGACAGCGGTGATGTCGTCAGGAACCCGCGGCCCCAAGGCGGTGGCGCTGTCCCGCAGGACTCGCCGCGGCAGGTCCTCGGTGAGCACAGCGGGGGATAGCGGCACGATGAGGGCGTGCACCCGCTGGACCCCGTCCGCGGCTACGCTGCCGTAAACCCCCGCTTCGGCGACATCCGGATGCTGCGCGAGGACGGTTTCGACCTCACCGGGGCCAAACTCAACGTGGCCGCGGGTGAACAGCTCTTCTTCACGGGCCACGAAGCGCAGGCTGCCGTCGGGGTCTTGGCTGACCCAGTCGCCGATGCGCACCCAGCCGTCGCGGACGGTACGCGCCTGCAGCGCCGCTACAGTGCCCGCGGCGTCGGGGTGACCCCAGTACAGCGTCCCCACCGGACCGCGGGCGTGGAGCTGACCGGGCTCCCCGGGCCTGGCGTCCCGGCCGTCCGGTCGCAGCACCCGAACCCGGTAACCGGGCAGTGGCCGGCCCATCGACCCTGGCGTGATCGACCGGGTGACGGCGGTGGTGATGAAGACGTGGGTCATTCCGTTGGTGCCGAAACCCTCATAGATGTCCAGGCCGAACCGATCACGCCAGGCCGTCACGGTGGCCGGGGACAGCGACTCCCCGCCCCCGCTGACCATCCGTAGCGTTGCCAGGTCGGTGGGATCGGCGGTACTGACCTCGGCCATCTGCCGGTACAACGTGGGCATCGCCGCGAGCAGGGTCACCTGGTGCTCGCGCACCAGCGGGAACATGGCCTCGGCAGACGTGCCGAGCGGGATGAGCACCGTCGTCGCGCCGAACCGGAAGGGCACGGTCAGCAACGTGGAGTACCCGCCCGCGAAGCAGATCGGTCCAGCTCCGGCGATGACGTCGTCGGGCCGTACCTCCCAGGCCCGGCGCCCGAAGATGTCCGGGATGACCAGCAGCTCATCCTGCAGGTGGGCGGTGGCGCGAGCGGGCTGCGCCAGCCCCGAGGTGTACAGCAGCACCGACACCGCGTCGCGCGGACGCGGCATCGGTGCCAGCTCCGGCTCGCCGGACGCGAGCAGGTCGGCGAAACAGTGGCAGCGGCTGTTCTCGACGACGCCGGGCTCGGCGTCGAAGACGACGATGTGCCGGCGAGCCGGTGCCAGTTCACGAGCGCCCAGGACGGTGCCGAGCAGCATGGCGTCGACCACGACGACCACGGGCTCGCAGTCACCGATGATGTGGGCGAGCTGCTCGGGGGTGAGCAGCGGGGATGTCGGCACGACGACCGCGCCGAGCTTGAGGGCGGCGAAGTTGGTGACCGCCGCCTGCGGCTCGTTGAGGCTGTGGATCAGCACCCGGTCGCCGGGATGGACCCCGAGGCGGCGCAGTCCGTTGCCGAGCTGGTTGACCTGACGAGCCAGCTCGGCATAGGTGAGGGTCTGGTTGCGGTACCGCAGCGCGGGGTGCTCGCCCCGGCCGCGGTTCAGGTGCTGGTCGATCAGGAGGTCGGTGCTGTTGAACCGCTCCGGGTAACGGTGCACCACGTCGAGGTCGAACACCCGTTGCGGTCGAAGATGCCGCGGCGGCAGGTGCGCGTCGTCATCCACCGCGGGGAAAGCTCGGCTGACCATCGGGATCTCCTGGGGTAGATGGGCTCGGGCGGGCCGCGGGCCGCCGGTCAGTGCCCGGCGTCCGCGGCGGGGGGACCGATGGCGGTCGCCCGGCCGATCTGCGTCCAGAGCGCGGCGACGTCGGAGATACCCCAGTGCTCGGCCATTCGCCCTCCGCGCATCCGCGCGATGTGGACCTGTTGCCAGCGCACGGGGCGGCCGGTGGCCTCGACCCCGAAGATCCGGCCGAGGTGGGTCGCTTCGGCAGTGGCGACCTGGATGACCAGGTCGCCCTCCTCCACCTCGTGCTCGACGGTGAAGCGCAGGTCGGGAAATGCCGCGCGCTCGAAGCCGGCGATGGATTTGACGCCGTCCACACTGGGTGGGATGCCGGGTGGGGTCCGGTGGTTGACGAAGTCCGGCGTGACGTAACGGTCCAGAGCGTCCAGGTCGCCACGTTCGAAGACCTCGGTGAGGATGCTGCGGAGGACGTCCTTGTTGCTGGTCTCCTTGTTGCTGGTCATGGTCGTCACGGGGTGCCTCCAGTGCGGATGTCGGCGGGGACCGGGGCAGCGCTCGGGAGGGTCTGCCCGAGCTGTTGCAGGACGGTGAGCCGATCGAACTGCGCATGCCAGGACACGATCTGGTCGCCGCGGACGCGCACCTGGTCCGACGAGCGCCACCGCAACCGGCGGCCGGTGGGGGAGACCGTGCCGAACGGCCCCCGCAGCTCGCCGAGGTGGGTGGCCTCGAACTCGAGCCGCAGAGCGACAGCGTCGCCGTCGGCGGACTCGATGCAGTCGAGCACCCGGTGGGTGACGTCGGGGTATCCCTCCCGATGCCGGGTGAACAGGCCGACGATGTAGTCGCGGCCGCTGCCGCCGCCCGCGGCGGTACTCAGCTCCGCCTCCGGGTGGAAGAGGGTGCCCAGCCGGTCCATGTCTCCGGACTCGATGCACGCCCAGGCGGCCTGGGTGAGCTCCCGGGCGCTCACCGGGTCACCTCGACCCGGCCGGCGGACTCGGCGCTCCGCGCCACCTGCGTCATGTTCGCGGACATGGCGGCGGTCATGATCCCGGTCATCTCCGTGGTATCGAGCGCGGCGGCCGGGGACATCTCGAAGTCCGCGACGCAGCGCATCTCGGTGTGCTCGCCCACCTCCTGGTAGCCGAACCACTGGGTGCTGTAGACGAAGTCCGGGGTGTCGTAACGCCGGCTGAACACCGTCTTGCGCTCGTCGTCGCGAATCCGGTGTACCTGGAACGACCAGCTCCGGCCGTGTGGGTCGGGTGGGGTCGTGACGTTGAACCGGCTCTCGTCACCGAAGTCGAACGGGGTGCGGACCGGGTGGCCGGCGTGCGCCCACGCGGTGCGGTCGTTGGCCACCGCCCAGACCTGCTCCAGGGGAGCGCGGGCCGCTACCCGGACGTCGACGTGGCCGGCCGGTGCCTGGGCGGACCGCACCTCGCCCGGCCCAGCAGTCCCCTCCTGCTGTTCGATGATCTGTTTGTGCCGGGTCAGGTTGTGCGTGCCGGCGCTGATCAGGCGGGCCTGCAGCTGTTCATCGGTGAACGGCGCGTCCGGACGGGCTTCGAAGTCCTGGACCCAGCGCAGCACCGTCCCGCCGTCGAGCGGCCGGAAGGACTGGAAGATGTGCATGTAGTGAAAAGGCCCCGGGTCGACCCGCCGGGCCACCACCGTGCCGGCCTCGGGATCGAGGTAGCGCTCGGAGACCCAGCTGTAGGTCTTGCCGTCGCGGGGTGCGGTGGTGAGCCGGAACCGAAGCCGGTCGGTGTCGCGATGGAGCACCTCCGCCGCGGCGTACTCGCCGTCGAACAGGTGGGGCCAGGCCTCGATGTCGTTGGCGGTACGCCATACCCGGTCCGGAGGTGCGTTGACGAAGATCGAGAGATCGCTGTGACCTGCCATGGAGGGTCCTCCTGCTTCGAGAATGGATGGGTGGTGCGGTCAGGCGGTGCCGGGCGCGGCGAACACCATCGCCACGCAGCTCCCGTACCGGGAGCGGGTGCAGACCATGAAGCGGCGCACCGGAGCGGCCCGCTCGGTGCCGGTGACGGTGACTCCCTCGGGCAGCAGCCCGTTCCGGAAGCCCGCGGTCCCGGGCACGACCGAGTCCCGGGCCGCCAGGGCGCCACAGATCACGTCGGCACAGAAAGCGGCCCCGTAGAGGTGCCCGTAGACCGCCTTGGGGGTGGCGAGCGGCACCGGCTCGCCGCGTCCGGCGAACGCGGCAGCGACCGCCGCGGCCTCGATCTGGTCCGCGTCGTACTGGCCGGCGCCGTCGCCGATCACCAGGTCGATGTCCCCGGGCCCGCATCCGGCGTCCGCCAGCGCGCGGCGCAGAACGTCGCCGTAGCCGCACACCTGCTCCGCCGGGGCCGTGCCGTGGGCGCCGCCGAGCACGACCGCGTGCACCCGCCCACCCCGGCGCAGTACCGCGTCCTCGTCCTCCAGCAGCACCGCGGCAGCGCCCTCGCCCAGCACGGTTCCACTGGCGTCGACGTCGTACGGGCGGTACGCGGTGGCCGGGTCGCCGCGTTCGCTCAGCTCACCGTTGGAGTGGAAGCACAGCAGCGACAACGGGGACAGCGGCGCCTCGCAGCCACCCGCGATCACGGTGTCGACGCGCCCTCGGCTGATCGCCCGCATCGCGTGGTACAGCGTGGCCGCGCCACTCGCCCGGTCCCCGGAGAAGCTCTTGCTCATCCCCCGGAGTCCGTGCCGGATGGTGAGGAACCCCTGTGGGGCGGCGAGGAACCATGCGGTGGCCTGCCAGGGGTTCACCGTGTCCGGGCCGTTCCCGTAGTACTCCCGGAAACCTCGTTCGCACAGGTCCCAGCCACCGGTGTTGTTGCCGAACCACACGCCGACCCGGCTGCGGTCGGTGGCCGCCAAGTCGAGCTTCCCATCGCGGAGCGCCTCGTCCACCGCGGCGAACGCGAGATGGGTGAAGCGGTCGGTCTTCGCCAGGAACCGCCGTGGTACACCGACGGCCGGGTCGAACGCGGGCATCTCACCGGCGACCCGGATCGGGTAGCCGGCGGTGTCGAACCGGCTGATCGAGGACAGGCAGGAGGTGCCGGCGCGGACCCTGGCCCAGCTGCCCGCGACGTCCGCACCCGCGGCGTTGACCGAGCCGAGGCCGGTGAGGACGACCCGGCGCGGCGGGGTGTCGGTGCGCATCACCGCAGGCCCCTGAGCACTGCGGCGGTGTGGATGCCGCCGAATCCGCTGGCCATCACCAAGGCGCGTTCGACGGTCTGATACCGCGGACCGTCGACGACATAATCCAGGTCACACGCCGGATCCGGGTTCTCGAAGTTCGCGGTCGGGGGAATGGTGGCGCGGTGCATCGCGCCGATGGTGGCGACCAGCGCCATGAGGCTGGCCGACGACAGCGAATGCCCGATCATCGACTTCAGGGAGCTGATCGGGATCTGGTAGGCCCCGTCTCCGAAGACACTCTTGATCGCGTTCGTCTCGAACAGGTCGTTCTGTGGAGTGGAGCTCCCGTGGGCGTTGATGTAGTCGATGGCTTCCGGCGCGGTGTGGCTGTCGGTGAGTGTCGCGTGCAGCGTCGACTCCATGGACCGCCCGTCGGAGAGCAGGTCGGTCATGTGGTGGGCGTTGGAGGTGCTGGCCCAGCCGAGTACCTCGGCGTGCGGACGGGCCCCCCGCCGCTCGGCGTGCTCGGCTTCCTCGACCACCACGAACGCGGCTCCCTCGGAGATGACGAACCCGGCCCGGGTCGCGTCGAACGGGCGGGAGGCGCGCTGCACGGGGCCGTCGGTGCGGGACAGACAGCCGATCACGTCGAGGGTGGCGTAGCTGATGCCGTTGAGCGGGCTCTCCCCGGCACCGGCGATGACGAAGGGCGCCTCGCCGTGGCGCACCAGTTCCACGGCTAGTCCCAGCGCGTCCAGACCGGCGGTGCAGCCCGTGGTCAGGGTTGCGGTCGGCCCGGTCAGGCCGTATCGGCGGGCCAGGAGCGCGGGGAGGGCATCGAGGAAGATGCCGTCGTAGGCGCTGCTGTCCAGCGGAGCCGGACGTATCGCGGTAGTGCCGTTGCCGGTGAGCCGCTCGTAGAGCAGCTGCATCTCCGGCGCACCGCCCACCGCGGAGGCGAACACCACACCTCCTGGCGCGCAGCGGTCGGCCTCGATGGGTAGCCCGGCGTCGGTTGCCGCCTGGCTGGCTGCGGCGGCGCCGAGCTGGGCGAACCGTCCGAGGCCCGCGACCTCCTTGAGCGTGTCGTCGTCGTCGAGATCGCCGGGCTGGAAGCCGTGGCAGCGTGCGACGCCATGGCACTGCAGGTTGATCTCGATCATCAGCGGGTCGTCCTCGATGACCACGCGACCGGCCTGCACGCTGTCCCAGAAGGAGCTCACGGTCAGGCCGTTGGGCGCGATCACACCCAGACCGGTGATGACTGCTCGTTTCATGAGGCCTCGCTTCTGAGGAGGGAGGGGCTGGTGCGCCCGGCGTCGGGCTGCGCGAGCAGCTCGGTGAGCAGCCCGGCCAGTGCCGTTGCCCGCTCCAGGTGCAGGTAGTGACCGCCGGACAGGACCACGGTGCGGGCCAGGGGGATCCGGCCGGCCATGGCCCGGGACTTGCGGGGGGAGATCACCGGGTCGCCGTCCGCGATGACCACGAGTGTCTCGGCGGACACCCGGGGCAGGAGATCGACGACGTCGGTCCGCGCCGCGCCCAGATAGTCGCCACCGTCGGCCAGCCGCACCCGGCCGATGTCCTGGACCACGACCTCGACCCGATCCGCGGGCACCTCGGCGCTGAAGCCGGCCCGGAGAAACGCCTCGCCGGCGTCGGGGTCGGCGAGCGCCTGGATGAGCCCGGGGTGCGGGGTGATCCGAGCGGCACTGCAGACCAGCGCCAGGTGCGAAACCGGAATGATGCCGCCGGCCAGGGCCAGGCCCACCAGCCCGCCGATCGAATGGGCGGCGACGGCGACCGGTGGATGCACGCCCAGGTCGTCGAGGGCGTTGGCCACGGCGACCCCGGCGTCGACGATCGAGGCCGAGGTCGGGCCGATGCTGTCCCCGTGCCCTGGCAGGTCGACCGCGATGGGCGCGACCGAGGACGGGAGCTGCTCCATGACCCATCGCCACTGCCTGCCGCTACCGCCCGCGCCGTGCAGCAACACCAGCGGAACGCGACCCGTCGCCTGCGGCCCGTCCAGGACGACGTGCAGGCCGGCCGCGTGTCGGTGCTCCAGGACCCCGCTCATGGTGCACAGCCCAGGGCGCAGACGAAGACCAGATCGCCGGCTCGGGACCACGAGCCCAGCCAGCGGTCGACGCCGTGGCCCGTCGCCAGCGCAGCGGCTGCCCCGGTGAGGCGCAGGAGCAGCTGGTGGGGGGTCACGGTCGCCTCGACGTCGGTCCATTCGATGCCGGCGAGCCCGCAGGAAAGGGCCTTGCCGACGGCTTCCTTCGCACCGAAACAGAGGGCGTAGACCTGCTCCGGATACCGGCTGTCGTCGGCCTGCTCGCGTTCGGCGGCCGTGAACACGTACTGGAGCTCGGGCCGGTATCGGCGGACCCAGCGCGCGGTCCGCGCCACCGCGACGATGTCCACGCCCACGCACAGCCGCGACTGCTCGCCAGCGGCCACCAGCTCGGCGCCGGACGGAGTGATGATCATGCGTCGGCCCCGGCGAGTCCGGCGGCGAGACGGCGCAGGGACGTCTTGTCGGGCTTGCCTGCCGGCGTGCGCGGCATCGCGTCGACGACCACCAGGCGCTCGGGATATTTGTGCGGAGCCACCCGCTCGCCGTCGAGGAACCGGCGCAGCTCCAGCAGGGTCGGCGGGTCGTGGCCGGTACTCACCACCACGACGACGCAGATCGTCTCCGTGTCGCCCGCATCCGCGGGGACCGCGGCGACCTCGGCCACTGCCGGATGCCGGGCCACCAGCATCTCCACCTCGCCGGCCCCGACCTTCTCGCCACCCCGGTTGATCACATCCGTGAGGCGGCCCTCGACCACGAGGTTGCCGGACGGGTGGAGCCGGACGACGTCTCCGGTGCGGTACCAGCCGTCGTCGGTGACAGCGGTTCCGCCGCTCGGGTAGTACCGCGTGATCGTGTAGGGGCCTCGGGTCCACAGCTCACCGGCGGTGCCCGCGGGCGTGGCGGCACCATTGCCGTCGACGATGCGGATCTCGTCGGCGGGAGAGGCCGGCCTGCCCTGGGTGTGTATGACGACGTCATCGGGATCGGTGAGCCGGGTGAAGCACAGCAGCCCCTCGGCCATCCCGTAGACCTGCTGGAGCTGCGTGTCGAGGCTGTGCAGGAGCAGGCGAGCGGGCTCGGGCGCCAGCCTGGCTCCGCCGACCTGCAGCAGCCGCAGGGACGGCAGTCGCTCTCCGTGGCTGCGCGCGTAGGCCGCGACGGCCGACGCGAGGCTGGGCACGGCGGCCGTCGCGGTCACCTGATGCGCCGAGATCGCCTCGGCGATCGCGCCGGCCTCGGACCGGAGGCTGAACACGACAGATCCGCCGGTGAGCAGGGTGCCGACGACACCCGGGCAGCCGAGGGTGAAGTTGTGGGCAGCGGGCAAGCCGGCGAGGTAGACGGTGTCCGGACCGCTGTCGCAGATCCGCGCGCTGACCCGGGCGTTGTAGAGATAGTCGTCGTGCGTGCGCGGCACGAGCTTGGGCAGGCCGGTCGAGCCACCGGACACCAGCAGCAGGGCCAGCGAGTCCGCCGGGCACGGCTGCGACGGGGCCGTGGGTGCCGTGGCGGTGACCGGGACGGCCACCTCACCGTCGGCCGGGTCGGTGAGTTCGCCGGGTGCGGCCGGATTCCCGAGGACGAGCAGCGTCGCGAGGCCGGGCACCCGGTCCCGCACGTGCCGCGCGATCGCGAGAGGGTCCTCGCGACGAGCCCGGAACCGGCTGCCCACGACCAGCGCGCGCGCTCCGGAGGTCCTGGCCAGGTGCTCCAGCTCGTGTTCGCGGTACCCGGGCAGGGCCATCACCGCGACCGCGGCGCGCTGCCACAGAGCCAGCAGGACCAGCGCGAGCTCGGGACGGTTGGGCAGGTAGACGACCACCCGGTCACCCGGACCGACGTCGGCCGCGGCGAACGCGACGGCCATCCCGGCGGCCCGTTCGGGCAGCGCACCGTAGGTGATCACGGCGGAGTCGCCGATCAGCGCGGGCTGGTCCGCGGGCCGCCGGGCGGCAGCCGCCAGGATCGCCTCCGGCAGCGTCTGCCCGGCCCAGTAACCCTCCCGCCGGTATCGGGCCTGCCGATCGTCCCGGCCCGTGGCGGCACTGCGGTGCCGCGGAGTGCGGGGTGCGCCCGCCTGGGGTGCCAGCAGCGACCGTGCGGCGGCCAGCGAGGCCGGATCGTCGATGCCCGCCGCGGGCATCCGCCGGTCGAACGCCCGGGCGAGCCTGGTGAGTACCCGCCCCGGTCCGAGCTCGACGACCCGACGCACCCCGAGCTCACGTAGCTGCGTCATCGTCTGTGCCCACCGCACCGGCTGGTCGAGCTGGGCGATCAGCCGGCTGCGCAGGGTCGCCGGGTCGTGCACCGGCAGGCCGGTCACGTTGCAGATGACCGGCACGCGGGGTGCGCCCTGGATCGCGGAGTCGATGACCTCGCCCAGCCGCGCGGCGACCGGCGTCATCAGCGGGGTGTGGAACGCGGAGGACACCGGGAGGACGGTGCAGCGCCCGCCCGCATCGTCGGCCAGCGCGGCGACGGCGGTGACGGCCGCGCGGTCGCCGGACACCACGGTCTGCGTGGGCGAGTTGTACGCGGCGGGCCAGCACCGGGCGACGGTGTCCGGCTGGTCGCAGAATGCCTCGACGGTGGGCGCGTCCAGCCCGAGGACGGCGGCCATCGTGAGATCCCGCCCCTCGGTAACCTCCCGCATGAGCAGACCCCGGGTGCGGACCAGACGAACAGCCTGCTCCAGGCCGATGACGCCGGCCGCCACCAGTGCCGTGTACTCGCCCAGGCTGTGGCCGGCGACCACGCTGGGCGGGGGGAGCCAGTCGGCGGCAGCGGCCAGGCAGGCGAGGCTGGTCGCCAGCAGGGCGGGCTGGGTGACCTCCGTCTGGCGGAGGTCGTCCGCGGTGCTGTCGCGGCACACCTTCAGTAGGTCGTAGCCGAGTGCGGTGGAGGCCCTGCTGAACACCTCGGCGGCGGCCCGGGACCCCTCGGCGAGCTGCACGCCCATCCCGGCCAGGTGGCTTCCCTGGCCAGGGAAGAGGTAGGCGAGCGTCACGGCGCCGCTGATCCAGCGCCGGCGATGGCGACATCCGCGACCAGGGCGCACACCTCGGTGAAGGAGTAGTCGGTGTCCGACTCCAGCTTGACCTTGCGGCCACAGCTTCTGCTCAGCTCCAGGGAGATCTGGACGAGCTCAGTGGAGTCGAGCTCGAGGTCGCGGCGCAGCCGGGAGACGGGCGTGATGCTCTGCTCGTCGATCCCCAGGTCGACCAGCGCGGTGCGCAGTACCTGGGCGATCTGTTCCGTGCTGTGGCGGGACTGTTCGTCAGTCATGGTGTCTCCTGTCGTGGTCAAGACAGCACCGAGGCCGTCGGGTGGGAGCGGGCCGGCCGCGGGCACGATGAAGCCGGCGACAGAACGCAGCTTGTTGGTGGTTTCGGTGAACTCGAAGGCCGGCTCGGAGTCGCGGACGATGCCTGCGCCGGCCTGGAGCCAGCTCCGCCGGTCGGTCTGGAAGACCGTGCGAAGCGCCAGTGCGGCGTCGAGGCTGCCGTCCGAGCCGGCCATGCACACCGCCCCGGCGTAGAGACCGCGCCCGACCGGCTCCAGGGCACCGATCGTGTCCAGTGCCTCCCGTTTGGGCACGCCCGACGCGGTCACCGCGGGGAACAGGGCCTCCAGCGCGTCCCATGCGTCCCGGCCCGCGCTCAGCTGCCCGCCGACCTGGGAGCCCAGGTGCTGTACGGTGCCGCGTTCCTTGACCTTCAGCAGCTCGGTGACTCCCACGGTGGCCGGGTCGCATAGCGGGTCCAGCTCCTCGGTCGCCAGCCGGACCGAGATGCAGTGCTCGAAGCACTCCTTGGCGTCCCAGCTCAGCTCGTGGCGCCAGCGCCGGTTCTGCTCGGGGTGGGCGCCGAACGGACGGGTGCCCGCCAGGGGCTGGGTGTGCACGAGGCCCTCGGCGCTCACCTCGACGACCACCTCGGGGCTGAAGCCGGCGGCCCGTAGCTCGCCCAGCTGGAGCAGGAACGACCGCGCGGGCGTGTTACCGGTCAACCCGAGCAGGTAGGTGCGCACCAGGTCGACCGGGAAGGGGATGGTGACCTGCCGGGACACGATCGCCTTGTGCAAGCGGCCCGCCTTGATCCGGGCCACCACCCGGGCGACGGCCTGCTCGAACCGGCGCCGATCCGTGTCGTCGGTGAGATCCACCGGGCGTGGGGGGCTGATCCGCACGGCCGGGCCGGCCACGCACAGGTCGCGAACGAGGCCGCGCAGCGATGCGTCGGGGCAGGTGACGGAGCTGCCCGCCGCGTCCCACCGGATCTCGAGGTCGGGGACTAAGAAGTGCGCGAGCGGCGTCGGGACGTGCCGGATCGTCGCGCCGTGGATGAGCTGGCCGACCTCGAACGCGACGTAGCCGTAGGCTTGGCGCCCCTGCGGGGTACAGCTGTGCACGATGTCACCGAGCCGGCGCAGTGGCCGCGGCCCCAGCGGGACCGATCCCGTCGAGCCGGGGCTGCGCCAGCTGATCTCCCGCTGCGACATCAGGATCTCGGCGGGGGCGGGTCCGGCGGCAGCGGCGAACCAGCGTCGCCCGGGCCGGGAGTAGGTGAGATAGGACGAGAACCGCCCGCTGCTCGCCAGCGCATGGATCGCCCGGCGGACGGCGTCCGGTTCGGCGTCCGGTCCGTAGCCCGGCGGCACCGGCAGCCCTGGGCCGTCGACCGGGACTGTGCTCATGATGTCCCCCCGACCACTCGGTCGTCGTTGGTGTGCGTCGAGGCTGCCGACGCCGCGCCCGGCGACTCGTCTGCGGGGCGTCTCGCGGACCATCTCGGCGGCTCTAGTCGCGGTCGTCCGTGGCCGCCGGGTATCGCGATGCCCCGGTGCTCAGCGATGGCGACCTTGAGGTTCAGGGCATGTCGGCCGGGTTCGGCCCAGCCATCCGCCATCGCGGTCATCAGCCGATCGAGCGCCGGCTCGGTGGGCGTCTCGTCAGGACCTGGTTCGGCGGCGAGTTCCCGCAGCGACCGCAGGTAGCCGCGAAGCGTCCGGAGCGTGTCCACAGTGGCCACCGGCCCGTGGCCGGGCACGACGAGCCGCGGCTGCAACGCGATGCAGGTGTCCAGAGCGCGTATCCAGCCACTGATGGAGGCGTGTCCGGGCAGCGCGAGTGGTGTGATGCGGTTGAAGCAGAGGTCGCCTGCGATCAGGATTCCGTCGCGGGCGAGCCACAGGGCCACATCGCCCGGAGCGTGCGCCGGGCCCAGCGTGAGCAGCTGAACGCGCTCGGGCAGCTGCACAGCGGCATCGACCGGCTCCGGGATGCGGACGTCGAGGTCGGCCAGCTCGTCGGCGAAGTCGGGGAACATGGCACCCAGGAACGAGGTGTCCCGAGCCAGCTCCGTGACCATCGCCACGGTGGCCGGATGGGCCAGCACGCACGCGTCGGGGAAGGCGGCGTTGCCGCCTATGTGATCGATATGCGGGTGGGTGTTCACGACGAACCGCGCTCGGGCACCGCGCTCCCGCAGCACCTCGTGCAGACAATGGGTCAGCGAGGGCGCGAGCATCGTGTCCACGACCACCGCGTCGGCGCCGTCGTCGATGACCACGCTGTTGGACCGCCCCAGCGTGCCGATCGGGTCTCCCACGACGGTGACCCCGGCCGCGATGGTGACGACCTGGTGCTGATGACCGTGTCCGTGCACCCGGCACCTCCCCGCCTCCTCCGGCGGTTGGCTCGCCGGGCGCTCTGAACGTCGCAGCCGGGTGTTCCGCCGAGCGTCTGCTGACCGTCTGACGATCAACTACCCGCTCCGTGCGACCGCCGGACAGACGGCGGTGAGACGGGCCGCGCACCGCCGGCGGCTAGGAAGGGTCACCGGCATCCGAACGACACGAGGTGACCCATGACTGCCAGCTCTTCGCCAGGCAACGGTGTGTCCCAGCCAGTACGGGCGGTACGCGACCTGGCGCACGGCCGATGGAAGGCCGAGGTGCTGGACACCGTGTTGCGGCTGGGCATCCCCGACCTGCTCGGCGACGAGCCGGTAGCCGTCGAGCAACTGGCCGCGGCGACCGGAGCGCACCCCGAGGCCCTCGGGCGGCTGCTGCACTTGGCTGCGACGCTGGGACTGTGCGAGAAGGCCGATGGTCCGGCCTTCCGGGCGACCGAGGAGACCGCGCTGTTGCGCAGCGAGCACCCGGGCCCACTTCGCACCGAGTGCAGGCACGTGCTGTCGGAGTGGGGCCGGATCGCCTGGACCCACCTGGAGCTGGCGGTACGTACCGGCAACAGCGGTTTCACGGCCGCCACCGGTGTCGGCGTGTTCGACTTCCTCGCCGAGCACCCCAGCGAGTCCGCGGTCTTTCACGCCTTCCAGGGGCAGGTGACACGTCGCAACGCGGCCGCGCTGCGGGCCGCTGACCTGCTACCGGCCACCGGAGTGCTGATCGACGTGGGCGGGGGCAACGGAACCCTGCTGTCGACACTCCTCGCGGACGCCCCCGGGCTGCGGGGCGTGGTGTACGACCGGGCCGAGGTGGTGGACCAGGGAGACCTCGGTGACTGCGGAGGCCGGCTGTCCCGGGTCGCCGGGGACTTCATCGACCCCAGCGCGGGTGAGCCGCTTCCCGCCGGTGCCGATGTGTACCTGCTGTCCCACGTGCTGCACGACTGGCCGGACGAGCAGGCAGTCGCCATTCTCGCGGGCATCGCTGCGGCGTTGGGCCCGGACTCGCGGCTGCTGGTGCTGGAGAACGTTCTGCAGGACGGCTGCCCCAGCCTGCTGGTGAACTATCTGGACGTGCTGATGCTGACGGCGTGGGGTTCCAGGGAGCGATCCGTCGCGGCCTACCAGGAGCTGTTCCGGCAGGCCGGGCTGGTACCGGTCGCCGAGCATCCGCTGGCCCCGGCCGGGGGCCTGACCGCCCTGCTGGCCCGGCGGCACAGGGTGACGTCGGCGCCACCCTGTGCCGCCGATGTCAGGACGAGCTCAGTCCGGAGAGTTCCGCGCTGAGCTCCCACAGCCGCCGGGCGGTGGCGGCGTCCCGGGCCAGTGCACTGGGCTCCACCTGCCGTCCGCCGCGGAAGTACTTGCCGGTGACGGTCGCCAGCTCGGGTGCACCAGCAAGGTTCACCACGTCCCGGGCGGCGTCGGCCGCCTTCTTCTGGAACGGCCGGGAGAGCTTGGTGAACACCGCGAACCCGCCGCGGGCCTCCCGGGCCAGCCTGGTTCGGACAAAGCCCGGGGACAGGCAGTTGGCGGTGACGGTGCTCTCGCCGAGGTTGTCGGCCAGTGCCCGAGTGAACCAGACGTTCATCAGCTTGGACTTCTGGTAGGCCGACAGCGGCCGGAAGCTCTCCTGGCCGGCCACTGCGTCGAACTCGAGGTCGCCCACCTTGCGGACCTGCTTGTGCACGTCGGAGGACACGGTGACCACCCGGCCCTGCCGCGCCTTCGACAACGCGGGCAGCAGGAGGTTCGTCAGCAGGAAGGGCGCGAGGTGGTTGACCGCGAAGGTGGTCTCGAACCCGTCAACCGTGAGCTGATAGGTGAACTTCGAGACGCCGGCGTTGTTGATCAGCACGTCGAGCCCGCCGTAGGTCTGTTCGACCTCCTTCGCCAGCCTGCGGACCTGGGACAGCTCCGCGAGATCGCAGAGGAGCACCTCGACGTCGGCGTCGGGTGCACTGGCCCGCAGCGTGCTGAGCAGGGCCTGCCTGCCCTGGTCGTTCCGGGCTGTCGCGAGTACCCGAGCGCCCCGCTGTGCCAGCTGGCACGCGGCGGCCTGACCGATACCGCTGGTGGCGCCGGTGATCAGACACAACGAGCCGGCGGGTGGGCCGCCGGTACCTGGCCGGGTCATCAGTTACCTCCGCTGACGCGCAGGATCTCGCCGGTGATGTTGCCGTTGGCGCCGGAGCCGAGAAACAGCACCGCCGCGGCGACATCCGCGGGCGTGGACAACCGCTGCGTGGGGCTCTGTTGGGCGACCGCCTGCCGGATCGGCTCCGGGACAGCGGCCAGCGAGTGCTCGGTCGTGGTCAAGCCCGGCATCACCGTGTTGACCAGGATTCCCTGCGGGCCGACGTCGCGTGCCAGGCACCGGGCGAAGCCGTGCACAGCGGACTTCGCCGCCGCGTACGCCTCCTCGCCGGGCATGCCGTACTCGGTAGCTCCCGATGACAGGAACACGATGCGGCCCCACCCCCCGGCCCGCAGCAGCGGCAAGGCCCGCTGGGTCAGGTCGATCACGCCCTCCAGGTTCACCCGCAGGGTCTGCCGCCACTGTCCGGGATCCTCCGCCGCGAAGTCGGGCGGCCATCCGGGCCGCGGCCACTGTACGGCGTTGTTGATCAAAACGTCCAGACCGCCCCAGGTGTCGTGCACGCGCTGCAGGGCCTGGCCGAGTGATGCCGACTCGCTCAGATCGGCGGGCACGGTCAGTGCCGTGCCGCCGGCTTCGCGGATCGCCGCGGCGGTCTTCTCCGCCCGGGGCTCGTCGGTGTGGTAGGTGAGCGCGACCCGGGCGCCCTCGGCACCGTAGGCGAGCGCCACCGCCCTCCCGATACCCGTGGATCCGCCGGTGACCAGGATGACCCGGTCCTTGAGCGATGTGTCCACGATGTGCTCCTTACTCAGGTTGGGTGGCCGGGTGTGACGCTGGCACCAAGACTCCGAGCTGAGTCCGCTGCAGGCCCCCCGAACAGATAATGGTTGATAACCACTATTATACCGAACCATCGTGTGTGGCAAGCGACTTCAGCACATCTCGGCTCGCCGGTTCGATGGCGGGAAGATCAGGGGCAGGTGCTCCACCGAGCGAAGACCTGTCAGGTACTGCAGCTCCACCCCGTCCGGGAGGGCGTAGTGGGGGATTCGGCGGTGCCACTCGCGCAGGGCGATCCGCAGCTCCAGACGCGCGAGCCGGGCACCGAGGCAACGATGGATCCCGCCGCCGAACGCGAGGTGCCGGTTCGGCTCCCGATCGAAGCGCACCGAGTACGCGTCGGGCAGCGTCGCGGGGTCGGTGTTGGCCGCGCCCAAGCCGATGTAGAGCAGATCACCGGGAGCCACCGGGCAGCCGGCCACGCTGGTCTGCGCCGTGACGGTCCTCGGCACCCCGGGGATCGGTGACTCCCAGCGCAGCAGCTCCTCGATGGCGGCCGGGATGAGCTCAGGGTCGTCGACGATCGCCTGCCGGTGTTCCGGGTTACGGGCGAGGAACACCAGCCCGAGGGTGAGCGTGTCGGTGATCGTGTCCAGGCCCGCGAGGACCAGCAGGTAGCAGATGTCCACGATCTCGTCACGGGTGAGGGCCCTGCCGTCGATGTCGGCCGCGAGCAGCCTGGCCAGCAAGCCGCCTTCGACCTGTCGTGGTGCGTCGAGCGCCCGCGCGAAGTAGTCGTAGAGCTCCTGCCCGGCCGCGTTCTGCACCCGCTCGGTCTCCGCGATGTCGTGTCTCGGCGGGTGGACGATGGCGCCCTTCATCCGGACCAGCGCGGCCAGGTCCTCCGGCGGCAACCCGAGCAGAGCGAGGAACACCGAGCAGGGCAACGGCGTCGCGAACTCCTCGGTGAAGTCGCACGATCCCCGCTCGGCGAAGCCATCGATCAGCCTTCCGACGACCTCGACCAGTACGGGTTCTAGCCGAGCGATCTGCTTCGGCCCGAACAGCGGATCCAGCAGCTTGCGGTAGGCACGGTGGTCCGGCGGGTCGATCTGCATCGGGATGAGCGGGCGGGTGTTGCCGAGCCGAGCCGAGGACATCCCGGAGGAGAAGATCTCCGGCCGGTGCAGCGCCTCGTCGACCGCCGCCCGGGTGTTGAGCATGACCATCGGGCCCATGCGAAGGGTGTCGCCTTGCGCGCGCAACCGCTGATGCATCGGCTGGGGGTTGGCGCTCATCTCAGGGTTGCCCCAGACCGCCATCATGGCGGTCGAGGTCTCGTCTTGCGGGCCGCTGCACTGCGCGTCGGGCGCAGTGGCCGGTGCCTGCGGCACCCCTGCCGGTGAGCCATGCAGCTGGTCGGTCATCGATACCTCCTGACGATGCTCGGGAGATGCCGCGGCGGCGACGGCGTTCGGATGGGTGCGGGGAAGTGCCACGGCGCAGCGTGGCCGGGGTGTGCCCGCACGGCGTCTGAGCTGCGTCTGCTCAGCGTCGAGGATCGGCCGAAGATAGGAGTGGGGACGCCGCGAAGACGCCCGGACGCCCGGGCGGCGGGTACTCCGGTCGTCGGCGCGCCCACCCCGTGTGCCGCCGACCCTTCCCATCCGCTAGGAGAGCAGCAGATGACTGACAGACCTGACCCTGCGCGGCGGCACCTGGTCCAGCTGCTGTTCGGTTTCTATCCACTGCGGGTCATGCACACCTTGGTCACACTCGCGGTCCCCGAGCACCTGGTGAAGGCCCCGGCGGGCACCGTCGACGACCTCGCGGAGGCGACCGGCACCCACGCGCCGTCGCTGCGCAGGCTGCTACGCGCGAGCGCCGGGCTCGGCCTGGTCCGGCACGGGGCGGACGGCACCGTCTCACTCACCGACCTCGGCCGGCTGCTCCACCCGGACACGGCCGGATCAGTACGCAACCTCACCCTGCTCTGGGGTGGCGAGGAGGGCTCGCGCGCCTGGGGCCGGCTGGCCGACAGCATCCGCACCGGAGAGATCGCGTACGAGCAGGTCGTCGGCCAGAGTCTCTTCGACCATCTCGCCGAGAACCCGGAGCAGCAGCTCGTCTTCAACCACGCGATGGCCGAGTCCAGCCGCGTCGCCGCAGGCGGCATCCTGGCCGTCTGCCCGCTGGGCGAGTACCGCGAGATCCTCGACGTCGGAGGGGGGAGCGGAAGCCTGCTCGCCGTGCTGCTCGGCGCGCATCCCCAGCTGCGCGGAGTCCTGTTCGACCGGCCTGGAGGCGTCGCTGATGCCCAGGACGTGCTGGACGAAGCCGGTGTGCTCGACCGCGGTACGGTCGTCTGCGGTGACTTCTTCGAGTCCGTGCCCACCGGTGCTGACTGCTACCTGATGAAGAGCGTCCTGCACGACTGGGACGACGACCGGTGCGTCCGGATCCTCGTCAACTGCGCCGCCGCGATGGGGCCGCAGACCCCCTTGTACATCATCGAGCCCGTCGTGCCCGTCGAGGACACCGATCTCATGGCAGAGCAGGTCATGCTGGTCAGCGACCTGAACATGCTGGTGTGCACCGGCGGGGTGGAACGCAGTCAGCCGGAGTTCGAGCAGCTGCTGGCCAGAGCCGGGCTGGTGCTCGACCGGGTCACTCGCTGCCCCGCTCCCAGCAACCTGAGCGTGATCCGGGTCGTACGGTCCGGGTAGTCGCGGGTGAGCACCACCGGCGCTCGCTGGTCATGCGATGCCCGGCCACCGTGTCGGGTTGGTGGTCACGATCGATCGGATGCGATCGTGGTCGGTCTCCCGCAGACCGACCACGGTAGGGGGTGCGGGGAGCCGGAGCTCGGTGTGGTCGTGGAAGAAGCGCGTCACGATGGCCCCGAGCGGGCGCCCGCTCTCGTTGTAGAGCAGCGTCCACATCCGCCGCTCCCGGAAGTTATCCGGGCCCCACTTCTCCTCGGACAACGGCAGGGTGCCGGGCAGCGCTGGGTCGCAGGTCAGGTCATGCTCTTTGAGTGCCTTCTGGAGGGGAGCGAAGAGCCCGCGGTTGTAGATGCCGTACGCCGGCTCGCCCGCCGTGTCGAAGGCTTTCTCGAGCCGGGGGAGCTGCTGGTCCCAGCTGGTCCTCCAGTCGGTTTCCAGCCGCGTGATCATCCAGTCCACCACGGTGGCGAGTGAGCGCCCTTCGCGGCCGAGACGTTCGCCCAGGTTCACGGTTATCGGTGCCTCCGTGGATGTCCAGGGAGTACTGGTATTATCCGACTATGGCATGGTACCAGTTGCTGCCGCTCATGGTGCCGGTGCCTTGAGCCGACCGCCGACACCGCCTGGCCCTGAGACCGGCGAGCTAGCGCTGATCCAGGAGATCAGCTACATGATCTTGAATATCGCCGGTCAGCTGCAGGACAACTATTCGGCGCATGCCGCGGCGCTCGATCTCACCGCCGGGCAGGCGAAGGTGCTCATGGCACTCGCCCCGGGTGAGTCGCTGCCGATGCGGGCCCTCGCTGACCGCCTGCGCTTCGACCCCTCCAACCTGACGGGTTTGGTGGACAAGCTGGAGGCGCGCCAGTTGGTCGTCCGGCGCCACGACAGTACTGACCGACGGGTCAAGGCTCTGCTGTTGACCGATGCCGGTGAGCAGCTGCGAGGGGCCTTCTGGCGGCGGGTGACCAGCGGAGCGGGACCCTTCGGCCACCTCTCGATGGGCGAGCTCAGTGATCTGAGGGACCGCCTGTATGCCGTGATCGCACCGTCATAGCCGACACCCGTGCAGACGACGGTGAGACGGGTAGCCGATCTCGGCCGGCGACAGTGACGCAGTGATGCAGCCGCGAGAGGAGCCAGGGCCATGATCGTCGAGTTGCGTCGGCACGCTTCCGGTGAGGATGTGGACCGTGCCGCTGAAGTCGCCGTCAGTTGTGGCGCCGAACCGCATCTTGTCCGGCTACGCGGGCGCCCGGTGCTGGTCCTCGCCGGCTGCCCGGACACGGCGAGCGCCTTGTTCGAGGGGCTGGCCGGAGTCACCAGGGTGGTGTGTTCGATCCGTCCTTATGAGCTGGCCGCTCGTGAGTTCCGGCCGGCCGGAACCGTGGTCTGCGTCAGCGATGTGGCTGTCGGGGACGGGAACTTCGTCGTTGCCGCAGGCCCGTGTGCGGTCGAGTCCGAGAGCCAGTTGGCGGGCGCGGCCGACGTCGTGCTCCGCGCGGGTGCGCCCCTGCTGCGCGGTGGCGCTTACAAGCCGCGCACCTCGCCGTACAGTTTTCCTGGCCTGGGGCTGGAAGGGCTGGCGTTGCTGGCCGAGCAGCGCGCTCGGACCGGGCTGCGCGTCGTCACTGAAGTGCTCGAGCCGGCTGACGTCGACCTTGTCGGTCAGTATGCCGACGTTCTCCAGGTCGGCACCCGCAACATGCAGAACTTCCCGTTGCTTCGCGAGGTCGGCCTGAGCCACCGGCCGGTCTTGCTCAAGCGCGGAATGGGCGCGACGATCCACGAGTGGCTGCTGGCTGCCGAGTATGTGCTCGCGGCCGGCAACCCTGACGTGATTCTCTGTGAGCGGGGTATCCGGACGTTCGAGACGGCCACGCGCTTCACCCTCGACCTCGCCGCCGTGCCGGTCGTCAAGCGGCTGAGCAACCTACCGGTGTTCGTGGATCCGAGCCACGCTGCGGGCGGCGCGTATATGGTGCCGGCCTTGCTGCTCGCTGCCGCAGCGGTGGGTGCCGACGGAGCCCTCGTCGACGTACACCCGAACCCGCGGTCGGCGCTCTGTGACGCGGACCAGGCGCTGGAGCCCGAGGAGTTCCAGGCGGTGATGCACACGCTCGAGTCGCAGCTGCGCTCGGCCGGGCGGGGACTGACCCGGCAGTGGCAGGATCTGCCGCTGGTCACCGGTCGGCCGTAGGCCGGCCCGGCGCCTCGGTCGCCGGGTACGGTGGCGGCTCACAGCGGGATGTTGCCGTGGTGTCCACGCCCTTGCGGGGCTTGGGCGAGTGCTTCGGCGAGCCGGCGGCGGGTCTGGGCCGGTTTGATCTCCTCGTCGACCACGCCGATCACCATGGCGCGGGCCACCCCACCGGAGATGCGCTCGTGCTCGTCGGCGAGCGTGGCGCGCAGCGCCTCGTGCTCCATCTCCGGCGTCGCGGCCAGTCTCTTCCGGTACAGGATTCGCACCGCCGCCTCGGTACCCATTACCGCCACTTGTGCGTCTGGCCAGGTGAATACCGCGGTCGCGCCCAGGCATCGGGCGTTCATGGCGATGTAGGCGCCACCGTAGGACTTGCGCAGGATCAGGGTGACGCGGGGCACGACGGCTTCACCGAAGGCATACAGCAGCTTCGCCCCGCGTCGTACGATACCGCCCCATTCCTGGTCGACCCCCGGCAGGTAGCCAGGGACGTCCACCATCACCAGCAGCGGCACCCCGAAGGAGTCACACATACGCACAAAGCGGGCGGCCTTCTCGGCGGCGAGTGAGTCCAAGCAGCCTCCTTTGCGCAGCGGGTTATTGGCGATCACGCCGATCACCCGTCCGCCCAGCCGGCCCAGACCCACCACGATGTTCGGTGCCCAGCCGGCCTGCAACTCCTCGAACTGGCTGTTATTCGCGTGGTCGATATCCAGGATTGCGCGGATCACGGGCTTCATGTCGTATGCTCGCTGCGGCCGGTCGGGCAGCAGCGACGCGAGGTCACACTCGTCCTGTACAGCGGACAGGTCGAATAGTCCGGGCCGTCCGAACAGGCCGGCTATCCGGCGAGCCCGCGCGTAGGCATCGGCCTCGTCCTGGGCCACCACGTGAGCCACGCCGGACTTCTTGGCGTGTACGTCCGGCCCGCCGAGGCTTTCCATGTCGGTTTGTTCGCCGGTGACATCGTGCACCACGGCGGGACCGGTGACGAACATCCGCCCGGCGGGTGCCATGATCACGATGTCGGTCAATGCGGGTCCGTATGCCGCACCACCTGCGGCTGGGCCGACCACGACGGAGATCTGCGGCACCCGGCCGGAGGCACGGACCATGGCGGCGAACACCTGCCCGACGCCATCGAGCGCCCGAACACCGTCAGCCAGCTTCGCTCCGCCGGAGTGCCAGATTCCGATCACCGGGCAACGGTCACGGACGGCAGCGTCGATCGCGGTAACAATGTGCAGGCAGCCTTCGGCGCCCATCGCGCCGGCCATGATGGTGGCGTCGGTGCAGTACCCGATCACAGGTTTACCGTCAATCCGGCCGCGCACCGCGAGTACTCCGTTATTGTCCGGCTCGTGCAGGCTGACGACGGAACCGGGATCCAGAAGTCGCGAAAGTCGCGAACCAGGATCGCGCGGATCTCGTTCCTCGTCCTCGGTCCATGCACCGGCAGTCGGGGCCGACATAGGACACCTCCATGTGGTCCCCCTTCTCCTGGCATGATGCCAGTAAAGGCGCGACCACAGTCATCGTCTCCAGGTGTCGGTACCCACCTGTTATTCGTAAGTACTCCCGCCGGCCAGCAGCGGTGGCTACGCTGGACCGCTGTCAGGTGGCTACTAGAAAGGATGGAGGCGGCGGTGCGTTGATACGTAGTTATTCATCGCGGACGGCTCCATGGACGGGGTCCGCTCGCGGGATGATGAAAATGGATGAGCGTCTCGCGGACGCTGTCCACTCCGTGATGGCCCGTGGCCCGTTCTGACGTTTGGCCGCGTGGACTACGCGGCATGTACTGCGCCGAACTCGACGCAGTCGGTCACCTTCGCGGGTCGACGAGATCCTGTACCTGGCCGCGGCGACGTGGTGGCGGGCAGACTGTCCTGGTGATCGTCGGGATCGGCGCCGATGCGGTGGACGTGCCACGGTTCGCTGCTGCGCTCGCCCGCACCCCGAGGCTGCGACCGCGGCTGTTCACCGACGCCGAGCAGGTGCTGCCCTCCGGGATGCCTCGGTCAGACCACTCGCTGGCGGCCCGGTTCGCGGCCAAGGTGGCCGCCGCGAAGGCGCTGGCCGTGCCGCGCGGTTCGAGCTGGCGTGACGCGGAGGTGCTCAGTGGACCGCACGGGCAACCGTTGCTGCGGGTCACCGGATGGTTGAGCGCCGCAGCCGCCGAGGCCGGGGTCACGACCTGGCACCTGTCGTTGACCCACGACGCTGACTTCGCGGCCGCGTTCGTGATCGTCGAGGCGGGTTGACCTGCTGCGGCAGCCTGCGCCTGTTCTGTGCTCAGGTCGACGCCGGTTGTTTCTGTAGGCCGTCCCAGGACCAATGCGGCAGCGGTAAACCTCGTGGAACTGCCGCATCCTCACCCGGGTAGGACAGCATCTCGTCCACCGCCCACTGCATGTAGGCGCGCAGCGCGGCGCGGAACTCGGGATCGTCGGGCAGTCCCGCGTCGTCGGCCGCGTGCACGAAACACTCCACGAACCGGCGGCCCAGATCGCTGAGGTCCCCGTTGCCCGCGTGCAGCACCAGCACCGCCGAATGGTCACCGCAGGACTGCGAGTACCGGGCCGGGCCACCCATGACCTCTGCCCAGTAGGCGGCCAGCCGCTCCACGTGCTGGGGATGCTGCCCAGGATGGGAGAACGGGTGGTTCAGCTCAGGATCCTGCAGGCACCGCGCGTGATGTGCCGCGGCCAACGCCAGAAACGCGGCCTCGCCCCCGGCGAACTCGAACAGTGTGGGACGCACGGTGTGAGCGTGGCACACCACGAACAGTGAGCACTACCCACGCGCAAGTGAGCACTACCCACGCGCACGAGACCCGCCCAGGAGACCCGCCCTGGGAGCTGCGGGGATCAGAGGTGGAGGCGTTCGAGGGCGGCGAGGTACGCCTCGCTGTAGGTGGGGAACTGGGCGATCCCGTCCAGCAGGGTGTCGATCGGGATTCTCGCGCGGATGGCGAGGGCGGCTTGGTGGATCCATTCTCCGGCCAGCGGCGCGACCGCCCACGCGCCCACGAGGACCCGCCGGTCGCGATCGGCGAGCAGGCAGAGGGTGCCGCCGGGGTGGGTTTCATACGTCCAGGGGCGGGCGATCGAGTCGGCGAGGTTGAGCTCGGCGGTGGCCAGATCGATGCCCTGGTCACGGGCCTGGGTGGTGGTCAGACCTACGGCAGCGATCTCCGGCTGGGCGAACACCACGCGGGGGATGGCGGTGTAGTCGGCGCGGCGGGGTGTGCCGAGGATGGTGTCGGCGACCACCCGCCCCTGGTACATCGCGACGTGAGTGAACAGCGCGATGCCGGTGACGTCGCCCAGCGCCCACAGCCCGTCGGCGACTCGGCAGTGCTCGTCGACGTCGAGCGCACCACGGGAGCTCACGCCAACGCCGACGGCCTCCAAGCCGAGCCCGTCGGTGCGGGGGCGTCGACCCGCGCCGAGGATCACGACATCAGTGGGCACGTGGCTGCCGTCGTCCAACTCCACCACCGGGTGCCCGTCGTCGCGGCGGGTGGCGGTGGCCTGAGAGCCCAGGCGGACGTCGATGCCGTCGGAGCTGAGCTGCGCGGCGACCAGCTCGCCGACTCGGGGGTCCTCGCGGTCCAGCAGCCGCGGTCCGCGTTGCACGAGGGTGACCTGGCTGCCCATCCGGGCCAGGAACTGACCCAGCTCGACACCGACCGCGCTGCCGCCGATCATCACCACCCGTTCGGGGATCTCGGTCAGGGTGGTGGCTTCCCGGTTGGTCCACACCGGCACGTCGTCCAGGCCCTCGATGGGTGGGCGCAGCGCCTCGGAGCCGGTCGCGATGACCACGTGCTCGGCGCTGAGTTGCTGGTCGTTGACCTGGACGCGCCACGGGTCGCGGCCGGCCAGACGAGCGGCGCCCTTGATGACGGTGGCGCCCTGCTGCTGGTAGCCGATGACCTGGTTGGTGTCGTCGAGGTGGCGGATCATGTAGTCGCGGTAGTCGCGCAGGGCCGCCCAGTCCAGCTCCGGCGTGGACAGGCCGGCAGCGCGGGCGGCCTCGGCGCGGGCTTCGGGCGGGCGCAGCAGCGTCTTGGACGGGACACACGCCCAGTAGGCGCATTCCCCGCCGATCAACTCCCGCTCGACCAGGGCCACCCGCAGGCCGCCGGCCATCAGCCGCGAGGCGGCGACCTCACCGCCGGGGCCGGCGCCGATGACGATCACGTCGACATCCGTGGGCATCGTATCGATCCCTTCCTCGGACAACCGGGCGACTTCGATCGCCTCCGCCTGGCCAACGACTGTGCCATGCAGGTCGAGATGGCGTACTCGTGCAATGCCTTGACCGTCACCCCGGTCCGCTGGGACAACGTCTCGATTGGTCATAGCGGTGGTTTGGTCACTCCGCGCTGCCGCAGGTCTGTGGATGACCTGTTCGGCATCCACAGGTCGACGGGATCAGCCCACCGCCTCGTCGCTCGGCTCGTCGAGCATCTCCCGGCTCGTCTTCGGCTTGGGCTTGGGGCGGCGCGGCTCGCGCACACCGGACCCGCCACCACGCTCGACCCAGAGCGTCACCGGTGACCCGGCGGGCACCTTCGCTCCGGACTCTGGACTCTGATCAGTCACCACGCCGTCCGGCCAGCCCAGTGCGGCCAATGGCGGACCGTCCGGGTCCGGTCCGACGCCGACGAGCCCCCGGTCGTGCAGCACCTGGCGGGCGTCGTCCCACGACATGCCGATCACGTCCGGCACGACCACCGAGGATCGCCTGCGCAGGTCCCTCGCCGTTCGCTGGACCACCGCGGCGGCTTCGACCTCCAGCGCGACCTCTTGCCGCGACTCGGTAGACATCGACTGCGGGTCACCCGTCTCATCCAGTTCGCGCCACCGCTCCCACGCGGACTGACGGGTCACGCCGAGCTTGGTGGCGATCTCGGCCCACGACTTGCCGTGCCTGCGCGCGGTCCGCACCCCCACCAGCTCCGCCTGGTCGAGCAGGCGCCGGACCAGGCCGACGTCAGCCAGCGCCGTCAACGCAGCGTCCCCGTCGTCAGGATGCCCCGGCGTCGCCGCAGGGCCATCTTGATGCCAGCCGTTGAGTCGCTCCCATGCCCGGCGGCCGTCCTGCCACGGGCTCCTGCCCTTACCCATGACTGTCAGGCTAGCCTGACAGTCATCCAGGCCGCCAGCAGTCCCGGCGGGATGTCAGGCAGCCGGGACATTCGTTCGGAGACAGGCGGTGCCGGGTCGGCCGGGTCGGCACCCCAGCCGCAGTCGGGGCACAGCCGGCGGAAACGCCAGTACGGCCGGCCGGACCGATCTCCACCGCGTCCACTTCGACGCGGTAGCCATTGGCGTAGAAGACCGCGCCGGGGGCGAACTCGGTCAGCGCGGCGCGACTGCCCCGGCCGTAGCTGTGCTCGCTGACCTGCAGGCTACGGTCGCCGTCGGCGTCGTCACTGGTCCACCACAGGGACACGTCGAGGACCGTGAAGTCGTCCCGGAGGTTGTAGTTGGGCAGCAACGCCAGCTCACCGAGGCCGGTCAACGCGTTACGCCGAGATGTCCCGGACAGCATGGCGCCCAGCGCCCTGGACTCCCCGGACCAGCGGCGGCGGTCCTCGGCCTGGCTGTCGTCGAGATGGCCCTGCGCGTCGAGGGCGGCGATGGCGGTGGCGAGGTCACCGAGGCGCCGCTGCAGGTCGTCCCGGTGCCGGGACCGCTCCTCGACGGCGCGGGCGACACCACCCCGCAGCCCACTCGTGGCGTACTCCCGGACCGAGTGGCGTGCGGCGTCGTCGAGTTGGCCGCCGTAGAGCGTTAGGAACGCCGAAGCGAGCTCGCCGGCGCGGTCGGTGACGGTGTCGACGAATCGCCGCAGCCAGGTTCCTTCGGCCAGGCCCCGGTCGAACAGGAGGCCGAGCAACCGTGGCATGTCCCGGCTCAGCGTCAGGTCGGCACTGGCCACCCGGTCCAGGCAGAACGCGAAGTACTGGCGGTGCAGGAGTTCGGTGGCGCCCAGGTAGGCGGCGGGCGGGGTGACCTCGCCGTCGATCAGATGCTTGGGCTCGGCGAGGTAGTACAGGTCACGGGGGTTGCTCGGCACGGTCGCGAGCACCAGGGCGTTACCGGTCGACCGCCCGGCGCGGCCGACCCGCTGCAGGTAGTTGGCGGGGGCCCGGGGCAGCGAGGCGAGCGTGACGGTGGACAGGTCCCCGATGTCGATGCCGAGTTCGAGGGTCGGGGTGCAGGTCAGCACGTTGGGGTCGATCGGCGAGGCACCGGACTTGAACCGCTGCTCGACGTCCTGGCGCACGGCGTCGTCGAGCAGCGCGGTGTGTTCGTGGGTGACGAGGTGGCGCAGCCGCCCGAACTGGTACAGCGCCCGGTAGAAGTTGTCGGCCCGGACGGGATGGAATTCCAGCCGCCCGTCGCAGCGCATCCGGGGGCACGGCGCCCCGTCCCACAGCGAGGCGCGCGCCGGGGCGGTGGGCTGGATGTGGTGACAGCTCGGGCAGCGCAGTTGAGACCGTTCCAGCTCCGGGTCGTTCAGCCGGGTGAGCACGATCCGCTCCGGGTCCCGGTCGCGGTGCTGAAGAAGATCGGCGCGGGGCGGCCCTGGGGGAACTTCTGCATCCCGCGTGGGCTGCCACCCCAGATCGGCCACCGCTTCCCGTCGGCCGCGACGTAGCTGGTCAGCCACGGGTGGGCGATCCCGCCACGGCGCAGCCGATCCGCCAGGCCGATCAGCCAGATGCGGTAGGCGGCGACGTCGGGCAGTGGCAGGCCCCGTTCGGGCAGGTTCTCGTGGGTGGCGCGGGCGAGTTCGGCGTAGCGGGCGAGTTCGGTGTCGAGGTCCACCGCGTGCGCGCCGGTGAGTTCGAGGGTGCGGCCGAGGCGGGACCGCAGGCCGAGTTCCAGATGGGCCTGGAACGACAGCCGGGTGGCCAGCACCGCTCGGCGCCTGCCACGCGGATCGTGGGCCAGCCACTCGCCGCTGAACCCGAGCCGGTAGGTGAAGTCGGGCGGTGTGACGGTGTAGAGGTCGTCGGTGTCGGCCGCGGCCAACCCCTGCGCGACCTGAACGAGGCTGCAGGGCCGCTCCCCGGTGGCGCGCAGGATCGCCGAACGCAGGTTGAACTGGAACGCCCGGCCCGCGATGAACGCCGCGCGGTGCGCGGCGTCCTGGACCGAGTCGGTGAACACCAGTGTCTTCTTGGCCCCGCCGAGCGTGGCCGACGTCGCGACCGGAGTGATCTGCCCCAGCGGGCGGCCGGGCTCGGCCACCTTGAGCGTCGCACCCAGCCGGCGCAGCAGCATCGCCACGTCGGTGCCCTGCGCGCCGTCGTAGGTGTGGAACTCGTCGAGCACCAGGTAGCGCAGGCTGGTCGTGGACGCCGCCCACAACGGCGCGTCCTCGGCGCGCAACAGCAGCAGGTCGAGCATCTTGTAGTTGGTCAGCAGAATGTCCGGCGGCTCCTCGCGCAGCGCGCGGCGGGAGTCGACGAGGTGCTCGCGGGTCGGGGTGCTGCGGCTGCCCTCGCCGCCGATGTAGACCCCGGCGCTGACCTGGCGCAGCCGGGCGTCGTCGTGCAGGAACTCGGCGATGCGCCGGGCCTGGTCGGCGACCAGCGCGTTCATCGGGTACAGCACGATCGCCTTGATGCCCGCCTCGCCGCGCGCCTTCGCCCGGGCGGCATGGTCGAGCAATGGGACCAGGAAGGACTCGGTCTTGCCCGACCCGGTTCCGGTGGTGACGATCGTCGGGCGGGCGGGGGCGTCGCGGGTGGAGAGCCGCTCGAAGGCGCGCGCCTGGTGGCGGTACGGGCGGAACCGTTCGGGCAGCCAGTCCAGCGGGGACCGCCAGCTTTCACTGACGGGCTGAAACGGGGTCCGCACCCGCAGATAAGGACCGCGGAAAATGCCCGCATCCCGGTCCAGCAGAAAACCCTCCAACGACGCCCGCGCGTCGTCATCGGCCAGCGCGAACGTCGTCGACAGATACTCGGTGACGGCCCGGCGCGTCTCCTCCGCCAGCAACGACGGATACATCCACACCCCTCCGCTCAACCCGTTCCGTTCGAAGACCCTCATTCGATCATCGCTCGGACGGGCTCCCACGTTAAGGGCTGTCAGAGATTCAATCAGGAGGTTCGCATTTCGGCTGGCACACTCGCCGGGTGGCAGGCCACCGACTTCCCGACCTTGATGTGGCCCGCGTCCGGCGCTGGTGCGACGGGCGGGTCCCCGTCCATGTGCGCGACCAGCTTCGAGTGGAGTGCGACATCGCGCCCGGACACCTGACCATCGTGGAGTGCCGACCACCCTGGCGCGACGAGCCGGGAGCGGAATGGACCCGGTTCCCCATCGCCCGGCTGCGCTACACCAAGGCGACCACGACGTGGTCGCTGTACTGGCGAGACCGGAATTTGCGCTTCCACAAGTACGACCGGCTCGCGCCCTCCCCCAGAGTCGACGATCTACTCACCGAGATCGACCGGGACCCCTCCTGCATCTTCTGGGGATAGGAATCCAGGGTCCCGTCGATCCAGTTCGAAACCAACCGCACCGCCACAGCACCTGGTACGCGCAACCGAGGTTGATGCCAGGTTCTCTACGGGCAGATGGTCTGGTGATCGATCGGGACATGCACGCCCCGCCCCGTCTGCGCCATGTCCTGCACAACGTTGTATGCGTCCGGGCAACCGACCCTGCCTGCGTGGTAGGCCAGGGCAAGCAGGTCCATCGTCAGCAGTACCTCGATCCCTCGCTTCGCGGCGAGGTCTCCGGCGGACAGGTCATCGGTGAGCAGGACAGCGCCCTTGAACTCCGGATAGTTCTGGATCAGGTAGATGGCCTCGGCCTCAGCAAGGTGCCTGCGCGGCTCCTTTCTGGTCCCACCGAGCTGGCGCTGGAGCTGGAAGACGGGCCCGATCGTCTCCCGGCATGTCGAGGGTCAGTGGATCACCGAGCCAGCCGGCAAGGTCAACGGACCACAGCCCCGGCCACCGCTCGGCCGCCTTGCTGATCTCGAAGGCCGCAGCTTCGGTCCACCGGCCGTTACCGTCGAGAGTCGCCTCAAGCAGATCGAGGCGCTCGACGGCGGCGAAGTTGATGAGAGTGCAGGTGTCGACCAGGACCGGGTTCGGCATGGGGTCAGGGGACGAACGCCAAGTCGTCGAGGCCATTGCTTCGCTGGGCGGGCGGTGCCGGGGGCAGCAGCGTCTCGGGCGGGATATCGAGCACTCGCGCGGCGACGCGGGCGCTGACCTCACCGTCTTCGAAGGCCTTGAGCGCATCCCTGCTCAGCAGGCCCGGACGACGAACCTCCGACTGGTTTCGGGTGAGCGCCCGGTAGCGATCCAGCCAGCCACCCCGCTCCGCACACTCCCATAGGGCAAACCCACCGAGCCGACGCCGCTCCTGGTCATCGACATAGCCAAGGTTGAGCAACCGCCACGACAATGCCGATGGTGAGACGCCGAACCGACCGACCAGGCGCGCGAAGACGTCATCATCGATCTCGTCCACTACCGACCTGATCTCCTCCGTCGGTATCAGGAAACCTGCCGCAAACGCGTTCGCGCGCCGCTCGGTATCCGCGTGTTCGGTCGACGGGACCATGACGTCGATGTCCACCCGTAAGTCCTGCGCGTCGCCCGCGAGCACATGACCGAGTTCGTGGGCGAGCGTGAAGCGCTGCCGCGTCCACGACACCGCGTTGCTGACCAGGATCAGCCGGAAACCGTTGCGGCACCACGACAAACCGTCGAATCCGGGGCGAAGATCCTCGATCACGACGTTGACCCCGAACGCTTGCTCGATGGTGTCGGGCAGGCCATCGGGATCATTCGAATGCTGCTCGACACCGGATGCCGCCAGGAATCCAAGCGCCTCTCTTGCCAGAGCCTCACCCTGGTTGATCAGCAGGCCGTATGGTCGACAACGCGGTAGGACGGGAGACTGACCGCACCGCCCGAGATCCGCCAACGTATCGTAGACCTCGTCCAGGTCCTCGGCTCTCGCGCATGCGTCCTGTGCCGCATCGGAGAAGGTGGCTTGATCAGCTCGGGCGGCGAGATTGGGGCGCGTCGATGACCCGTTCAGCAGCCAATCCGTCGATGTCTCCCCCTGCTCGGCGATCAACGCGAGTTCCAGCGGAGTGAACCGCCGCGTCCCTGCCAGCGCCTTCGACAACTTGGTCGGTTCCATCTCGATGGCTCGCGCGAACGCGGTCTGCGTCAGGTCGGATGACTCGATCACCTGCCGCACCCGCGCCCGAAGATCCTCGTCTCCACTCACTCCATCAGCGTGCACCGCTGTTGCGATTTTCGCAAGACCTCTCGCCTGCCCGGTGCGGCTCTCCAGCGCAGCCAGGCCCTGCGCATGGCCTCTCTGCGCTGCACAAGTCGCCACACCAGCGTCGGACCGCCTGCGTCCGTACCTCGTGCAAGGTTCATAGACTCGGCCAGTCGGCAACGTGCCCACATGCCAATGAGGGATGAACTCGAGGCTGTGGTCGACGGTCCCTTCCGGCGCCCACCGCAGTCCGCGCCGCGACGGTTTCGCCCGTGGCTCAGCGGCACGGCTGGTGTCCTGGCGCCACACGTGCCCGCAGCCGGTGCACCGATAGCGCCGGACCGTGACCAGTAGCGTCGTCGGCCGCCACCCGAACGGCTCGTGTGTCGGCCGCCGGGTCACGCTGTCGTGCGGTACCCCTTCGCATCCGCACCGACGACACCAGCCCGCCGAGTCGTCGGGATCGACGACTCGGCACGCGGGGACAGCGCAATCCGGCTCGAGTCGTTGCCCGATGACGTCACGTCCGAGCTCGTCCAGGCGCGTGACGTGGTCAGGGCAGGCGAAGGTAGCGTCAGGCACGTCGCGCCCATCGGCCGTCCGAGGCATGAGCAGGTGTCCTCACGCCTACGGAGTCGACTGGTTCGTAGGAGTCAGCGCCAGAATTCGGTGAGCTGCTCGGCAAGGGCTCTGCCTTGGTCGTAACCGGCTCGAGCAGCGGGCGGCCGCGTCGACGGATCCATCACATTGCCGCCGAAGGCGAATATGTCGCGGGAGTTGCTATCCGGGAAGATCGTCTCGACTCTACTGCCGCGTGCGCGGAGTTCGTCGACCTGCGTTGCGAGATCCATGCCCCACTCCAGCGGTTGCAGTGATCTGCCACCGAATGGTGACAGCACCAGCACCCGTGCGTATCCGGCTGCCAGATCGGCATTCTCGGCGTTGGATCGGTAGCCGCCGTCGATGTATCGGCTGTCGCCGATACTGTAGGCGAAGCCACTGGAACAGCTGGCGGCCACGGCGTCCACCAGGTCGACCCCGCTGTGGCGGTCGAACGCGACCGGTTCACCGGTATGGGCATCGACCGCCGTGATGAGCATCCGCCGCCCTGGCCAGAGCTGACTGGGAAGCCGAGCGGCGACGGTAACGCGCCACTGCATTTGCGCAGAACTGTGCGCCGCTGAGTCCGCCTCAAGCGCCGCCGCTCCCATCCTGCGGCGCATGTCGGCCGCATCCTCAGCGGCACCGATGATTGCGCTCAGCCTCTCCATATGGTTCTGGTTCGTCGCCGGCCCAATCGGAACGCGTCCACGGTCGGATCCGACCGGACCAGTCCGTGGCTGGGGCGCAGCGGCAAGGATGGCGGCAAGCAGTTCGGCCGGGGGCGCGCTGCTTATCTGGGCCGCGACCGTCGATCCGGCTGACGTCCCGATCATCAGATCGGCCTCGGTCACATCCAACCCGGCATCGAACAGGCCGGCGATGACGCCGATCTCCCACGCATTGCCTGCCGATCCGCCACCACCGAGGACCAACGCTCGCTCGCCCCCGACGCCCGCCCGCCTTATGGCGTCGAACTGCGGCTGATCCTGGTCGGACCTCGGCCGGTCGCCGTGCCCTGGCGCGTCGATCGCGGCGACCGTGAACCCGTCGCCCGCCACTGCCCGGCGGGCCCGGGACACGAGCCCTGGAACGTACTCGTGCAGGCCACCGCCGTGGCCCATCAGGAGCAAGGGCGCGCCGTCGGTCGCCGACTCGGGCGAGGACAGCACGCCGCTGATGTCGCCGAGCGTGAAGGTGCGCTCGGCGATGCCGTCGGAGGCCGTCGTAGAGGTGAAGTGCAGAGTTGAAGAAGGTGTTGTGTTCATGGGAGTCGCCTTTCGCGAATTGCCTGTCGGGCGCTCCCGGTGGCGACTACCTCAGTCGCGCGATCGTGGACTGCAGGGGAGCACCCACTGCGGATACTGCGTTCATGGGTCTCACCTCCTGCCGATGGATCACGATCGCCGGAACGCTAGCACGCCGGCGACGCGGTGCGCCACCGGCATCATGCCGGTTGCCGTGTCGCTGTCGAACGCTACACCCTCATCCGTGATGAGCCGGTTACGTTGTTGCCGTTGCTTTGGTGTTTCTGTGCTGCGATCGATTGCGCGGATGACTTCGTGGCCATTAGCCAGGGATCCGTTGGCGATTTTTCCGATCGTCTCGATAGATACGCCCGAACTACCGATCCAGCCCTCTTTGGTCAGTTGTAAGAAGATGGTGTTGTCGATGTGCCTGCCAACGTGTTCGTATCCGAGATAGACACCCCCCTTCGGTCCTTGTATCCGTTCATCGTTGAGCAGGAGACGCAGAAATGAAAGCGGTAGGTACAAGCCTGGTAGCAACTCCATGTTGTTGGGATCGATGACGCCGGATTCCGTGTTGGTGCGACAGAGTTTGAGGAAGCAGTCAGTGTGCCGTTGCCCCTCGCCAACGCCTTGTCGACCGAGTCGCGGTGGGTCTTGTGCAGCTTCTCGCGCACGTGGCCGAGCGGAATCGGCTTGCCGACAGAGCTGACGTGCACCACGGGGAGCTTGTAGGTGAACGTGCTGTTTGCGTCGCCCTTGCGTAGGACGACGCCGACATGAGTCAGGACCTTTGCCGGCGCGAACACGAAACACAGATGTGGGAACGCCTCCGGCGGACGACCGAGGTCGGCCGGAAAGTTGCTGGCGAAGCCGTCACGTGTCCAACGCTCGTCCTCAAGGTAGTAAGGCAGCCGGTCAAGGCGAATCAAGTACCCCACGCGGCCAAACTAGCGGGGCTGCGACCGTGCACAAACTGTGGATCAACGAGGGATCACCACAAGCTGGTTGAGGGTGAACCGCTGACAGGTGCGGGCACCTGCTCCGGAGCCTCCTTGCGACGACGGCGCCGACACAACGCCCGGTACTCGGCCCGGCCGCCTCGGACAGCACCACCCGCTGCCGACCGTCCTCGTCCGGGTCAGCCACATCGATCAGATTCCGCTCGATCAGTGCCTCGATCAGATCCGGATAAAAACAACTGGAGAAAGGGCGTCCCCCGTCGTAGAAGGCGCCCTTGAAGCGGGCCACCACACCGGAGTTGACCCGGCGTAGGCCCAGCCAGGTCCAGTGGGCCGGGCCGCGCAGCTTCACCGGGCACCGTCGGTGTTGTTGTGCAGGACGCATCGGGTGCACAACAGTCCTTGCACCGAGATCGACCGGGACCCCACCTGCAAGTCTGCGACGCTGGAGACCGCCGCGCGGCTGGCCGGTCACCAGGAGCCGGGAGGGAGGGCCCAACTGGTGACCGTGCGTCCGGCGTCCGGGATGCGTGCCGAGATGGGCTGCGCCGTGCGCCTGTGACAAATCGTGACAAAGCCGCATGTCATGCCAGGCGACGGCAGGTATCGCTGACAGAATCATGTCTGTGGCCCCCACCGACGAACGCTTCACCATGCCGCTGTACTCGGTGACCGAGGCTGCCTTCCACATCGATGTTCCGGTATCGACCTTCCGATCCTGGACCCACGGTTACGCCCGTCCGGGCCGGGAACGCCGGGCAGTTACCGGGGAGTCGATCGTCACGACCCTGCCCAGGGACGCTGGCGTGTCGGTGCCATTCGTCGGGCTCGCCGAGGGGCATGCTCTCGCTGCGATACGGCGTACGGGTGTGCCACTCCAGCGGATCCGGCCCGCTTTGCGGCGCTTGCAGGACGAACTCGGGATCGAGCATGTCCTGGCGTCACGGTCGCTCTACACTGATGGCGCCGAGGTCCTGTACGATTTCGCCGAATCCCAGGGGGATACCCTTGAGGCTCGCAGCGCTCGTGATCTCGTCGTCGTGCGCAACAGCCAGCGGGTCTTCAACGAGATCGTCGACAGTTACCTGCGGCGGGTCGATTTCGCCTCCGATGGTTGGGCACAGAGCATCCATCTGCCGAAGTACGGCACAGCGGACGTCGTTGTCGACCCTCGGCGTTCCTTCGGTGTGCCGATCTTCGCCAGGGGAGGTGTACGCCTGGAGACGATTCTCGCAGCGTTCAAGGCAGGCGCCGACATCCCGGATCTGACCGAAGAGTTCGGCGTTTTCCGGGAGGACCTTCTGAGCGTGTTGCGGGTCCACACCGAAGCCGCCTGACGTGGCCCTCGAACTTCCCACCTTCTTCATAGATCGGGACCTCGGCCGCAAGGCTTTCCCCGAAGGTCTCCGCGCCGCAGGTATGAGCGTCGTCACGATCGCTGAGCACTACGACGTCGAAGAAAGCGAGAGAGTCGAAGACGAGACCTGGATGCTCGAAGTCGCCGGTAATGGCTGGCCCGTCTTCTGCTGTGACGCCAAGCACCGCAAGCGCCGTCGGCCTGCAGAACGAGCCGCTCTACTCGAAAGCGGACTGCGAGAGTTCGTCCTCAACGGCAATGTCTTGGCTCGCGAGAACGTCACCCGGGTACTGGCCAGCCTCGATGCGATAGCGACTGCCTGTACCCAGCCCGGGCCATTCGTCTACAGGGTTCACCCAACTCGCATCGAACGATTAACGTTGAGACTCGATGGCGATTGAACGGCCGAGACCACGGCAAGTCGGGTCAGCAAGAGTAGCGAACTGCCCGCGGTCAGCCCTTGCCAAGGCCGAACCGGTTGGGCGCGCCGTCCAGCTCCCACACCCGGCGCGGGGCCCGCCGTTCCAGGGTGAGCACCAGCTCCCGGGCCAGGGGTCGGGCAGGACGTGCTGGGGCGCCGGCCGGTCGGCGGCGTCCAGGTGCCGGATCGCCTCACTGTCGCGAGCACCTTCGGCTTACGCGTAGGCGCGGGACAGGTCGACATGCAAGGCCCCGCCACGCGCGGCGGAACCGAAGATGCCCAGCAGCCGGGGCACCTGGTCTCACGTGCCTGCACAACGGCCGGGCCGCGTCTCGACTCCACCGCGACGACAACCCGTTCAGCAGCCAATCCGTCGACGTCTGGCCCTGCTCCGCATGTCTTCTCTGCGCCAAAGCAAGTCGATACGCCAGCGCCGGAGACCACCTCTTGGGTAAGTCCGCAGCCGTGGCCCGGCCCGTGCGAGGTTCAGGTACTCAGGCGCTTGGCAACGTCCTCACATACTGCCGATGAGCGGACGTAGATCACCCGTGTCTTCTGCATCGGCCTCCGAGCAGGCGAGGTTTGTATAAGTCGGGCCGCGGGTGACCGTGATCTGCGCGTCGTCGAAGGCCGTTCTGAGCGATAGCGGTTGACCGACACCTGAGCGTGCAGATGTCGAGGGCTACGCCGGAACCAGCGACTTCGGCTTCCGCGCGGAAGTCGAAGCCGAACACGCCCTCGCGCGCGGCGAGCACCTGCTGGCCATGACCACCCGGCATGAACACCACGAATTGGCCGGCCCGGCGGCCGTCGAAGCCGAGCGGCGGCGGCTGGCCGAGCTCGACCGGCACGGCCACTTCGAGGGCCAGGTCGTCACCGACCCCCGGCGGCTGGCACGGATCCTGCGGCGCAACGACCCGCAGGTCTATCCCAGTCAGTACGTGCTGTGCGTGTTCGACCCGGTCAAGGCGCTGTGCGTGCCGCAGGACGGTGGCCGCGACGCGACCGGTCCCAGCTTGTCGCGGTGCCGGCCGCTGGCGTGCGGCAATGCCGCGCTCACATCGGACAACTTCCTCGCGCTGCGCACCGAGCAGACCCGGCTTCGCGACGAACTCGACCAGCGTCCCGCGCTGTCGCCCGTACTGCGCCACATGGTGGCCAACCGCCACGACGAGATCACCGACTTCTGTCCCGCCACGCTTCGGAGACACCGTGACCCGCCACGCCCTTTACCCACCGACGACGACGTCCGCGCGGCGCTGGAGCACCTGCTCGCCACCCACGGCAAGGCAAGCGTGCTGGCGGCGGGCTGTCGGTGGCCTCGGTCATCGCTCCTCCATTTTCGATACCGATGGTAGCGGTACGATACTCATGGTATCGTTGCCTCCTGTTGTGCTGGCTTGCGCGGCCCGGGAATCGGCAGAATGGCAGGATGAGCCGTCCCCACCGTGTCGACGAGGCGCCGGAAGAGCTCGATCCCCGGCGAGTGCGCTCGCGGGATCGGTTGCTGGACGCCGCCACCGAACTCCTGGCGGCCGGGGGTGTCCACGCCGTGACCGTCGAAGCGGTGACCCGGCGGTCGAAGGTGGCGCGCACCACCCTCTACCGCAACTTCGGCAACAGCACGGAACTGCTCGCGGCCGCGTTCGAGCGGCTGATCCCGCAGTTCCCGCCCGCACCGGAGACGGGAACACTGCGCGAGCGGCTGATCGAGCTGCTGGCCCGCAAGTCGGCCGTCATCGGCCAGGCGCCGACGCAGTTGGCATTGTTCGCCTGGCTGGGCATGAGTCCCGCCGCGCCAGCGGACAACGCCGAGCCCGACGCCGACTCCCCGGCCCTGCATTCACTGCGGACGCAGCTCATCGAGCTCTACCGCCAGCCCTTCGACCAGGTGCTCGACAGTGCCGAGGCCCGTGCCGAACTCGGCGAACTCGATCCGGTCCTCGTCGTCGCCCAACTGCTCGGCCCGATCCTCTTCCTGCGGTTGACCGGTTTGCGTCCGGTGGCACCGGCCGACTGCGAGCGCGTCGTCGACGATTTCCTGGCGGCTCGCAGCCGGCGGTGAACCGGCGCCGCGTCGGTCAGGGCTGGGAGACGGGGGGGAAGCCGTACTGGCGGGCTTCGGCCGCGCTCTCCTCGCGGTGGGTGACCGTGCGCTCCAGGAACGAGGTCGTCGCCGCCACGGTGGCCCGCGTCATCGATGGCGCCCGGTCGAACCCGTGATCCCGGTCGGCGTAGACGTGCAGCTCGGTCGAGATGTCGAGGGCGGTCAGCCGCTGGTGCAGGGCGACGCTGGACCGCACGTCGAACAGCTTGTCCGCGGTGGCGTGGAAGACGATGGTGGGCGGGAAGTCCTTGTGTAGCAGGTCGATCGGGCTGGCCGCCGAGAGGTCGGCCGGGCTGGCGCCGGTCGGGAACAGCATCCAGCTGGGCACCCGGCCGAGTTCGTCGAGGTCCAGGGGCAGTGACGGGAGACGCGGGGTGTCGGGACCGCCGGGCAGGTCCGGCAATGTCGAGGGGTGGAAGCCGATCGCCGGGTAGTAGGCGACGATCGCAGCCGGCCGGATGTCGGCGTCGAGGGCGCCGGTCAGCAGCGCCATCTGGGCTCCGGCGGAGTGGCCCTGCACGACCAGGGTGGCCGGGTCGATGTCGAGCGTGTCGGCGTTGTCCCGGGCCCAGGCGCAGGCCGCGACGGCATCGTCGAGTTGCGCGGGCCAGCCCGCCACGTCGAGCAGGCGGTACTGGACGGCGATGGCGGTGAATCCTTGTGCCGAAAGGGCGATGGCCTGGGCGTGCACGAATTCCTTCGCTCCGCCGCGCCAGCCGCCGCCGTGGAAGATCAGGACGGCGCAGTGGCGGTTGTCGGCCTGCGGCCGGACGATGTCGAGCGCGAGTTCGGTGGCGCCGTGCCGGGCGTACACGGCGGTCTCGGGCTGTGGGGCGGTCATGGGTGCTCCCTGGACAGGGCGACGGGGACAGATTGACGTGCGGGCCACGCGACTCAACCGACGGTCGAACTCACTGTGGCCGTGCGCAGCACCGGCGCGACCTCGCGGCCGAGCAGTTCATGCGAGCGCACCAGGTCGTCGTGCTTGAACTGGGCGAAGTCGGTCCAGCACATGACCGCGCCGTAGCCGCCGGCCCGGCACTGCTCGATGAGCCTGTCGGCCACCGTGGCGGGCGAGCCGATGGCGAAGTCGTCGGGATGCATCATCCTCCGCCGGATCTCGCCATCCGCCGTCTCCAACCCCCCCGCTCCGGCCACGGCGACGAACTTGTCCACGCTGGCCTCGTAGGTCTCCTGGGCCTGTGCGTCGGTCTCGGCGACGAACACCCGCCGCCGCAGTCCCAACATGGTCGGATCCACGTGGTGGCCGGCGGCGTCGGCGGCCGCGCGGTAGGCGTCGGCGAGTGTGACCGTGACCGGGGTGGGCAGGAAGGCCGTGCATAGCTTGTACCCGCGCAGACCGGTCCATTCCGCCGAATTCGCGGACATCACGGTCACCCAGGTCGCGCGTCCGGTCTCGGGCCGCATCGCCGGGATCAGCGGGACCTGCTCCAGGTGGTAGAACGCGTCGTGGTGCGTGACGCGAGGACTCTCGATCGCCTTGCCGAACAGGTCCGCGCCGCTGTAGTAGCGCGGCCGGACCTCGTCTGCCGCGATGCCGGCCGCGATGGCCTCGTGGTCGCCCGCGCCCGGCGCGATCCCGGGCTCGAACCGGCCGCCGGTGATGTAGTCCAGCATGCCGACTTCCTCGACGTAGCGGCGGGCATCGTGCAGGGGCAGCACGCTGCCGAGCGTGGTGAAGCGCAGGTTCGTGGTCCGGGGCGCGAGCGCCGCCACCACCAGGTGCGGGGAGGGTGTCAGGCACATGGGATTGAAGTGGTGCTCGGCGAACGCGAGACCGTCGAAGCCGAGCTGGTCGCATGTCGTCCACAGCTCCAGGTAGCGGTCATACACCTCCTGCAGCTGCGCGGGGCTGGGCGGCTCCTCTGGTGACAGGCTGTCGGCGCTGAGAAAGGAGAAGACCCAGGTTTCGATCACGTCGTCCTGCCTTCCGATTCGGGTCGGCGCCAGGCAGCGGCGGTACTGTACTGGACCGTACTGACGGTACTGTACTGGACCGTACTCCCGTCAAGACGTTAACCTCGCAGCATGCCGTCACCGTCCTCGACCGAACCTGACTCCGCCGCGCCGCGCTGGACCGAGCGCGAGGTGGAACTGCTGACCGTGACGCTGGACCTGCTGCACGAGACCGGGTACGACCGGCTCACCATCGACCAGGTCGCCGCCCGCGCCCGAGCCAGCAAAGCCACCGTCTACCGACGCTGGCCCACCAAGGCTGACCTGGTCATCGCCGCCGTCTCACACAGCCTGCGACACACCGTCCTCGCGCCGAACACCGGCAGCCTGCGCGGCGACCTCATGCAGATGGCCGAACTCATCACCCGCCAGGCCACCGCCCTGGCCGACACCCTCACCGCGATCCTCATCGAAGTACGTCGCAACCCACACCTGAGCGCCGTCGTCGAGCAGCAACTCCTGCACGAGAAACGCCCGATCACCCAGACGATCCTGCGGCAGGCGGCCGGCCGCGGCGAGATCCATCCCAGCAAGATCGACACCGACCTGTGGGACATCCTGCCCGGCTATCTCCTCTTCCGCTTCCTCGTGCCCGGCCGCCCGGTCACGGCGGAAACAGTCCGGGCCCTCGTCGACGAGATCCTGCTACCAGGCCTGACCAGCACGCCTGCTTCAAGTGGCCAGCACACTTAACGAGGCGTACCGCTTCCCACACTCCTCAGTGGGAGGCCAGACCTCAATCGCGCGACGCCGATCACCCGGGATGACTGTGTTGCGTGCCGGTCGGAACTCATTTCTCAACGCCGAGATGAAGCCCCACGGTCCCGCAGCGGAACCACACCTCGCCGCGGGCGGCGAGTACCGCTGGCTTGTCGATCTGGGTCATGCCCAGGACATCGACGAGAAACGCCCGCGCAGCGGCCTCCTGCCCAGCCGGCATCGCCAGCTGCACGTGATGCACGCTCGCCAACACACGACCTCCTCCCAACGCGCTCATCTGCCGCTGGTCGGGCTGGCCCCGCACGGTCATGTCAGCGCGGCCGTCTCACTCGGTATCCGCACCGAGAGCAGCGCGCTCCCCGTCCGGCGAAGCGTCGACCGCACTCGTTACCGCACGGTCTCGACCAGCTGAGCGCGCTGTCCCCTGACCACAGCAAGGAAAACGATCTTCTGGCGGTGCCACCGGATGGCCGGGCTGCGCTCGTTGAGGATGCTCGGGAAGGCAGCTGGCGCTACTGTGCGGAAGATCAGCGGAACTGATGTTGTAGTAGCGCTCGCAAGGTACCAACCGTAGATACCCGACGGGTACCTACTAGAACCTGGTGGAGGTCCGGGGAGCCCACTACAACACAAAGCACCAGGTCAGCGAGCTGGAGTCGCTGCTCAAGAGGTTGGCTGACTAGTCCAGGCCGCTTCGTCCGGGCCGGCGAGGCCGGTTGCCAGGCACCGCCCGGCAGCTGGACAGCCAGCGGGTTCAAGAGCTGATCTCGGGGTACCAGGCGGGGGCGACTGTCTACCAACTCGGCGACCAGTTCGGGGTTGACCGGCGGACGGTGAGTCGGATCTTGCATCGGCACGGTGCGCCGATGCGGAGGCGTGATCTCTCCCCCGACCAGATCGATAAGGCAGTACAGCACTACGAGCAGGGTTAGTCGCTGGTGAGGATCGGTGCGCGGATGGGGGTGAATCCGACGACGGTGCGCTGATCTGGACCGACGTACGCGCGACCCAGGATCGGAGCTTATTCTGGTACCGTTTTGGCATGGCTGAGGTACTGCCCACGAACGAGGCCCGCGCGAGGTTGAACCAGATCGCAGCGGCCTTCGACCGCGCCGGCACGACCGCCGAGCCAGTCGTCTTCGGCTCGCACCGCCGCCCGCAGGGCGTCATTGTTCCCTGGGAGCTGTGGCGGGAGCTCGCCCCGGTGCTCGAAGATGCCCTCGACCTGGCCACCGCCCGAACCCGGCTCGAGGATGCCGGCACCCAGCGAGTCGACCATTCCGAGGTGCTGGCAGCCCTTGACCAGGCGCGGACGGGTACGGACGGCTGACACAACTGGTGGCCCGCAACCCCTACACGATCACCTGGCTGCCCGCCGCCCCGCCGATCTCTTGGCGCTGAACGCGGCGGACGAGAAGCTGGCCGACGCCGCCCTGGCCACCCTCGACGACATCGCCCACCACCGGCAATGCGGCAAGCTGCTCGGCCAGCGCAACGTCTCCGGGGATCTCACCGGCCTGTACCGCCTACGCTTCGACGTGCCCGGCCAGCATCCCCCACGGTTCCGGATCGTCTACCGGCTGTGACGGTGATCGGCGATGGCGCGGTCGGACTGTCGGCGGTGCTGGCCGCCAAACGGCTCGGCGCCGAGCAAATCATCCTGATGGGCCGCTACAAGCAGCGCACCGACCTCGGCCGCGAGTTCGGCGCCATCGACGTGATCACCGAGCGCGGCGAGGAGGGTGTCGAGAAGGTGCGGGAGCTGACCGACGGTGACGGCACGCACACGGTGCTGGAGTGCGTCGGTCTCAAGCCGGCCATCGAGATGGCGTTGGGCGTAGTGCGCGACGGTGGCGTGGTGAGCAGGGTCGGTGCCCCGCAGTACGCCGACGTGCCGATGGACTTCGGTGTCTTCCTGCGCAACGTCACCCTCACGGGCGGCATCGCTCCGGCCCGGGCCTACATCGAGCAACTGCTGCCCGAGGTGCTTGACGGCACGATCGAGCCCGGCCGGGTGTTCGACCGCACCGTCGGCCTCGACGGTGTGCCGAATGGCTACCGCGCGATGGCGAAGCGAGAGGCGCTGAAGGTGCTCGTCCACCCCTGAGCGACCGGCTGCCGCTGACCGTGCCGGGCGAACGTCAGGCGGCGTGTGGTGAGCTCGGCGGGGTGTGTGCGGGGCGGGGCCGCGGCGGCCCTTCGGGTTCGGTGCCCGCCGCCGCGCCCCGGGTGCCATCAGGTGGCGCGGTCGAACTCGACGGCGTCGTCGCTGGTGTAGAACCGGGCAATGGACGCGACGAAGGCCTCGTTGAACACCCGTCCGGCGTCCTCGGTGTCGACCTCGCTGTAGATGTGGGCGGCTTCCTCGTTGGTGAAGCCGACAGCCTCCAGGCAGGCGATGAAATCGGCCCGCTCGACGTATCCGTCCTCGTTGACGTCGACCAGGTCGGTCTGCGTCTCGGCGTAGGTGCGCACGTACCGCTCGAAGACACCGGCATCGTGCACGGCCGCCATGTACTCCTCGAGGGTCACCTGGCCGTCGCGGTTGGCGTCGGCGTCCTCGCGCACACCCTCCCAGTAGCGGGCGGTCCCGGCGAGCAGCGCCTGCGCCCTGGGTGACGCCGGGTCCGCGCCGACTGCTGCGGTGACCCGGTGGGCGAGCTGACTGAAGTCGTCGGCCTCCAGGAGTCCGTTGCCGTCGAGGTCGAGCATCTGGAAGCGTCGTCGCAGCCGGGCGTCCGCGGTGTTGGTTGTCATCAGTCCTCCGGTGTGTCGGAAATGGGGCTCCGAGAAGAACCCGAGGACATCTTCAGGTCGAGTGGCGATGGATTTTCGTAGGAGATGATCAGAAGTACTCAAACGGGTGATTCTGTTGTCGCCTGGAGCCGGATGGTCGCCCAGGTCTGGCGGAGGTTGTCGGCGGTGATGCCGGGTGCGCCGACGGCGAGACGGATGGTGTACCGGCCGGCGACCCTGGTGTGGGAGAGGAACATCCGGCGGGTCGCATTGCAGCGGGCAAGGAGGTCCTCGGTGCGCCGGTCGGCGTCGGGACCGGCGAGTCGGAAGCACACCAGGGACAGCGGGTGCGGGGCGGCGAGCTCGAACCCGGGGTCGGCGGTGACCCAGGTGGCGAATTCCTGGGCGAGGGCGACCTGGTGGCGGATATGCGCCCTTAGCCCCTCGGCGCCGTACCAGCGCAGCACGAACCACAGCTTCAGTGACCTGAATCGCCGGCCGAGGGGTATCTGCCAGTCCCGGTAGTCGGTGACCTCGCCCGACTCCGAGGCGGCGTTACGCAGGAACTCCGGGACGATCGCCAGCGCGGCGGTGAGTTCGGCGCGGTCGGCGACCCAGAACGCGTCACAGTCCCAGCCGGTGAGCAGCCACTTGTGCGGGTCGAAGCAGTAACTGTCGATGAGCTCGGCCCCGTCGTTGAGCCAGCGGTACTCCGGGCACACCGCCGCCGCCCCGGCGTAGGCGGCGTCCACGTGCAGCCACAGGCCCTGTTCGCGGCAGATCTCACCGAGCGCCCGCACCGGGTCCACCGCCGTGGTCGACGTCGTGCCCACGGTCGCCGTGACCATCACCGGCCGACGGCCGGCAGCGCGGTCCGCGACCAGCAGGTCGGCCAGCGCCTGCGGGTCCATGGCCAGGGTCGTCGGATCGACGTCGACCAGGCGCACAGCGTGGTCGCCGAGACCGACGATCCGGGCGGCCTTCACGACGCTGGAGTGCGCCTCGCGGGAGGCGTACACGGTCCAGTGCCCAGGTGTGCCAGCGGTCCGCCACTGCTCGCCCCCGGCCCGGTGCAGGGCGGCGACCGTGGCCACCAGCGTCGCGGAGGACGCCGAGTCCTGGATCACGCCACCACCCGCCGATCCCGACCGGAATCGCTCCGGCAGACCGACCAGCTCGGCCAGCCAGTCCAGGACCACGGTCTCCAGCTCGGTGCACGCCGGGCTCGTCGACCAGAGCATCCCCTGCACCCCGAGCCCCGCACTGAGCAGATCACCGAGCACCGAGGCGCCGGAGGTATTGGATGGAAAGTAGCCAAGAAAGCCCGGGTGCTGCCAATGGGTTAACCCCGGTACCACGATCTCGCCGACGTCGGCGAGAATCGCCGACAACGACTCACCGGTCCATGGCGCGGCGTCGGGCAGCGCGGCGGAGATCTGGCCGGGAACGACGTCCGAGGTGACCGGTAACCGCTCGACGCCGGCCCAGTAGTCGGCGATCCAGTCGACCAGGGCATGGCCGTACTCGCGGAACTCCGCACCCGTCATGTGCGGCGCGGGCCGAGGTTCCAGGAACTCCGACGTACTCGCGTCAATACGAGAACTCATCGGCAAGTCTTAGCACACTACAGTAATAGGGTGAACAGCGCCGATTGTGACGATGTGGCTCCCTTAGCACTTCCTCACCCTGCCTTTCTGCCCGACGACGTGGACGTGTTGCGCGAGGCGCTCGAAGACGTCGTGGCCGCGCGGATCATCCCGGACTTTCCCGGCTCGGCGGCTTCTGGGCTGTCGGCGGGCGACGCCGAGTTCGACGACTTCTTCCGACTCTGCCGGACCACCGCGTCAGCGGCGCACGCCTTGGCTGCGGCCCTGTGGCGAACCTGCCTGCTGCTCACATCCCGCCTCGTCTGCGGGCACCTCGATGTCGACCCCGCCGACCTCCATGTCGGCATGACGACCCTGTATGGGCAGCCGCTCCCGCCCGCCACGGCCTCGCCGGACATCGCCCCGTGGCCCAGCGTGGTGCGCTGGCGCGCCGGCCACCAGGTGTTCGTAACCCAGATCCAGGCCGTGATCGTCGGACTGCGCCACGCCCGCCGCCACGCCACCGCGGGCGACGCCGCTGCCGCCACGGTGGGTCTGGATGTGGCGGTGGCGTTCCTGCGCTCCAGCGCCGCAGTCATGCGCGTCACCGGCGGCTTCGACCCCGGCGAGTACCTCGACCGCATCCGCCCCCTGATGACCCCACCGGCTGTCAGCGACCGCTTCAGCGGCCTGCTGTCCGTAGACCACCGCAGCCTGGTGACCGAGCTCGCCGCCTGGGGCCGGGTCCACCACCCGCCCGGCACCCATCCCGCTCACCAGCGGCTCCGCGAAGTTGTCGACCACGTCTACCGCCAGCACGTCCACGTCTGTGAACGGTTCGTCGGCACCGACGCCCCCAGCCTGCTGGCCGCAGCGGCCCCCGCCGCCACAGTTCTCCGCCGACTCCACCAGCACCGCCGCAACCTCCTCTGAGCGGCCCTTCAGGACGGGTATCGAAGACCCGCGATTCCCGACCCGCGCACCGGAGCTCCCGAGGCGCACGACCTCACCGGCGGAGGCTGCCCGAATTGCGCATCGGCTGAAGCAGCTCCACCGCACGTGCGATCCGTGCAAGCGCAACCAGGTTCTGCGTTCCGCGAAATACCGACCGCTTACCAACGAGCGAGTCTGCAAGCTGGTTAATGAGCCATGCCGTTACGCGGAATGGCTCAATGACGCCATTACTGGCCAGGTGCTCAGAAAGTATGTTCCGACAGCTGACGAGCATGACGCACGGACGCGGTACGTCGTCGACGGCACACTGCTTCCTTGCTGGTCATGGGCCTTGAACCCGGGGCTGTACTCCGGCAAGCACAAGACCACCGGCATGAACGTGCAGGTTGCGTGCACCCTGGACGGAGACCTCGCGTGGATCTCCGACCCGGTCGAGGGAAGTCGGCACGACACGTACTGCCTGAGTGAATCCGGAGTCCTTCAGACACTTGATCCCGGCAACTGGGTGGGCGACAGGGATACATCGGCAACGACATGATCACTCCTATCAGGAAACCCGCCGACCGGGATCTCCTGGACTGGGAGATGGAATTCAACACCCAGGTCAACAAGATCCGCTACGTCATCGAGCAGGTCATCGCCAACTTCAAGACCTGGCGAATCATGCACACCGAGTCCACCGTGTCGGCTCTGGTGGATTTCATCCTGGACAATTCAGGGTCGGCTCCGGGCCGGACTGTGCTTGCCGGCATCATCGGGCGGATGGTGACGTTCGGCTGAGTCTGGCAAGTCCGCGCTGGCCAGACCGCTGAGGAGACTACGGGCGATGACTGGGGGCGATGTGTGTCGGGCGCTGCGCCTCGGTCGGCGTGCGTACATGGAGCCCGACATCGATCAGCGCAGTGCGGCGTCGAGGAGGACAGCGGCGTTGGGGTGTAGTTCGCCCCGGCTGACGTAGGTGTCCTTGAGGAACTTGGCCTGGCCCATCAGGTCGGCCTTGGCTCGGTCGGTCAGGCTCATCTCGTCGTCGAGGATGGTGGCGTAGGTGCGCCGCCAGGTGTGCGGGGTCATCCAGTCCAGTCCGACCTGCTCGCGGACCTTGCGCAGGGTGCGCCGTACGTTGGCCGGCCAGCGGTAGGTCGGGCCGTCCTGGCCGGCGGCGGCGAACACCGGCCATTCCGGATCCTCGTCGCCGTGGCGCCGGGCCCGCAGCCTGGTAGTGACCACTTCGGGCAGCGGCACGATCCGCAGTGCCGTCGGGTCTTGCCGCGATGGGCACCAGGCGCATGTCGGCCTCGGTGACCACCGGGATGCCGTCGAGGTTGAGGTCCATCCAGCGCACCGCGCACAGCTCGCCGACTCGCAGGCCGGAGCCGATCGCGAAGCGGATCAGGTCGGGCAGGTCCGCGCCGAGGGCGACCGGGTCGGAGTCCACGAACGCGAGCAGCCGGCGTCGCTCCTCAGGCGTCAGTCCGCGCGGCGGGGCTTTGCGGTGCCCCTTGGGAGACTCGATGCGTTCGAGTTCGCGCACCGGGTTGACGCTCAGCGCGTTGTGCAGTACTGCCTGCTGCAGGACGCCGCCGACGATCGTGCGAACGGTGCGGCGGGAGTTCGCTGTGTACCGGACCTTCTCCGTAGTAGCGCCGTCCTCGTGCTGGATGGTGCGCCGAGCGTTGGCCAGCCGGGTGAAGAAGTCCAGCGAAGGCTGTGATCTGCTGCGATGGTGGGCCGCCTGGGGATCGAACCCAGAACCTAAGGATTAAAAGTCCTTTGCTCTGCCAGTTGAGCTAACGGCCCCGCGCACCGATGGTAGCCAATGCGTCGTCATGGCTGGTTGCAGGTGGTCGGTGGAGGTCAGACGGGGGCTCCGCGCCGCGCCGCGTCTGTGGGAGGAGCCCGATCGGAGCACGGTAAGTGGATCAAGACTGGTCCATCATCGCCACCTGACCTGGTCCTTGAACCCTGCATGTGTCCGGTGACGCTGCCGAGCGCGTCTGGGTGCTGGTGTTCCGCCTCAAGCAGGTGGCAGAGATTCGGCTTGGTCAAGGTCGGGCGTCGAGCGGTCTCCGCGGCCGAGGTGGACCTCGATCGGGCGGTTCCAGGCCAATGCTTGGTGTGGTCGCGGCGGTCCGTGGCTTCTGCCATCTTCGCGGTGACGAGGAATTCGGCGCCCTTCACCAGGTCGCGGCCCGAAACCGCAGTCCGATCACCCCGCTGGAGATGCATCTCGGCCACTGCGCGGCCGATGCCGTCCGTTCCTCCGGCGACCACGACGGTGCTCACGAGGCCGCCATGTTCTCGGCTTCTGTAGTGCTCCGCTCGGTGCTGCTCGGAGTGGGGCGTCCGGGGAGCTGGGTGGCTGCCCAGGAGGATGACCACGACGGTCGTGAACGCGAACCACGAGACTCCGTGGAACTCGCTCAGCGCATCGTCGGCGTCGACCGTCGAAACGGTCACCGCGACCGCGGCGATGCCGATCGAGGCGCCGAGCCATGACCCCGCCATACAAGCCCGCAGTCATCCTCATCTCCGAAAACAAAGACACCGCGATCCACTTCCCGCCCCTTCCATGCGGCATCTTCGTCGAAGGCGCCGGATTCGGGGGCGACACCGCCGCAGCCATCGACTGGGTGGGCACCTGCTCAACACTGCTTTACTGGGGCGACCTCGACGCCGCCGGGCCCGAGATCCTCAACGATTACCTCTACGAGCGGCTCACCGACCCCGTCTGGGACGGGTACCGGCGCATTGAGCAAGAACGCGTAGACGCGTTCTCGACCAACTCGGCTCGCTGTCCTTACAGTGCACAGCCATTCAGGACGATCGACCGGGTAGACGCGCTACTTTGCCGCGATCCGCTACCTCCCACGCTCCCGCGGAACGGATCGAGCAGCGACACGGTGATCACGTTGGAAGATGAGCATTGAGCCAGGCTGTCGCTCGGCGTGCTGAGGCGCGCGACAACCACGCGTCCTGGACCACCTCTGCCATCTCATGTCGGGTCAGCTCACCGAGACGACTGGCCCGCAGCAGCACCGAGGGGTGGCCGTCGAAATGCGCAGTGCTGAAGAACGGCGACGCCTCGTCCTGAACCAGCGCCTGCTTGTCCCCCTCGGACCCAACCCAGAAGACGATCACATCCTGATAGCGCGCCCCGGTCTCGGGATCGACCGCATCCGGCCGCGGATTACGAAAGAAGACGAACGACTTCCTACCCACCTGGTAGATCGGATTGTCGCCGGTCCCGTAGTCGACGGTGACGTGGGGCATCCCCAGAGCAAGTTCGTGCACATCCTCGACCCGCGCGGGCCGACTCTCCTCGTCCGACACAGCACCACCATAAGCGGAACAGCACCCGTGCAACGTCCGTAGCCGCTGACCGCGCGCCACGACAACGACAACCCAGCGAGCGACTCGCCGGCGCGCCTGACTTGGGCGCGCGCCGCAGCCAGCCTGCTACAGCATCACACGCGCCGAGACGACCAGGGACGGATCGTGAAACTGCTGGTCAGGACCGGTACAGTTCCTGCCCTCGCATGAACCGCACAGTTCGCAGACGAACTCCTGTCCCGAATACGATTCATAGGGCCTGGGGATCTCCGGATGTCGATCGAGGTCTTGAGATCTCATCCGAGTGCTGTCGTCCCTGCTGTCCCGACTGACTCGTGCCCGGTGTTCCAGAAGCTGGTCCGCGCACCTTCCTCGAACGAGTTGATCGGCTGTGGGGCTGTCGAATCAGTCCCGTTAACTTATTGGAAACCTGCTGACCGCGCTACCTGACCTGGAGACCACCTACCGTGTCAGCCGCGTCCCGGCAGTGTGATCTGCTGTCACGCCTGCGGGGACGATGGTGTCGCCGAGGCAGCCCATACTACTGAGAGTAAGATTACCTGCAGGTTTCCGCGTCGTGATCTAGCCCGATCGAGGGGGTGACGGGATGATCACGTTGAGGTACTGTTCCGCCACGAAGAGGCACGGGGCATGTCTCTCTCATCTCCATCTCGGCTTTTCGCTATTTACGCCACGGCGCGCCAAACGGATGGATGTGATCTTGCTATGGGCAGTGCAAGGGCTTCGTTGCGACGACTCGTCCTTGGCCTGGGGATGATCGGCGCCCTGGGTGGGCTTGGTGTCGCACTGGCACCCTCGTCGAATGCCGCGACAACGGTGTCTGGCGGCGGTTCGGGTGGTTCGGGTGGTTCTTCGGAGGGTTGTCGCAACGCCCCCGGTGACAGCTTCGAGACACCGGTTGTTACCCCCAACACGTTCCGGACTCTCTCCAAGGGTCAGACGATCGGGCCTTGGACCGTCTCACAAAACAACGTCGACCTCATCGGGAAGGGCTTCTGGCAGGCCGCAGACGGCGTTCAGTCCGTCGACCTCAGCGGCAGCAACGGCTCCGGGACCGGACTTGAAGGCGGCGTCGCGAGAACGGTCGAGACCGACGCGCTCCCGCTGCCTCTGTTCACCTATGTGATCACCTACTGCCTGGCCGGAAACCCCGATGGTGGCCCGACCGTGAAGACAGGGCAGGTCCTGGTCGACGGGACTCCCATTCAAAACTTCTCCTTCGGCACCAGCGGAAAGTCTCGGTCCACTATGGGATACCGACCCGAGACGGCGTCCTTCACCTCACCGGGGCCGAACGCCACCGTGGAGTTCAGGAGCACCACGCCCACCGCCTACGGACCGGTGATCGACAAGGTGAGCATCAAAAAGTGCCTTCTAGGGCTGTTCTGCTCCTAGCCGGCCTGTGATCGCGTGCCGGACCGGTGTGCCCACCCACCGGTCCGGCACTGACCGAATGTTGATCTTCGATCATCGCGCAGTGCTCCGGCCATCGGAGGACCTGATGCTCAAAACCCGCCCCAACTACCAGAATCTCGCGGTGTTCCGCGAGCAGCACCCGACGGTCGCCGCACCTGGCGACGGCTTCTTCGTCAACTCGACCACCGAGGAGCTGCAGGAAATCATCGACCAGACTCTGGCCTCGCTGAAGAAGAAGCGGACCTTCACGGGCGGCAATGCCGCTGCGCGTGCGGCCGCCGAAGCGCTGCTGAAGCAGGCAGGAAGCGCTGACAAGATCCACACCGTGTGGGTGACCTGGGGGCTGCATCAAGACACCTGGGGCGCCGCCCGTGGCGGCGCCGTCACCGCCACGCGCCACTTCACCGCCGAGGACCCAGCCGGCGGCAACGACTGGCACCTGTACACCGACTCCGGTCAGAACACCATTATCGAGATGAGCCAGACCGCCGGCGTCTTCGTGCAGATCGCCAACGTCTGACCAGGCCGACGTCTGACCAGGGCCGGCATTGTCGCATCCCCGCAGTCGCAGGATCAAGCGTCCGCTATGCCACCGATCGCGCGTCACCTACGCACATGCCGATGTGCGTGCGTTGCTCCCAGAGGAGCCACTCCGGCGGTTTATTGGTGATCGATGCCTAGCGGACGGCGGGCGTCCGTGAGTTCGAGGGCCTCTTTCGCGTCGCGGGCGCCGAGGGCGTCGGCGGGGCCGAAGTGGGCAGACTTATGGGCCGCCCTACCCTGCAAGATCAGCGGATCACGTACATGAGATCGCGTGCACAGCCCCCGCACCCCGAGACATGTCGGTGACCGGTGTTCGGAGGGCGGCGTGTCCACCTGCCTGCCCCGTGGGGCGACGTCCAACGGCGACACCTCACCCTGCGCGAAGCCCGGCGTGGTCGAGGCCGTGCCCGGCACGGCGAGCCCGCTGCGGGTCGAGCCACGTCCGCCCGCACTGCCCGCGCCGCGACCTGGCGGTCCCACATCCGCGCCAACACGGATCGGCATCGGCACGGTCGTCTTCGGAGCGCGGCAGTCTTTCATCCCGAGCGGCTGCACGCGACGTTTTTCGGTGTGCGCGGCGGATGGCTCCCGCAGAACCCGCGAGACCAGTTCAGCAAGGTCCGGCATTCGGCAAGAGCGCAGTTCATACGCGGTCGGCGGCATTGTCGGATGTTCGAGCGCGGCTGTCCACTCTGGACCGTCTGACTGAGTCGGATCAGCACTGTGAAACTAACCTTGCTACGCCGTCGCCAGCAGCGACGTGCAGGTGGAGATGCCGGTTGTGTTGTTCGTTTCCGAGGGGCCCCGGACTCAGCGGCGCAGGGCGGTCTCCCGCTCCATATGCGACAGCTTCTCGGGATTGCGCACGGCGTAGAGCCCGGTGATGAGGCCGTCGTCGATGCGCACCGCAACGACGGTGTCGATCTCGCCGCCCCGCCGGAGAATCAGCGCCGGGTAGCCATTGACCTGTGCCGGCTGCAGCGACGCCGCGGCGATCCTGCCCAGCCCGGCGGCCAGCACGCGGGCCACTCTGTCGGCCCCCACGACGGGTCGCGGCACGGCCTGCACGATTCCGCCACCGTCACCCAGGAGGACGACATCCGGCGCGAGGATGTCGAGCAGGTGTTGCAGCTCGCCCGTTTCGACCGCCCGTTGAAAGGCCTCGAGCGCGTCTCGGGTCACGGCCGGAGAAACGGTCCCGCGCGGTCGGCGTGCGGCGACGTGTGCCCGTGCCCGGTGGGCGATCTGGCGGACCGCGGCCGGGTTCTTGCCGACGGCTTCGGCGATCTCGTCGTAGGTCAGATCGAACACCTCGCGCAGCACGAACACCGCCCGCTCGGTCGGCGTGAGGGTCTCCAGGACCAGCAGCATCGCCATCGAGACGCTGTCGGCCAACTCGAGGTCCTCGGCCACGTCGGGCGCGGTGAGCAGCGGCTCGGGCAGCCAGGGACCGACGTAGGACTCCCTGCGGCGGCCGAGCGTCCGCAGCCGGGTGAGTGCCTGGCGGGTGGTGATCCGGACCAGGTACGCGCGCTGAGCCTGGACGGTGTCGAGGTCCACCTCGGCCCACCGCAGCCAGGTCTCCTGGAGGACGTCCTCCGCGTCGGCGGCCGAGCCGAGCATCTCGTAAGCGACGGTGAACAGCAGGTTGCGGTGGGCGAGGAACGCCTCGGTGGCGCGGTCCGGGCGGTCGTCCCGGCTTCCGCTCCTGCTGCGATCTTCGGGCGCGGTCTGCGACGTGCCGGCCATGGGTACCTCCTGTTCACTCTCGACCGTGTCACCTAACAGACGCCGGGCCCCGCCGTTTTGTGACATTGAGAGGGTAGAAAATCCTTGTTGTCCGTTGCCAAATGACGTGACGCCGAGGCAGCGTCGTGAGCTGCGGTGCGTCAGATATCACCGATGTAGCCACTTGCTTGTGGCGCGCGTCACGTCACCGGCGCTGTCACAAGGATCGGGTGGCCGGCGTCTGGTGTTCGTTCAGCGCAGCAGCACGCAACACCACGAGTGAGGACGAAGTCATGGACGCCCGATTCAACATGTTCACCAACGAGATCGCCGCCAAGTTCGGCAAGCGGTTCGCCAACGCCAGCCTGGTGATCGCACAGTCGACGCTGCCGAAGTCCACGCAGGAGCTGGTGGCGCTGCGCGCCAGCCAGATCAACGGCTGCGGTTTCTGCGTCGACATGCACACCAAGGAGGCCGCGGCCGCCGGTGAAACCCCGGTCCGGCTCAACCTGGTCGCCGCCTGGCGCGAGGCCACCTTGTTCACCGAGGCTGAGCGGGCCGCGCTGGCGCTCGCTGAGGAGGGCACCCGGCTGGCCGACGCCCACCACGGCGTGTCCGACGAGACCTGTGCCCAGGTGCGCAAGCACTACGACGACGACCAGATCGCCGCGCTGGTCTGTCTGGTCGCCCTGATCAACGCGGCCAACCGGGTCAACGTGATCGTGCGCACCCCGGCGGGTTCCTACGAGCCCGGCATGTTCGCCAGCATGACGAGCTGAGCGGCAGACGAATCCCGGCCCAGGATCATTCGATCCGGGCCGGGCCCGCGCACATCCGGACGCGGCTACGGTGACCCTGAACCCGTGGCTGAACTGGCGACCTCGCTGGCCAAGCAATAACCACCAGCCGGGTGGCCGATCATGGGTTGCGTCTCGACTTTGGTGCACGCTTGCGTGTCTCGTGGCCGGTGTCGTGGGCTGGGTGCAGGAAGTCGCTATCGCTTGGTGTTCGAATCCCACATCGTGGGGCCGCGCTGATGGGGATCGATCTTCGCGTGGCCGGGGACGAGAACTCGTCGCGCGAGCGCTGACCAGCTGACCCGTCTCGCTGACGGCACCATCCGGGCGGGGGCGTCGTTTTTCACCGCGCGGTCGGAATCGGAGTCGGAGTGGCAGGGCCAGGCGGGCGACGTGTTCCGGGACCGGATTCGCCCGGTCAGCCAGTACGTCGATGACGTCGCCGATCAGACCCAGGCCGTCACGCTTAGAATCGATCTCCGCCGATCACGGGCCAGCGCCACGGAAGTCGATCAAGCGGCTGACTAGCCAAAACACATCACCAGTGACCGCCACGAACCGTGAGAAAGTAACGAACCGAACACCCGTCCAGTGTGGGTTCGAATCCTACCGGGTGCACCAACCAGTACAGCTAGAACGCATGACGGCGACGGTGCAGACCCTGGCTGGCGGCAGCGCGACAACCCGACACCCTCCCTGGTTGTGCGGACGAGTCCTGACCGTCCAGAGAGATCGCACGGTCGTTTCTGGAGAGGCTCCGCGTCGGCCGTCTCGAAGGGACCATCCGGCTGACCGGCCATTGATCAATCTGTCGTTTGACCCGACGCTTACAGCGGATCCCCAGACCACGCGGACGCCTACCCCGTATGATCATTTTACGGACGCACGGTCTCTGACCAGCAGCGGAACCGATGGTGCCGTATGGTCGCGCAGGTGACGCTCGATCCTTAGTCCGAACTTACTTGATCTTAGTGGCCGTGGAAGCATCCTGAGCTGGGGCTTTGCTGGTTGGCCGGGAGGACTCTGTGTCTACCGGCCACCCAGGCCCAGCGGAATCGGCGCGCCGAGGAGTTCG
>JBOHGD010000001.1:0-233263 GCA_050699955.1 Pseudonocardiaceae bacterium | reverse complement strand
GTCAGCCGATGACCGGGCAGGCGCCGCTGCGGACAGCCGTCAGGAGTCAGTTCACCTGCCGATCCCGCCCCGACCAGTACTCCTCGCGGAGCTTGAACTTCTGGATCTTCCCGGTGGCCGTGCGCGGGATCTCCTGACGGAACTCCACCGAGGTAGGCGCTTTGTAGCCGGCCAACCGGGCCTTGCAGTGTTTGATGATCTCGTCCTCGGTGACGTGTTCGCCCTCGCTCACCACGACCAGTGCCTTGATCGTCTCGCCCCACCGCTGCGACGGCACACCGATCACCGCGACCTCGGCCACCGCAGGATGACTGAATACGCAGTCCTCGACCTCGATCGACGACACGTTCTCGCCGCCGGTGATGATCACGTCTTTCTTCCGGTCGGAGATAGACAGATAGCCCTGCTCATCGACCGATCCGCCGTCGCCGGTATGGAACCAGCCATCCACCAACACCTCGCTGGTGGCTTCCGGGTTCTGCCAATAGCCATTCATCACCACATTGGAGCGAGCCAGCACCTCACCGGACTCCGCGGTGCTGATCCGCACGCCCAGCGCAGGCGCCCCGGCCCGGGACAACCTGCGGGCCCGGTCCTCGGCAGGCAGATCGTCGTCGGCCTGCGCAGCGCGGTTGAAAGTGAGCAGCGGCGCGGTCTCGGTGAGCCCATACAACTGGATGAACTCCCAGCCCAGGTCTTCGCCGATCCGCTGGATGGTCTTGGTGGGCGGTGGCGCACCCGCGCAGACCAGCCGGACCGTCCCGCGACCGGGTATCTCGCCCTCCCATCCGGTGGCCGCGTCGAGCACCGCGTTCCACACCGCCGGTGCGCCGCACATCAGAGTCACGCCGTGCTCGTCGACCCGCCGCAGGATCTCCGCACCGTCCACCTTGCGCAGCACGACCTGCTTGGCCCCCAGCCCGGCGAGCCCGAACGGCATGCCCCAGCCGTTGCAGTGGAACATCGGCAGGGTGTGCAGGTAGACGTCACGCTCCCAGGCGCGGACATGCATCGCGAAGGTCACCGCATTGATCCAGACGTTGCGGTGGGTCAGCTGCACTCCCTTGGGCCGCGCGGTGGTGCCCGAGGTGTAGTTGATCGTGGCCGTGGCGTCCTCGTCCGGTTCGGTCCACGGGCGCGGCTCGGTGTCGAACCGCATCACGAGCTCGTCGGTCTCGCCGCCGAGCACGAAGCGATGCGGGACCACCACTCCCTTGAGCGCCTCGTCGAGCTCGGGATCGACCAGCAGCACCGACGAGCCGCTGTGCGACACGATGTAGTTCACCTCGTCGGAGCGCAGCCGGAAGTTCACCGGCACGCAGATCCGGCCGCTGGCGGGCACCGCGTGCAGCAGTTCGAAGAGCCGGGCGGAGTTATGGCTGACCACAGCCACCCGCTCGCCCTCACCCACCCCGAGTGCGTCCAGCCCGGCCTGCCAGGCGCGGGCCCGCCTGCCCAGCTCCCGATAGGTTGTGGCAGGTATCAGCGAGGTCGGCTGCGCGGGCTCATCCACTACCGCGACGGATGCCGCGAAGGCGGTCTCGCCACGAGCGAGAAAATCGGCGACGGTCAGGGGCACCCGCATGGCTGCTACCTCCGGCGTAACTCGTTCCACGATGGGGTCAGTGGCTGGTCCGGTGTGCTGAGGTTGAGATCAGGCTATGACCGACGTCACGAACGGGATCAGCCCCCTCGATATGGTTACAATCCGTACTCAGTCAGTTCCGGAGCGTCTCCGGCACATCCGCGCCAAGGACGTACGAACCGGTGCTCGTCACTACCGCCGACTGATCCGGCGGGTGGTCGGGACGAGGGTCACCTGCGAGAGCGAAGCTGCCTTGCCCCACCGGGCACAGGGAATAGAATCCAATACAGGACGAGCGTACTGTTTATGGCGTGAGGGCAGGCTGAACAGCCGGTCAACGGATGCTTCAGACTCCTCCCGTCACTGCACGCCCCCTTGTCACGACCCAGGAGTTGCCCGTGACCCGAGCAGCACGCAGCGCCGACAGTCTCGGCACCCGCGGTTCCCTCATCGTCGGCGATGCCTCGTATGAGGTCTTCCGCCTGGCCGCGCTCGATGCCGCGGTAGGAACTTCGTGGCGCGTGCTGCCCTACTGCCTCAAAGTATTGCTGGAGAACCTGCTGCGCATCGAGGACGGCGCCGGCGTCACGAGGGCGCATATCGAGGCGCTCGCCAGGTGGGACCCGCAGGCCGAGCCGTCCATCGAGATCCAGTTCACCCCGGCTCGAGTGATCATGCAGGACTTCACCGGGGTCCCATGCGTGGTCGACCTGGCCACCATGCGCGAGGCGGTCGCTGAGCTCGGCGGTGATCCACAGGCGGTCAACCCGCTCGCTCCGACCGAGCTGGTCATCGATCACTCCGTGATCACCGAGGTGTTCGGCCGTTCAGACGCATTCGAGCGCAATGTCAACCTGGAGTACGAACGCAACCGGGAGCGCTACCAGTTCCTGCGCTGGGGTCAAGGGGCTTTTGACGAGTTCAAGGTCGTCCCACCGGGCACCGGCATCGTGCATCAGGTCAACATCGAGCACCTGGCGCGCACCGTGATGACAAGGGACGGCCAGGCCTACCCCGACACAGTGGTGGGTACCGACAGCCACACCACGATGGTCAACGGACTGGGCGTGCTGGGCTGGGGCGTGGGCGGCATCGAGGCGGAAGCGGCCATGCTCGGTCAGCCCGTGTCGATGCTCATCCCTCAGGTGCTGGGCTTCAAGCTGACCGGTGCCATCCCACCCGGGGCCACCGCCACCGACGTCGTGCTCACCATCACCGAGATGCTGCGCCACCGCGGCGTGGTCGGGAAATTCGTCGAGTTCTACGGCGAGGGCGTGGCCAGGGTGCCGCTGGCCAACCGGGCCACCATCGGCAACATGAGCCCGGAGTTTGGCTCCACCTGCGCGATCTTCCCGATCGACGACGAAACTCTCCGTTACCTGAGGCTCACCGGGCGCTCCCCCGAGCAGATCTCGCTGATCGAGGCCTACGCCAAGGAACAGGGCCTCTGGCATGACCCCAGCCGGGAGGCCGGCTACTCCGACTACATCGAGCTGGACCTGTCCACTGTGGTCCCTTCGATCGCCGGGCCCAAGCGTCCACAGGACCGAATCTCGCTCTCCGATGCCAAGAGCGCATTCCGTCATACCCTGGTTGACTACGCCGCCGGTGGGCGGTCCACGGTGGACGAGGCGGGTGTCGAGTCCTTCCCGGCCAGTGATTCACCCGCGGTGAGCAGCGGTAACGGCGCCGGGGCACCCCGCCCGATGTTCTCCGCCGCGACCGATGCGAACGGACGCAGCAGTGCTCCCACAGTGGTGCGAGCCGCCGACGGCGCCGAATACGAGATCGACCATGGTGCGGTGGTGATCGCCTCGATCACCTCATGCACCAACACGTCCAACCCGTCGGTGATGCTCGGCGCCGCACTGCTGGCCCGCAACGCGGTGGAGCGGGGCCTGACCACCAAGCCGTGGGTGAAGACCTCGATGGCGCCCGGTTCCCAGGTGGTCACCAACTACTACGAGAAGGCCGGCCTGTGGCCGTACCTGGAGAAGCTCGGCTACCACCTGGTCGGCTACGGCTGCACCACCTGTATCGGAAACTCGGGACCGCTGCCCGAGGAGGTCTCGCAGGCCGTGCACGACGGTGACCTCGCGGTGGTCAGCGTGCTGTCGGGCAACCGTAACTTCGAGGGCCGGATCAATCCGGACGTGAAGATGAACTACCTCGCCTCGCCTCCGCTGGTGATCGCCTATGCGCTGGCCGGGACGATGGACTTCGACTTCGACGCCACCCCGCTGGGGCACGACAAGGACGGCAGCCCGATCTACCTGGCCGACATCTGGCCCTCACCCGAGGAGATCCAGCGGGTGATCGAATCCGTGATCAGCCAGGAGATGTTCACCAAGGACTACGCCGACGTCTACGCCGGGGATGATCGCTGGCAGTCGCTCCCGACCCCGGAGGGCGAGACCTTCACCTGGGACTCGGAGTCGACCTACGTCCGCAGGCCACCGTACTTCGAGGGCATGTCCGCCACGCCGGAGCCGGTAGAGAACATCACCGGAGCGCAAGTCCTGGCATTGCTGGGTGACTCGGTGACCACCGACCACATCTCCCCCGCCGGGGCGATCAAGGCGGACTCACCTGCTGGTCACTACCTCGCCGAGCGAGGTGTCGAGCGCAAGGACTTCAACTCGTATGGATCCCGCCGGGGCAACCACGAGGTGATGATCCGCGGCACCTTCGCCAACATCCGGCTGCGCAATCTACTGCTGGACTCGATCTCCGACACGCCCGTCAGCGGGGGCTTCACCCGTGACTTCACCGCCGGCGGGCAGCAGGCAACCATCTATGACGCGGCGCAGCGCTACCGTTCGGCGAGGATCCCGCTGGTGGTCCTGGGAGGCAAGGAATACGGATCGGGATCGTCCCGGGACTGGGCGGCCAAAGGCACCCTGCTGCTCGGCGTCCGCGCGGTGATCGTCGAGTCCTTCGAGCGCATCCACCGCTCCAACCTGATCGGGATGGGCGTGCTCCCGCTGCAGTTCCCGAGCGGTGAGTCGGCGTCGACGCTGGGCCTGGACGGTACCGAGACCTTCGACATCACCGGCGTCACCGAACTCAACAACGGCGTCACTCCGCGGGCGGTGCACGTCACAGCGACTCCCGAGAAGGGCAAGCCAGTGGAGTTCGACGCGGTACTGCGCATCGACACCCCCGGCGAGGCGGACTACTACCGCAACGGCGGGATCCTGCAGTACGTGCTGCGCGGAATGGTGCACCGTCGGTGAGGGCTCCGGCCAGCCCTCAGGTTGGATCGTAAGCCGCCTGGTTGGGAACAGCAGGCAAATACATGACACCGTTAGGCTGCCACGTCAGAAGGTTGTTGAAGTTGCCCATCGGGTAGGGAGTATCGGGTTTTCCTTGCGGGTCGTGTACTATTGCCTGGCCCTGATCATCGATACCCTTGAGCACGACTATGTGTCCGTAGCCGAAAGCGCACCACAAGGGACCGTGGATGCGCATGAGGGATTCCAGCTGGGCGCTGGTCCATCCTCCCGTCGCGGCCTTCGTGTCCCGAGGCGGCAGAAGTGGTGCCGTCAGGCCATTGTGGCCGGCCAGTTGATCGAACTCGTCCTGCTTGAGCCCCCGTGAAGGGAACGGCTTCAGCTTCTGGCGCACCCCATACGACCCTGGATGGGCGCCCTGACGCTTCGCATCCTCCCTGATCTCGGTGCGTTCGGACTGGCGAGTCACCCCCTCGACCTCAGCGGTTGGATGTCCGACAGGTTCAGCATCGTCTCCGTCGCGGAACTTGACCAGCATTCTTAACGATGCATACCAACAGTCGAACTCGAAGGATTGCTTGAGGAACGGAACGTCAAGATCGATCACGACTCGTCCCCGCTCTCGACAGTGCTTCGTCGTACAATACTATAACTAACTCGATTATGCGGTGAGTCCGGTTGGGCGTCAAGAGCGCAATTAACTGTGCCCTTCCTCGACGGAGACGAAAGTGACGTAGCAGGAGAATCTCGACGAGGTCGGTGCCGCCTGCGGCGCGCGCCAGGCGGTTCCCGGATCAGCGGGAAGGAGGCCACACGCGGCACTATCCGACTATGCCGCACCGGGCGGTGGGGTGCTCTCCCGGACGATGAGGCTCGGTGCCAGAAGTACCCCTGGGGAACCCGCGAGAACGGGCACCGCCGCACCGTCGAGCAGTCGGACGGCCCGGCGTGCCATCTCTTCGACGGGCAGCCGGACAGTGGTCAGCGCAGGCCGAGCCGCAGCGCAGACGGCCGAGTCCCCGACCCCGGTGACCGCGACATCCGGCCCGGCCCGCAGGCCGCGCTCGGCGATCGCGTCCAGCGCGCCCAGCGCCAGGTCGTCGCTCACCGCGACCACCGCAGTGGGGCCTGGCTCGGCATCGAGCAACCGCGCGGTGCCCGCCCGGCCCCCCACGATCCCGTCCGCTGCCCGGGCCAGCAGCTGTTCGCTGTCCGGCAACCCGAGGGCACGGCAGGCCCGCCGCCAGCCAGCTACCCGGTCCTCGGCAACCCCTGGACCGGCAGGGCAGCCCAGTAGTGCGATCCGGCGGTGCCCGCGACCGTACAGATGACGCACCGCGACACCGGTGGTGGCCGCGTGGTCGACGTCCACCCACGGCCCGGTCTGCTCGGTGATCCAGATCCGCCCGACCGAGGCGAACGTCACCCCGCGCCGGGTCAGCCAGCCGTGCCGGGCGTCACCGGGTATGACGTGCGAGAGCACGAACCCGTCGACCAAGCCCTGGGAGAGAAGTTCGGCATAGGCGGGCAACCCCTCCCGGCCCGACGGTGCCGCGAACAGCAGCAGTTCGCGCCCGGACGTCTCGATGGCGTGGCAGAGCGCGGGCAGGAACCGATCGGCGAGACCACCGGTCCCGCCCGGCGGTATGCCGTAGCCGAGCGCCCCAGCCGCGCGGGTACGCAGGCTGCGGGCGTGCCGATCCGGCCGGTAGCCCAACGCTGCGATCGACTCCTGCACCCGTCGCAACGTCTCCGGGCGCAGCTTGCCGGGCGCATTGAGCGCGTTGGACACCGTTTGCCTGGACACCCCGGCATGGCCGGCGACCACCTCGAGAGTCACCGAACCAGGTCGTGTCATTCCGAGCACCCCCACCTCCCCCACGCGGCAGGCGGCACAGCAACGATGATCAACAATCGACGATGACCAGCACTCGTGCTGATGGACCTTCCACCCCGCCCCCTGCGTGCCTGAACGCTTACAGTGGGTGATTGGAATGTCAACAGAGCGTGCGCCAAGCGGTCATGCTGCTGCGGCGAGCACCAGAGCGAACCGATCATCGGGGTCGGTCCACCAGGCGCGGTCGGTGAACCCGCACTCGGTCAGCTCCGCCGTGAGCCGCTCGCGCCGGAACTTCCCCGATATCTCGGTCAGCATCTCCTCGCCCGCAGTGAACGTCACGGTCATGTTCACCGCGGGCAGTCGCACGGTCATCGCGCGGCGGGCCCGTAGCCGCATCTCGATCCACTCCTGCTCGGGCTCCCACACCGCCACGTGGTCGAAGGACGCCACGTCGAAGTCGGCCCCGAGCTCGCGGTTGAGCACATGCAGCACGTTGCGGTTGAACTCGGCGGTCACCCCGGCGGCGTCGTCGTAGGCGGGCACCAGCACCGCGGGGTCGGTGGCCAGGCCGGCGCCGAGTAGCAGCAGCTCACCGGGCTCCAGTACGGCACGTAGCGAAGTGAAGAACCCGGCCCGCTCAGGCGGCAGCAGGTTGCCGATGGTGCCACCCAGGAAGGCCACCAGCCTGCGTCCGGTCTGCTCGCAGGGCAGCAGCTCCAGATGCTGGGTGAAGTCGCCGACCACCCCGTGCACGATGAGCTGCGGGTATTCCTGTGCCACCGCCGTCATCGCGCCGCGCAGCGCCGACTCCGATACGTCCAGCGGGACGAACCGCTGCAGTGACCCGGTCGCGGTGAGCGCGTCGAGCAGCAAACGGGTCTTCTCCGAGGAACCTGAGCCGAGCTCCACGAGGGTGTCCGCACCCGCCTGCCCGGCGATCTCGCTCGCACTGCGCCGCAGCAGCTCACGTTCCGTCCGAGTCGGGTAGTACTCGGGCAACGTAGTGATCTGCTCGAACAACTCGCTGCCACGCGCGTCGTAGAACCACTTGGGCGGCAGCCACTTGGGGTCGGCGGACAGCCCTGCGCGCACGTCGTGGTGCAGGGCGTCAGCAGCGTCGGAATCGGACAGGTGGATCTCGAGTACAGGTGTGGTCATGGCTCCTCAGCACATGTCGCAGGGATCGGCGCGACGTCCACGGTGGATCGCGTCGCGGTGAGCAGATGGCCATCGGGTACCGGCGCCCACCCGGCGACCTGGTCGGTCGGTTCGGAGCTGACCAGCACGTTTCCGCCACCGGCACGCACCCACAGCGCGTGGTGCACCGCGGTCGCGGCGACCACGGTGCCGTCGGTGACCAGCAGGTTCAGCCGCGAGCCCGGGGCAGCGGCGAGCACGTCGGCAGCCACCGCAGCGAGGGCGGCGGCGGGTGCCTGCCCAGCCGCCAGCCGATCGCGGACCAGCGCCCACAGCAGCGCGGAGTCGGTGGGTGCCTCGAGAGTGAGCAGGTCGGTCACCGGCAGCCGCGCGGCCAGCCCGGCCATGCTGCGCGGCCAGCCGGTGACCACCCCGTTGTGGCTGAACAACCAGCGATCGGTCGCGAAAGGGGCGCACGCGGTCTCCACCACCGGCATCCCGACCGTGGCCGACCGAACGGCAGCGAGCACCGCACCGCTGCGCACGTCGCGGGCCAGCGCGGCGAACGAGGAGTCGGCCCAGATCGGGACCGCCCGCCGGTACCGGATCGGCGCCCCGCCACCCCCTTCGGGATACCAGCCCGCGCCGAAGCCGTCCGCGTTCACGGTACCGCCGCCGCGCATGTCGATCGGGGCGAAACTCTGCCGGAGCAGTGAGTGCGGCGGATCCAGCAGCAGCGCGGCCAACTCGACCGGTGGCCCCAGCCAGGCCAGATGGCGACACATCTGTCGTCGAACCGGCGATCAGCCGAGATCGGTCTGCGCGGCGTCCCTGGCGCAGCGCAAGCCGGTGAATATCTGCCTGCGGATCGGGTGGTCCCAGTTCCGGAAGGTCCCCCGGCAGGCCGCCGCGTCGGTGCCGAAGGAGCCGCCGCGCAACATCCGGTAGTCACCGCCGAAGAACACCTGCGAGTACTCCTTGTACGGGAACGGTGCGAAGCCCGGGTAGCCGGAGAAGCCGGCGGAGGTCCACTCCCACACGTCACCGATCATCTGATGCACACCCAGCGGGGACGCTCCGGCCGGATAGCTGCCCGCCGGGGCGGGCTGCAGATGCCGCTGTCCGAGGTTGGCGTGCGCCGGTGTGGGGTCTTCATCACCCCAGGGAAAGCGCCGGGACCGCCCGCTGACCGGGTCGAACCGGGCGGCCTTCTCCCACTCCACCTCGGTCGGCAGGCGCTTGCCCGCCCACGCCGCATAGGCCTCGGCCTCGAAGAAGCACACGTGCAGGACAGGCTCGTCGGGCGGAATCAGCTCGGTGACCCCGAACCGGGTGCGCCACCACGTCTCACCCTCTCGATACCAGAACTGCGGTGCGACCAGCTCCGCCGCACACCGGTGTGCCCAACCCCACCGGCTCCACCACCGCGGATCGTCATAACCACCGTCGGCGAGGAACCGCAGGTATTCGCCGTTGGTCACCGGGGTGGTGTCCAGCCAGAAGGCATCGGTCCGGGCCGGATGAGCCGGGCGCTCGTTGTCCAGCGCCCATGGCTCGGTCGAGGTACCCATGGTGAACTCCCCCGCCGGGATCAACACCTCGGCGGGCAGGCCCGTCGCACGCTCCGGCCGGGGGGCAGGTGCGTGCAGGGCGCCGGCCCCCATCCGGAGCTGATGGGTGGCCAGCATCGTCTCGTCGTGTTGCTGCTCGTGCTGCACGATCATCCCGAAGGCGAACCCGTGCTCCACCAGCCGCCGCCCTTCCAGGGGACTGCGTTCCAGCACGTCGAGCACCTTGTCGCGCACCTCGCCCACGTATCGCCTCGCCTCGGCGGGGCCGAGCAGCGGCAGCGCGGGCCGGTCGGACCGGGGGTGTTTGAACGCATCGTAGAGGTGGTCGATGTCCGCGCGGACCGGATCGCGCCCGCCCACATCGCGGACCAGCCAGAGCTCCTCCTGGTTACCGATGTGGGCGAGGTCCCAGACCAGCGGGGACATGATGTGGGAGTGCTGGCGGACCAGTTCGCCGTCGTCCACCGCATCGGTCAATGCCGCGCTCCGGGCGCGGGTGCGCGCCAGTTCGGCGGCAAGGCGGTCGCGCAAGGCGGCGGTGCCCAGCTCGATCATCGGCTCGCTCACAGCAGCTGACCTCCGGTGTGTCCTCGGGGTTGGCGTGCTCGGGTCCCGTTGCGACGCTCGGTACCCCCGCCGGCCAGTCCGTCTTCGAACTCGTCGGCGGGGCAACGTCCGCGTCGGACCCGGATGTCGGTGATCTCCTCCACGAGCATGCGCACCCCTGCCGGGGCATCGAGCACCGGAAGAGCGCGGCAGGCCAGGTCGAACACCGTCGCCGCTGCGGCGGCCAGCACGTCGTCCCGCAGGCCGTGCTCGGCCGCCTCGAGCCATCGCCCCACTGCAGGGGCGCAGGCATCACGGGCGGCGGATGTGACCGCGGGGTCCGCCAGCAGCGCGGCCACCACCGCCACCGGCACCAGCCATTGCCCGGCCGGTTGAGTGTCCAGGTAACGGACCTCGAGGTGGCCATGCGGCCGGACCGGGGGGAACAGCGTGGTCAGGTGATAGTCCAGATCGGCGATGCTGGGTGGATCGGGCAACGCCCCGGACAGCCAGTCGGCAAAGGTGACCCCGGTCGGTACCTCCCAGCTCCCACCGGTGCGACGCAGGCACAGCAGCGGGGTGTCCAACGCCCGGCGGGCCCAGTCCGCAGCCGGGTCCCAGTCCGCAGGCGTGGCAGGGCACACCGGGCTGGGAATCGTACGCACCGGGTCCAGGGCGAACCAGGCCTGCATCCGGGAGGACGCCCAGCCGGTACGCTCACCAGCCAGCCAAGGCGAGTTGGCGAACGCGGCGAGTAGCACGGGACCCAGATCATGCAGTGCGGCCCAGCGCTGCGCCACCTCGGTTGCGGTGCCTGCGTCCAGGCACACCTGAACGGCAGCGGTGGAGCACATCATGGCCCGGCCCATCGGGCCGATTCGGTCGAAGGCGGTCTCCATCGCGGCATAACGCGGGATATCGATCAGCCGACGGGACGGGCGATAAGGATCAGAGCCTGCAGCGGTGAGGACCAAGCCTGCGGGATCGAGCAGATCGGTCAATGCGGCGGTATCGCCGTCCACTGTGGCGATGAGGTCGGTCAGGGAGGCGCACGGTGGGCTGGAGATCTCCAGCTGACCACCGGGCTCAACGGTGACGGTGGATCCGTGTGGAAGAGGACTCTGGGCACTGTCGGGGACGAGGGAACCTGGAGCATGCGGGCCGAGCGCGTCAGCTAGGTGGCCGGCCTGTAGTGGGCGGTGGGGGTTCCCGGAGTGCTGCACCACCCACTCGAGCTCGGCGCCGAGCAGCTTCGGGGGTCCATGTTTGAAGCAGATCGAGGCGACGTAGACCTCCGCCTCCTCCCGAGTGCGCAGAACCGTCGGTGGTGCCGCCGCTGGGGCAGCAGCCGACAAGATCGGTACCCGTGCCGTCACGCGATCCGCACCTTCTTCTGCCGGTATGAGGGACGCACAGCCACGCTACCCAGTTGCTCTGACAGCCGCAGCGTTACACCAAGCCGTACATACGTATTTCTTCAGGCCTATCCTTCCCCAATGCCTCGAATCAGCCAGGACCAGATGGAAGCCCGCCGCAGACAGATCCTGGATGCCGCACGACGGTGCTTTGCTCTGTACGGCTACGAAGGCGCAACGGTTCGCCGCCTGGAAGAAGCCACCTGCCTGTCGCGGGGCGCGATCTTCCACCACTTCGGCGACAAGGAGTCCCTGTTCCTCGCACTGGCCGGGGACGACGCCCGGCGGATGGCGGAGGTGGTCGGCGAGCAGGGGCTGGTACAGGTGATGCGCGACGTGGTCACCGGTGCCGGTGCACCCGGCCCCGCGGAGTGGCTCAGCACCCGGCTGGAGGTCAGCCGCCGGCTACGTACCGACCCCGAGTTCAAGGCTCGATGGACCGAGCAGTCCGCGGAGCTCAGCACCGCCACCCGAGCCCGGCTGGAGCGCCAGAGTCAGTCCGGCGCAGTCCGCACCGACGTTCCACTGGAGGTGCTCAGCGACTACCTGCAGCTGGTGCTCGAGGGTGTGCTCACCCGTCTCGCCACTGGGCAACCCGCCGATGACCTGGGCCCGGTACTCGACCTGGTCGAAGCCAGCGTCCGGCGGAGTACCTAATCTCGCCCTCCCCCGCGTGTCCGTCTCACATGCACGGTGTGCCGGCCTCAGGTGCACGCTGGGCTACGCGATGACGGCCGGTTCGGCGAACTGGGTGTGGTACAGCTTCGCGTAACGCCCATCGGTTGCGAGCAGTTCGTTGTGGGTGCCGCGCTCCACCACGACGCCGCCCTCGACCACCAGAATCTGGTCCGCGGCGCGGATGGTGGACAGCCGGTGCGCGATGACCAGCGCGGTGCGTCCGTACAGCGCTTCGGCCAGTGCGGCCTGCACTGCTGACTCGGACTCCGAGTCCAGATGCGCGGTCGCCTCGTCGAGTATCACGACCCGCGGCCGGGCCAGCAGCAGTCGGGCGATCGTCAGCCGCTGCCGCTCACCACCGGAAAGCCGGTACCCACGGTCGCCCACCACGGTGTCCAGTCCGTCGGGCAGGGAGCGCACCAACTGCTCCAGCCGGGCCCGGCGCAACGCATCCCACAACTCCTCGTCCCCGGCTGTGGGTGCGGCGAAGCGCAGGTTGCCTGCGATGGTGTCGTGGAACAGGTGCCCGTCCTGGGTCACCACACCCACGGTCTCCCGCAGCGCCGCGAAGGACAGGTCGCGGACGTCCACACCGTTCAGCCGCACCGCACCGGCGTCGACGTCGTAGAGCCGCGGGATCAGCGACGCGATGGTGGACTTGCCCGCACCCGAGGAGCCGACCAGCGCTACCAGCTGGCCAGGCGCAGCCCGGAAATCAACCTCGTGTAGCACCTCGGCGCCGCCGCGCGCGTCCAGCGTCGCAACCTCCTCCAGCGAAGCCAGCGACACCTGCTCGGCCGACGGATAGGAGAAACGCACCCCATCGAACTCCACCGACACCTCGCCTGCGGGCACCGTGCGGGCGTCCGGCCGCTCGGTGATCATCGGACGGACATCGAGCACCTCGAAGACCCGCTCGAAGGCGACCAGCGCGGTCATCACGTCCACCCGGGCATTGGCCAGCGCGGTCAACGGCGAGTACAGCCGGGTGAGCAACAGCGCAAGGCTGACCACAGTGCCGGCGGCGAGGTCGCCGTGGAGGGCCAGCCAGCCCCCGAGGCCGTAGACCAGAGCCTGCGCCAGCGCGGCGACGAGGGCCAGCGCGGTGAGGAACACCCGCGACGCCATGGCACTGCGCACCCCGATCTCGCGAACCCGCGCAGCGCGGTCGCCGAACTCGGCAGCCTCAGCTTCCGGGCGTCCGAACAGTTTCACCAGGGTGGCGCCCGGCGCGGAGAACCGCTCGGTCATCTGGGTGGTCATCGCCGCGTTGTGCGTCGACGCCTCGCGGCGCAGGTCGGCCAGCCGAGTACCCATCCGGCGCGCCGGGACCACGAAGACCGGCAGCAGCACCAGCGCCAGCACTGTGACCTGCCAGGACAGGGTCAGCATCACCGCCAGTGTGAGCACCAACTGAATCACGTTGGTGACCAGCCCGGACAGCGTGGATGTCAACGCGGTCTGCGCGCCGATGACGTCGTTGTTCAGCCTGCTGACCAGTGCTCCGGTGCGGGTTCGGGTGAAGAAGGCCACCGGCATCCGCTGCACGTGCTCGAACACCGCGCGGCGCAGGTCCAGGATCAGCCCCTCACCGATTCGGGCGGACTGCCAGCGAGACGCCAGCCCGACCCCCGCGTCGATCACCGCGAGCACGGCGATGAGCGCGGCCAGCCCGATGACCACTCCTGTCCCGGTGCGTCCGACAATGGCGTCGACGACCCGGCCGGCCAAGACCGGCGTGGCGACAGCGAGCACCGCCGAGACCGTGCTCAGCGCAGCGAAGACAACCAGGGACGACTTGTGCGGCTTCGCGAATCCGGCGATCCGGCGGAGCGTGCCCGGGGCGAGTGCGCGGGGCGTGCCGCCCTGGCGCATCGAGCTGTACAGCAGGCTCCACGAGTTGTCCATCGAGGCCCCTCCGCTTGATGCGCGAACCGATAGTGGCCTCGGATGCAACGCTGTAAGTGTATAGCTGCTTCCTCGGTCAGGGCCCACGTCGCCGCAGCGGCGCCACACGGTGCCTTCCGATGGTGCGCAAGCTCAGCTCAGGTTCCGCGCCGGCGCGAGCACAAGCTCGTACCGGGACCGCAGCGATGAACCGCCGCGGGCCGCGCAGCCGGTCTGACTCGACACGTGCGGCGCGACCCTGCCCCATTGCGATTACCTCAAGATCGATGGTGTGCAGCGCAGCTACTTCTTCTTCGTTCGGGTAGCGCCTCCGCGACCACGCAGCGTCACACCCGACTCCGAGAGCACCCTGTGCACGAAGCCATACGACCGTCCCGTCGACTCCGCGAGCGCCCGGATGCTGGCCCCCTTCTCGTACTTCTTCTTCAGTTCCGATGCCAGCTTGTCCCGGGCGTTGCCAGTAATCCGGCTGCCCTTCTTCAGGTCGGTCACCTCGACTCGCCTTCCTTTCAGCACTGGTCGGACCCGTCATGGTCCTCCCGGCAATGATCGACCAGGTATGCGATCTCCGCCAGACGATCTCCGGGTGGATCTGTGAGCGGTACCTGCATCGGGATGGGTTACGCGATCACAGCGAGATCATCAGTACGGCACTCTGAGTAGCCTAAAAGTGGAATTATCTATCACCCGATCGTGTAACGGGCTAAGCGAGCTGCACCAAGTCGAGGTACTCGGCGCTCCAGTGGTCCTCGGTACCGTCGGGCAGCAAGATGACCCGCTCGGGTCCGAGTGCCTGTACCGCGCCTGGGTCGTGAGTCACCAGCACAACTGCGCCCGCGTACTGATGAAGTGCATCGAGCACCTGCTGCCGGGAGGCGGGGTCGAGGTTGTTGGTCGGCTCGTCGAGCAACAACACATTGGCTGCCGAGGACACCAGCGCAGCCAGTGCTAGCCGGGTCTTCTCTCCGCCGGAGAGCGTGCCCGCCGGCTGGTCCAACTGCTCACCGCGGAACAGGAAGGCGCCGAGCAGCGTCCGCAGCTGCTGTTCAGGAGCGTCCGACGCGGCGTGTCGGACGTTCTCCCACACCGTGGAGTCCAGGTCCAGGGTTTCGTGTTCCTGGGCGAAGTACCCGACCCGCAGGCCGTGTCCTGCCTCCACCTGCCCGGCATCCGGGGCCTCCATCCCCCCGAGCAGACGCAGCAGAGTGGTCTTCCCGGCGCCGTTGAGGCCGAGTACCACCACCCGGCTGCCCCGGTCCACCGCCAGGTCCACCCCACTGAAGATCTCCAGCGAGCCGTATGACTTCGCCAGGCCGCAGGCAGTCAGCGGGGTCCGCCCGCAGGAGGCGGGCTGCGGGAAGCGGATTCGAGCCACCCGCTCGGCGCGGTGCTCGGTCTGCACCCCCGCCAGCAAGGTCGAGGCCCGCCGGGCCATGTTCTGCGCCGCGACGGCCTTCGTCGCCTTGGCCCGCATCCGGTCCGCCTGCACCATCAGCGCGCCGGCCTTCTTCTCGGCGTTGGCGCGCTCCCGGCGCCGCCGCTTCTCGTCCGCGGCGCGCGCGTCGAGATAGCGCTGCCAGCCCATGTTGTAGACGTCCGCCTCGCCGCGCACCGCGTCGAGAAACCAGACCTTGTTCACGACCGCGGCGAGCAGATCGACATCGTGGCTGACCACCACGAGGCCGCCGTCGTGTGTGGTGAGGAAGTCGCGCAGCCAGCTGATCGAGTCGGCGTCGAGGTGGTTGGTGGGCTCGTCGAGCAACAGAGTCGTACCCGAGCGGCCACCCGACCCGTCCGAGGCGGCGAACAGGATCCTGGCCAGCTCCACCCTGCGTCGCTGGCCACCGGACAGCGTGTCCAACGACTGGGCCAGCACCCGATCGGGCAGCCCGAGGTTGGCGCAGATCCGGGCAGCCTCGCTCTCCGCGGCGTAGCCGCCGAGAGCGGAGAAGCGCTCCTCCAGGTGGCTGTAGCGGCGCACCGCCCGGTGCTGCTCGTCGCTGTCGGCCAGCTCCGCCATCGCGGTCTGCGATTTCTCCATCTCGTGGAGCAGACGATCGAGCCCGCGCGCGGAGAGCACCCGGTCCCTGGCCGCGACGGACAGATCGCCCTCACGGGAGTCCTGCGGCAGGTAGCCGAGCTCCTCAGCGCGGCGGACCCGGCCCCCGTAGGGCTGGCTCTCGCCGGCCAGCACCCGCAGGGTGGTGGTCTTGCCCGCGCCGTTGCGCCCCACCAGGCCGATCCGGTCGCCCGGCTGCACCCGCAGGGTGGCTCCGGACAATAAGATGCGGGACCCGGCACGCAGCTCGAGGTCGGTCGTCGTGATCACAGTGAGATGACTCCAAGGTGGTCGCAGGCAGGGACGAATCCCCGCGCACCGCAGCACGCGGGGTCGACGGCGGATCAGCTCGTCGTGACCACGGACCCAGCCTACCTGCGCGGTCACCCGGATTAGGGTGCCGGGATGACCGACCCCACCATGACACTCCCCACTGGCGACCTCACCGACCGTACCGCCCTGGTGACCGGCGCCAGCCGGGGAATCGGGCACGCCATCGCCGCCGCGCTACTCGCCCGAGGCGCCGCCGTGACCATCACCGCGCGCAAGCCCGACGAGCTGCGCGCCGCGGCTGATGAGCTGGCGGGCACCGTCGCGGACGGTCCGGCGCGGGTGCTCGCGCTGCCCGGCAACGCCGGGGATCCGGCAGCCCGCGCGGCGGCAGTGGACCGCACCGTCGAACGCTTCGGGTCACTGGACGTGCTGGTGAACAACGTCGGGATCAACCCGGTGTACGGGCCGCTGATCGACACCGATCTCGACGTGGTGCGCAAGGTCTTCGACGTGAACGTGGTGGCCGCGCTGGGGTTCGTGCAGCAGGCGCACCGGGCCTGGATGGGCGAGCACGGTGGCGCGGTGGTGAACGTGGCCTCGGTCGCGGGGCTGCGCTCCACCGGGGCTATCGCGGTCTACGGGATGTCGAAGGCGGCGCTGATCCGGCTCACCGAGGAACTGGCCTGGGAGCTCGGACCCGCGATCCGGGTGAACGCGGTGGCCCCGGCGGTGGTGAAGACGACGTTCGCCGCCGCCCTCTATGCCCGCGGGGAGGAGGAGGTCGCGAAGTCCTATCCGATGGGCCGGCTCGGTGCACCCACCGATGTCGCCGGGCTGGTCGCGTTCCTGGTGTCCGACGCCGCCTCGTGGATCACCGGCGAGACCATCCGGGTGGACGGCGGCCTGCTCGCCACCGGCAACATGCGCTGACGCCCACGAATATCACGGTCAATGTCCGCCGGCTAGGTTGAGCGTCACCACGCCACCGATGACCAGAACAATTCCCACGATCTTGGTCGCGGTCAGCGGCTCCTTAAACGCCAGCATCCCGACCACTGCGATAGCGGCCGTACCCGCCCCGGACCAGATCGCATACGCGACACTGACCTGCAGGTGTTTGAGCGCTTGCGCCAGCAGCACGAAGGACAGGATATATCCGATGCCGACCACCACACTCGGCACCAGCTTGGTGAGCCCGTCACTCAGCTTTAACGCCGAGGTGGCCGTGACTTCGGCGGCGATGGCAGCAACAAGCAGAATCCAGACCATATTTCCTCCGCGTGACGGGAATGGGCGGCAGGTACACATTCAGGTAGCAGCCGCGCTACACGAGGCGTGGTCCGCGAGCACTATTCCTCACACGCCGTCGAGACCCCCTGGCAACGCCGCTTCGTTTCCCGCTTCACTCCGACCACCGATTCGTGATCGAACATCTACCCATGACCCGGCTCCGACGACGTCGATCGTGGCAGTAACCGGACCTCGACGCAGCGGGCGCGGCGGGCAGCCTCGTCGAGTATCGCGCGGCGCGGCTCGGGGATGTCGAGCACTCTGGGCTCGGCCCGCTCCAGCAGCGCGGTCAACCGCGAGTCGGCGGCCAGGCTGCGCAGGGCTGTGGTGTCCCCGCCGAGGACGACGGCGTCCAGCTCCTCGGCACGGGGTAGCAACACCCGCGCCGCGGTGTTCGCGGCGGCCTGCAGGGCCACCCGGGCCTGACCCTCCCTGCGCCGGGCGAAGCGCTGCTGAGACTGCCCGCCCGCCGCTGAGCGACCGTGCACCAGTCTGCTGCCGGTACTGGAGCTGAGCACCACCCCGGCGCGAGCGATACCGACGCTGTACCCACCCAGGCGCACCAGAAACAGCCCGATCGTGCGGGGCGCCATGAGGTGGTCGAGCAACTCGTCAACAGCGATTCCGTCCCACTGTCCAGGCTGCGCCGCTAGCGGGCCGAAGGGCACCAAGACCGACGCCGTCCAGCCGTCAACGGCCGTCACGTCCACCTGCTGCGGCGCGACCGTGGTCGCCACTGCCCCGCCGTGCCCGGCGGCGAATCGGTCCAAGAACCCGGCCAGCCGCTCGGGCTCCACCTCCACCGCCCGCCCACCGGCGGGGAGTTCCCGGGTCCGGCTCATGAGGACACGCTACGGCGATGCGCCCTTTCGGATCCCGATCGGGCACAAGTAACCTCTGGCCCGGTGCCTGCTAGACCCGCGTCGCGGCCACCTGACGGGCCATCCGGGCCAGCTCGTTGGCGTCAGTGCCGGGCCGGGCCTCCAACGCGGTGGTCAGCGGCACGAGCCGTTCCCGTCGCACGGCAACGGACTGCAGGGCGCTCACCGCGTCAATCGCCTGCCGGGCCAGCACCAGCCCACGGGGCTCCCCGGTCCGCACATACACCTCGGCGAGCGTGAGTGCCGCACCGACCCGGCCCCGGCCGTGGCCCTCGCCGTAAGTGCGCACCGCGCCCACCGCGAACGGCTCCGCGGTGTCGGGTTGGCCCAGATCGAGCTGAATCTTGGCAGTCGTGAAGTCGGCACCCGCCTGTTCGAAAGCATCACGTGGCGCCCACCCCTCGTCCGCCTCGGCAAGGCAGCGCCTGGCCTGCACGGGCTCGCCCAGCAGGGCGTACGCGGTCGCGGAGTTGCGCTTCAGGCGCCCAGCGAGCACCGGCCCCCGGGGGTCGTCGGCGCGCAGGATCGCTGGCTTCGCCTTACCGGGCTGGAACCCCGCGAGCACGAGCTGCCCGAACTGGAAACACTTGAGCGCATCATCAGGGTGCCCACTGCGAACTACCGTCAACCCAGCGTGGAAGGCCGCATTGGCGACCCCGAAGCCGTCCCCGGCCTCATCGGCCAGCCTCAGGGCACGGGTGAAGCAGCCTGCTGCGTCCACCCCGGCGTCGTAATAGGACCAACCCGCCTCGGTATACAGCTCCGCCACTGCGGCGCCGAGCCGGGCCTTCACCGCGCCGGAGGCGGGCACCGACAGCCACCGCGAATAGTATTTGGCGGCGGCACCGAACAGGTCGGCCTGCCCGCCGAACTGGCGCGCCACCCCACGCAGCCGCTCGGTGACCGCCTCGACGGCGCACACGTGTGACGAACCCAGCCGCGACGGCAGCGGCGCGCCGGTCGGCAGGGCCAGCTCGGCCAGCTCACCCAGGCCCTGCACCACCTGGCCCAGGGCCGCCATCGAGGTGGCGGCGATGAGGGCGCGGCGGCGCATGTCATCACTCTCCCTCGTCGGTGCGTCGGCGACGGTGACCTTTCCAGCGTAGGCGCCGTCGGGACCCCACCAGGACAGACCCATCAGCTCCCGGGGGATGTCGAAACCCTCCACGATGCGCACCAGCAGCTGATGGCTCTCCACCCGCCGGCGGCCCGCGACAATGTCGGCCACCTCGGACTGGGACTGCCCGGTGCACGCCGCGATCTGCCTCTGGCTGGTCCCAGCGCCCCCCAGCGACCGGTACAGACCGCCGATGTCCAGCGCGGCCAGAAACCCGCGCACGTCCTCGCGCTCGAACAGCGCGGGATCGATACGAGGTGAACTACCTGATTGCTCGCTGATCCGGCCAGCGTTCTCGTCGCTCATTGTGGATCACCGCTCCCCTCGGTGCGTGTTGTCGGACGTACAGTAGTGGCCCCTCGCCGGGGTGAAGATCGGCCCGGTTGCCGGTTGCCGATGGCAACCACGCCGAGAGCCTCACTCCCTTGGTTGAGTCGCGCTGCGGCGCCGGCCGCGATCGCGCAGGCTAGCTTCGTGCGGTGCGTGGTGTTCGGGGCGACCGGCTACATCGGTGGCCGCCTGGTGCCCGAGCTGGTGCAGGCCGGACACGCGGTGCGGGCGGTGGCGCGGGACCCGGGCAAGCTCGCCGAGGCACCCTGGCGTGGCGATGCCGAGATCGTGCAGGGGGATGTCACCGATACGGCGAGTGTCGCCGCCGCCGTGGCCGCCCAGGATGTCGTCTACTACCTGGTGCATTCGCTGAACCAGCGGAACTTCGTCGAGGTGGACCGGGCCGGGGCAGGCACGGTGGCCCGGCAGGTCCGCGCGGCCGGAGTGCGGCGGATCGTATATCTGGGGGGCATCACTCCCGACGGACCGGATCTGTCACCACATCTGGCGTCCCGGGCGGAGGTCGGCAAGATCCTGATCGATTCCGGGGTGCCCACAGTCGCGCTGCGTGCCGCGATCATTCTCGGCTCCGGGTCGGCCAGCTTCGAGATGCTGCGCCACCTCGCCGAGCGCCTCCCGGCGATGGTCACCCCGAAGTGGGTGCACAACCGGATCCAGCCGATCGCGGTGCGCGACGTGCTGCATTACCTCACCCGTGCCGCAACGCTCCCGGGCCAGGTCAATCGGGGTTTCGACATCGGAGGTCCCGACGTACTCACCTACTTGGAGATGATGCGCCGCTACGCGATCGTGGCCGGTCTGCCACGCCGGCTGGTCGTGCCGGTGCCGGTGCTCACCCCGTGGCTGTCCGCGCAGTGGGTCAACCTGGTCACCCCGGTGCCGCGCAGCATCGCCGTTCCGCTCATCGAGTCGCTGGTGCACGAGGTGGTCTGCCACGACCGCGACATCGCCGACCATATCGACGACCCGGTGGGTGGCCTGACCCACTACGAGCGGGCCCTCGAACTGGCACTGACCCGCATCCGCAACGCGGATGTGCCCACCCGCTGGTCGGACGCCTCCGCCCCGAGCGTGCCCTCCGACCCGTTACCCACCGACCCCGCCTGGTCCGGCGGCTCCCTCTATGAGGACGTCCGTGAGCTCCCCACCCACGCCGATGTGCATACGCTGTGGCAGGTCATCGAATCCATCGGCGGTGAGCACGGCTGGTACTCCTTCCCGCTGGCCTGGTCGGTGCGCGGGTGGATCGACCGGCTTGTCGGTGGGGTGGGCCTGCGCCGGGGTCGACGCGACCCCCACCGGCTGCACACCGGTGAAGCACTCGACTGGTGGCGAGTGGAACACCTCGACCGCCCGCACCTGCTGCGGCTGCGCGCGGAGATGCGGCTGCCTGGCAGGGCCTGGCTCGAACTGTCCGCCACCCCCGGCCCGGGTGGCGGCTCGGTGTACCGGCAACGGGCGATCTTCGAACCGCACGGCTTCGCCGGCCACCTCTACTGGAAAGCCATCCTCCCCTTCCACGGTATCGTTTTCGGCGGCATGGCCCGCAACATCACCGGCACCGCAGAGCACCAGTAGGTTCCGGATGGCACGGCCTGACCGACGCTGAAGATCAGCACTTACCCGTGAGTGGCAATACGAGTCAGGGCTCGCATCGCCACTCACGGGTAAGTTGCACACGTGATCGACGTGCTGGTGGCTGGAGGCGGCCCGGCGGGGTGGGCGGTGGCGGCGGCGTGTGCGCGGCTCGGACTGGACACCGAGTTGGTGGACCCGGCGCCGGATCGGCGCTGGGCCGCCACCTACGGTAGCTGGCGGGGCGAGCTGCCGGACGACACCGACCCCGCGGTGGCGGCGAGCGGCCTCGGCGCGGCGATCGGCACCACCGGGCACCGGCTGGGCTGGGAGTACGTGGTGCTGGACAACGCCGCGCTGCGGGACGGCTTCGCCACGACCGGGGTGCGGGTGCGACAGGGCCGGGTACGCGATGCACGGCGGGACCGGCCCGGGGTCAGCGTGCAGGTCGATGACCATGAACGGCGGGCCGCCGTGGTGCTCGACGCGACCGGGGAAGCGCGCCGTTTGCTCGGCACCACCCAGCGCAGGCCGGCCGCGGAGCAGACCGCGGTCGGCGTCGTGGTCGACGCTGACGCCGCACGACCTGTGGTGACGCCCGGGTCTGCGCTGTTCATGGACTGGCGCCCGCACCACGGCGAGGCGGGATGGCCCACTTTTCTCTACGCCGTCCCGGTGACCCCCGATCGTGTACTGCTGGAGGAGACGTCGCTGGCCCGCCGTCCCGGGCTCGGGCTCGGCGTGCTGCGCCGTCGGCTGCACGCCCGGCTGGCGCACCACGGCATCGCCCTGCCTGCCGACGGTGAGGAGCGGGTGCGCTTCGCGGTCGACCGCCCGTTACCGGCGGCCTCGGACCGGCGCGGAGCGGTCGTGCCGTTCGGGGCGGCCAGCCCGCTGGTGCACCCGGCCACCGGCTTCAGCGTGGCCGCCGCGCTGCGGCTCGCCCCCCGGGTGGCCACCGCCGTGCGAGACGCGCTGCAGCGTGACGGGTCCGAGACGGCGGGCTCGGCGGCATGGCGAACGGTGTGGAGCCCGGCCGCGATCGCGGTGCACACCCTTCGGCGGCGCAGTCTGGAGTCCCTGCTGCGCTTCCCGCCAGACCGGGTCCCGTCCTTCTTCGACGTGTTCTTCGCATTGCCGGAGCGGCATCGCTGGACCTACCTCACCGGCCGCGAGGACGTCCCCGGTACTGCCGCCGCAATGGCCACGCTGTTCGCCACCGCCCCGTGGTGGATGCGCAGAATGCTGGTCCTCGGTGGGCTCGATCCGCGCACCTCTCAGCAACAGTCCGCGACGAGGTGAACACCTGGTGAAACCACGTGGGGATGATTGCTTACACGAACGGAGCAAGGCACGATCACCCGGTGTCCGATAATCCGGTGGACACCCGGTTCGCATTCCAACCGCTGGTAAATCTGCACACCGGCGGTGTAGTGGCATTAGAGATGCTCGCCCGACCCCCGCACGGTGATGTGCAGACATTGCTGTGGTCGGCGGCACGCGCGGGCCGGCTGGAAAAACTCGACGTGGCGCTGGCCGTCGCGGCCGCGCACCATTCCTCGGCGCACGAGACATTGCTCCCGCTGCATCTCAACCTGCTGGCCGATACCGTTATGGCGGATGAGGAGGCACTGATCCCGCTGCACCGCGCACTGGATCGGACTGGGCGACCCGCAAGCGAGACAGTGCTGGACATCAACCCTCCCTACATCGACCTGGAGCCCGGACTGCTCCTCGCCGGGCTGCGCCGGCTGCGGCGTCGCGGGTATCGCATCTCGCTGGACGGGGTGGGTGGCGGAGGCTACCCGCTCACGGTGATCGCAGAGGCCCGGCCCGATCTGATCAAGATGGATCGGGAGATCGTCGCTGGGCTGCCGGAAGAAGGTAAGTGCATCGCCGTACTGGAGGCGCTGGCACACCTGGCTCCCCGGATCGGTGCGCAACTGGTGGCCGAAGGGGTGGAGCACCCGGAGCAAATGGCTACCCTGCGCCAGTACGACGTGGTGCTGGGCGTGGCCGAGATGAACACCGAGCAGACCGCCGCGCTGCATCCGCCGCGGCGACGACTTCGTCGTCGTCACCAACGTCGACGACGTGATGCCGTTCGGCTCCGCGGTACTCGACAAGCCGTGGCAGACCGAGGGCCGGGAGTTGGCGCTGTCGCTGGCGTCTCTAATCTGTGCACCGGGCGCGGTCGCCGGACACCGAGACGTCTCCCGGATGCTGGCTACGCTGCGCCGCCGAGCCAAGTCCATGTCCGGCACAAGCTGGGTGTTCGGCCGCCCGGGCTCGGGCCGGATCGATGTGGTGCGCGGGCCGATGGACATGGTCGGAACCCAGCAACCGGTGCCGGATCAGCCACTGCGCGGCGTCGGCCGGATCCCCACGCAGCTGCGCACCGAGTGAGCCCGCGGCTGCTCCCGGCAGGATGCTGGAGCTACCAGAGAGTGTTCAGACGGTGAAACCCAGCGCGCGCAGCTGTTCCCGGCCATCTTCAGTGATCTTGTCCGGGCCCCACGGCGGAATCCACACCCAGTTGATCCGCACATCGTCGACCAGTCCGCCGTCCGGGCCACCGACCAGCGCAGCGCGGGTCTGATCCTCGATGACGTCGGTCAGAGGGCAGGCCGCCGATGTCAGTGTCATGTCCAGGGTGGCGACGTTGTCCTGGTCAACCCGCACGTCATAGACCAGACCCAGGTCGACCACGTTGATGCCCAACTCCGGGTCGACCACGTCGCGCATGGCCTCTTCAACGTCGTCGACGGCGGCCAGCTCGCCCTCTGGACGAGCCGCCGGCGGCTCCGGCATCCCGGCCGCACCGCGCGGCACCTCGGTCCCTTCGTCCACGCTCATCGTGCCTCCACTCGGTCGACATCGTCGTCAGCTGTGTCGGCGGCACCATCGCTCTCCACTCGGCCGACCGCATCCTTGAACGCCATCCAACCCAGCAGAGCACATTTCACCCGGGCCGGGTAGCGGGCGACACCGGCGAACGCGACCGCGTCTTCGAGCACGGCCTCGTCGGGCTCGACCTGCCCCCGGCTCTGCACCATCTCCATGAAAGCATCCATCTTGGACAACGACTCGCCCACGGTACAGCCGACCACCAGATCGGTGAGCACCGATGTCGCCGCCTGGCTGATCGAGCAACCCATCGCTTCGTAGGACACATCGGCCACCCGATCGCCCTCCAGCACCACCCGCAGCGTCACCTCGTCTCCGCAGGTGGGGTTGACTTGAAAGGACTCGGAGTCGAAGGGCTCGCGCAGTCCGTTGCGGTGCGGGCTGCGGTAGTGATCCAGGATGATCTGCTGGTACATCTGCTCCAGCTTCATGCCCGCACTCCGAAGAACCTACGCGCTTCTTCCACTGTGGTCAGCAACGCGTCAACCTCCGCAGGGGTGTTGTACAACGCGAATGTGGCGCGCACCGTGGCGGCGATGCCGAACCGGCGGTGCAGCGGCCAGGCACAGTGGTGCCCTACCCGGATCGCGACCCCGCGGTCATCCAGCACCTGCCCGGCATCGTGCGCATGGACGTCATCGAGCACGAAGGACACCGCACCACCCCGATGCTCGGTGTCGGTCGGGCCGATGATCCGTACGCCCTCGATCTCCGACAGGCCGGCCAGCGCCTGTTCGGTCAGCGCTCGTTCGTGCGCGGCGATCCGGTCCATGCCCACCTCGGAGAGGTAGTCCACCGCCGCACCCAGACCGACCGCCTGGGATGTCATCGGGACGCCCGCCTCGAAGCGCTGCGGCGGCGGGGCGTAGGTGGAGCCCTCCATCTTCACCAGTTCGATCATCGATCCACCGGTGAGGAACGGAGGCAGCACCTCAAGCAGCTCCCGGCGTCCGTAGAGCACACCGATCCCAGAGGGACCGAGCATCTTGTGCCCGGAGAACACGCCGAAGTCGACATCCAGTGCTGAGAAGTCGACCGGGGAGTGCGGCACCGACTGACAGGAATCCAGCACGGTCAGCGCGCCGACCTCCTTGGCCCGGCGGACCAGTTCGGCGATCGGCGGGACGGTGCCCAGGACGTTGGACTGGTGGGTGAAGGCGACCACCCTGGTCCGATCGGAGAGTTCCAACGAGTCCAGATCCAGCCGACCGGTGTCCGTCACCCCGTACCAGCGCAGCGTGGCACCGGTGCGACGGCACAACTCCTGCCAGGGCACCAGGTTGGCGTGGTGTTCCATCTCGGTCACCACGATCTCGTCACCGGGTTGCAGCGCGAAGCGCGCCTGCGGCCCTGCGACGGCTGAGTTGCTCAGCGCGTAGGCGACCAGATTGATCCCCTCGGTGGCATTCTTCGTGAACACCACCTGCCCGGGCGTCACCCCGACGAACGCAGCGATCCTGGCCCGTGCCGACTCGTAGGCGTCGGTGGCCTCCTCGGCTAGCTGGTGCGCGCCGCGGTGCACCGCCGCGTTGTGCTGCTCGACGAAGGCGCGTTCGGCGTCGAGCACCTGCCGTGGGCGCTGCGAGGTGGCACCGGAATCCAGATACACCAGCGTCCGGTCCTCCCGCACCGTCCGGGACAGAATCGGGAAGTCGGCCCGGATCTTCTCCAGCTCGCTGGCGGTCAGCGGTCCTGTCACGGTGACACCCCCGTCGCCTCAGGGTGGCGGGTGAAACGCTCATACCCACCCGTCTCCAGTTCGTCTGCCAACTCCGGTCCGCCGGATTCGACGATCCGGCCGCCCGCGAAGACGTGCACATGGTCGGGTGCGACATGGCGCAGGATCCGGGTGTAGTGGGTGATCAGCAGCACGCCGACATCCCCGTTGGCCCGGTACCGGTTCACACCGTCGGAGACCACCCGCAACGCGTCGACGTCCAAGCCGGAGTCGGTCTCGTCCAGCACCGCGATCTTCGGCCTGAGCAGCGACAGCTGGAGTATCTCGTGGCGCTTCTTCTCACCGCCCGAGAAGCCCTCGTTGACGCTGCGCTCAGCGAAGGAGGACTCGATGTCCAGCTCGGACATCGCCGCCTTGACCTCCTTGACCCAGGTGCGCAGCTTGGGTGCCTCGCCGCGGATCGAGGTGGCTGCGCTGCGCAGGAAGTTCGACATCGAGACACCGGGCACCTCGACGGGGTACTGCATGGCGAGGAACAGCCCGGCGCGGGCGCGCTCGTCGACAGACATGGCCAGCACGTCTTGGCCGTCGAGCAACACCTGTCCCGAGGTGACCTGATATTTGGGATGCCCGGCGATCGAGTAGGCCAGGGTGGACTTACCCGACCCGTTCGGGCCCATCATCGCGTGGGTCTCCCCCGCCCGGACCGTGAGGTCGACGCCACGGAGGATCTCCTTCTCAGGGGTCTCCTCATCATCGGTACGGACCGCGACGTGCAAGTCCTTGATCTCCAGAGTGGCCATCGGTGTCTCTCAGCTCCTGCTAGCGGTTGGTCGTCATGAACGGTTCGTCACGGCGGAAGGGTCGACGTACACATCGTCACCCTCGATCGTCACGGCGTAGGTGTCCACCGGTTCGGAGGCCGGCGGGGACGACGGGTGGCCGGTGCGCAGGTCGAAGCACGAGCCGTGCAGCCAGCACTCCAGGCCTTGCCGGGTCACCTCACCCTCGGACAGCGCGATCTCGGCATGTGAACAGACGTCAGCCAGCGCGTACACCTGCTCGCCTTGGCGGATCAGCACCACCGGTGTGCCGTCGACCTCGAAGCCAGTCGGCAAGTCCTCCTTGAGATCGGTCAGGCTGCAGAGCCGGGTGGCGGTCATATCGCCGCCTCCGCGGCAAGCGCGGCGGCGGTCATACTCCCACCGCTTCCAGTTCGGCCTCGATCGCCGCCGCCAACCGCTCCCGCACCTGCGGGACAGCGATCTTCTGCAGGATCTCGCCGAAGAAACCGCGTACCACGAGCCTGCGGGCCTGATCGGTCGGGATGCCTCGAGAGGTCAGGTAGAACAGCTGCTCGTCATCGAAGCGCCCGGTAGCGCTGGCGTGCCCGGCACCGGCGATCTCCCCGGTCTCGATCTCCAGGTTGGGCACCGAATCGGCCCGTGCGCCATCGTTGAGCACCAGGTTGCGGTTGACCTCGAAGGTCTCCGTACCCTCCGCGGCGGCCTGGATCAGCACATCGCCGATCCACACGGTATGCGCGTCCCGGCCCTGCAGAGCGCCCTTGTAGACCACGTTGGACCGGCAGTACGGCACCGCGTGATCCACCAGCAGCCGGTGTTCCAGATGTTGTCCCGCGTCGGCGAAGTACAACCCGAGCAACTCGACATCGCCGCCGGGCTCGGTGAACGTGACCGTCGGCGACTGCCGGACCAGATCGCCGCCCAGGCTCACCGTGGTGGCCCGCAGCACCGCATCCCGGCCCAGCCGGACGTGCTGCGCAGCCACATGCACGGCGTCGTCAGCCCAGTCCTGCACGGAAACCAGCGTCAACCGGGCACCGTCGCCGAGCACCAGTTCTACGTTCTCCGCGTAGGTGCCACTGCCGCGGTAGTCGAGTACCACCACAGCCTCGGCGAAGGACTCGAGACGCAACTGCAGATGCCCGTACGCCACCTCGCCGACCCCCGGCCCCGCGACAAGGATCATCACCGGGTCATCGAGTCTGGTTTCAGCAGGCACCGTCAGCACGGTCGCCTGCACAGCGGAACTCCAGGCTTGCGCGGCCACCCGGTCGGCAGGCACGCCGCCCGCACCGATGCGCGGATCCCCCATGCCGACCTGCTCGACCGTCACGTCGTCGGATGCCTGCACGGTGATCTGCGCCGTGCCGGTGGCTTCAATGCCCTTGTGCAGCCCACGCAACCGTCGCAACGGGGTGAACCGCCAGTCCTCCTCCCGGCCGGTGGGCACCTCGAAGGCATCCACGTCGTAGGAGGTGAACCGCTGTCCCCGGGACACCATCGGCACGCCGTCACCGTGTGCGTGCGCGGCAAGAACAGGCCCGCCGGTATTAGCCGTAGGCGAAGAAGACACTGCCGTCATCTCAGCCGACGGCTCCTTCCATCTGCAGTTCGATCAGGCGGTTGAGCTCGAGGGCGTACTCCATGGGCAGCTCACGAGCGATCGGCTCGATGAACCCGCGCACGATCATGGCCATCGCCTCGTCCTCGGTCAGCCCCCGGCTCATCAGGTAGAAGAGCTGGTTGTCGCTGACCTTGGAGACCGTGGCCTCATGCCCCATCGACACGTCGTCCTCGCGGATATCGACGTAGGGATAGGTGTCGGACCGGCTGATCTGGTCGACCAGCAGCGCGTCGCACTTCACCGTCGAGCGGGAGTGGTGGCTGCCCTCGTTGACCTGCACCAGTCCGCGGTAGGAAGTACGGCCACCGCCACGGGCCACCGACTTGGACACGATCGTCGAGGAGGTGTGTGGCGCGGCGTGCACCATCTTCGCTCCGGCGTCCTGGTGCTGGCCCTCACCCGCACAGGCCACCGAGAGCACCTCACCCTTGGCGTGCTCACCGATCAGCCACACCGACGGGTACTTCATGGTGACCTTGGAGCCGAGGTTGCCGTCGATCCACTCCATGGTCGCGCCCTCGGCCGCGGTTGCCCGCTTGGTGACCAGGTTGTAGACGTTGTTCGACCAGTTCTGGATCGTGGTGTAGCGGCACCGGCCGCCCTTGCGCACGATGATCTCCACCACGGCCGAGTGCAACGAGTCGGACTTGTAGATCGGTGCCGTACACCCCTCGACGTAGTGCACGTAGGCGCCCTCGTCGACGATGATCAGCGTCCGCTCGAACTGGCCCATGTTCTCGGTGTTGATCCGGAAGTAGGCCTGCAGCGGGATGTCGACGCGCACACCGGGCGGCACGTAGATGAACGACCCTCCCGACCACACCGCGGTGTTCAGCGCGGCGAACTTGTTGTCGCCGGCCGGGATCACGCTGCAGAAGTACTCCTTGAAGATCTCCGGGTGCTCGCGCAGTGCGGTGTCGGTGTCCAGGAACTGGACGCCCTGCTCCTCGAGGTCCTCACGGATCTTGTGGTAGACGACCTCGGACTCGTACTGCGCGGCCACACCGGCTACCAGCCGGGCCTTCTCCGCCTCCGGAATACCCAGCCGGTCGTAGGTGGACTTGATGTCCTCGGGTAGTTCCTCCCAGGACGTGGCCTGCTTCTCGGTCGACCGAACGAAGTACTTGATGTTGTCGAAGTCGATGCCGGACAGGTCCGCACCCCAGCGGGGCATGGGCTTGCGCTGGAACAGACGCAGCGCTTTGAGGCGGGTCTCCAACATCCACTCCGGCTCGTTCTTCTTGGCCGAGATGTCCCGCACCACGGCCTCGGACAGGCCGCGGTGGGCGTCGGCGCCCGCGGCATCGGAGTCGGCCCAGCCGTACTCGTAACGGCCCAGGCTGGAGAGTGTCTCCTCCTGGGTGAGGGGGACCGAGGGGACGTGCTGCGGTCGAACATCCTGCGCTCGAACATCCTGCTCAGGTGCAGTGGTCATGCCGAGACGCCTCCATCCGGTTTCGTGGTGGGATCGGTCGGTCGGGGGTCGGGTGGTATACGGGTCTCTGGGACGTGCGTCGTGCACACCACGTCACCGCGCGCGATGGTCGCCAGCCGCTGCACGTGCGTGCCGAGCAGGTCGGCGAACGCCGCCGTCTCGGCCTCGCACAGCTGCGGGAACTCCGTAGCGACGTGGGCCACCGGGCAGTGATGCTGACAAAGCTGGGCACCAGCGCCGACGTGCTCAGCCGACGCCGCGTAGCCCTCGCTGCTCAGCGCGTCGGCCAAGGCCCCGGCACGCCCTACCGGATCCGGTAGGGCGGTCACCGCATCGCGGTGTCGACCGACTAGATCGGTGACCCGCTGCTCGGCGAACGAACGGACCGCAGCCTCGCCACCATGCTCAGCCAGGAACCGCAACGCGGCCACTGCGAGATCGTCATAGGCATGTCCGAACCGGGCCCGTCCGATGGCGGTGAGCAGGAACAACTTTGCCGGGCGGCCTCGGCCGCGGGGACCGCGGCGCGGTGCCGAACGGAAGGCGGCCTCCCCATCGGCGAGCAAGGCATCGAGATGGCGGCGCACCGCAGCGGGACTGAGGCCGAGCGATTCGGCGACCACGGCGGCCGATACCGGCCCATGCTCGAGCAACGTTCTGGCCACTGACTCGCGGGTACGGCCATCCCCGCCGGCTGGCACCTGTACCACCGGCATCGGATCCGTCCCGACGTTTTTCACAACACCAATGTTACGTATTTCGCTGGGAAGGTCAAATGTCGAGTGCTCCGACCCGGGATGCGCCAACGGCAGTGCCCTCATCTGGCGCTGCGCACACCGCTACCCTTCCCAGCGTGGTGGCCGGGCGGATCAATGGTGTCGAGGCGATCCGGCCCGCGCCGGAACCGCCGCTCACCCCACCGTCTGACGGCACCGGGCTGAGCCCGCACGAAACCGGCCAACTCGACACGGTGCGCCGGTTCGGCACCGTGGGTGCGCTGCTCATGGCCCTGGGTTCGCTCGGCGCGGGCACCGCTCCTGTGCTGGGCAACCCGGTGGTCGGCCTGCCGGTACTGGGCCTGTTCATCCGGATGCCCACCGCGTCACTGGCGATCGCCTATACCGGCATGTTCATGGTGGTGCTGGCCTGGTTGTGGCTCGGCGCGCTGGCCGCTCCCGGGCGGCTCCGGCTGATCTCGCGGGCTCAGCTGGATCGCACCATGATGATGTGGGTGGTGCCGCTCATGGTTGCGCCGCCGATGTTCAGCCGAGACGTCTACAGCTACCTCGCGCAGGGCGCGATGGCGGATCGCGGTCTGAATCCCTACCTGCTCGGTCCGGCCGAGGCGCTGGGGGTGGATCACCCTCTGGTCCGGGGGATTCCCACGATCTGGCGCAACACCCCGGCCCCGTACGGCCCGTTGTTCCTCGCCCTGGGCAGGCCGATCGACTGGATCGCGGGCGACGACGTCGTGCTCGGCGTGTTGCTGCATCGCACCCTCGCGCTGGCCGGCGTGGTGATGATCGTCTGGGCGCTGCCGCGGCTGGCCCGGCGGGTGGGAATCTCACCGGTGTTCGCGCTGTGGCTGGGGGCCGCCAATCCATTAGTGCTGTTCCACCTGGTCAGCGGGGTACACAACGAGGCGCTGATGATCGGCCTGATGCTGGTGGGGCTGGAACTGGCGTTGCGAAGCCCCCTGGTCGGGCCGACGCTGCTCGGCGGGACGGTGCTCATCGCCGCAGCGGCTTCAGTGAAGGTCCCCGCTGCGTTGGCCCTCGGGTTCGTCATGGTCTGGGTGGCCGCGCACCGGGGTAGCCGGCTGCGCGACCTGGCCTTCGCCGGCGCCGTGATCGGCGGGGTGGCAATGGCCGCCACGCTGGCGCTCGCGTGGGGCACCGGGTTGGGTTTCGGCTGGATAGGCGCACTCAGCACACCCAACGCGGTGCGCAGCTGGATGTCGGTGGTGACCGATCTCGGCCTGCTGGCCTCCTCGATCGGTAGCGTGTTCGGCCTGGGTGACCACAGCACCTCGGTGCTCGGGCTGGCTCGGTCCACCGGTCTGGCCGCCGCCGCCGGGGTGTGCCTGCTCATGCTGTGGCGCTGCTGGCGGGGGCGGGTGGAGCCGCTTACCGGGCTCGGGGTCGGGCTGGGCGCGGTGGTGCTGCTGGGGCCAGTGGTGCATCCGTGGTACTTGCTGTGGGCCGTGATCCCGCTGGCCGCCTCCGCCGCCCACCCGGCGTTCCGGGTCACCGCCACTGCGGCCTCGATGGTGCTCGCCCTGCTGGTGGCGCCCACCGGGTCGGACTTCCTGTTCCGGGCGTGGGTGCTGCCGTCGGCGATCGTGGCCGCCGCGATCACCGTGGTGGTGCCGTTGTTGCTGGTCCGCGGACGTACCCCACCGTGGTCGGCGGCGCTGCGGATCGGCCACTATCAGCGGCCGATCCGGCGTACACCGGTGCGGGCCGGTGCGCCTGGGTCCGACACCGCGATCTAGGCTTTGTGAACGTGAGCCCGCCAGCCGAACCGGCAGCTGTCGAGGTCCGCGGCCTGATCCGGACCTTTGGTGTAGTCCGGGCGGTCGACGGACTCGACCTGCACCTGCCGCGGGCAACCGTGCTGGCGCTGCTCGGTCCCAACGGCGCGGGCAAGACCACCACCGTCGAAGTGTGCGAAGGCTTCCTGCGTCCCGACGCGGGCACCGTCCGGGTGCTGGGCCTGGATCCCGTCCCCGACGGCGCCACGCTGCGCCCCCTGGTCGGGGTGATGCCACAGGGTGGCGGCGCCTACCCGGGGGTGCGGGCTAACGAGATGCTCAACCTGGTTGCGGCCTGTGCCGCGCAGCCACTCGACGTGGCCTGGCTGCTGGACGTACTCGGACTCACAGGCGTCTCGCGAGTGCCCTACAAGCGCCTGTCCGGCGGTCAGCAGCAGCGCCTCGCGCTGGCCTGTGCCCTGGTCGGGCGACCGGAGCTGATGTTCCTCGACGAGCCCACCGCAGGGATGGACCCACAAGCCCGCAGGCTGGTCTGGGAGATCATCAGCAGGCTGCGCGCAGATGGTGTCAGCGTGCTGTTCACCACCCATCTGATGGAGGAGGCCGAGGCACTGGCCGACCAAGTGGTGATCATCGATCACGGCCGGGTGGTGGCTCAAGGCAGCCCCACGGAGCTGACCACCGCGGGAGCCCAGCGACAGCTTCGGTTCAGCACCCGGGCCGGTCTGGATCTCGATCAGCTGGCCACCGCACTACCCGAAGGGTGCCGGGCCAGCGAGCCGAACCCCGGCGCGTACCTCGTCGAAGGCGGGATCGACCCGCAGGTGATGGCCACTGTGACGGCGTGGTGCGCCGCGCAGGGAGCGCTCCTCGACGACCTGCGGGTGGCCCGGCGCAGCCTGGAGGACGTGTTCCTCGAACTCACCGGAAAAGAGCTGCGGTCATGACCCGGTTGCCGCCGGGCACCTTCACCCCGGCGCCGGGGCGGGGCTCACTGCCGCGGATGCTGTTCGCGCAGGCCCGCATCGAGTTCGTGCTCACCTTGCGCAACGGCGAACAGGTCCTGCTCACCCTGCTCATCCCACTGGGCCTGCTGATCGGGCTCACCGTGCTGCATGTCCTGCCGGTACCGAGCCCACGAGTGGACAACGTCACCCCGCGCGTCCTGGCCCTCGCCGTGATGTCCACCGCGTTCACCGGGCAAGCCATCGCGCTGGGCTTCGACCGCCGCTACGGCGTACTCAAACGGTTGGCCGCCACCGCGCTGCCGCGCTGGTCATTGGTGGCAGGCCGGATGCTGGCGGTGTTCGGGGTCGTGGTGGTGCAGCTGGTGGTGCTCGGGACGGTGGCCGCGGCGCTGGGCTGGCGACCCGCGCCTGCCGGTACCGCCGCCGCTGCCCTGCTGATACTGGCCGGTACCGCCGCGTTCGGCGCGCTCGGGGTACTGCTCGGCGGCGCACTGCGAGCCGAGGTCGTGCTCGCGCTGGCCAACACGGTGTGGCTGGTGCTCGTCGTCGCGGGCGGCATCGTGCTGTCCGTCGATGCGCTGCCCGGCCCGCTGTCCGCGCTCGCCGTCATCTTGCCCTCCGGCGCACTCGCCGAGGGACTGCGTGCTGCTCTGGTCGACGGTGCCACGCCCTGGGGTGCTGTCGGGGTACTGCTGGCATGGGCGGCGGGCGCAGGCATACTGGCCGCCCGTACCCTGCGGCTGTCCTGAGATTCCCGGCCAGAACGGGCTCGGCTGAGCCCAGGCAGCCGCGCAGGATAGTTTCAGCGACCGTGAGCCCTGACCTCGCGACCGGCCAGATCGACGCCTATCTCGACTGGTACTTCGACCGGAACCCGGTGCACGCGGACGCGCTCGGCGCGCCCGGATACGCACACCGACTCGGCGACTTCACCTCGGCCGCCTTCGACAGCCGAGAGCGGGATGTCTCGGCCTGGCTGGCCCGGTTCGAGTCCGAGCCGGACGGGATCGACCGGGACCTCATCGTCTCCGCGCTGCGCGGGCAGGTACTGCTCGCCGGATGGCCGGTCTGGCGGCGCGACCCTTCAGTATACCTCAGCCCGGTGTTCAACGGTCTGCTGCTGCCCTTCCTGCACCGGTTGCGTCCTGAGCCGGAGCTGGTGGACGCGGTCGTGTCCCGGCTCGCGGATGTCCCCGAGGTGCTGGCTGCGTGCCGGGCCAACCTGGACCCCGCGCTGGCCGCCCCGCTGCTGGTGCACCGCGCCCTCGGGCAAGCCGCTGCCGGGCCCACCTTCCTGCGTGAATCGCTGCCCGCCGAGGTCGGCGACCCCGTGCAGCGGATCCGCCTGATGGAGGCGGCCGAACTTGCGGTGCAAGCGTTCGAGACGACCACAGCGTTCCTCACCGACCTCGCCGAACGCGCCACCGGTGACTGGCGGATGGGCGAGACGCTGTACTCCGGGCTGCTGACCCAGCGCGAGCTGCTCGGTTACGGGGCAGCCGAGCTACACCGCAGGGGCGAGGCCGCCTGGGAGTCGCTGGACGCGCAGATGCGGGAGTTGACACCCCGGGTCAGCGGCGGCAGCTCCGACTGGCGGGCAACCATGGACGCCCTGCAGGACGACCATCCACCGACGTTGCAGGCGATGCGTGCGGAGTACGCGGCGGAGACCACCCGGGCCCGGGCCTTTCTCGCCGATCGCGCCCTGGTGACCTTCGCCGAGGACGAGCAGTGCCGGGTAGTGCCTGCCCCGGCCTTCCAGCGGTCAATCCTGGCGGTGGCCTCCTATGTGCAACCGCCCGGACTGACCCGGTCGCGCACCGGTCACTTCTTCGTGCCCTACACCCCGGACGGGGCTACCGACCACGAGGTCGCGCAGCGGCTGCGCACCAACGCACGCGCCCAGTTGCCCACCATCTCGGTGCACGAGGCCTACCCGGGTCACCATTGGCATCTGTCCTGGACGGCCGGTCGGTCGTCCGCGGTGCGGGCGGTGCATCGCAGCACCTACTTCGTGGAGGGTTGGGCACTCTACGCCGAGGGCATGATGCGCAGGCAGGGCTACTTCACCGACCCTGCACATGAACTCGGGCACCTCGACGCCAGGATCTTCCGGGCCGCCCGGATCATCGTGGACACCGCGCTGCATTGCGGGGAGATGGATCCAGCGCAGGCCGAGGAGTTCATGACCACCAGAGCCTCGCTGTCCCCCGGCACCGCCAGAACCGAAGTCAGTCGATACGGTGCCTGGCCCACCCAGGCACCGTCCTACCTGACCGGCTGCCTGGAGATCGAACAGCTCAGCGCGGAGTGGACCGGCGAGCTGCGGGAGTTCCACGACACCTTGGCCGGCTCCGGGTGTCTGCCACTCGGATTGGCGCGGCGGACCCTGCTCGGCGACTCATAGGCTGACCTCGTGGATCCACACTCGATGCCCCACCTATCACGGCCAGCCCAGCGGGGTCCAGCCCAGCACCGAGTCGACCGCGATCGCCACGAAGAGCACTGACAGATAGGTGTTGGACAGGTGGAACAGGCGCATCGGGTTGCTCTGCACACCACGGCGGACACCGGCGTGCAACCGGTGCGCAATCACGATGAACCAACCCCCGGCGAGCACCGCCACAACGGCATAAACCCAGCTCGTGGCCGGCACCAGCAACAGACTCCAGAGCACCATCAACCAGCTGAACACCACGATCTGGCGGGCGACGTACACCGAAGAGGCCACCGCGGGCAGCATCGGCACGCCGACCCGCTGGTAGTCCTCGCGGAACTTCATCGCCAGCGCCCAGGTATGCGGCGGTGTCCAGAAGAAGATCACACCGAACATCACCAGCGCAGGCCAGCTCACCGTGCCGGTCACCGCGGACCAGCCGATCACCACCGGCATACATCCCGCGGCGCCGCCCCAGATGATGTTCTGCGCGGTACGCCGCTTGAGCAGCAGCGTGTAGACGAAGACGTAGAACAGGATGGTCGCCACCGCCAGCAACGCCGAGAGCAGGTTCGTGGTGGCCCATAACCAGCCGAATGCGGCGATCCCCAACATGATTGCGAAAACCAGAGCGTGCCGGACCGGTACTTCCTGAGTGACCAACGGCCGGGCCCGGGTCCGCTTCATCTCCGCGTCGATGTCGGCATCGGCGACGCAGTTCAGCGCGTTCGCACTGCCCGCAGCCAGGGTGCCACCCAGCAAGGTGGCGAGCACCAGCCACGGTGACGGCACACCGCGGGCAGCAAGCAGCATCGCCGGGATGGTGGTGACCAACAGCAGCTCGATCACCCGCGGCTTGGTCAACGCCAGGTACGCGCGCAGCACGCCGGTGCGGTGCCGGATACGCGACGCGATCGGAGACTGGACGGTGCTGCTCACCGCGTTCCCAGGGGTTGGAGCGATGCGCTCACCATGGCTCCTCGTCCTCACCTGATCGCCGGATCCGGACCGCACAGCGCAGGCGTGAATGCACGTCCGGACGGGTACTGCGCAGTCAGATAGTAGCTGCGGGGCATGCACATTCCCCCCTCGGGGCCGCTCGGGCGGGGGAGATCACAGCAGGCACCGTCTCGCTAGGGTGGGTCTGAGGAACCAGCCCGAGTAGCCGACCCCTCGCCACGGCCGCCGAACCGAGCCACAGATCAGGAGCACGAGCGTGTCCGTCACCGACGATCTGACCCAGCTCACCACCCCCCACACCCCCGATGACTGGACCGATGTGGACACCCGCGCGGTGGACACCATCCGCGTGCTCGCCGCTGACGCGGTGGAGCGCGTCGGCAGCGGCCACCCGGGTACCGCCATGAGCCTGGCCCCACTCGCATACACACTGTTCCAGCGGGTGCTGCAGTACGACCCCACCGATCCGGACTGGATCGGGCGGGACCGGTTCGTGCTCTCCGTCGGACATTCCAGTCTGACCCTCTACCTGCAGCTGTTCCTCTCCGGCTTCGGCCTGGAACTCGAGGACATCGAACGGCTGCGTACCTGGGGCTCCAAGACCCCGGCCCATCCCGAGTACGGGCACACCGCCGGCGTGGAGATCACCACCGGGCCGCTCGGCCAGGGCCTGGCCGCCTCGGTCGGGATGGCCATGGCCGCCCGCCGCGAGCGGGGGCTGTTCGATCCCGCCGCCCCGTGGGGTGAGAGTCCCTTCGACCACTACATCTACGTCATCGCCTCCGACGGCGACATCCAGGAAGGCGTCACCTCCGAGGCGTCCTCGTTGGCCGGCACCCAGGAACTCGGCAATCTCGTGGTGTTCTACGACGCCAACGAGATCTCCATCGAAGACGACACCAAGATCGCGCTGTCGGAGCACACCGCGGCTCGCTACGAGGCCTATGGCTGGCACGTGCAGACCGTCGAGGGCGGTGAGGACGTCACCGGCATCCTGAACGCGGTCACGGCGGCCAAGGCGGACACCGGTCGCCCCTCGCTCATCGTGCTGCGTACCGTGATCGGGTACCCGGCGCCGAACAAGATGAACACCGGGGCCGCGCACGGCGCTGCGCTCGGAGCCGAGGAGGTGGCCGCGGTGAAGGAGGCGCTGGGCTTCGACCCGCAGCGCTCCTTCGTCGTGGAGCCGGAGGTCCTGGAGCACACCCGCCGCGCGGTGGCACGCGGCCAGGCCGTACACGCGACGTGGCAAGGCAGGTTCGAGGCGTGGCGGGAGTCCAACCCGGCCAGAGCCGCACTGCTCGACCGGCTCATGCGCCGGGAACTGCCTCCCGGCTGGGCAGAGAAGCTGCCCACCTGGGAACCCGACCCCAAGGGCGTGGCGACCCGCAAGGCGTCCGGAGAGGTGCTCTCGGCGATCGGCGAGGTGCTGCCGGAGCTGTGGGGCGGATCGGCGGACCTCGGTGAGAGCAACAACACCACCATCAAGGGAGCCGATTCGTTCGGGCCTGAAAAGACCTCCACCAAGATGTGGACCGCGCAGCCCTACGGCCGCACGATCCACTTCGGGGTCCGCGAGCACGCCATGGGTGCCATCCTCAACGGGATCGTGCTGCACGGGCCGACCCGTCCCTACGGTGGCACGTTCCTGATCTTCAGTGATTACATGCGTCCGGCGGTCCGGCTGGGAGCCCTGATGAAGCTGCCGGTCATCTACGTCTGGACGCACGACTCGATCGGCCTCGGCGAGGACGGTCCGACCCATCAGCCGGTCGAGCACTTGGCCGCGCTGCGTGCCATCCCGGGGCTGGACATGGTCCGGCCCGCAGACGCCAACGAGACCGCGGCGGCATGGAAGGCGCTGCTGGAAAAGGGGGCGCGGCCCACCGGGCTGGCCCTGACCCGGCAGGGTGTTCCCGTCCTCGAGGGCACCGATGCCGAGGGCGTCACTCGCGGCGGTTACGTGCTCACCGACAACTCGTCCGACATCGGCGGCGGGCTGCCCCAGGTACTGTTGATCGGCACCGGTTCGGAGGTGCAGTTCGCGGTCGCCGCCCAGGAGACGCTGGCGGCCGAGGGAATCTCGAGCCGGGTGGTGTCGATGCCGTGCATGGAGTGGTTCGATGAGCAGAACCAGGCCTACCGGGACCAGGTGCTGCCGCCGGCGGTGAAGGCCCGGGTCGCGGTCGAGGCCGGTATCGCGATGCCGTGGTACCGCTTCGTCGGCGATCACGGTGAGGTGGTCTCCCTGGAGCACTTCGGTGCGTCCGCCGACTGGAAGACCCTCTACCGCGAGTTCGGCTTCACCGGCGAAGCTGTCACTGCCGCGGCCCGGCAGAGCCTGGCCCGCATCCCGGACTGATGCCTCTCCAGGAGGGAGGATTCCTGTTGCGCAGTACCCATCCCCTATCCGCGCTATCCGGGGCAGGAGTCTCCATCTGGCTGGACGACTTGTCCCGCCAGCGGATCAGCTCGGGCAACCTGATCCAGCTCATCACCGACCGGTACGTGGTCGGTGTCACCAGTAACCCCACGATCTTCGCCAGTGCGGTCGTCCACGCCGGGGACTACGCCGAACAGGTGCGCGAACTCGCCGAACGCGGCGCGTCGGTCGACGAGGCCGTCCGCGAGATCACCGTCACCGACGTGCAGCTGGCGTGCGATGTGTTCCGTGGGACCTGGGAGACCACCCATGGGGTGGACGGCCGGGTTTCGCTGGAAGTCGAGCCCGGGCTGGCGCACAGCACCGACGCCACTCTCAACCAGGCCCGCGAGCTGCGGAAAGTGGTCGATCGGCCCAACCTCATGGTCAAGATACCGGCGACGGTGGAGGGCCTGCCCGCCGTTACCGGTGCGCTGGCCGACGGCGTCAGCATCAACGTCACACTGATCTTCTCGGTGCGGCGCTACCGCGAGGTGATGGACGCTTTCTTCACCGGTATGGAGCAGGCCAGGGCCAACGGGCACGACCTGGCCCGGATCGGGTCGGTCGCCTCGTTCTTCGTGTCCCGGGTGGACACGGAGGTGGACAAACGGCTGGACGCGATCGGCACCGCGCAGGCCCTTGCCCTGCGCGGACAGGCAGCGGTGGCCAACGCCCGGCTCGCCTACGCGGCCTGCCAGCACGAGTTCGGGACCGTGCGGTGGGCCACACTGGCCGAGACCGGGGCGCGGCCACAGCGGCCGTTGTGGGCCTCCACCGGCGTGAAGAACCCGGCCTACCCGGACACCAAGTACGTCACCGAACTGGTCGCCCCGGGAGTGGTCAACACGATGCCGGAGAAGACCCTGCTTGCCTTCGCCGACCACGGCCAGGTACTCGGCGATCAGGTGCCGGGTGGGGCGGAGCAGGCACAACGCACCTTCGACGCGCTGAGCGCGGTCGGGGTCGACCTCGACGACGTGTTCGCGGTGCTGGAGCGGGAGGGCGTGGAGAAGTTCGCGGCATCCTGGGTCACACTGCGGGAGACGGTCGCCGCCCAGCTCGCGAAGGCTACTGCGCCACCTTCGAAGGAGAGCTGAGGCGCCCGATGCCGAAGCTGCAGGTGATGCACGCGGTACAGGAGATCGGTGCATGACCAGACCCTGCCAGCCCAATGACTGGGTGAACCCACTGCGGGACCTCCGAGACAAACGGCTGCCCCGGATCGCGGGTCCTTGCGGCCTGGTGATCTTCGGGGTGACCGGGGACCTGTCCCGCAAGAAGCTGATGCCGGCGATCTACGATCTGGCCAACCGCGGCCTGCTGCCACCCGGTTTCGCGCTGGTCGGGTTCGCTCGCCGAAACTGGGCGAACGAGGAATTCGGTGAGCTGGTCCACGACGCCGTCTGCGAACATGCTCGTACCCCGTTCCACCAGGACGTCTGGGATCAGCTGGCCGAGGGAATCCGGTTCGTACCCGGCCACTTCGACGATGACGACGCCTTCGACCGCCTCGCCGAGGTGGTCGAGGAGCTGGACCGGGAACGTGGCACCGGCGGGAACCACGCCTTCTACCTGTCCATCCCGCCGGACATGTTCCCTGTTGTGCTCAAGCAACTCGCCCGCACCGGGCTCGCCGAGCAGGACTGCGAGCACTGGCGCCGAGTGGTTATCGAGAAGCCGTTCGGGCACGATCTGCGCAGCGCCCGCGAGCTCAACGAGATCGTCAACTCCGTGTTCCCCGAGGAGTCGGTGTTCCGCATCGACCACTACCTCGGCAAGGAGACTGTCCAGAACATCCTGGCGCTGCGCTTCGCCAACCAGCTCTTCGAACCGATCTGGAACACCCACTACGTGGACCACGTGCAGATCACCATGGCTGAGGACATCGGCCTCGGCGGCCGGGCCGGCTATTACGACGGTATCGGCGCGGCCAGGGACGTGATTCAGAACCACCTGATGCAACTGCTCGCCCTCACCGCGATGGAGGATCCGGTGTCCTTCTCGCCCGAATGGGTGCTCGGCGAGAAGATCAAGGTGCTTTCCGCGACCAAAGCCGTCGAGCCGTTCGACGAGACCACCGCGCGCGGCCAGTACACCGAGGGCTGGCAGGGCGGAATGAAGGTCGTCGGACTGCTCGAGGAGCCTGGCTTTCATGCGGACTCCAATACCGAGACCTTCGCCGCGATCACCCTGGAGGTGGACACTCGCCGGTGGGGAGGGGTGCCGGTCTTCATGCGCGCTGGAAAGAGGCTCGGGCGGCGGGTCACCGAAATCGCAGTGATAATGAAGCGCGCACCGCACCTGCCCTTCGACCAGACCATGACCGAGGAGCTGGGGCAGAATGCGGTAGTAATCCGGATTCAACCGGATGAGGGCATGACCATCCGGTTCGGATCGAAGGTGCCAGGCACCGGGATGGAGGTCCGTGACGTCACGATGGACTTCCGTTACGGGACATCCTTCACCGAGTCCTCGCCGGAGCCCTACGAGCGGTTGCTGCTGGACGTGCTGCTCGGCGAGCCGTCGCTGTTTCCGGTGAGCAAAGAAGTGGAGCTGTCCTGGGCGATCCTGGACCCGGTGCTCGAGTTCTGGGCCAAGCAGGGCAGGCCCGAGCCCTACCCTGCGGGTACCTGGGGTCCGCCATCCGCGGACCGGATGATCGCGAGGTACGGGCGGACCTGGAGGCGGCCGTGAGCACCCTCGCCGCAAACCTGCCATGACCCAAGCCGGAGGCCAGTGATGATTATCGACCTACCGTCGACGACCACCGCGAAGATCAACGCCGCGCTGGTCGAGATCCGGGAGCGCGGCGGTGCCGTGACCCTGGGCCGGGTGCTCACCTTGGTGATCGTCACTGATGACGGCGAGCACGTGGAGCAGTCGATCGAGGCCGCCAACGAGGCGAGCCGGGAGCACCCGTGCCGGGTGCTGGTAGTGGCCAAGGGCGCCAAGCGGGCCGCGATCCGGCTGGACGCGCAGATCCGGGTCGGCGGTGACGCAGGCGCCTCCGAGGTGCTCGTGCTGCGCCTCTACGGCCCGCTGGCCGACCACGGCGACAGCGTGGTGATACCGCTGCTGCTGCCGGACTGCCCGGTGGTCGCCTGGTGGCCGGATGTGGCTCCCCCGGTACCCGCGAAGGATCCTATCGGGGTGCTGGCTCAACGCCGGATCACCGACTCCGCCGCGGCCCGTAATCCGATCAAGGCACTCGAGGCCCGCCGCATCTCCTACACCGATGGGGACACCGACCTGGCCTGGTCCCGGCTCACTCCGTGGCGCGCGCTGCTCGCCGCTGCGCTCGAGCTACCGCCCTACGAGATCGTCGACACGGCCACCGTCACCGGCGCCGCGGACAACCCGTCCACCGACCTGCTGGCCGGCTGGCTGCGGTCCCGGCTGCGGATTCCGGTGCGACGCCGCGCTTCGGACCCGGGCGGTGGGGTCAACTCGGCCGTACTTGAGCGACCCTCGGGCACCGTGGAGTTAATCCGGCCCACGAAGAAGGTGGGGGTGCTCTGCCAGCCGGGCCAGCCGGAACGCAAGGTGGCGCTGAAACGCCGCCCGGTGCGGGAGTGTCTCGCCGAGGAGCTACGCAGGCTCGATGCGGACGAGATCTATCAGGAGGCACTCGAGGCGCTGGTCGACATCGAGGGCCGGGTGGGCGTAGCCCAGCGTCGCGCGGGCTCGACGCGCGGACCCCGATCGGCCGAACCGCAGCACAGCTCGTGAGCCGCCCCGACATCGTCGTACACGCCAACGCGGACGTGCTGGCCGCGGCGACCGCCGCACGGCTGGTGACTCGGCTGGTCGACATCCAGACGGCCTCGGGATCTGCGTCGCTTCTGCTGACCGGAGGTCGTAGCGGGATCGCAGTGCTGCGTCAGATGGCCGCGACCCCGGCTTCCGGGGCGGTTGACTGGCAGCGGTTGGACCTCTACTGGAGTGATGAACGTTTCCTGCCCACCGGTCATCCTGAGCGCAACGAGACACAGGCCCGCGAGGCGCTCCTCGACCACGTCAATGTCGATCCCGACCGGGTCCACCCGATGGGAGCGTCGAACGGGTCCTGGGGCGACGATCCGGATGCCGCCGCCCAGGCCTACGAAGAGCTGCTCCTGCACCGGCGGCGCCCCGAGGACCACGGACCTGCGCCATCCTTTGACATCTGCCTGCTCGGCGTCGGTGGGGAGGGACACGTCCTGTCGGTGTTCCCTTCCTCTCCAGCCGTCTACGAGACCGAACGCGCGGTCGTTGCGGTGCGTGGCGCCCCCAAACCGCCACCCACCCGGATCACGATGACCCTCCCGGCCGTCCGGTGCTTCGCCGAGGTGTGGTTGACCGTCAGCGGATCGGAGAAGGCCGCGGCGGTTGCGATGGCGCTCGGCGGCGCGGGTGAGGTGCAGGTACCCGCAGCTGGAGTCGCCGGACGTCGCCGCACCCTGTGGATGCTGGATCGCGCAGCCGCCGCCAAGCTCCCTCGTGACTTCGCGCCACCTCGCCTCTGATCCTCCTCGACCCGCATGTCCGCCCCCGTGCCCGTGGCGCGGCACTACTCGTCGGACATCTGCCCATGCAGGTAGGCGTCGTAGGCGGACAGGTCGAGTAACCCGTGGCCGCAGTAGTTGAAGAGGATGACCTTGTCCTCGCCGACTTCTTTGGCCGCGAGCGCTTCGTCGATGGCCGCCCGAATCGCGTGCGCGGCCTCCGGAGCAGCCACCCTTCCCTCGGCACGAGCGAACTGCACAGCCGCATCGAAGACCTTGCCCTGTGAGTAGGCCACCGCCTCCATCCGGCCGTCTCGAACCAGAGCCGAGATCAGCGGGCTGTCCCCGTGATAGCGCAGCCCACCGGCATGGATGCTCGGCGGTACGAAGTCGTGGCCCAGGGTGTACATCGGTAGCAGCGGAGTGAACCCGGCGGTATCGCCGAAGTCGTAGTCGAACCGGCCCTGGGTCAGCGTGGGGCAGGACAGCGGCTCGACGGCAAGCAGCCGTACTCCGATGTCCGGCACGAACGGGAACGCGAGCCCGCCCAGATTGGACCCGCCACCGCACGGCGCGATCACCACATCGGGTAGCCGCTCTCCGGCCAGTTCGAGCTGCTCCCGGACCTCAAGCCCGATCACCGTTTGGTGCAGCAGCACATGGTTGAGCACCGAACCCAGCGAGTAGTGGGTGTCCTCGCGGGAAACGCAGTCCCGAACCGCGTCCGAGATCGCAGCACCCAAGGAGCCCGGGTGATCAGGCTCGTCGACCGGCGAGGGCACCACCGAGCCACCCCAGGTCTCCATGATCACGCGCCGGTAGGGCTTCTGTTCGAAGCTGGCCCGGACCATGTACACCATGCACTCGATATCGAACTGGGCGCACGCGAACGACAACGCGGTCCCCCACTGGCCGGCACCGGTCTCGGTGGTCAGCCTGCGAACGCCTGCCTGGGCGTTGTAGAAAGCCTGCGGCACGGCGGTGTTCGGTTTGTGGCTACCTGCCGGCGACCCCGATTCGTCCTTGAAGTAGATCCGGGCCGGCGTGCCCAGCGCCTGCTCCAGACGGATCGCGCGCACCAGTGGTGTGGGGCGCCACAGCCGCAGGATGTCAAGTACCTCACCCGGCACGTCAATCCACGGTGCCGTCGCCATCTCCTGCTCGATGAGTGCCGCCGGAAACAGCGGCGCCAGGTCCTCTGGCCGCACAGGTTCCCGGGTCGCCGGATGCAGTGGCGGCTGCAGCGGGGTCGACAGATGCGGGGCGACATTGAACCAGGCCGACGGGATCTTGTCGGTCGGAAGCGTCCACCGAGTCATCGTCACGGCACTCCTTCATCGTCGCCGGGCCGAGAGCCTGCTCACGGTGCACGGCCCACCGTCCGCCGACCAGGTTGGCCGTCGTTGAAGGCAGGCGACACCGCGGTGACGGGTACTTGAAGGGCGACCGACGTCAGCCCTCGCGGGCCGCCTTCAGTTTGGCGAGCGCCTCGGCCAGGATCGCCTCGCCGTCGGCGTCGGAACGGCGCTCCTTCACGTAGGCCAGGTGGGTCTTGTACGGCTCATTGCGCGGGGCCGCAGGTGGCCGTTGCTCGTTGCGTCCGGCCGGGAAGCCACATCGCGGGCAGTCCCATACATCGGGCTCCTCAGCCTCCACCGCGAATGAGGGCTGCGACTCGTGTCCGTTCGCGCACCAGTAGGACACCCGACGACGCGGAGCGGACTCACCGCGCTCCGACTCGCCCATCGGACCTGCTCCGACCCGCGTACCGCGGATCGCATTACCACTTGCCATCGATGCCTCACTTCGCGGAACCGCCCGGGCAGCGCCCGGAACCTGTTCAGCCGATCTTGATTAGAAGCCCGGTTCCCACGACGGAGATCACCCAGACCGCACCGACGAACAACGTCAACCGATCCAGGTTCTTCTCCACGACGCTGGAGCCGGACAGGCTCGATTGCACGCCGCCACCGAACAGACTGGACAATCCTCCACCCTTGCTCCGGTGCAGCAGGATCAGCAGGATCAGCACAGCGCTGGTAACCAGAAGCACGATCTGCAGAAAAAGTCTCATCACACCCTCGTGGGACGGCAGTTGGGTGTTGAGGTTACTCCGTCCTATGTCAAGCACGAAGGCCCGGCTCCAGCCACCAGCACCTCGTCACACCAGCGGGCCCCCCGCGGCCAGCGCGCACAGCTTCGCGAACTCGTCGGCGTCCAGGCTGGCACCACCGACCAAGGCGCCGTCGATATCCGGCTCGGCCACCAAGGCGGCCACGTTGCTCGATTTCACCGAGCCGCCGTAGATCACTCGCACGTCGTCGGCGACGCCGGTGTCGTACTTATCCGTCAGGGCAGCCCGCAACGCGCCGCAGACTTCCTGCGCATCGGCGGGCGTTGCGACCCGCCCGGTACCGATCGCCCAGATCGGCTCATAGGCCACCACAATGGTCCGGACCTGCTCGGCGGGCACGCCCTTGAGCGCGGCGACCAGTTGCCCGGTGCTGTGCTCCAGGTGCCCACCGGCCTCGCGGATCTCCAGCCCCTCGCCCACACACAGGATCGGCACCAGGCCGTTGCGCAGTGCAGCCCGCACCTTGCTGCCCACCAGCGCATCGTCCTCGCCGTGGTACTGCCGCCGCTCCGAGTGCCCGACCACCACGTAGGTGCAGTCCAGCTTCGCCAGCATCGGCCCCGGCACATCGCCGGTGTACGCGCCGGAGTCCTTCGGGTGCAGGTCCTGGGCACCGTAGCGAACCAGCAGTCTGTCCCCCGTGACCAGGGACTGCACGCTGCGCAGCGCGGTGAACGGCGGGAGCACCGCCACCTCGACCTTCGCGAAGTACTTCTCCGGCAGGGCGAAGGCGATCTTCTGCACCAGGGCGATGGCCTCGAGGTGGTTGAGGTTCATCTTCCAGTTGCCTGCGATCAGCGGTTGTCTGGCCACCCCTACCCCTCCAGCACTGCGACGCCGGGCAGGGTCTTGCCCTCGAGGAACTCCAACGACGCACCACCGCCGGTGGAGATGTGCGAAAACCCGTTCTCGGGCAGGCCGAGCTGCCGTACCGCGGCCGCGGAGTCACCGCCGCCGACGACGCTGAACGAGTCCGAGTCGACGATGGCCTGCGCCACCCCGCGGGTGCCCTCGGCGAACGGGGCGAGTTCGAACACGCCCATCGGTCCGTTCCAGAACACCATCGCAGCCCCGGCAAGTGCCCCGCCGAAGTCGCACACCGTTTCCGGACCCACGTCGAGGCCCATCCAGCCATCCGGGATCTCGCCGGCGGGCACCGTACGGGTGTCCGCATCGGCGGAGAACTCGGAGGCGGCGACCACGTCGCGGGGCAGCCGGATCGTGTCGCCTGCGGACTTCAGCAGACGAGCGCAGACGTCCACCATGTCCTGCTCCAGCAGGGAGTTACCGACGGAGTAGCCCTGCGCGGCGAGGAAGGTGAAGCACATCCCACCACCGACGAGCAAAGCGTCCACCTTCGGCAGCAGCGCCTCGATCACCGACAGTTTGTCGGACACCTTCGATCCGCCGAGAACCACGGCGTAGGGCCGATCCGGCTGCTCGGTGAGGCGCCGCAGAGTGGTCAGCTCGGCGAGCACGAGAATGCCCGCGTATCCAGGTAGCCGTTCGGCGACGTCGACCACCGAAGCCTGCGCACGGTGCATCACCCCGAATCCGTCGGAGACGAACGCGCCCTCGGGGCCGACCAGGGTGGTCAGTTCATCGGCCAGCGCGCCACGCTCGGCCGCGTCTTTCGATGTCTCCCGGGGATCGAACCGGACGTTCTCCAACAACGCCACCTCTCCGTCAGCCAGGCCGGCGACGGCAGTGCGGGCGGAATCGCCGACCACGTCGGCGGCGACGGTCACCGGCGCGCCGAGCAGCTCCTCGAGCCGGGCCGCGACCGGCCGCAGTGAGTACTGCGGATCCGGCGCGCCCTTCGGCCGCCCTAGGTGGGCCGTGACGACGACCCGGGCGCCAGCGCCGGTGAGTGCCTTCAGCGTGGGCAACGAGGCTCGGATCCGGCCATCGTCAGTGATCCGACTGTGACCAGGAACCTCGCTATCCAGCGGCACGTTGAGGTCGGTACGCACCAGCACCGACCTGCCTGCCACGCCACCGGCGAGCAGGTCATCGAGCGTCCTCACAGTTTCGAGCCCACCATGAGGGTCAGGTCAGCCAGCCGGTTGGAGTAACCCCATTCGTTGTCGTACCAGCCGACGATCTTGACCAGGTTGCCGATCACCTTGGTCAACGGCGCGTCGTAGACGCACGAGGACGGGTCAGTGATGATGTCGGCGGAGACGATCGGCTCATCGCTGTAGCGCAGGATGCCCTTGAGCGGACCGTCGGCGGCCGCCCGGAACGCGGCGTTGACCTCATCGATGCTGGTCTCACGGGACACTGCGGCGGTGAGGTCGGTGCTCGATCCGGTGGGCACCGGAACCCGCAGCGCGTAGCCGTCCAGCTTCCCATCGAGCTCCGGGAGTACCCGCCCGATGGCCGCGGCGGCGCCGGTGGAGGTCGGCACGATGTTGATCGCCGCGGCCCGCGCCCTTCGCAGGTCCTTGTGCGGCGCGTCCTGCAGGTTCTGGTCCTGCGTGTAGGCGTGGATCGTGGTCATCAGGCCGCGTTCGATGCCCAGGGCGTCGTTCAGCACCTTGGCCATCGGGCCCAGACAGTTCGTGGTGCAGGAGGCGTTGGAGATTACCGTCTGGGACCCGTCCAGTGCGGAGTCGTTGACCCCGAGCACGACGGTGAGGTCCTCGCCCTTGGCGGGCGCGGAGATGATCACCTTCTTCGCGCCGCCCTCGTCGACGTGCTTGCGGGCGTCCTTCGCCGAGGTGAAGAAGCCGGTGGACTCGATGACCACGTCGACGCCCAGATTCCCCCACGGCAGCTTGCCCGGATCGCGCTCGGCGAGTGCCTTGATGGTCCGGTCGCCGACCTTGATGCCGTCGTCGGTGACCCGGACGTCCTCGGCCAGCCTGCCCAGCACGCTGTCGTACTTGAGCAGGTGTGCCATGGTGGCCACATCGCCGAGGTCGTTGAAGGCGACGATCTCGATGTCGTATCCGCCGGCTGCTATAGCGCGCCAGAAGTTGCGCCCGATCCGGCCGAACCCGTTGACCCCTACGCGAACCGTCACTTCGTCGCCTCCCTGCTCCTTCACGTGCCGGCTGCCTTTGCCGACTCGGCCTTCGCGCCACACTAGCGGCCGCACCACACCGCGCAGGCCCCCCGGGAGGGGGAGCCGCAGGGGTGTTGGTGAACCGGTTAACCCGATGGATACCGCCGGAAAACCGTCACGCCTCGAGCATGTCGGGGGTGACCGCGGACTCGGTGTCCGGCACCCCGAGATCCTGGGCTCGTTTATCGGCCATCGCCAGTAGACGGCGGATCCGGCCCGCAACCGCGTCCTTGGTCATCACGGGATCGGCGAGCTGGCCCAGTTCCTCCAGGGAAGCCTGCCGGTGCTCCAGCCGCAGCCTGCCCGCGGTGAGCAGATGCTCCGGGGTGTCGTCACCGAGCAGTTCCAGTGCTCGGCTGACCCGCGCTGCCGAGGCCACCGCGGCACGGGCGGAGCGGCGCAGGTTGGCGTCGTCGAAGTTGGCCAGCCGGTTGGCGGTCGCGCGAACCTCGCGCCGCATCCGGCGCTCCTCCCAAGCCAGCACCGAGTCATGCGCACCGAGCCGGGTGAGCAGCGCCCCGATGGCATCCCCGTCCCGGACCACCACCCGATCGGCGCCCCGCACCTCGCGCGCCTTGGCCTGGATGCCCAGCCGCCGCGCGGCCCCGACCAGGGCCAGCGCCGCCTCTGGCCCGGGACACGTCACCTCCAGCGCGGCGGAACGTCCGGGCTCGGTGAGCGACCCGTGCGCGAGGAACGCGCCACGCCAGGCGGCTTCAGCGTCGCACAGGCCACCGGAGACGACCTGCGGAGGCAGGCCTCGCACCGGGCGGCCGCGCAGGTCGAGCAACCCGGTCTGGCGGGCCAATCCCTCACCGTCACGTATCACCCGCACCACGTAGCGGGTGCCTTTCCGTAATCCACCAGCGGTGATCAAGTGTACGTCCGAGGTGTGCCCGTAGAGTTCGTGCACCTCCCTGCGCAGCCGCCGGGCGGTGGAGCCGGTGTCCAGTTCGGCCTCCACCACAACGCGGCCCGCAATGATGTGCAGTCCTCCTGCGAAACGCAGTACCGAGGAGACCTCGGCTCGTCGGCAGCACGTCTTGGTCACCCGCAGGCGGCTGAGCTCGTCTTTGACGGCGGAGGTCATGGCCACCCGTGCTCCTCCTCCCGCTGGGGATAACGTCCGGGGTCGGGGTCGCCGGGCGCGTCCGTCAGTATCCGATGCAGCGCTGAGGCCAGTGCCACCGGATCGTGCCGATCGGAGAATCCGTCATCGGCAACCCGGTCGAAGTAGACGTGGCCCCCCAGCTCAGCGGCACATCGGTACAACCGAGCAGGTACCGGCACCGCGTCGACATCCGCGAGGACCGCGTGCACGGTGAAACCGGACGGTGCGTGCCTGGAGAGCACCTGCAGGTGCTGCTCGGGCGAAAACCCCGCGGTCTCGCCAGGCTGCGGTACCAGATTGAGCACCAGTACCCGGCGTGCCGTCGTGCCGACGAGCGCGGCAGCCAGATCGGGCACCAGCAGGTGGGGCAGCACGCTGGTGAACCATGAGCCCGGTCCGAGCACGACGAGATCGGCCTCGCGCACCGCGCGCACCGCTTCGACGCAGGCTCGGGGCCGCTCCGGGCGCAGCCGCACCCGGTGCACCCGGCCCGGTGTGGTGGCCACCGCCACCTGGCCACGGATCCGTCGAAGCAGCTCCGGGTCACCGTCCAGCCCTGCGACGTCGGCCTCGATGTCCAGCGGCTCATCAGCCATCGGCAGCACCCGGCCGCGCACCCCGAGCAACTGACATGCCTGATCCAGGACCGCCACCGGATCGACGAGCACCTCCATTAGTCCGGCGAGCACCAGGTTGCCCACGGCGTGCCCGGCCAGCGCCCCGATACCACCGAACCGGTGCTGAAAGAGTTCTCGCCAACCCGCCCCGCCGCCGTCGGCCGCAGCCAACGCGGTCAGAGCCATCCGCAAGTCACCCGGCGGAAGCACGCCCAGCTCCCGGCGCAGGCGCCCGGAGGATCCGCCGTCATCGGCCACTGTGACCACTGCGGTGACGTCCTCGGTGAGGTTACGCAACGCGGTGAGCGTCGCATACAGGCCATGGCCGCCACCCAGCGCGACGGCCTTGAGACCGGATGAGCCCTCGGAAGTCACTCGCGACCCACGTCTCGGTGCACCACCTTGACGGTGATGCCATCCTCCTCGGCCAACCGGGCGGCCAGCGCCTCGGAGATGGCGACGCTACGATGCTTACCTCCAGTGCACCCCACCGCGAGGGTCAGGTAGCGCTTGCCTTCCCGCCGGTATCCCCCGCCGATCAACCGCAGCAGCTCAAGATAGCGCTCCAGGAACTCCTCGGCGCCCTCCTGGGACAACACGTAGTTGCGGACGTTGGAATCCAGCCCGGTGAGGTCGCGCAGTTCCGGGATCCAGAACGGGTTGGGCAGGAACCGCATATCGATCACCAGGTCGGCATCCATGGGCAGCCCATACTTGTAGCCGAACGACAAAACGGTGATCCGGGTGCGGGTACTGGCCTCCCCGCCGAACGCATGCTCGATTTTTGCCCTGAGCTGGTGAACGGACAACCCGGTGGTGTCCAGCACGAGATCGGCTGCTTCACGCAGTGGCGCGAGCAACGCGCGCTCCGCGGCGATCCCGTCGGCGAGCCGGCCATCGCCCTGGAGCGGGTGGCTACGCCGGACCTGCTCGAAACGGCGGATCAGCACCGCGTCGGTGGCTTCGAGGAACAGCACCTTGGGTCGATAGCCGCGGGCATCCAGATCTTTGATCACCGCGGCGAGGTCATCGGTGAACGCCCGGCTGCGCACGTCCATCACCACCGCGACCCGGGTCACCACGCCCTGCGAACGGGCACCCAGGTCGACCATGGTGGCCATCAGCTCGGGCGGCAGGTTGTCCACGACGAACCAGCCCAGGTCCTCCAGCACTTTGGCCGCCGTACTGCGGCCGGCCCCGGACAGTCCGGATACGACAGCGACCTCGATGCCGCCAAGAGTTCCGGGCCCGCGTCTCTGCGGCGCAGCTCGGTAATCGGTCACGGCGCCTCCCCCTTGTCACCGTTAGCCCTATCAGACCCATTGTTCACCTGCGGCCCACTATTCAGTGCGGCGAGTACCGCCCGCGCGGTCCGTGGCCCGACCCCGGGTACTTCGGTGATCTCCGCCACGCTGGCCTGCCGGAGCCGGCGCACCGATCCGAAGTGCTTGAGCAGCGCAGTGCGCCGGGTCTGTCCCAGACCGGCGACGCTGTCCAGGGCGGAACTGGTCATCCGCGCCGAGCGCTTCTGCCGGTGGTAGCTGATCGCGAACCGGTGTGCCTCGTCACGCACCCGTTGCAGCAGGTAGAGCGCCTCGCCGAGGCGAGGCAGGATCACCGGATCCGGCTCACCGGGCAACCACACCTCTTCCAGCCGCTTGGCCAGCCCGGCGATCGCCACGTCGGTCACGCCGATCTCGAAGAGCACCTCGGCCGCCGCGGCGACCTGCGCCGGACCGCCGTCGACGAGCAGCAGGTTCGGCGGGTAAGCGAACCTGCGAGGACGCCCCGTGTCAGGGTCGAGGCCTGCGCGGCCGGTCGGCTGCTGCTCGGCGGGTCCGTCCGGATCCGGCTGACTGGTCTCCCGCAGGTAGCGGGCGAAACGCCGACGGACCACCTCGGCGATGCTGGCCACATCGTCGGAACGCCCGCCCCCGGCCGCGTCCCGGATCGCGAAACGCCGATAGTCCGACTTACGCGCCAACCCGTCCTCGAAGACCACCAGCGAGGCGACCACGTCACTGCCCTGCACATGGCTGACGTCGATGCACTCGATGCGCAACGGGGCGGAGTCCAGCCCGAGGTACTCCTGGACCTCCTGCAGCGCAGCGGATCGGGCGGTCAGGTCACCGGCACGGCGCAGCTTGTGCTGGGTGAAGGCCTCCGCCGCGTTGCGCGCCACAGTGGCGGCCAGTGCCCGCTTGTCCCCCCGTTGCGGTACCCGCAGCGCCACCCGGGCACCGCGCAGTCCGGAGAGCCACTCGATCAGCGCCTCGGCGTCTGCGGGTAGCTCGGGAACCAGCACTTCCCTGGGCACCGGTTGAGCGGCGTCATCGGCAGAACCGGCCAGTGCGGCCTGTTCACCGTAGAACTGGGTCAGGAACTGGCCGACCAGGCCGGCCTGATCGGTCTCCTCCACCTTCTCGATCACCCAGCCGCGCTGGCCGCGTACTCGCCCACCGCGGACGTGGAACACCTGCACAGCCGCCTCAAGCTCGTCGGAGGCGAAAGCGATCACATCGGCGTCCGTACCGTCGCCGAGCACCACGGCCTGCTTCTCCGAGGCTCGGCGCAGCGCCCCCAGATGGTCGCGCAACCGCGCGGCGCGTTCGAACTCCAGGTCAGCGGAGGCCGACTCCATCTCCCGCTCCAGGCGCCGGATCATCCTGTCTGTCCGGCCGGACAGGAAGTCGCAGAAGTCCTCGACGATGGTGCGGTGCTCGTCTGCGGTGACGTTGCCGACACACGGTGCCGCGCACTTGTCGATGTAGCCCAACAGGCAGGGCCTGCCGATCTGGCCGTGTCTCTTGAACACACCGCTGGAACACACCCTGGCCGGGAACACCCTGGTGAGCAGGTCGAGGGTCTCCCGGATCGCCCAGGCATGCGCATAGGGCCCGAAGTACCGGACCCCGCGGCGGCGGGCACCCCGGTAGACGTGCAACCGCGGGTACTCCTCGTTCAGCGTGACCGCCAGCACCGGATAGGACTTGTCGTCCCGGTACCGCACGTTGAACCGGGGGTCGAACTCTTTGATCCAGTTGTACTCCAGCTGCAAGGCCTCGACCTCGGTGCCCACCACCGTCCACTCCACCGACGCCGCCGTGGTGACCATCTGGCGGGTACGCGGGTGCAGCCCGGCCAGGTCGGCGAAATAGGAGTTCAGCCGACTGCGCAGGCCCTTCGCCTTTCCGACGTAGATCACCCGGCCGCGTTCGTCACGGAACCGGTACACGCCGGGTGCGTCCGGAATCGTCCCCGGCGCCGGACGATAGGTGGAAGGATCAGCCATCTCACCGATAAGGGTATGCGGCATGACCGCCCGCGACCGGTCTCGGGTACGACGTAACGCGAGCGCCCCGCATCGGTCCGTCAGGCCAGCGCGAGCAGTTCGGCTACCACCTCGTCGAGGCTGTCGGCGATGACGGTCGGCCGGTCGAACACCGCGGGCAGCTGCCCCTCCAGCCGGGTGACGTAACCGGCCATCAGACCGGCACGCATCGCGCCATGAGTGTCCCAGGCATGCGCGGCGACCAGGGCGACGCGCTCGGGCTCACAGCCCACCTGCGTACAGGCCCAGCGGTAGACCCGGGCCGGCGGTTTGAACGATCTCAGTTGCTCGGCCGAAAGCACTCCGCGCAGCAGGCCGAGCAGTCCGGCCCGATCCAGTGCGGTGGCGGTGACCTGGGCGGAACCCTGTGTGAGACCCCAGGCCGGCACCCCCGCCTCGGTCAGCGCACGTAATGCGGGCTCGACATCCGGATGCGGCGGCAGCTCCTCGAACCCACCCAGCACGTACGAGATGTCCTCGCTGGACAGCGTGTTGCCGGACACGGTGCGTAGCGCCGCGGTGGCGACCTCGCCGAACGGGGGTGCCTCACCGGACAGGGTCAGCGCCATCCCGTCCCGGGTCAGCCGGGTGTAGAACAGCGCAAGCTCGTGACCGGGCCTGCCCACGTCGGCCAGCCGCGTGCGCAGTGGCTCGAGCTGCAGCACGGTCTCGAGGATGTCGAACAAGATCACGTCGGGCCGGGTGGGCATGGTGGCCAACCCTACGGCGCGGCCGAACGCGGCGAAGCACGCGCCGGAACGACGGTGCCCTGGCGCTCGGCGACTCCGGGCGGACGGTAGCGCTCGATCCGGGTCAGCAGGGTTTGAATCCGCCAGCCCCACAGGGGAGCCAGCGCGTAGCCGGGGTAGGAGGCCAGCCAGCTCGCGCTGCCCAGGCTGACCGCGTCGGCACCGGCCCAGAAGTACTCTCGGCAGTCGTCGAAGGTGCGGATTCCACCGGTCGCGATCACCGGCAGGGTGACTCCCGCATCGCGCAGCTCGGCGACCACCCGCAAGCCGATCGGCTTCACCGCCCGGCCGGACAGACCGCCGTAGCGGTTGGTCAGCCACGGTCGACCGGTCTCCGGGTCCAGCCGCAATGCGCGCACGGTGTTGATCGCGGTCAGCGCCGACACCTCCGCGGTAGCGGCCCGCCTGGCGTGCCCGACGTAGTCGCGGTCCGGGGACAGCTTGAGGATCACCGGGTGGTGGCTGCGCGGTACCGCGTCGGCCAGTACCCCGTCCAGAATGGGCTCGAAGTCGTGGTCGACATTCGGGCAGGACACGTTGAGCTCGACGGCGGCGATCTCGCCCGTGGGCACCGCGGCGTTCACCGTGTCGACCAGGGTGACGAACTCCTCGACGGAGAACCCACCCACCGAGATGATCGTGTTCAGGGCACGGGTGCGTGGGTAGTAGTCGCGCAGGTAGGCGTCGATCCCGACGTTGCACCAGCCGAACGCGTTCAGCCAGCCCGCGTCGGCCCTGCGCAGCACGGTGCTGTACCTGCGCAGCAGGTCGGGCAGTGCCCGCAACGGCCAGTCGGTGCGGTTGGTGAAGTGTCCGTCGCGAGGCTGGACGGTCAAGGTCCTGGTGGTGACCGCACCGAAGCGCTCCACCGGCACGAACCGCGAGATCGGGCTCATCCCGTAGGGCACCAGACCGGGGTCGGCGGCACCGTAGCCGAGCAGGCTGGACGAGGTGACCAGCCGGTTGCGCAACCGGATGTCCCCCAGCCTGACCTCGCCCATCGCACCTCCGTCCGGTACCCGCTGCTCCACGTCAGAATAGAGCCGCGGCACCGCGCGAGCTAAGCACGTGACCTGCTACATGTTCGGATTTTCCGACTTTCTGACGTACCACTGGGAGCACCTGATGCCCTCTGCCGGGTGCGGTGCGACGAGAGCGATGGAGTGATCATGGCTACGCCGGAGACACCGCGGCCAAGTGCGACGGTACGCGCGAAGGCCCAGGTCACCCTGCCTGCGGAAGTCAGGGACGCGCTGCACGTCGGCGAGGGGATGAGATCGAGTTCACCATCACTGACGCCGGTGCGGTCTTGCTGCGCGGCATGACCAGCGTACCCACAGACCAGCGTTGATTCTGGGAACCCGAGTGGCAGGACGGTGAGCGTGAGGCGAGCGCGCAGATCAAGGCCGGTGATGTCGAGGTGTTCGAGGACATCGATGCGATGTTCGCCTCAGTGAACGAGTAGGTTCCCGTGCCGACGTTCGCGATGCCTCCCTGCGGGCACCCTAAACACCCACATGGCGCATAACCCCACAACTTGCCGGGACACCGCATTCGTGATCACCCAGGGGCAATCGCTTGCGTGCCCGGTGTTCAACCGGTTGTCTGAAGATCGACGGGGCAGCGGGCCTCGCCGGATCTCTGGGGGTATCCGATGAGCATCAACAAGCGACCGTTGCCGGTCGCGGGTCCTCTCGCATCTGCCACAGCGGAAGCGATGACGGCCACCTATAGCGAGAGCGAGTCCGACCGCGCCGTACTCGCGTTCCGCGGGCCGGAGGGCGAGGTCGCCACCGTGATCATCATGCGGCGAGGCACCAGGATATGGGTGGTGCTCAACGGTGCGGTCAAGACCACCGTGGTGATGACCGACCCGCAGGCCGGGCAGATGATCGAGGCGATCCGCGCCGCGTCCAGGGGGCTGTGACGACTCCGTCCGCCGACCGGTCGCCGGCATCGGGGACGATCACGGGGGGTCAGGCGGCCCCGGCTGGGGACCTCCGGTGTACTGCGCATGCGCTGCGCGCAGGCCCCGGATGGCCTGCACAGCGAGTCGCCCATCGACGGCCTGGATCGCCATGATCGCGATGTACTCGTCGTCGGGAAGCTCCAAGCGGGCCCACGGGGCGCCGTCAGGGAAGGACACCCGGAGCACGAGCTCCCAGGGCACCAAGCGCGAGCTCAGCAGGTTACGCACCTCCACGCCGTCGGCACCGGCCCGCACCCGTGGACAGCCGAACAGCAGCGCGGCACCCGCGAGCAGCAACCCGAGCACCACCATCGCCACCTGGTCGGAGACCCGGAAGTAGACCCCGGTGGGAGTGCTGCGCAGCAGCACCGCGACGACGGTGAACACCGCGACCAGCAACACCGCCGCGACCACTGCGATCCGACGTGCCTTGCGTGGCCGGGCCTCGAACACCGTGGGAGTCACCATGTCGCCTCCACCGAACGAGGAACGCCGACGGGTCTTGGCGTACACCGAGGGCGAACACACCGTGCACTACGAGCGGACACGCCGGGCAGCAGGGTCATGACGCGCCCCACCGGACCTGGCGCAGCCCGCGCAGCACCAAGGCCGTCTCCAGCGCCGCCACGCAGGCCTGGAAGCCCTTGTCCTCCGCCGAGCAGGGCAGTCCGCACCGGTCCAGGGCCTGCTCCTCGGTGTCGCAGGTGAGCAACCCGTTGCCCACCGCGGTCTCCTCGTCCAAGGCGACCCTGGTAAGCCCGGCGGTGACCGAGTCACAGACGTACTCGAAGTGCGGGGTGCCGCCCCGGATCACCACTCCGAGCGCGAGCACGGCGTCGTGGTGGCGGGCCAGCTCCTGACACACCACCGGCAGTTCGACGGCACCGGGCACCCGCACCACTGTCGGTTCGGTGATGCCGGCCTGTGCAGCCGCGGCACCCGCGCGGTCCAGCAGCGCTGTGGTGATGCGCTCATGCCAGCGGGTGGCGGCGATGCCCAGCCGCAGGTCCGCGCAGCGCGGCACCTCCAGCACCGGCTGGCCGCTCCCACTCATGGCCGCGCCCGTTCGATGGATGCCGATCCGGTGGGATCCGATCCGGTGGGATCCAGCATGGTGGGGTCCAGGCCGGTGGCGTCATGCCCGGTGGGGTCCAGGCCGGTGAGGTCATGGCCCATCCGGTCCCGCTTGGTGCGCAGGTAATGCAGGTTCTCCGGGTTCGGCCGGATGGGCAGCGGCACCCGTCCGGTGATGGCCAAGCCGTAGCCCTCCAGTCCGGCCCGCTTGGCGGGGTTATTGGTGAGCAGACGCATCGAGCGCACTCCGAGATCCGCCAGGATCTGCGCCCCGGTGCCATAGTCACGGGCGTCGGCGGGCATCCCCAGGGCCAGGTTGGCGTCCACGGTGTCGGCGCCCGCGTCCTGTAGCTGGTAGGCCTGCAGCTTGTGCATCAGCCCGATGCCGCGGCCCTCGTGACCGCGCACGTAGAGCACCACCCCTCGGCCCTCGGCGGCGACCGCGGCGAGCGCGGCATCCAGCTGCGGGCCACAGTCGCAGCGCAACGAGCCCAGCACGTCGCCGGTCAGGCATTCGGAGTGCACCCGGACCAGGACATCGGCCCCGTCCCCGATCTCCCCGGCGACCAGCGCGATGTGCTCCACCCCGTCGAGTATCGAGTCGAAGCCGATCGCGGTGAACTCCCCGTGCACGGTGGGTATCCGGGCCTCCGCTACCCGCTCCACCTGTTTCTCGAACCGCCTGCGATAGGCGATGAGGTCCGCGATGGTGATCAGGACCATATCGTGCTCGGCGGCGAACACCTCCAGCTCGTCGCGACGGGCCATCTCGCCGGGTTCCTTGGCCGACACGATCTCGCACAGCACCCCGGCCGGGGGCAACCCGGCCAGCCGGGCCAGATCCACCGATGCCTCGGTGTGCCCGGGGCGGCGCAGCACGCCACCCTCCTTCGCCCGCAACGGCACCACATGCCCGGGCCGCACGAAATCCACCGACTTGGCATCGGGATCGGCCAGTAACCGGATGGTATGGGCCCGGTCCGCCGCCGAGATGCCGGTCGTGACGCCCTCCCGGGCATCCACTGTGACGGTGTAAGCGGTGCCCCGCTTGTCCTGATTGGTGTGGTACATCGGAGGAAGGTCGAGGCGGTCGCAGTTCTCCCCGGTCAACGCCACGCAGATGTATCCCGACGTGTACCGGACCATGAACGCGATCAGATCGGGGGTGGCCGCCGCCGCGGCGAAGATCAGGTCGCCCTCGTTCTCCCGCTCCTCGTCGTCCACCACGACCACCGGGCGCCCGGCCGCCACCTCGGCGATCGCCCGGTCGATGCCGGTGAAGGCACTCTCGATCATCAATCCTCCTCCCCCGCATCATCCCCCAGGCCGGCACCGCTGGGGGCCAGATGTGCCAAGGCCAACCGCTCGACATACTTGGCGATCACGTCGACCTCGAGGTTCACCGACTCGCCGGGACGGCGCAGACCCAGGGTGGTCAGCTCCCGCGTGGTCGGGATGAGTCCCAGGGAGAACTCGTCGGTGCCTGCCTCGACCACGGTGAGCGATACTCCGTCCACGGTGATGGACCCCTTCTCGACCACATATCGGGCCAGCCCGGCGGGCAGCCCGACTCGGATCAGCTCCCACGGGGCGGATCCCTGCGGCGCGGTGCGGGACAGCACGGTCCCGACTCCGTCGACATGGCCCTGCACCAGATGCCCGCCCAGCCGATCGCCCAGCTTCGCGGCCCGCTCCAGGTTCAGCCGGTCCCCGGCCACCGCTGATCCCAGCGTGGAGCGACGCAGTGTCTCGCCGATCACGTCCGCGGTGAACCCGTCGGCGGTGACCTCGACAACGGTCAGGCACACCCCGTTGACCGCGATCGAGTCTCCGGGGCGGGCGTCGGAGCAGACCACGGGTCCCCGCACGGTCAATCGCGCGGCGTCGGGCCGCTCGACCCGGATGACAAGTTCCCCGAGTTCCTCGACGATGCCGGTGAACACACCTCAGCCTTCCCGAGAGTCTTCCCGAATGCCCGGAACCGCACTGATCCGGATGTCAGGCCCGCTCATTCCGATCTCCTCGATGCGCAACCGCAGCATCTGCCCCAACGTTCCCATCCCCGTCCCGGACAATGCCGCCGGGCCTGCCCCGAGCAGAGCCGGCGCGAGGTAGGCCACAACCCGGTCGACGTGCCCGGCGGCCAGGAATGCCCCGGCCAGCGTCGGGCCGCCCTCAAGCAGCACGTCGACCACGCCCCGTCCGTGCAGGACCGCCAGCGCGGCGGCCGGGTCGTGCCCGGGCAACACGAGCGTCTCGGCAGCACCGTCGAGCACCCGGGCCGCCGGCGGCACCGCCCGGTCGCCGAGCACCACCCGCAGCGGTTGCCGGGCGACCAGCCCGCCGTCCGGGTCTCTGGCGGTGAGCTGCGGGTCATCCGCGAGCACAGTGCCGATGCCTGCCACGACGGCATCCACCGCGGCACGCAGCCGGTGCACCTCGGCCCGCGACTCCGGCGCACTGATCCACCGGCTGGTGCCGTCGGCGGCGGCCACCCGGCCGTCCAGGGTGGCGGCGAACTTCCAGGTGACGTGCGGCAGACCGGTACGCACCGCGTGCAGCCAAGCCCGCAGCGGGCCGCGGCGGATCTGGTCGGCCAGTAGCCCCTGGTCGACGGTGACGCCCGCCGCGCGCAGCACACCCGCTCCCCCGGCACCGGCCGGATGCGGATCGTCAACCGCGTAGTGCACCTCGGCGACCCCGGCGGCAAGCAACGCATCAGTGCACGGTGGGGTGCGGCCGTGCTGGGCACACGGTTCCAGGGTCACCACGGCAGTACCGCCGCGGGCCCGCTCCCCGGCCTGGGCGAGTGCCCGGACCTCGGCGTGCGGGCCGCCCGGCGGCGCGGTGGCGCCCACGCCGGCGGTCGCGCCGGTGGCGTCCAGCAGCACGCAGCCGACCGGTGGGTTGGGGCTGGTGGTGCCGCGCACCAACTCCGAAGCAGCAACGGCTCGGTGCATCGCGGCAGCCAGTGTGGCCCGCCGCACCGCCTCACCAGAGTCCTTCACGGTATCCGGGCAGTAGCGCGACTCATCGCGCTCGGTGCGCCAGCGCCTTGGCCCGCAGGAACTCGACAGCCCGCTGAGGGTCCTCAGCTCCGTATACCGACGATCCGGCGACGAAGCAGTCCACCCCCGCCTCCGCGGCCGCCTCGATCGTGTCGGCGTTGATCCCGCCGTCGATCTCCACCAACACGGTGAGGTGCCCGGTGTCCACCAGTCGCCGGGCGATACGCACCTTCTCCAGCACCTCGGGAATGAACGACTGCCCGCCGAAGCCGGGCTCCACGCTCATCACCAGCAGCGTGTCGTAGTGCTTCAGCACCTCGACCCAGGGCTCGAGCGGGGTCCCCGGTTTGATCGAGAGACCGGCCTTGGCCCCGGCCGCGCGCAGGTTCCTCGCGAGCTTCACCGGGTCCTCGGCGGCCTCGGCGTGCACCGTGACGTTGTAGGACCCCGCCTCGGCGTACCCGATCGCCCACCGATCCGGGTTGTCGATCATGAGGTGGCAGTCCACCGGGATGTCGGTGTACTTCAGCAGGCTCTCCACCACGGGCAGGCCGAGAGTGAGGTTCGGCACGAAGTGCGCGTCCATCACATCGACGTGCAGCCAGTCGGCGCCGGCAACCCGGTTGGCCTCATCGGCAAGCCGGGCGAAGTCCGCGGCCAGCAGGGACGGTGCGATCATCGGCTGGTGTGACACAGGGTGCACATTATCGAACCCGGCCAACAGCGCTATGCAGCGGTTGCCGCGAGCCGGCTACGCAGGTCGGCTACGCCGGTGGTGTCGCGCCCGCATGCAGAGCACGACAGCCGTTGAGGCTAACGACTGTCGGTTCGGTGACGCACCATCCTGGGACGGTGTTCCCGATCCCGGGAGGAGGCGTTGGGGTGGCGGCATGGCGTGACGTAGTGGACTCGGAACCGGACTTCGCCCAGCGAGTACAGGCGATCATGGATACGCATCGGCACAAGACGATAGCGACGCTGCGGGTCGACGGATCGCCGCGGATCAGCGGGATCGAGGCGACCTTCGTGACCGGTCAGCTGTGGTTCGGCTCCATGCCGGGCGCGCGCAAGGGTCACGACCTACGCCGCGACCCGCGTTTCGCACTGCACAGCGCCTCGGTGGACCCGCCGAAGCGAGACGAGTCCAGCTGGGTGGGGGACGCCAAGCTCAGCGGCAGAGCAGTGCGAGTCACCGACCCAGGCGAGCTGGCCGCCGCGCTCGACGCCCTGCGCGCGCCGCCCGATCAGAGCTCCGACCTGTTCCGCGCCGACATCGGCGAGGTCGTGGTCACCCGGGTCGGTGATCCGCCGGATCATCTGGTGATCGAGCTGTGGCGCCCGGAGCGCCCGCTACATCGGATCGAGCGGCGCTGAGGTCAGCCCGCCATCATCCACCCGGGCGCCGGAACAGAGCGCAGAACATCGCGTCGGTGCCGTGCCGGTGCGGCCACAGCTGCACCTGCGGTCCCTCGCCGAGCAGAGGCACACCCGGGAACCCCACCGTGGCGTCGAGCTGCTCGGCGCCGGTGCGCCTCAGCACGTCCTGGACCACACCCACCGTCTCATCGGTATGCGGTGAGCAGGTCACATAGGCCACCACGCCCCCGGCGCGGACCAGTCGCCAGGCCGCCAGCAGCAGCTCCCGCTGCAGCCGGACCAGCCCGGCGACATCGTCGGGGCGCCGCCGCCAGCGCGCCTCCGGCCGGCGACGCAGCGCCCCGAGACCGGTACACGGCACATCCACCAGCACTCGATCGAAGGCTCGCTCCGGCAGTCCGCTGTCCCGCCCATCGGCGACGTACACGGTCACCGGCAGACCCGCACAGGCCTGGCGGACCAGGCGGGCCCGGTGCTCCGCAGGCTCGACGGCGTCCAGGGTCGCCCCCCGGATAGCGGCCAGGGCACCCAGCAGCGCCGCCTTGCCCCCCGGTCCCGCGCACAGGTCCAGCCAGCGGCCGTCCGGGCCGTCCAGCGGTGCATCGGCCAGCGCCAGCGCGACGAGCTGGCTGCCCTCGTCCTGCACGTGGGCCAGATGATCGCGGACCGGGGCCAGCTCACCCGGGTCGCCGCCCTCGGCCAGGTGCACCCCGTAAGGCGAGTACGGCGCGGCCTGTCCGCCGGTCGCCGCGGCCAGCTCAGCGGCGCTGATCTGGCCCGGACGGGCAACGAGGTGCACCAGCGGACGGGTATCGGCAGCCAGCGCCGCGGCCAGCTCGTCATGATCGCCGCCCAGTGCGTCGGCGAAGACCTGCGCGATCCACCGCGGATGCGAGTGAGCCATCGCGAGGTGGCCCACCGGGTCGTCGTCTCGCGCCGGCGCCACCGCCTCGATCCAGGCGTTCTCGTCATGCCTGCCGACCCGGCGGAGCACGGCGTTCACGAAGCCGGCCGCGCCACTGCCACGCGCGGCGCGCACCAGGTCCACGGTGGCGGCGACCGCGGCATGTGGCGGCACCCGGGTACGGAGTAGCTGATAGCTGCCCAGCCGAAGGGCGTCCAGCAGCTCACCATCCACTTCGGACAGTGGTCGGTCCACGCAGGTCTGCAGCACCGCGTCCAGCAGACCCCGGGCTCGGCTCGTGCCGTAGCACAGCTCAGTGGACAGCGCGGCGTCCCGGCCGCTGATCCCACGCTCCCGCAACAAGCCAGGCAGCACCAGATTGGCGTAGGCGTCCCGCTCGCGCACAGCGGCCAGGGCATCCAGGGCGGCTCGCCGGGCCGGATTCTCCACCGGAGGCCTGCGCGGTCCCGTACGCCGGGCGGGCGGGCCGCGCCTGCGCGGCCGAGAAGGCCGGCGAGGTGTGGTCACGGCGCGCCCGCCAGGCCCTCGACGGCGAGCGTCACCCGAACCGCTCCCCCGGCCGCGGCCGGACACCACGGGCCCAGTCCGCGGCGGGTACCGCCCGCTTGCCGGGCGCGGTGATCTCGCCCAGCCGCAGCGCCCCGGTCGCGGTACCGACCAGCACCTCCCGCTTGCCGGCCCGCAGCTCGCCAGGCTCCAGTTCATCAGGGGACGGCTCGTCGGCGAGCTGCATCGGACCCACGCCCAGCCGCAGATCCCGGAATCGGACCCAGGCACCGGGCGCGGGCGTCATCGCCCGCACCTGCCGGTGCACGGCGAAGGCCGGAGCGGCGAAGTCCACCTCGGCGTCCTGTGCGGTCAGCTTCGGGGCGTAGGAGACACCCTCGGTGGGTTGCGGCACCGGGCTCAGCACACAGTCGGCGATCCCGTCCAGTGTCGAGACGAGCAGTCCGGCACCGGAGTCGGCCAACCGGCTCAGCAGGTCACCCGCGGTGTCCTCGGCGTGGATCACCTCAGTGAGCGTGCCGTATACCGGGCCAGTATCCAGGCCTTCCTCCAGCGCGAAGGTGCAGGCGCCGGTGATGTCGTCGCCGTGCCGGATCGCGGCAGGCACCGGTGCGGCACCACGCCAGGCGGGCAACAGAGAGAAGTGCAGGTTGACCCAGCCATGCCCGGGCACATCTAGGGCGGCTCGGGGTACCAGAGCGCCGTAGGCGACCACCGGGCAACAGTCCGGGGCGAGCTCGCCGAGCCGGGCCAGGAAGTCCGGCTCGGCAGGCCGGCCTGGAGTGAGCACCTCCAGACCGGCCCGATCGGCCAGTGCGCCGACCGGGGAGCGGACCAGCCGCCGCCCCCGTCCAGCCGGCGCGTCCGGGCGGGTCAGCACCGCGACGACCGCATGCCGGTCGGACTTCAGCAGGGCCTGCAGTGAGGGCACCGCGATCTCAGGTGTGCCAACGAAAACCAGCCGCACGCCGCTCAGCGCACCTTCCCCAGCAGCGGGTGCGGACTGACCTTGACCACCGGCTCGGCGGCGCCGAACCAGCGCGCCTGCCGGATCTCCCGCATGGCCTGTTTGCGGGTCTCGGGGTCGAGCCGGTCGATGAACAACACACCGTCGAGGTGGTCGGTCTCGTGCTGGATCGCCCTGGCCAGGCTCTCGGAGCCGGGCACTTCGATCGGCTCGCCGTGCTGGTCCAGCCCGCGAGCGACGACGTGCAGATGGCGCCTGCAGTCCCAGGACAGCCCCGGGATCGACAGGCAGCCCTCCGGCCCGTCCTGCATCTGCTCATCCACCACGTCGAAAGTGGGGTTCACCAGATGCCCGGAGAAGCTGTCACAGTGGTAGGTGAACACCCGCAGCGCGACGCCCAGCTGAGGGGCGGCCAGCCCGGCTCCGCCCTCGTCAGCCATGGTGTCCCACAGGTCGCGGACCAGGTTGCGGAGTTCCTTGTCGAAGTCGACGACCTCGTCCGCGCGGGCGCGCAGTACCGGATCGCCGAAGAGGCGGAGGGGCTGAACGGGCATGGGGCCAAGTATGCCTGGTCGGTGCGTAACGGTGTTCCGGTAGCCGGTTCTGATGCCGAGGGCCGATCATGAACCGGTCGGCAGATCGAGCTCGACCCGCAGCGGGTCGGGCAGCTTGCGGGCGCTGCGCCCAGCCTGCAGTGCAGCCAGCACGCCGGCCAGGGCCCTGCCCTGGGCACGGGGGACCCGGATCAGCAGCCGTTCCCACTCGCCCGCCTGCTCCGTTCGCCCAGCCGGCAACGGCACCGGACCCAGCAGCTCCGCCCCCGCAGGCAGCTCCACCGTCTCCGCCAGCCCGGCGAGGGTATCCGGGGTGCCGTCCACGGCGGCGATCCGCACCGCGGGGGGAAACCCGAGTTCGGTGCGGGCCGCCAGCTCGGCACTGGCGTGGCCGGCCGGATCCCACCGGATCAGCGCCTGCACCGGGACCAGCGAAGCCTCAGCGACCACGACCACCCGCCCGCCGTCGGCCGCCGGCTCGACCATCGCCGCCGCGGTCATCCAGCGCCGCAGCGCCTCCTCCGCGGCGCGCAGGTCGGGCCGGGCCAGCAGGGCGGCGGCATCCAGCAACAACGCCGCCCCGTAACGGGCCAGCGGCTCAGCGCCGGGAGTGGCGATCACCAGCGCCGGTCCCGGCGGGATCTCCGCCAGCACCTCCCCTCCGCCGGAGTTGCGCAACGCTGTCCCCGGGAAGGCGCGGCCGAGCTCCTCGGCGGTCCGCCGGGCACCGACCACCACCGCCCGCAGCCGGCCCGAGCCGCAGGCGGGGCACCGATGACCGGCCGCGCTGACGCCACACCACCGGCACGCAGGCGTCTGCGTGGCAGCGTCCCCGGGCAGCGCCAGCGGGCCTGCGCAGCGCCGGCAGCGCGCCGGGACCCGGCACTGGCCGCAGGCCAACACGGGCACGTAGCCACGGCGAGGTACCTGCACGAGCACCGGCCGGTCGCGACCCAGTGCCGCGCGGGCCGCCTCGAACGCCACGCTGGGCAGCCGCGCCGCGCGGGCGGCCGGATCCCGGGCCAGCTGGGTGTCATCCTCCGCGATCGCGGTGACCCGCGGCGCCACGACCCGCACCGCGCTGCGCGGCGCGACGATCTCGTGAGCCCATCCGGTGTCGACCGACAGCTGGGTCTCGGCGGTACGGGCGTGGCCCGCGACGAGCAGCGCCGCAGCTTCCAGGACCGCACGCTGGCCGAGCACCAGCCGGGCATGCGGGTAGGGGGACCGCGGTTCGGCGTGCAGGTCGTCACCGTCGTCCCAGAGCACCATCAGACCCAGCTCCGCAACGGGGGCGAAGGCTGCCGCCCGGGTGCCCACCACGATCCGCACCGCGCCCCGGCGCACCGCCAGCCATCTGCGGTACCGCTCGGCGGGCCCCAGCTCGGCGGCCAGGGTGACGACCATCTCCGGCCCAGCCAGTGCGGCGACTGCGGCGTGCACCCGCGCGGTGTCCCGATGATCGGGCACCACCAGCAGCGCGCCTCGTCCGGTGGCGGCCACCGTGACCGCCGCTTCGGCCAGCCGGGCAGGCCAGTCCTCCCCGGGTAACACCTGCCAGCAGGCGTGCGCGGCCCGGCCCTGGTGCAGAGCGTCCAGGAAGGCCGGGCCTCGGGGGTAGCGGGCCCAGCAGTCGGTCGCCGGCCGTTGCGGGTGGGCTGCGACGGGTGTGCTCGGCTCGGCTTCGATGCGGGCATGGCGCGGCGGCACGGCGAGGCGCAGTACCTCGCTCATCGTGCCCGCGCACCGGTCGGCCACCACCCGGGTCAGCGCCGCGATCCGCGGGCTGAGCACCGGTTCGGGCGAGACCACCCGCTCCAGCCAGCCGAGCTTGCCCGGATGATCGGATCCCTCGGCCCGCTCCAGCAGCCACCCATTCACCAGCCGCCCGGCGAACCGCACCCGCACCCGCACCCCCGGCACCGCCGTCGCGTCCAGGTCGGCGGGCACCTGGTAGTCGAACGGCCGATCGAGGTGGGCCAGCGGGATGTCCACGCACACTCGGGCGACGGGTTGCACAGCGGCCGGGACCTGCTGGCCACGACGGGACCGGCCGACGTTGCTCACCGCGACGGTCTACCAGAGCGTCCTGTCAGCGCTACTGCGGCTGATGAGCCGCGCGCCGCAAGGCTTCGATGTCGATCTTGCGCATGCCGAGCATCGCTGTCATGGCCCCTTGCGACTTCGCGGTGTCGGGGTCACTCAGCAGCTCATGCAGAGCGGTGGGGACGATCTGCCAGGACACGCCGTACTTGTCCTTGAGCCAGCCGCATGGGCCTTCTTTCCCACCCTCGGAGAGCGTGCTCCAGAAGTAGTCGACCTCATCCTGTGTCTCGCAGCTCACCTGGAACGAGATGGCCTCGGTGAACGTGAACTGCGGCCCACCGTTCAACGCGACAAATTTCTGCCCGTCCAACTCGAAGGTGACAGTCATGACCGTGCCCTCGGGTCCGGGGCCGGCCGCACCGTAGCGAGCAACGTTCAGGATCCTGGAGTTCTTGAAGACGCTGGTGTAGAAGTTCACTGCCTCTGCACCCTGCGTGTCGAACCACAGACATGGTGTGATCTTCTGCATTGCGTCGTCTGCACTCATGTTCAGCCTCCGTCCGGTGGGTTCCCATGCAGACTCCGGGTGGCGGCGAAACTCATCGGTCACGGGTCGTGGCGACCGGACCGCAGTCTCTGTTGATGGTCGCCTTCGTCTTCAGGGACGCTGTTCCGATCCATCTGGTGATGGCTGGCGTGACCGCGCCCAGTCACGTCTACCCGAGCCTCGCGCTCATCTCCGAACTGGTGTCCCGCGGGCATCGCGTCAGCTACGTCATCGGTGAGCGGCTGGCCGGGCTCGTGGCCCCGACCGGCGCAGACGTCGTCGCCCACCCCTCGCTCCTGCCCGACGGCGACCGCAGCTGGCCCGACGACATCGGTGCGGCGATGCAGCTGTTCCTCGACGAGGCGATCTCCGTACTCGGCCCGCTGGTCGGCCGCGTCGAGCGCCCCGACGCGGTGCTCTACGACATCGGTGGCTTCGCGGGGCGGGTCGCCGCGCAGCGGTGGGGCGTGCCCGCCGTGCAGCTGTCGCCGACGTACGTGGCGTGGGAGGGTTATGAGCAGGACACCGCCGAGCAGACCGCGGCGCTGAAGGCCTCGCCCAGCGGCCGGCACTACTACGCGACCTTGCGGGCCTGGTTGGCGGACAACGACGTGCAACTCGACCCCGACGTGTTCCTCGGTCGGCCCGACGCGTGCGTGGTGCTCATCCCGCGGGTGTTGCAGCCGAACGCCGATCGCGTCGGACCACGCTATGTCTTCGCCGGGCCGTGCATCGACCAGACCCGGACGCAGGCCTGGGCTCCCGCCCCCGGCGATGACCGGCCGCTGGTCTACGTGTCCTTCGGAACCGCGTACACCAACCAACCCGACATCTACCGGCTCTGCGTCGACGAGTTCGCGGGCACCCACCGCTTGGTGCTCGCCACCGGGAAGGTCGACCCGGCCGCGCTGGGACCATTGCCCGACGGTGTGCACGCCGCACGCACGCAACCGCAACTCGACGTGCTCGAGCACGCTTCGGTGTTCATCACCCACGCAGGAATGGGGGGCGCCGTCGAGTCACTGTGGTTCGGAGTGCCGACTGTCGCGATCCCGCAAGCCGTCGACCAGTTCACCAACGCGGCGAAGCTCGAGGCCATCGGCGCGGGAGTGCAACTCCCGGCCGAAAAGCTCGACGGCGAGAGCCTGCGCGCCGCAGTGGACGCTGCAGCCGGCAGAACCGACCGGGTCCAGGCACTGCGCGCCGACGTGCGCAGCTCCGGCGGAACCGCGATCGCGGCCGACACGGTCGAACACCTCTGCGGATAGGGGCAAAGCCGGGCGCCGCCCGAGCCTGGTCGGAGATGCCACGGGTAGCCTGACCGCGGCGGGAGAGGGAGACGCCCCATGCGGGTAGGTATCGACGTGGGCGGCACCAACACCGACGTGGTGCTCATGAACGGCCGACGGGTGCTCGCCGAAGCGAAGACGCCGACGACCGCGGACGTGACCGGCGGGATCTCCAGCGCGCTTGGCGGCCTGGTTGCCGATGGCGCGGTCGGCCTCGCCGACGTGCAGGCGGTGATGATCGGGACGACACACTTCACGAACGCGGTCATCGAGGCGAAGGGCTTGCTGCCCACGGCTGCGGTCCGGTTGGGCCTGCCGGCGACGCGTGCGCTCCCGCCGATGGTGGACTGGCCGCAGCGCCTGCGCCAGGCGCTGGGCGGGCACGTCTATCTGTGTCACGGCGGCTACGAGTACGACGGGCGCGTGCTCGCGCCGCTGGACGCAGACGAACTGCGGCACGTGGCCGCCGACATCGCCTCGAAACGGCTGCGCACGATCGCGCTCTCCTCGGTGTTCTCGCCGGTCAACGCAGAATGTGAGCAGCAGGCGGCGGAGATCCTGGCGGCGGAGCTGCCCGGGGTCGCGATCAGCCTGTCACACGAGATCGGCCGGGTCGGCCTGCTCGAGCGCGAGAACGCCACGATCGTCAATGCCTGTCTGCGCGACCTCGCAGCCCGGATCGTCGATGCGTTGCGCGCAGCGCTGGCCGGGTTCGAGCTCACCGCACCGGTCTGGTTGAGCCAGAACGACGGGACGCTCATGAGCGTCGAGCACGCCGAGCGCTATCCGGTCGCGACCTTTGCCTGTGGGCCGACGAACTCCATGCGCGGGGCGGCCTTCCTGTCCGGCCTGCACGACTGCGCGGTGGTCGACATCGGGGGCACGACCACGGATGTCGGCATGCTCCGAGGCGGGTTCCCGCTCCAGGCCTCGGTCGCGACCGAGATCGGGCAGGTGCGCACGAACTTTCGGATGCCCGATGTGCGCTCATTCGGCATCGGGGGAGGCAGTGTGGTGCGCGACCAGCCCGAGCTGAGGATCGGGCCGGACAGCGTCGGCTACGAGCTGACCAGCCGGGCGCTGGTGTGCGGCGGTGACATCCTGACGGCCACCGACTTGGCCGTGGCTGCGGGTCTGGCCACGATCGGCGACTCCGAGCGCGTCGCCGCGCTCGACCGCGACCTCGTCGGGCGCGGGCTGGAGTGGATCGTGCAGAGGATCGCCGAGGCCGTCGATCGGATGAAGACGACACCGGAGCCGATCCCGGTGGTCGTGGTCGGTGGCGGCAGCGTCCTGCTCGGCGGGCGCCTGCCCGGCGCTTCCGAGCTGATCAACCCCGACCACTTCGCCATCGCGAACGCGATCGGCGCAGCGATCGCACAGGTCGGCGGCGAGGTGGACCGGGTCGTCTCGCTCACGAGAGACTCGCGCGCGCTCGCCGTGGAACAGGCCACCCAGGAGGCGATCGACAAGGCCGTCGCGGCGGGCGCGGTCCGGGCGAGCGTGCAGGTCGTCGATGTCGAGGAGGTGCCGCTGGCTTACCTGCCGGGCAACGCGACCCGGATCCGGGTCAAGGCCGTCGGCGACCTCGAGCTCGGAAGGGATGCCGGTGCGGCGTATCGGTGAGGGCAACCTGGACGACCTGGCCATCGGCGCCGCCGTGCTCGGCACGGGCGGTGGCGGCAACCCCTACCTCGGCGCCCTGCTCGCCAAGCGGGAGATCCGCGAGCACGGACCGGTCGAGCTCGTCGCGGTGGACGAGGTGCCCGACGACGCCCTCGTCGTGGCCACCGCGGGGATGGGCGCGCCGACGGTCGGAGTCGAGAAGCTACCCCGCGGCGACGAGCACCGCCGCGCGCTCCAGGCGCTGCAGTCCTACCTCGGGCGGCCGATCACCCACACCGTCTCGATCGAGGCCGGCGGGTCGAACTCGACGGTCCCGTTCCGGGTGGCCGCACAGCTGGGCATCCCGGTCGTCGACGCCGACGGCATGGGCCGGGCCTTCCCCGAGATCCAGATGGTGACCGCGACCTTGTACGGCGTGGCGGCCACGCCGATGGCGTTGGCGGACGAGAAGGGCAACACGGCCATCATCGACACCATCGACAACCACTGGGCCGAGCGGTTCGCGCGCTCGCTCACGATCGACATGGGCTGCGTGGCCAAGATCGCGCTCTACCCGCTCTCGGGCGACCAGCTCGAGCAGGCGATGATCCCGGGGACGCTCAGCCTCGCCGAGGAACTCGGGCGGCTCATCCGCCGGACCCGGGCCGCGCACGGCGATCCGATCGCCGCGATCCTGCACCGGCTGGCCGGCTACCGTCTGTTCGACGGCAAGATCAGCGACGTCCAACGGCGCACCGAGACCGGCTTCGCCAGAGGCCGGGCCCGGATCGAGGGCGCTGGCGCCGACACCGGCTCCGTGCTCGCGCTCCGCTTCCAGAACGAGCATCTCCTCGCCGTCCGCGACGGCCAGGTCGTCGCCTCGACGCCGGATCTGATCATCGTCCTCGACGCCGACACCGGCGCGCCGATCACCACTGAGGAGCTTCGTTACGGCTTCCGGGTGACGGTGATCGCGGCCCCCTGCGACGCCCGCTGGCGGACCAGCCAGGGCCTCGCGCTGGTCGGGCCCCGCGCCTTCGGCTACGACCTCGACTACCTCCCGGTCGAGGAACGCGTCGCCGCCACCGTGGGCAAGTGAATCAGGCGAGGACACGCTGTCTGCCCGATGGGCGGATCAGCCGAGATGAGGTCTGGCACGTTGTACGGTGAGCCAGGCGCCTCCGAGTGCGATGAGCCGGACGGCGCGAGGCCGGTGTCTCGGCTCAGGCCCGGCCACCGCTTCTGGCCGTCTGCGCGCTGTCGTCTCGGGCCAGATGGAGGATGATCCTCCGGTCAGCCCCAGAAGATGCCAGTTGGATCACTGTCGATCTCGCAGGTCGTTGATACCGGCCGATGGCCCGATGCGGTCGTAGGCGTGGAAGCGCAGGTTACGGTCGCGCCAGTACAACATCCACGTCTTGCTCGTCTTGGTGTACCGCAGCCGCGCGATCGGGAAGCGGGTCCACTCCGACTCGAAGTCCTCACGCCAAGGGGCGCGCTGCTCAACGATTGTCAGGTGCCGAGGCGCCACGTCGCAGTCGACCCGAACCTGATGACGGGCCCGTTCTGGCACGCGCTCAGCACACCAACGCTGCACGCGTGCCACGTCGAGCTCGGGCAATTTGATGGCGGACATGGGCACCAGCGTGCCATCCGCATCTTCGCCGGGCCCTCCCCTCCGGCAGCGACGTCAGGTGCTCGATTCTCGTGGCGACCATGGCGGGTTCGGACGCTGAGCTGGTCCGACGTTGCCGTGCAGTACGTCCGCGCTGAGAGTCTGCCCCGCTCTCGGCCAACGCAACACTGCCCGACATCTGCCGTGCCGTGCACGGCGGATCCAACCCGGCACGCTAAACTTCGATGAGCTCGCCGTCGTCTATGCACCACGACAAGGCCCGAACCCAACCGGATGCTTGTGTTCAGCTTGTCTTACTGCGCCCCGGCGGACCAAAAGCCGAGGCGTGATCGCCGAACTGGTCATCGCGGAGATCCTGCACCGCGCGCCACAAGCGCGTCTGCTCCTGCTTTCGGCCCTGGTGGCCAACCCCCACGACCTCGCCAGTTGGCTCCGTGACGCAACACAGATCCCAGCCATTGTGGTCGACGAGCCTTGGCGACCGACCCGCACTCTACGGGCGATCGCCGGATTCGACAGTGACCGCGCGAAGGCTGCCGGCGGCGCCGCGTTCGCGGATCTGTCCCAGCGGGGGCCACCGCATGAACGAAAAGTTCATGGCACCGATTGCGCTGCTCGTCGGTCTGCAAGGAGCTTGGCGTAGCAACGAGACCCTGGACTACGATCTAGCCAAGACAGACATCGGCGTAGAACTGACCGTGAACCGCGATCAGCAGATCAAATCCGATGGGTACTGCAACCCAGCGTCTATAGCGCTAGTGCAAAGGCTCGGCGAGCGAGGCGACAGGGTGCTCGCCTTCCTTCCGCGCAGCAAGCACGACAGTTTCCTGGCCGCCACCAAGATATCCGGCTTCAGCAGCAGACCCGTTGACCTGGGCAAGACCGTCGAATCGCTCCTCATCCTGGCCCAACTTGAGCTGGGAGCCGAGACGGCCTTGCGCGGAATGTTGCGCAAGCGGGTCGCGGTGCACACCAGCGCGCTCCTGCGCGAGGAGCAGCGCGCCAGCGAGGTCGCCTTCGACGAGGAGATCGCCTTGGCCATGTTCGCGACGGGAACGATGGCCCAGGGCCTCAACCTTCCTGCCACCGCCGTTGTGATCGGCGGAACCGACATCGGGTACGACGATCAAGCATCGGTAGAGCAGAAGAAACAGCGTACGCGGGCGCAGTTGCTCAATGCGATCGGAAGGGCCGGCCGCGCTCACGTCGCACCCCGGTCAATGGCGATCATCGTTCCAAATAAGGCCGTACCGCTTGACTCCGCGGGCGATGCCATGCGAGCAGTCCGCGCCGCCGAGTTCCTTCAGGAGGAGGACGCCTCCACCGACATCACCAGCTCCCTCGACGGTCTGATCGCAACCGCGCTCAGCGGAGACCTGCGCGTGGAGACCATGAGCGATGCGGACCAAACCGCTTTCGCGTTCTTGTCGTTCGCCAGCGAGCACGACGATACCCAAGGAGTAGTTAGCAAGACTTGGGCCATTCATCGAGCACAGGTCGTGCCACGCGCAAGGGAGATCGCAAGCGCCGTCGACGCTCTTGGCCAGAGCTTCTTGATACAGGCCGGAGCACCGTCGTGGGTCGCCCTCGCAGCGCATCGATCCGGGATTGCCCTGCCAGAAACAGTCGAACTCTACCAGGGACTGCGAGCACGCTTAGCAGATGTGGTCCCAACGACAATTGTCGAGTGGGCGCGGCTGATGATCGAATTGCTGAGAACCCTCCCGCCACGCGCCTTGGACAGAATTCTGCCCAAGAAGCCATACGGGACAACAAGCCGCCTGTCCGCGATCTACGCGGCCGATCAGACCAAACGCGACGCCGGGTGGACGGCCTTCGCACGCGCCCTCGCCGCCTGGATGACCGGCAAGCCGTTGATCACTGTCGCTGAGGAAATTCACCCCAAGCCGGTGAACGGCAACGCCGGGCGCGGCTCCCAGGATCCGCTACCGAGGGCGATCACGGTGATCGCCGAAGGTTTCCGATTCGGGCTATCATTGATCGCTGGCGCGCTCGGAGCGATCGTGGCAACTGGACAGGAGGAGGACCCGGACGGACCATGGGGGCTCCCCGAAGAGAGCCTCCGATGCCTCACCCTCCTGCCGCTGGCAGTGCGCTCGGGAGCGGCGAGCCCGGAGATACTCGCTTGGATGCGGGCAGGTGTCCAGCCCCGAGCCGCAGCGCACATGCTCAATGAGCTACTCCCTGCTCCAGAGGTTGAGACCGACGACCAACTCCAGCGATGGGCCTACGGGCGGCTCATGGAGCTGCTTGAAGGTTCACTCGTGGGCATCACAACTCCAGAACATGATCGAGTACTTCAAGCGTTGGCTGTTGTTCGCGACGCGCGATAGTAGGGTCAGTGACGCTTCCGGTGGCGGGGCACCATCTCCAGCGTCGGCCACCACGGCGCTATCGCCGCTTCCCATCTGGCCAGATAGTCCTCCGCCGCGAGCTGCTGCACCATCCGCGCCCGCAGCTCGCCCACGTCAGTCCGTGGGCCGGTCACCGGTCGTGCTTGTTGGGATCCGGGGGCTGCGGTCTCGCGCCCGCTTGTGGTGCTCCTCGACGTTCTTGTGATCTCTGCATGCTTGGCACACCTGTGACGGGTCAGGAGGCTTGCCGATGAGGCGAGCCAGTACTACATGGATACCCACGGTTAGGCCACTGTGGTCCACAGTGGCCAGTGGTGGGGGCTGTTGTCGGGGTTGTTGAGCCACATGTGCTGACTGGTGGGGGTGGCGGTGACGCCGAAGCGGGACCACGCTGGCTCGCCCAACTCGTACCACTGCTGGTGGGCGGTTTCCACGGTGTCCCAGAGCCGTTGTGGGCCGGCCTGGCGCAGGGCGTACCCGCTGTGTGTGCTGGGCTCGCGGGCGACCTCGCACCAGGAGCCGTCCGGGCTGACCAGGCGGGTGTGGGTGGGCCGGGGCTGCGGTGTCGCTGCGGTGAGGGTGTGGAAGGTTCCGCTGGGTAGGTGGAGCTGGGCGAGAAGCCGGAACTCCTGGTCGAGTTCGCTGGGGTCGACGGTGGTCCAGCCGACCTCGATTGGCGCGGTGGTGTCGGGATCGGGTGCCCGCAAGTGGTAGTCGGCTGCTGTGGTGTTGCGTCGCATCGGCAGGAACCGCCCGAACCAGGGCAGGAACCGCCCGCGCAGGCATTCGACGTCGGTGTCTCGGCGTAGCGCGATGAGGTTGCCCGCGCTCAGCGGCCCCTCCAGGTCGACCAGCAGCAGGCCGCCGGGGGCCAGTTGGGTGATCCAGGCCGCGGGGATGAAGGGCATGCCGCAAGTCACGATGATCCGGTCGTAGGGGGCGTGCTCGGCCAGGCCCTCGGTGCCGTCGCGGGCGGCCAACATCGGCCGGTATCCCAGCCGGGCCAGCCGGTCGCGGGCCAACTCGACCAGCTCGGCGCGCAGGTCGAGCGAGAACACCTGCTGCGCGCCGAGGCGCGCCGAGAGCAACGCGGCGTTGTAGCCGCTGCCGGTGCCGATCTCCAGCACCCGCATCCCGTCGCGAACGTCGAGTGCTTCCAGCATCCGCAGCATGAGGCCGGGCTTGGTCGATGAGGAGACCGGCACGAGGACGCCCTGGGAGTTGGGCAGCACGCTGGTGATCACGGTGGCGTCGGAGTAGACCAAGTCCCACCACTGTGCGGTGTTGTCCTCGGCCGGGCCCCACTGGCGGTGCTCGTCCTGAAGGTAGATCTCGGGCACCAGTTCGTGGCGGGGAACAGCACAGAATGCAGCCCGCCACTGCGGCGAGGTCAGTTTTCCCTCGGCGCTGAGCTGGTCGGCCAGGCCTGCCAGCCGCTGGGCCCAGTCCATCAGGCCGGCGCCCGGCTAGCTGCGGTCACCGGCTGGGCGAGTAGCTCAGCCAGCGCCTCGGTGATCGGTACCCCGGCGAGTGCCTCCAGCCACCCGTAGACACCACCAGGATTGACCTCCAGGTAGTGATGAACCCCCGAGTGATCAACCACGAAATCCAGGCAGCCGAACACCAGACCCAACTCGGCCATCAGTGCCCGCACCCCCGCCGCGACCGCGGGCGGCAGCTCGACCACCTCATGCCGCAGCGCCCGGTAGTCACTGCGGAAGTCGATCCGCGCGGCGGCGCTGGTCGGGTACATGGCGACCGGAAAGAGTCGCTCGCCGGCGGCCACAACTCTCAGGTCGTAATGCTTGTCCACAAATCGCTGCAGGACATGAGCCGTGGTGTCAATGCCCCGCAGATCAGCCAGGTCGGCCGCGGTGAGCAGGTGGGTGTGCCCGACTTTCGCGCGACCCTCCTCGTCGACCCGGTTGGCGAACAGCTTGCTCACCACCTCACCACCGGCCCCCGCGACGAACTCGCGGGCGGCCTCCGCGCGGTTGACGATCCGCGTGCCCGGAACCGGCAGCCCGCAGGCGGCGGCCACGGTGAGCTGCCACGGCTTGGTGGCGGCGGCTACCCGGTGCGGGTGGTTGACCTGCAACACGGGAAGCGACGTCAGCACACCACCGAGCCCGATCCGGGCCTCCTGCTCGGCGTGGCGCTGTTCGGCCTGCGACATCCCGGCTGGGAACACGAACGGCGACGGCGAGTGGTACCAGATCGAGCGCACGTCGGCCAGCTCCAGCCGCCGATGCGCGGTGGCCAGATAACCCCGCCAGCGCCCATCATCCAGTTCTGCATCCAGCGTGAGTCGCTGCGGGAACCAGGAACAATCGGCCCGGAATACCGGTACATCAAGATCGGCCAGCGCGCTCACCACGCCGTCGACAGCACGATCCAGCTCCTGGGCCAGCACCAGGACCGTCATCAACTCACGTCCCCGCTGGTATCCCAGCCATAATCCTCTGAAGGCCCCTCGTCGCCATCGCGCTCGGCAATGGAGGACCACTGCTGCCCCTCGCTGTCCATCCACCGCAGCCCACTGCCATCCGCAGCCACGGCCACCTGACGTATCGGGCAATACCGGTAAGCCGGTGCAACACCGACCGGAATGGGCCGCAACCACCGCAGCCCCCACGGCCGGGTCACCGGGCCCGACGGCGCACCACCGTCGGGAGTCACCGCGAACGGCGAGGTCGACAGCGGGAACCGCGCCGCCACCGATGCCAACGGATCACCCCGATACCGAGCCATCGATCCCACCCCCCTTCCTCAACACCCTGCCGTGCTTCCTCTCTCAGGCAGCGGTAGCGGCCATCGGTAACGCCAGCCGCAGCGTGTCGCTCGTACCCGATCGCACCGCACGCTCGTAACTTACTGCGATACGGCTATCGCCGGGTGCCCTTCCCGAATGCGTCTTCGTGTGGTAGAGGGACACTTTCGCGCCAGGTCTATGCCGCCGACTCCTCGCGACCGCTCGAATAGTGGGGATAGCTACGCCGCAGTGGCGGCGAGGCGTTCGCGCAGCTCAGCGACTCCTGCACTGGTGTGCATCGGCTCCAGCACGCCGTGGAGCGCACGCAGCCCGATGCGGATGCGCTGGGAAGACAGGCCCATCCCGGCGTCGATGGCCTGGTGGCCGACGCTCACGGCCGTGTCCGCGTCCCCGGCGAGCGCGTGCGCCCCGGTGAGCTCGGTCATGTTCAGCGCCCGGGTCCGGGCGTGGCTGGCGGGGAAGTGGCTGATGACGTGCCGCAGCAGGGGCACCGCCTGGCTGGCGATGCGGGGGTCGCGAGTGACGGCGGCCAGCTCGTAGCGGGCCCAACCCTGCCAGCCTTCGAGTGCCGACGGGTCGATCGCCGCGGCCCACGGAGCGGCGGTGTCCGGGTCGGCGACACCGAACCGCTCCACCACCTGCCCGAGCGCGCGCTCACAGGCGGCCACGTCGCCCTGTGCGGCGTGCGTCCGGGCCTGGTTGTGCGCCAGGAAGCTGTGCGTCGACGCCGCCACCGGGTGCGCTCCGTCGGCGACGGTGGCGTGGCCGAGCTGCACCAGCCGCTTGGCCTCGTCCGGTCGGCCCAGTGCCAGTGCCTGGGCGGTCATGTCCATCAACATGCACACGATCAGGTCCGGGCCACGCGGGTCGTCGGTTTCGCGGGCGAGTTCCAAGCCGATCAGCCACAGCCTGTGTGCGGCGTCGTGGTCCTGCACGTCGTGGCTCATCCATCCGGCTTGCATCGCGAGGTTGCCGACCGCGACGAGCAGTCGGGATCGCACGTCCGGTGTGCTCTCGGCACCCAGCAGCGGGAGCGTGGACTGGAGCTGGGCGATCGCCGCGGCTCGGGGCACTCCACCGCCGTGCACGCTGTCGAGCTTCCGGAACGCGGCGGTGGCCTGCTCGATGGCCTCCACATCGGATACACCAACATGGCGGGTCCCGGTGGGATCGGCCTGCGGTAGCAGAGCGTTGAGCCGGTCGAGGTCGATCCCTGCCGTGCCGAAGCCGAGGGTCATGCCAGCCACTCGCTGAATGAAGTCTCTGCGTTCCACCCAACTGCCCTTCCCGTTGGCCCCACCGCCCACGGTAACCGCGCTGAACCCGAGTTTGACCGCTGGGATCGCGCACTTGGCGGCGAGTTTCGCCACCAGACGCACGTCGCGCAGTTGCCGCACGCCACGCTCGATCTCGGAGATCCGGGCCTGGTCGATGCCGACGAACTCACCAAGCCGTTCCTGGGACCAGCGCTGCTCAGCTCGGATCGCCAGAAACACGGTGCCGAAGTCGTACACCGCCAACGCGGCCGCCACGGGCTGCGCGTCATAGAAGCCGGGGGGCAGGGCGAACCGGGGACCTTTACGCAGGCAGGGATCACACACCGCGCCGACCGGCTGGCCTCGGCGCAGCCGCGCCCCGCACTCTGGGCACTCCGCTCGACTCCCCTTGGTTGTCATTGGATCACCGTAGCGGCACCCACTGACAGAACGGGAGCGGCCCGTTACCACCCGTCACCTGCAAACTCCACCGTTGCCCGCGCTACCGCACCACCTGGTGGAGCTGGTCCAGCACTGCCGCTGTGATCACGGTCAGGCCCGTGGCGCGGCTCATGAACGCCCCTCGGTCGCGCCACGGGCGACCACAACACGGGGAGATCACATGAGCGCTGTTACGAGGACGAACCCAGCAGGCGTGGACTGGACGGCGATCCGGGACTCCGCGGTCGGTGCCGTGGTGCGGGCCTGGCCGGTCGCGCGGTGAACGCGTGTGTCGCGGCCGGGGTGCGCGGCCGGGAACTGCCTGCCGGGGTCGGAATCCCCCTGGTTCCTGCTCGCGCTCGGCGTGGTGTGGGCAGTGGATGCCGTCCTGTTCGGGTGGTGGGGTGTCACCGTCTGGCGCGAACGGCGCCAAACCGGCGGCATTCGGGCGGCACCGGGGCGCGCCACTCGGCGGCCCCGGCATGCGCCGACCGGCCGGGCGATCGTGTCGGCCGTGTCAGTACAGGAGATTGCGAAGCGGCTGGACCGCGAGAGACGCGAGAAGGTCGTGCTGGCGCAGCGCCCGTCACGGTGGGTCGCGGTGATCCGCCGAGTCGCGCCGTCGGCCGAGGGCGGTCCGGACACGGCACCGTTCACCCCGTTGGGGTTATCCAATGAAGACCGGTGAGGACCCGTTCAGCAACCTCCGCGAGATCGGCAGGTCGTGATCCGTAGCGAACTCAGCCGCGGCGCGGACGCCGGTGCGCTGATGACACCGCAGCTGGAGCAGCTGCACCGTGATCTCGTCGAGGAGGGGTTCATCCGCTACTGCTGCGGACCCCGCGACAACCCGGCGGCACTGCTGGCGTACTACGAATGGCCGGGCTACGTCGACCTGGTCACCATCCGCACCTACGAGCGGATCACGGCGGCGCGGGTTCCGAAGCCGGTCGACGTCTTCGCCCCGCAGCTGGCGGTATGGGCCTACGAGGGGCCCGCCGAACCGACGCTGCGAGCCCTGCTACACCTGGTGCACCCGGCTCATCCCGGCGCGCCCACCCGGACCTTCCCGGCTCCGTCGGCACTGCACGTCCCAGGCGAGCAGCAGCGACCCCTCACAATCCGCCAGCCCACCCCGGCACAACGTGCAACTCGGGTCACTCGCTTGGCGAAAGCGATACTCGCGGGAAGGTAATCCCGGGCAAGGCAGATCAGGGCACCCCTCACGTCGAACCGGTCGGGCCGGTACCGGGCCGGCGGGCGGGAGATCAGTCGGCAGTACCGAACACGTCGGCCAACAGCGATGCAGCGTTGGCCCGGGCGCGGATCTCGAGCTGCAGGCATCCTCCGGTCAGCCGAAGGTTGAAGTCGAAAAAGGCGCAACAGTACTGCTCGGCCGCGGCGAGTTCGGTGACCCGGCCGACCCGCTCAGTAGGCAGGTGGACCCGCTGACCGATCGCGAACCGCGGTGGCTACCAATGCGTCGGGCGAGTGAGCGACGGCGGTAACTTCGTGTCGGTATCGCCCTTCGCCGCATCGAGCTGGGACTGGATGAGGAAGATACTCTCGGTGAGGTCGGCAGCTCTGAGATCTGCATCTCTGAAGTCGGCCCCGATAAGGTCGGCCACTCTCAGATCAGCGCCGCTGAGGTCGGCCCCAATGAGGTATGCCCCCCTCAAGTTGGCGCCTCTGAGGTCAGCGCCTCTGAGGTCGGCCCCGATGAGGTCAGTGCCTCTGTGATCCTTCTTCTGGTGCCGGACTTCGGCTCGCACGAGTTCGCTCGTGCGTAGCAGTAGGGCATTGAGGTCTCGTCGGTGTGCCGCCATGTCCAGTTCCAGGAGAGAGCCGGGACTGCTGTGCGTGAGGCGCTCGGTCTCGTCGAGCGCGCGAGTGAGCTCACCGTGCAGCGGGCGGGCTGGTGGCAGCGTCAGCGCTTCGGTCAGATACCAGAGCAGCTCATGGAGTTGCCGCATGATCGGGAACACCTCGAACATCTGCTGTGCGGTTCGCGGAGCCCGCCGCCAATCCCGTCCGCCGAAGGTGACCTGGGAGACCTTTTGCCCCGCGCCGAAGCAGTCGTACACGGTGCAACCCGGAAAGCCCTGCTGCCTGAGGCGTGCGTGAATGCCGCAGCGGAAGTCCGATCGCAGATTGGGACAGGCTTGCCCGGCGTCCTTGTCGATCGCGAAGTCTGCCGAGGCTGAGAAAGCCGGGGCGACACAGCACAGCGCGAAGCAGCGCTCGCAGTCAGCTCGAAGGCTGAGGCGACCTCTGCCGGAAGTAGGCTCTGCAGGTTCGCGATTCTCGGACACCGTGCGTGGTCTCCTGTTGCATTGTGAGCACCGCTCCTCGCGGGAAGGTGATACCAATCGGAGAAGCGCCGCCCGTGCCCAGTCAGGCTCCAGCCGCGGCCTTCAGCGCGTCGGCGCGGTCGGTGTGCTCCCACGGCAGGTCCAGGTCCGTCCGGCCGAAATGACCGTAGGCAGCGGTCCGCGCGTAGATCGGTCGCAGCAGGTCCAGGTCCCGGATCAACGCGCCCGGCCGCAAGTCGAACACTTCGTTGATGGCAGCCTGGATCTTCATCGGGTCCACCGTCTCGGTGCCGAAGGTCTCCACGAACAGCCCCACCGGCGAGGCCTTGCCGATCGCGTAGGCCACCTGTACCTCGATCCGAGTGGCCAGCCCGGCGGCTACCGCGTTCTTGGCCACCCAGCGCATCGCGTAGGCCGCGGAACGGTCCACCTTCGACGGGTCCTTACCGGAGAAGGCGCCCCCGCCGTGCCGGGCCATCCCGCCGTACGTGTCGACGATGATCTTGCGGCCGGTCAGGCCCGCATCCCCCATCGGGCCACCGATGACGAACCGGCCGGTAGGGTTGACCAGCAACCGCACGTCGGAGACATCCAGCTCCAGCCCGGCGATCTCCGGTCCGACCACCTGCTCGCGCACGTCGACAGCGAGCATCTGCTCCAGGTCGATGTCTGCGGCGTGCTGCGTGGAGACGACGACTGTGTCCAGTCTGACCGCCTGGTCACCGGCGTACTCGATGGTCACCTGGGTCTTGCCGTCCGGCCGCAGGTAGGGCAGCACACCCTGCTTGCGGACCTCGGTCAGCCGCAGAGCCAACCGGTGTGCCAGCGCGATCGGCAGCGGCATCAGCTCCGGCGTGTCGGTGCAGGCGTAGCCGAACATCAGCCCCTGGTCACCTGCGCCTTGCCGGCCGATCTCGTCACCGAAGCCCTCCACCCGGCTCTCGTAGCCGAGGTCGACACCCTGTCCGATGTCCGGGGACTGCGCACCGATCGAGACGCTCACTCCGCAGGAGTTCCCGTCGAACCCCTTGGCCGAGGAGTCGTAACCGATCTCGAGCACCGTGTCCCGCACGATGCCGGGAATGTCCGCGTAGGCCCGCGTAGTGACCTCTCCCGCGACATGCACCTGCCCGGTGGTGACCATGGTCTCCACCGCGACGCGGCTACGGGGATCCTGGGCCAACAACGCGTCCAGCACCGAATCGCTGATCGCGTCGCACATCTTGTCCGGGTGCCCCTCGGTAACCGACTCGGAGGTGAACAGTCGACAGCTCACGGGTTCCCTTTCACTGGAGTACACCTGCTCATCGGAGCCTACCGAGGCCGCGGCAGCCACGCCGGGAATCGGCGACGGTCCGGCTCAGCCCTTGAGCCGAGCGCTGACCGCGTCCCACACCCGCGCGGCCAGCAGAACCTTGGGCCCGTCGGGCAACTCGGTCTGCACACCGTCGGCGCCGAGCAGCCAGCCTGAGTTGTGCTCGACATCGAAGGCCCGGCCGTCTCCGACCGCATTGACCACCAGCAGATCGCAGCCCTTGCGGGCGAGCTTCGCCCGGGCGTGCGCCAGCACGTCACCGTCGGCGTCGCCGGTCTCGGCCGCGAAACCGACGACGATCTGGCCCTCCGGGCGTCGTAGCACCAGTTCGGCCAGGACGTCCGGATTGACGGTGAGCGAGATCGGCTCCGGTTCCGACCCGAACTTCTTGATCTTGTCCGGTCGCGGGCTGGTCGGGCGGAAGTCCGCCACGGCGGCCGCCATCACCACCGCGTCGGCCTCCGCTGCGGCCTTGAGCACGGTCTCCCCCAGCTGCTGCGCGGTGCCCACCCGGACCACCTCGGCCCCGGCCGGATCGGCCAGGTCGGCGGTATGCGTCGCCACCAGCGTCACCCGGGCCCCGCGCTGCGCCGCGACCTGGGCGAGCGCATAACCCTGCCGACCCGAGGACCGGTTGCCCAGAAAACGGACCGGGTCCAGCGGCTCCCGGGTACCTCCTGCGGAGACCACGACATGCCGGCCGACGAGATCTCGGGGAAGCGCATCATGGCGATGCAACAACAGAGTGGCCAGATCGACGATCTCCACGGGCTCCGGCAGTCGGCCCACTCCGGAGTCGGTACCGGTCAGCCGCCCGCGAGCCGGCTCGGCGACGATGGTTCCGCGGGAGCGCAGGACCTCGACGTTGTGCATCGTCGCGGGGTGTTCCCACATCTCGGTGTGCATCGCGGGAACCAGGAGCACCGGGCCGCGAACGGTCAGCAACATGGCGGTCAGCAGATCGTCGGCCTGCCCGTGCGCGGCGCGGGCCAGCAGGTCCGCGGTCGCCGGGACGACCAGCACCAGATCGGCGGTCTGGCCCAGCCGCACGTGCGGCACGTCGGGAACATCAGCGAAGACGCTATGGCGCACCGCAGATCCGGACAGTGCCTCCCAGGTGGCCGCGCCGACGAACTGCAGCGCCGCCTCGGTGGGAACGACCCGGACCTGATGGCCCGCCTCGGTGAGCCGGCGCAGCACCTCGCATGCTTTGTAAGCGGCGATGCCGCCCCCGACGCCGAGAACGATCTGTCGGAGTTGTCCCGGCGGGACGGGGACGGCGTGGGTCACTCGCCCTCGGTGTGCTCGAGCAGCCCGGCGTGGATCTCACGCAGCGAGATCGAGAGCGGCTTCTCCCTCGGCCCGGGCTCGACCAGCGGGCCGACGTACTCCAGCAGGCCCTCTCCGAGCTGCGCGTAGTAGTCGTTGATCTGACGAGCCCGCTTCGCTGCGAAGATGACCAGCGCGTACTTCGAGCTGACCTTGCTCAGCAGGTCGTCGATGGGAGGGTTGGTGATGCCCTCGGGGGCCATGACCGAGGGCGCGCCCAGCGCGCCCAGTTCGGCGGGAATGCTCACTCAGTCGCTCCAGATGCCTTCAGAGGTCGGCCGGGGTCACGCGAGCCCGGAAGTGTCCGGTAGTCGTGCCGACCGTTAAGGATATCAATTCCTTGGCGGCACGGTGCACATCGTCGTTCACGACCACCGCATCGAACTCGCCGGCGGCGTCGAGTTCGATGCGGGCAACCTGTAAGCGACGTTCCCGTGCCGCGGGGTTCTCGGTGCCGCGGTGCGACAGCCGCCCGCCCAGCTCCTCCCAGGACGGCGGCACCAGCATCACCAGCACTGCATCCGGCATCGCCGCCCGCACCTGCCGGGCACCCTGCAACTCGATCTCCAGCAGAGCTGACCGACCGGCGGCCAGCGCCGCCCGCACCGGCCCGGCCGGTGTGCCGTAGGAGTTGCCCGCGTACTGAGCGTGTTCGAGCAGCTCCCCGCGGCGCACCAGGTCAGCGAAGGTGGCGCCGTCCACGAAATGGTAATCCTCGCCGGGTCGTTCCCCTTCGCGAGGCGATCGAGTGGTCACCGAGACGCTGACGAAAAGCTGCGGACAAAGTCGGCGGACCTCGGCGACGACGCTGGACTTGCCGACCCCGGAGGGCCCCGACACAACAGCGAGCCGGGGCCCGCCGCCCTCGGGGGGCCCCGGCTCGCATGTCGTCACCGCCTGGTCACTCTCCGCTGAATTCGGTCAGCAGCGCCTTGCGCTGACGGTCACCGAGCCCGCGCAGCCGTCGGCTCGGGGCGATCTCCAGCCGCTCCATGATCTGCTGGGCGCGCACCTTGCCTACGCCCGGAAGGGCCTCCAACAGCGCCGAGACCTTCATCTTGCCCAGGATGTCATCGCTGTCAGAATTGGCGAGGACCTCCTTGAGATTGGTCCCACCACGCTTGAGGCGCTCCTTGAGCTCGGCCCGGGCGCGGCGAGCGGCAGCCGCCTTCTCCAGCGCAGCGGCCCGCTGCTCCTCGGTCAGCTCGGGAAGGGCCACGGTCTCCTCCGTCGATTTCTGTTTTCTTAGGGATGGTCTGGATGGTGTCGCGACCGTATCCCCCGGACAGCCCACCTTTCAACGCGGGGTGCCCCCATCGACCTGCCACGACAGGCGAAGTAGTGCTCCAGCGGCCTCCTCGGCCACCCGTCTGGCGGCGTCGCGCAGCACGGCCGGCTCGGGACCGTGCCGCAGCAGGTCCCGCGATGTCGTCGGCAGCACGTACCGCGCCCCACCGTCGAACACCCGGTGCAGGTCAGCGAGGGTGGCGCCCTGTGCACCGATGCCGGGGGTGAGTATTGGGCCGTTGAGCTCCCCGAGCCGCAGCGCCCCGGGCGCCGTAGCCGCCCCGACCACCACACCGATATCGCCGATGAGGGGCCGACCTGCGTTGCGGGTCGCGACCGCGTCGACCACCGACTGCGCGACCGTGACGCCGGTCCCGGTGATCGCGGTCTGCACGTCGGCACCTTCCGGGTTAGAGGTCAGGGCCAGCACGAACACCCCGCGCCCGGTGCTGGCCGCCAGATCGAAAGCCGGTTCCAGCGCGCCGACCCCCAGATAGGGCGACACAGTGATGGCATCGGCGGCGAGCGGCGCTCCGTCGCTGAGATAGGCCGCGGCGTAACCGGCCATGGTGGAGCCGATGTCAGCACGCTTGACGTCGAGCAGCACCAGGGCACCGGCCTCCCGGACGCCGGCCACTACCCGCTCCAGCACCGCAATCCCGCGGGCTCCGTGACGCTCGAAGAACGCCGACTGGGGCTTGATCACCGCCACCTCCGGTGCCAGCGCCTCGACCGCGGTCAGCGCGAAGCGCTCGAGACCCGCTGCGTCATCGGCCAGCCCCCAGCTGTGCAGCAACCCGGGATGTGGGTCGATGCCCGCGCACAACGGGCCACGGCCGGCTACGGCGGCGACCAGTCGCGCGCCGAAGCCCTCGCGTTCAGCCGGCTGAGCGGGGTGCACCGGCATCGGACGACCCCGCTCAGCCCGCTGAATGCGGGGCGGTGGGGTGGATGGCGGGCAGGCCCGCAGTGCGGCGTGCAGTGCTTGCAGGGGACGGACCGCGATGTCACCGCGGATCAGGGCTTCGATGCCCTGCACCGCTGCGGCCGCACCCTGCACGGTGGTGATGCACGGAATGGCCCGGGACACCGCTGCGGTACGGATCTCGTAGCCGTCCACCCGGGGGCCGGGGTTGCCGTACGGGGTGTTGATGATCATGTCGACCTGCCCGGCGTCGATCAGGTCGACGATGTTGTCCGGACCCTCGAAGTGTTTGCGGACAACGGTGCACGGGATGCCGTTGCGGCGCAGGGTGTTCGCCGTCCCCCGGGTGGCCAGCACCTCGAATCCGAGATCGGCCAGCCGCTTGACCGGGAACACCAGCGCCCGCTTGTCCCGATTGGCTACCGAGACGAATACCCGGCCGGATGTCGGCAGCGAACCATATGCCGCGGCCTGGGACTTCGCGAAGGCCGGACCGAACGCGACATCAATGCCCATCACCTCGCCGGTGGACTTCATCTCCGGGCCGAGCAGCGAGTCCACCCCCTTACCCTCCGGGGTGCGGAACCGGTGGAAGGGCAACACCGCCTCCTTGACGGCCACCGGCGCGTGGGCGGGCAGGTCCCCGCCGTCCCCGTGGGATGCCAGCAAGCCTTCGGCCCGCAGATCGGCGATGCTGGCACCGAGCATGATCCGGGCGGCTGCCCTGGCCAGTGGAACCGCGGTCGCCTTGGACACGAAGGGCACCGTCCGGCTCGCCCGGGGGTTGGCCTCCAGTACATAAAGCACGTCGTCCTTGAGCGCGTACTGCACGTTGAGCAGGCCGCGCACACCGACGCCACGGGCGATCGCCTCGGTGGAGGTGCGCACCATCGCCAGATCCGTCTCGCCGAGCGCGATGGGCGGTAGTGCGCACGCGGAGTCCCCGGAGTGCACGCCGGCCTCCTCGATGTGCTCCATGATTCCGCCGATATAGATCCCGCTCCGCCCGGGCGTGCCGTCGCAGAGCGCGTCGACGTCGATCTCGATGGCGTCGTCGAGGAAGCGGTCCACCAGCACCGGGTGCTCGGGGGTGATCTCGGTGGCGCGGGTGATGTAGCCGGCCAGGGTCTCCTCGTCGTAGACGATCTCCATGCCCCGGCCGCCGAGCACGTAGGAAGGGCGGACCAGCACGGGGTATCCGATCTCGTCGGCGATCTTCCTGGCCTCCGCGAAGGACGTCGCCGTGCCGTACGCCGGAGCGGGCAGCCCGGACCGCTCCAACAGGGCGCCGAAAGCACCCCGGTCCTCGGCGAGATGGATCGCCTCCGGCGAGGTGCCGACCACCGGGACACCGGCGTCGGCCAGCCGCTGCGCCAGCCCCAGCGGGGTCTGACCGCCGAGTTGCACGATGACCCCCGCCACGGTCCCCGATGCCCGCTCCGCGTCGACCACCTCCATGACGTCCTCGAAGGTCAACGGCTCGAAGTAGAGCCGATCGGCCGTGTCGTAGTCCGTGGAGACGGTCTCGGGGTTGCAGTTGACCATCACGGTCTCGTAGCCGGCCCCGTCGTTGTCCGGAGCAGCACGCAGCGCGATAGCGGCGTGCACGCAGGAGTAGTCGAACTCGATGCCCTGCCCGATCCGGTTCGGCCCCGACCCCAGAATGATCACCTTGGGGCGCTCCCGCTGCTCGCTGACCTCGCTCTCCGCGTCCGGGTCGCTCTCGTAGGCGGAATAATGGTAGGGCGTGCGGGCGGCGAACTCGGCGGCGCAGGTGTCCACCGTCTTGTAGACCGGGCGCACGCCCAGTCGATGCCGCAGCGACCGCACCTGCGACTCGGTCAGCTCGCCCCGCACAGCGGCCAGCTGCCGGTCGGAGACTCCGGCACGCTTGGCCCTGCGCAGCAACGGCTCGTCCAGTTCCCGGGCGGCCACCAGCTCCGCACGCAGCTCCACCAGACCGGCGATCTGGTCGACGAACCACGGGTCGATTCCCGAAGCGGACACCACCTCGGCGACCGTCGCGCCGAGGCGCAGCGCTCGCTCGGCGGTGTAGAGCCGGCCGTCGTGCGGGATACGCAGCGCGGCCAGCTCCGAGTGCACGGATCCGTCCGGCGGGTCGGGCCTGGTCCAGAAACCGGCTGCGGCGGTCTCCATCGAACGCAGCGCCTTGCCCAGCGCCTCGGGAAACGAGCGGCCCAGCGCCATCGCCTCACCGACCGACTTCATGGTGGTGGTGAGCGTCGGATCGGCACCGGGGAACTTCTCGAAGGCGAACCGGGGCACCTTGACCACCACGTAGTCCAGGGTGGGCTCGAAACTCGCCGGGGTCTCGCCGGTGATGTCATTGGTGATCTCGTCGAGGGTGTAGCCGATGGCCAGCTTCGCGGCGATCTTGGCGATCGGGAACCCGGTGGCCTTGGACGCCAGCGCGCTCGACCGGGACACTCGTGGGTTCATCTCGATCACGACCAGTCTGCCGTCCTCGGGGTGCACCGCGAACTGGATGTTGCAGCCGCCGGTGTCCACCCCGACCTTCCGTAGCACCGCGATCCCGACGTCCCGCATGTGCTGGTACTCACGGTCGGTCAGGGTCATCACAGGCGCGACGGTGACCGAGTCCCCGGTGTGCACGCCCATCGGGTCGATGTTCTCGATCGAGCACACCACCACCACGTTGTCGCGGTGGTCGCGCATCAGCTCGAGTTCGTACTCCTTCCAGCCCAGCACGCTCTCCTCGATGAGCACCTCGTGCACCGGGCTCTCGGCCAACCCCAGGGAGGCAAGGCGAGCCAGGTCGTCATGGGTGTGGGCCATCCCGGAGCCGAGCCCACCCATGGTGTACGACGGCCGGATCACCACCGGCAGGCCGAGGTCGTCGACGGCCGCACGCACCTGGTCCATGGACCGGCACACCGCGCTGCGCGGTACCTCGGCGCCCACCGAACGGACCACGTCCTTGAACTTCAGCCGGTCCTCGCCGCGCTGGATGGCGTCGATGTCGGCGCCGATCAACTCGACCCCGTAGCGCTGCAGCACTCCGCGCTCGTGCAGCGCGACAGCGGTGTTCAGCGCCGTCTGCCCGCCCAACGTGGCCAGCAGCGCGGTCACCGGAAACCCGGCGGCCTGCTCCGCAGCGATCACCTTCTCGACGAACTCAGGGGTGATCGGCTCGATATAGGTCGCATCGGCGAACTCCGGATCAGTCATGATCGTCGCTGGGTTGGAGTTGACCAAACTGACCCGTAGGCCCTCCTCCCGAAGCACCCGGCACGCCTGAGTGCCCGAATAGTCGAACTCACAAGCCTGCCCGATCACGATCGGCCCCGACCCGATCACCAGCACATGCGAAATGTCATCCCGCCTTGGCATCAGCGATCACCTCCCGGATCGCGATTAGACTCCGAACAGTGCTCCCGCAAGGCCGGAGAACCGCGATTCGGCTCCGAATAGCGATGGGAGGTCATGAGATCGCAGAATCGGTCGAACAGGTTAGCTGCGTCGTGTGGGCCGGCGGCCGCCTCGGGGTGATATTGGACGCTGAACGCGGGGGTGTCCAGGCAGGTCAAGCCTTCCACGGTGGCGTCGTTCGGGCAGGAGTGGCTCACCGTCGCTGCGCCGAAGTCGGAGTCGAAACGCTCCCCCGGCTCACCCTGGACGGCGAACCCGTGGTTCTGCGAGGTGATCGCGACCCGCCCGGTGAGGTGCTCCACGACCGGGATGTTGAGCCCGCGGTGCCCGTAGCGCATCTTGTAGGTCCCCCGCCCCAGGGCACGGCCGAGGATCTGGTTGCCGAAGCAGATCCCGAACAGCGGCAGCCGCCGCTGCAGCACACCCCGGGTGAGCGCGACGGCGTGCTCCGCGGTGGCCGGGTCGCCCGGGCCGTTGGACAGGAAGACCCCGTCGGGTTCCAGCGCCAGCACCTGCTCCAGGGTGGCGGTGGCCGGAAGGACGTGCGTCTCGACGCCCCGCGCGGCCAGCATCCTCGGGGTGTTCGACTTGATCCCCAGATCCAGCGCCGCCACCCGGAACCGGCGTTCGGCCGCTGCGGGCACGACATAGGGTCCGGCAACGGTGACCTCCCCAACCAGGTCCGCCCCGGTCATCGAGGGGCTGGCCAACACCCGAGCCAGCAGTTCGGGGGACCCGGTGAGCGCGGCGCCGGAGAAGATCCCGGCCCGCATGGAGCCGTGCTCGCGCAGCCGGCGGGTCAGGGCACGAGTGTCCACCCCGGAGATGCCCACCACGCCCTGGCGGGAGAGCTCCTCCTGCAAGGAGCGAAGCGAGCGCCAGTTGGAGGGACTGCGCGCCGGGTCGCGCACGACGTAGCCGGCCACCCAGATCCGGTCCGACTCGTTGTCCTCGTCGTTCCAGCCGGTGTTGCCGATGTGCGGCGCGGTCTGCACCACGATCTGGCGGCGATAGGACGGGTCGGTGAGGGTTTCCTGGTAGCCGGTCATCCCGGTGGCGAACACGGCCTCACCCAGCGTCTGACCCACCGCGCCGTAGCTCTCGCCGCGCAGCAGGGTGCCGTCTTCCAGCACCAGTGCGGCGCGCCCGGCTGTCGCGTGCGTGCTCGCAATTGTCGTCAACGCTGCACCTGTCCGTCCCTGACCGTGACCTCGCCGCGCAGCAGGGTGGCCACCACCTGGGCGGGCAGCTCCATTCCCTCGTAGGGGGTGTTGGCGGCCAGACTGGCCAACCGCGCACCCCGCACCGTCCAGGTGGCGTCCGGATCGATCAGCACCAGGCTGGCCGGCTCTCCGGCCGCGATCGGGCGGCCCTGGTCGCCGGCTCCACCGATCCGGGCAGGTCGCTCGCTCATCACCTCGGCCACCCCTCGCCAGTCCAGCAGGCCGGACCGCACCATGGTGGCTACCACCACGGACAACGCGGTCTGCAACCCCAGCATGCCCGGCCGGGCGGCAGACCATTCACAGTCCTTGTCCTGCGGAGCGTGCGGGGCATGGTCGGTGGCGACGCAGTCCACGATCCCCGCGGCCAGCGCGGCGCGCAGCGCCTCGGCGTCGGCCTCGGTGCGCAGCGGCGGGTTGACCTTGTTGACCGGGTCGTAGCCGGCCAGCCGTTCATCGGTGAGCAGCAGGTGGTGCGGGGTGACCTCGGCCGACACGTGAACGCCCCGATCCTTGGCCCATTGCAGCACCTGAACCGTGCCTGCGGTGGAGACGTGACAGACGTGCAACCGGGCACCCGCGTCCCGAGCCAGCAAGCAGTCCCGCGCGACGATCGACTCCTCGGCGGCGGCGGGCCAGCCTGCCAGTCCCAGCCGAGCAGCGACCTGCCCCTCATGAGCCTGGGCGCCTGCGGTGAGCCGGGGATCCTCGGCGTGCTGAGCGACCACGCCGTCCAGACCGCGGATGTACTCCAGCGCCCGGCGCATCAACAGTGGGTCGTGCACACACACCCCGTCGTCGGAGAACACCCGTACCGCGGCTGTGGATCTGGCCATGCCGCCCAGCTCGGCGAGCCGCTCGCCGCGCAGCCCCACGGTGACCGCGCCGACCGGATGAACGTCGACCAAGCCGACCTCGCGGCCACGCCGGTACACGTGTTCGACGAGTACGGCGGTGTCGGCCACCGGGTCGGTGTTCGCCATCGCGAACACGGCGGTGTAACCGCCCAGCGCCGCGGCCGCCGAGCCGGTGGCGATCGTCTCCGCGTCCTCCCGACCGGGCTCACGCAGGTGGCTGTGCAGATCGACGAGACCGGGCAACGCGATCAGCCCGCCCATGTCGAGCACCGTGGCACCGGTGGTGTCCAGTCCGGTATCCAGCTCGGCGATCACCCCGTCACGGACCAGCAGGTCCACCGGGTCGCCCGCGCCGTAGGGCCGAATCCCCCGCAGCAGCAGCGGCCGGGTCATGGCGCGCTCACCGGTCACGACTCCTCCTCCTGGGCAGCGAGCAGGTGGTAGAGCACAGCCATCCGCACGTGCACTCCGTTGCGGACCTGCTCGGTGATCGCGGCGCGGGGGGAGTCGGCGACCGCGTGCGCGATCTCCATGCCACGCAGCATCGGCCCCGGATGCAACACGACGGCGTGCTCGGGCAGCAACCGCAGCCTCGCCTCGGAAAGCCCGTAACCGATGGAGTATTCCCGCGCCGAAGGGAAGAACCGGCCGTGCATCCGCTCAGCCTGCACCCGCAGCACCATCACCGCGTCGGTGTCGGGAAGGGCGGCCTCCAGGTCGTACCCAACCGTGACCGGCCAGCGCTCGCCCGCTCCCCACTCCGTTACGCCGACCGGCAGCAGAGTGGGTGGGGCAACGAGGTGCACTCGTGCACCCAGCGTGGTCAACAGGTGCACGTTGGAGCGCGCGACCCTGCTGTGCAACACATCGCCCACGATGGTGACGGACCGCCCATCCAGGGGGCCCAGTCGATCGCGCAGCGTGGCCGCGTCCAGCAGCGCCTGGGTCGGGTGCTCATGGGTGCCGTCTCCGGCGTTGACCACGTGCGCAGGCACCCAGCCGGCGATCCGATGCGCCGCGCCCGAGGCCGGGTGCCGGATCACCACGCAGTCCGCGCCCATCGCGGTCAGGGTGAGCGCGGTGTCCCGCAACGACTCCCCCTTGGCCACAGAGGAACCGCCGGCCGCGACGTTGACCACATCGGCGCTCATCCACTTGCCCGCGATCTCGAATGAGGCCCGGGTGCGGGTGGAGTTCTCGTAGAACAGGGTGACCACGGTGCGCCCGCGTAGCGTCGGCAGCTTGCGCACCTCACGGCCCAGCAACGCCTGCTTGAGCCGGTCGGCGGTGTCCAGCAAGCCGGTGGCGGTCTCCCGGTCGAGCCCCGCGGCGGTCAGCAGGTGCCTCACCGGGACACCCGGCGGATCACCACGGCGTCCGTGCCGTCGGTCTCGGCGAACAGCACGCCGACCTCCTCGTCCCGCGAGGTCGGCAGGTTCTTGCCCACGTAATCCGCCCGGATCGGCAGCTCTCGGTGTCCGCGATCAACCAGCACCGCGAGCTGCACCGAGCGGGGGCGGCCGTACTCTCGTAGCGCGTCCAGCGCCGCCCGCACGGTGCGCCCGGAGTACAGCACGTCATCGACCAGGATGACCAAGGCGTCGTCCAGCCCCCGCTCGGGCAGCTCCGTGCCGGCCAGGGGGCGGGTCGGTCTGCGCCGCAGGTCGTCCCGGTAGAGCGTGACGTCGAGCGTGCCCAGCCCGGCCGGAGGCCCACCGAACTCCCGGATCCGCTCGACCAGCCGGCGGGCCAACGGGACGCCGCGGGTGGGAATGCCGAGCAGCACCACCGGCTCGGGGGCAGTGCGTTCGATGATCTGGTGCGCCATACGGGCCACGGTGCGCGCGACATCGGCCGCCGACAGCAACTCATGCTGCTGCGGGGGACCGGCCTCGCCCGCCGCACCCGTCCCGGAGCGGGACGACACGGTCGACCTCCTTCCCCGCCTCGCCGGACGGGTCTTAAAGGACGTCAGGCGCCGGGCGGGCGCCCGAACCTGATCGGGACGGTAGCAGGACAGCAGCGCGTGGATGCTGCCGCCTCCGCTGCCCCGTACGGGTGGTGTGCGCGACTCGCCGACGCGTTCGGGCTGCAACTGCTTGACCTGGGAGGTTACTCAGCGCAGCATTACTCTCCGTATCATTCCGATCCTCCGGCGGCGCTCCAGAGCCGCTGACTGGTCGGGGTTCTGATGAAGGAGAAGCGCTAGATGGGCGACTACGCCAAGGCTCTAGGGTCCAAGCTGCGCGGCATCCGTCAACAGCAGGGTCTGTCCCTGCACGGTGTCGAACAGAAGTCAGGGGGCCGCTGGAAGGCAGTGGTGGTCGGCTCCTACGAACGGGGTGACCGGGCGGTCACAGTGCAGAAGCTGGCCGAACTGGCCGACTTCTACGGTGTCCCGGTTGCCGAACTGCTTCCTGAGGGCAGGGTGCCCTCCGGTGGCGAGCCAGCTACCAAGATCGTGATCAACCTGGAACGTCTGCAGCAGTTGCCGGTGGACAAGATCGGTCCGCTGGCGCGTTACGCCGCAACGATTCAGAGTCAGCGCGGGGACTACAACGGCAAGGTGCTGTCTATCCGCACCGAGGACCTGCGTTCCCTGGCGATCATCTACGACATGTCACCGGGCGAGCTCACCGAGCAACTGATCGGCTGGGGAGTTCTGCCTCCGGAAGCTCGCCCCGCGAAGGAGGAGTAGGGGCAGCAGCCGACCGTTCGTGAGTGGCGATCGGCGGGGGGCACGGGGGGACCACTTCAGCGCTTATGGGCCGTGTGTCAGCGACGCGATAGCCCCGAGAACCCCATTGATGAACCGTGGCGACTCATCGGTCGACAGGGCTCTGGCCAGTTCGATTGCCTCGTCGATGGCTACTGCGTCATCCACCTCGTCGGAGAACAGCACCTCGTAGGTGCCCAGCCGAAGCACTGCGCGGTCCACCGCGGGCATCCGCGCAAGCGTCCAATCCCGGGCTTGCTCGGTGAGCAGGCGATCGATGTCCTCCCGGTGGGACATCACACCCTGCACCAAAGCAACCGTGTAGTCGCTGATCGGGGGTACGTCGGTCGACTCGACCCGCTCGGCGAGCAGTTCGAGCGGGTCGACCCCCCGCAGGTCGGATTCGAAGAGAATATCGACAGCGCGCTTGCGGGCCTTGCTCCGAGCGCCCATCTCAGGAGCTGACGCGGCCGAGGTAACGCCCGTCCCGGGTGTCGACCTTCACCTTCTCGCCGGTGCTGACGAACAGCGGCACCTGGATCTCCGCACCCGTTTCCAGCGTGGCGGGTTTGGTGCCGCCGGTCGACCGGTCGCCTTGCAGTCCCGGATCGGTGTGCGAGATGATCAGCTCCACGGACGTAGGCAGTTCGACGTAGAGTGGAGTCCCCTCATGCACGGCGACCAGCACGCCCAGGTTGTCCAGCAGGTACTTCGCCGCATTGCCCACGGTCTCACCAGGTACGGTGATCTGGTCGTAGGTATCGGTATCCATGAAGACGAAGTCGGCGCCGTCGGCGTACAGGTAGGTCATGTCACGGCGGTCCACCGTGGCGGTGTCGACCTTGGTGCCTGCGTTGAACGTCTTGTCCACGACCTTGCCGGACAGCACATTCTTCAGGGTGGTCCGCACAAAGGCACCGCCCTTGCCCGGCTTGACGTGCTGAAAGTTCACGATCGACCACAGTTGGCCGTCGAGGTTGAGTACGAGCCCGTTCTTCAGGTCGTTGGTGGTGGCCACGTCAGCCTGCGCTCCCGCTGTTAGAAGGTGTGGTCCTCAGCGACCACGAGGTCCCTCGTGGTCAGGGTGAGGATGTCAGGCTCGCCGTCGCAGACGGCGAGGGTGTCCTCGATTCGCACGCCGCCCCGGCCCGCCAGGTACACGCCCGGCTCGACCGTGACCACCATGCCCGACGTGAGTGTACCTACCCCTAGCTGCGACAACGCCGGAGCCTCGTGGATCTGCAGGCCGACCCCATGCCCCAGGCCGTGCACGAAGTTCTCGCCGTACCCGGCCCGCACGATGAGATCCCGGGCCGCCGAGTCCACATCGCGGACGTCGGCCCCCACCCGCAGCGCGGCGCGACCGGCGGCCTGGGCCGCAGCCACCAGGTCGTAGAGCTCGCGCTGCCACTCGGCGGGCTCCCCGAGCACCACGGTGCGGGTCATGTCCGAGTGGTAGCCGTCGACCAGTGCCCCGAAGTCCATCTTCACCAGGTCACCGGGACGCAGCTGCGTCCCGGTGGGCCGGTGATGCGGAATCGCCGAGTTGGGCCCGGCTGCCACGATCGTCTCGAACGACGGCCCTGCCGCCCCTGCCGCGACCATCCGAGCCTCCAGATCGCGGGCCACCTCCAGCTCGGTGCGGCCGGGCCGCAACCCGCCGTCGGTGAGCAGGCCGGCCAGGGCGGTGTCGGCAGCCGCGCAGGCTGTCCGTAACGCCGCGATCTCAGACTCGTCCTTGACCAGCCGCAGCCGTTCCACCGACCGGGAGATGGGGACCAGCCGGTCCGCGTCGATGACCTCCGCGAGTGCGCCGAGCCCGTCGATCGTCATCACGTGGCTCTCGAAACCCAGCCTGCCGATCCCCGCTTCGACGGCCTCCATCACCAGTCGCAGGTCGGCGCCCCGTCCGAGCACCCGCCGCAGCTCCGGCACCTGCCGCTCGGACTGGGTGCGGTAGCGGCCGTCGGTGCAGAACACGGTCTGCGCTTCGCCCTCGGCGTGGATGAGCAGGGCCCCGTTCGAACCCGTGAACCCGGTGAGGTAACGAAGGTTGACCAGGCTGGTGACCAGCAGCGCCTCGAGTCCCAGCTCATGCAGCTGGACACGGAGCGCCGCACGGCGGGTGAGGTGGGACATGACCTCGACGGTAGCGGTTGACCACGTTCGGTGCCCGCCCTCAGGTGCTGGCGCGGCCTGCGATCCAGCGCAGCGCGAGGGAGTAGCCGTCGACGCCGAGACCCACGATGACGCCGGAGGCGACCGCGGACAGCAGGCTGTGCTGCCGGAAGGGTTCGCGCGCGTGCACATTGCTGATGTGCACCTCCACCAGCGGCATCGAAAGCTGCGCCGCGGCGTCGCGGACCGCGATCGAGTAGTGCGTCCATGCGGCGGCGTTGAGCACCACCGGAGTGTCGGTATCGGCAGCCTCGTGCAGCCAGCTGAGCATGTCGCCCTCGTGGTCGGTCTGCCGTACGTCCACCTCCAGCCCGAGTTCGGTACCGACCCGCTGGCACAGCGCCACCAGATCACCGTAGCTGGTCGCGCCGTAGATGTCGGGTTCGCGCGTCCCGAGCCGGCCGAGGTTCGGCCCGTTGAGCACCAGTACCTTCACCGCGAGTTCTCCCCCCTCTGACCGTCAACGTCGCCGGCCACGGCTCCGTAGGCCGCGGCGAGCAGCTCGGGGCTTGGGCCTTCCAGCCGCCCTGGCTTGGCCAGCCCGTCGAGCACCACGAAGCGCAGCACCCCGGACCGGGTCTTCTTGTCGTTGCGCATGCTCTCCAGCAGCTCAGGCAGCGCGTCGGCGTCGTAGCCGGTGGGCAGGCCGATCGAGCCGAGCACTCGCCGGTGCCGGTGCGCGGTGACGTCGTCCAGCCGCCCGGCGAGACGGGCCAGCTCTGCGGCGAAGACCAGCCCGACGCTGACCGCGGCGCCGTGGCGCCAACGGTAGCCCTCCCGATGCTCCACGGCATGACCCAAGGTGTGCCCGTAGTTGAGCACCTCCCGCAGGTGCGACTCCCGCAGGTCGGCAGCCACCACCTCGGCCTTCACCTTGATCGCGCGACCGACCAGCTCCTCCAGCACGGCTCCGGCGGGGTCCAGCGCGGCGGCCGGGTCGGCCTCGATGCGGTCCAGAATCACTGGATCGGCGATGAAGCCTGCCTTGACCACCTCGGCCATGCCTGCGATGAGTTCCGGTCGCGGCAGGGTCTGGCAGGTCGCCAGATCGACCAGTACCGCCGCGGGCTCATGGAAGGCGCCTACCAGGTTCTTGCCCGCCTCGGTGTTGATCCCGGTCTTGCCGCCCACCGCGGCGTCCACCATCGCCAGCAACGTGGTGGGTACCTGCACCACCCGAATCCCGCGCAACCAGGTGGCGGCGACGAACCCGGCGACGTCGGTGACCGCGCCGCCACCCAGCGCGACGACGGTCCCGGTGCGGTCCAGCCCGATCTCCCCTAGCACCCCCCAGCAGAAGCCCGCGACCGCCAGGCTCTTGCCGTCCTCCGCGTCGGGCACCTCGATGCGGCGGGCATCGGCACCTGCGGACTCCAGCGCGGCGCGCAACGCCTCGGCCCGGTCGGCCACCGTCGGCTGATGCACGATCGCAACAGTGCCACCGCCTATCGCGGCGAGCAGCTCGCCCTGCAGGTCCCGCCCGACGACGACGTCGTAGGGCTGGGCAGTCGCCACCCGAATCCGGATCGGCTCAGTGCCAGCGGCTCGACCGGTCTCGCTCATCCCGCTCCTCCCGCCTGCGCAACCGACTCGGCGAACCTTCCACCCGCTGAGTATCCCCGCACGATCACGCGGGCAGAGTCAGCAATACCTCTGCCGCTACGTCCTCAGCGCCGCGACCGGTCGTCGACACGACGACGCTGGAGACCGCCTCATAGATCGGCCGTCGCTCGGAAAGCAGTTTCCGAAGATGCGCCCGCGGATGAGGGAGCATCCACGGATGCAAGGTAACCAGCCCCTCCCGGCGAAGCAGCTCATTGAGCTCCACGTCGAGGAACACAATGTGGAAGGGTTTCAGCTGTTCTTGGACCTCGGGGTTCAGCGGCGTGCCACCACCAAGGGCGAGCACACCCGCATGGTGTGCAAGGACCGGTCCGATGAGGCTGCACTCGACCGCGCTGAACCCCTCCCGGCCCAGCTTCACCACCAGTTCGCCGGCCGGCAGGCCGCACTCATTCTCCACATCATCGTCGAAATCGCGGAACCCGACACCGAGCTTGGCTGCGACAAGCCTGCCGACAGTGCTCTTTCCAGAGCCGGGAGGGCCGATCAAGATCAGTACTGGTCCATTCATCGCGCATCGGATCCCATCGCTGCTGACTGGATCACGGTGAACCGCTCGCGCAGTGCCGCGATGCCCGCCGCGTAGACCCCGTCGGCGAACAGCGCGGAGAGCTCGTCCTCGTCACGCGAGTCCGCGTCGTACTCCGACCACCATTCCACGAACGCGTGCCCCGAATCGGTGACCGGTGTGACCCGGACCGTGGAGACGTAGCGGCGCACCGCGAACGGGCCCTCCAGGATCTCGTAGGTGTAGCTGCGGTCTCCGTCGTCGAGGGCGACGAGGCGCTCGACGACGATGCCACCGTCGGCGACGGTCAGCCGTCGCACCGCCCCGACCTCGGTCGCGGTGCCGGAGATGAGCTCGCTGGCCGCGATCGCCGGGTGCCAGCCGGGCAGACCGGCGAAGTCGCGGACCAGGTGCCAGACGTCGGCGGCGCCCGCGGGGACGACGGCGCTGGCGTAGGGCCTGGGCATGAGTACTCCTCGGGGGTCGATGTCACCGGCGGGACAGGCGGTCTTGAGCAGATCCGCGGCGCGGGCGGTGGCGACGTAGCGCAGCTCGGCGCCCTTGGTGTCGTGCGTGCCCACCACGTACGCCAGCCCCATCGGCAAGTTCTAGCGCAGGTCCGGGCCGATCTCCAGCTGTAGGCCCCGACGAGGTGCGTCTCGTCGTGTCACCCTGCGCCGTTACACGGCATATCGGCAGCGCGCGGGAATGACGCGTGCGGTGCCGAACGGGCTCGTGGGGCGCAGTGACGAGAGGGTCAAGGCGGTTGAGACGGATCGTTACTGACACCTCGGATTCGCTGTTGCTCCGGCTGGCCGAAGTGTTGAAAGTCGATGACCTCGCGAAAGTCGATGACCTCGCTCAGTTGACCGGAGAACAAAAGCTCGCGACCGCCACCTTTACCAAACCCGCGCATGAAGCGCCGACCGATCGAACCCTGCGACGATGCTGTCCGTCAGTCGGCGTGCCTGCCTATCATCTTCAACACGAACCACTCGCGGCTGTACACTTTCTCCACAAGGCATACGACGAGAGCCGAATACGCTCGGTTCAATGGGTTTGCCCTACGGTAGTCGTTGAACGTCACCCACAGCGTTCCTCCTATCATCGAGGGGCACTGGATCCCGGCTCCGAACCCCAAGTAACGATGGCGTAGACCGCCCGGCTCGGACTACCCCGATCTCCGAGCCGGGCGGCGCATTGGGGAGGGGTGCCGCAATTGCCGTTGTCACCCGGGCAGTATCCGGCTCCCCGGCCGTTTATCAGGTTCCGGCGAGCTGGCGGCCCGGATCAAGAAACTCGCCATTGCGCTGGACCCGGAGTGGGCCGCCCGCCGGTATGCCAGCGCGGTGCGGGATCGGGACGTGATCGGATACCTGGATGAGGACGGCACCGCGACCGTCACCGGACGCAGGCTGCCCGCCGACCAGGCCGCCGCCGCATGCGCCCGGATCGAGGACCTCGCCAAGGCCGCCAAACGCGCCGGGCACCCCGAACGGATCGGCCCGCTGCGGGCCAGCATCTACCTCGGCCTGCTCGACGGCCGCTGGGCGCGGCTGACCCGAGATCAGATCATCGCTGATCTGCTGGACCAGGTGACTGCTGATGACACTGCGCAGGACCCCACCCCCGGTGGCGCGTCGGACGACACCCCCGCAGCCGAAGCCCCGGCTGGCCCGGATGACGGGCACAGCGCGGGCAGTGCCGAGCAGCCCGCCACAGGACAGCGGGTGGGCGTCGAGCTACGGGTGGGGCTGTCCACCCTGCTCGGGCGCGACCGGCGCCCTGGGGAGATCCCCGGGTGGGGACCGGTCACCGCCGAGACCGCCCGCACGATCGCGGCTGCCCGGCACGACGCGGAGTGGCGCTACGCCATCACTTGCCCCGACGGGCGGCTTCTCCTGGCCGGGATCACCCGTCGCCGCCCCGCGATCCCCGAGGGCACCGGGTCCCGCGGCACCGGCACCGGGCTCCCGGCCGCAGCCGTGGCACCGGGCCGGCGGGGGATCGTCGAGCTGCACATCCCGGCCACCCTGCTGACCGAATTGGCCGCACCCGCCAAGGAGTGCGGCACCTGGCAGTGGGCCACGGTGATCACTGATCTCGCCGCCCAGTACCGGGCTCATCACGCTCACCGTGCCCGGGATGGCGCGGGCCGGGCAGGTGAGCAGGATCCAGCCGCCCGGTTCGCCGGAACCGTGCTGCGCCGCCACGTTCAGATCCGCGACCGAGTCTGCGTGTACCCGGGCTGTCGCTGTCCAGCTCGCCACGCCGACGTCGACCACACGGTCGACCACGCTCGGGGCGGCGCCACCATCGAGGCCAACCTCGGTCTGTCATTGTGTACCCATGGCGACGATGGGTGTGGCGCGGCGGGCCGCGATCTACTGCCGGATCTCGATGGATCGGGGGGGTGCTGGGTTGGGTGTGGTCCGTCAGGAGGAAGACTGCCGGGCGTTGGCGGAGCGTCTGGGCTGGTCGATGGTCGAGGTCTATGTCGACAACGACGTGAGTGCGTATAGCGGGAAGCCGCGTCCGGCGTGGGAGCGGTTGCTGGCTGATGTGCGTGCCGGGTCGGTGAATGCGGTGATCTGCTGGCATGTGGACCGGCTCACCCGCTCCCCGAGGGAGCTGGAGGATGTGATCGACCTGGCGGACCGGTATGGGCTGGCCCTGGCCACGGTGACCGGTGACATCGACTTAGCCACCCCGACTGGGCGCATGATCGCCCGGATGTTGGGGGCGGCTGCCCGGCATGAGAGTGAGCACAAGGGTTTACGGCAGCGTCGGCAGGCCCGGCAGGCCGCCGAGGCTGGGAAGACCACCGGGGGTGGGCATCGGCCCTACGGTTACGCCAAGGACCGCAAGACGTTGATCGAGCATGAGGCAGTGGTGGTCCGGGAGTGTGCCGCCCGGGCTCTGGCGGGTGAGTCGCTGATCAGTGTGTGCAAGGATCTGAACGCTCGCAGCATCCCGACATCGGCGGGGGGGCAATGGCGTATTCAGACCCTGCGGCATCTGCTTGTGTCTGCGCGGATTTCTGGTCGCCGGGAGTATCGGCCGGGGGAGATGTATCAGCCGGGGCGGGCGCGCCCGCTGTTGGGTGAGATCGTCGCCGATGTCGCTGACTGGCCCGTGATCATCAGTCCGGCCGATAGCGACCGGTTGCGGGTGATGCTGGCCAATCCGGCGCGGCGCACGTCACCGGGCAATGCCCGCAAGTACTTGCTGAGCGGCATCCTGCACTGCGGCTACCCTGGGTGTGGCCGTCCGATGGTGGCCCGTCCACGCTCGGACTCCGACCGCAACGCCGCCCGCTATCTGTGCCGTAATGACCCTGGGCAGCCCGGCTGCGGAAAGGTGATGATCGTCCAAAGCGGCACCGACGGGCGTGTGCGGGACCTGATCCTGGCTGCGCTGGACTCGCCGAGGATGGCCGAGCGGCTCCACCGTCGGGACAATCCGGAGCCGGACCTGTATGCCCGGATCCGGGCCGATGAGGACGATCTCGAAGCGCTGGCCGCCGAGATGGGTAGCGGTGAGATCAGCCGCGTGGAGTGGAAGGCTGCCCGCGCGCCGATCGTGGCCCGCTTGGACGTTGCGCGGGAGCGGTTGAGCCGTACCACGCAGAGCGGTGCGCTGGATGGCTTCGTGGGCAGCTATGACGAGATGCTGGCCCGGTGGGAAACGGCGAACCTCAGCCAGCGCCGGGCCGTGGTCACCGCCGTGCTGGAGAAGGTGATCGTGCACCCGGCGACCGTGCGCAGCCGGTTCGACCCGGACCGGCTCGAACCGCTCTGGCGGGCCTGACAGTCCACCGCAGCGCGCCTGACATCCCCGCTACCGGTGGTCACGTAGCGCCTCGATTTAGGGCCTGACCTGTTCAACCAGCCGGAAGACCGTCGCGACTCGATCTAAGGTAGCGGGGTCCTCAATCCTGGGCGGTAGCCCTTGCTCAGTGCGACTTCGCGCGACCAGCTCACGTAGGCGCTCTCTGTCGGTCTCCGCTGGGCCGTCGTCTGTTTCCTGATCGCCTTTCATGTCGTCGTGCTGGGGTTGTGCTGGGCCGTCCTGGGTCGCCGGTGGTCGGGTAGTGGGCGTCATCGGCGGCTCCCCGGTGGGTCACCCTGCGTGCGGGGGCCTGGCGGAGGGTTGAGCCGTGGCCGGGAGGGAGGGAGGTAACCGGCGTGCGCTGCGTTCGGGGTTTCGGGTGGTTGTGAGGTGCCCGGCGCACGTGGAGTGTTACCTCCCTGACGGTTGTTTCCGCAGCTCAGGGCAGGGAGGTGGGGCAGGGAGGGACTCAGGGAGAACTCCCTGGGTCCCTGGGTGTCTCCCTGCCCGCCTCCCTGTGTCTCACGCGCCACGGTCATCACCGTCGGTGTCGCGATCGGCGATCGCGAGCGCTACGTCGTCAGCGCGGATGACCATCACGCCGTCGGATTTGTGGGCTGCCAGGCCCTCGGCGGCCAGTGCTTCGGCGAGGTGCCCGAACGTCCAGTCGGCGTACACGCCGGGGTTGTGCTCGGCGAGCCGGGCGAGCACGACCTGAGTACGCACCCGTGCCTGACCACACAGCACGGCGTAGATATCGGCGAGATGATCAGGTGCCGATGCCTCAACACCGGTCTGCGGTGCACTGCCGGGCACGTGGTGGCCGTGCTCGGCGAGCAGGGCCAGAGACCGGGCTATGACCGGGCTGACTTGGTCGTCTCCGTCCTCGAACGGAACATAGAAGCTGTTGATGAGTTCGAACCGGTTCGCGGTCAGCCCGACCGTGACTGCTGTGCCCCGGTCCTCGCCGGGGCGTAGTTCGGTCGCCCGGATACCGGCCCGGTACTTTCCCGAGCCGAGTAGGCCGTCGTTGGCGACCTGATCGGCGACCGCGAACGCGATCCCGTTCGAGCAGTTACGCGTCAGGTCCTTCGGGATGGACGCCGCAGTCGGCGACTGGGTGAGGAACATGCAGGTGATCGCACATTTGCGGGCCTTTTTCACCACCCGTACCGCCAACGCTGCTGCCTCCGCACCGAACTCGCGGTGCTCGAACATTTCGTGACACTCGTCGAAGACCACCACCATCGGATGCAATCCCCGGACTCTGCTGGCCAATGTGCGGGTGACCTTCGCGGCTCCGTGTCGTTCCAGCAGTGTGCCCCGGCGGGTCACTTCTTCCCGGAGCCACCGCAGTTCATCGCGCCCGGTCTCGATGGCGGCGTCGTCATCACCCTTGACGTACTTGGACAGACGTGGAGTGAAGGGATCGAAGTCCGGGTTCGCCGCGAACACGAACACCCGCAATTCGACGCTTGGGTCCAGCGCGCATCCCAAGCATAGGGTTCGCCCGGCCGAGGATTTGCCCTGTCCTGGTTGGCCGCCGATGATGTAGTTGCGTTCCAGGATCGGCGCGGCGATCAATTGGCCACGTTGTGATCGGCCGAACGGTACCCCGTCGAATACATCCACCCGGCCGTCATGTAGTAACGGCCACGGCCCGGAGCCTCTACTGAGGGTGCCCTTGTCCGCGATCCATAGATCCAGTTGGCCGGCCTCGCTGCCTTCGGTTGGCCAGGTCTCCAGTTTCGCCCGCCCAAGGTTGGCCGCCAGCCGGTCGCGTCGATCCGCCACCATGTCCGCTGTGACGCCCATCGGTAATCTGATCTGCGCGTAGGTACCCTGTCCGTCCAGTCGGGCCGGGATCGTGTAGACGAGTTCGCCACCGGTCTTAAAGAACTTGTCCATTGGTGCGATACCCAGGTGCGCGAGAGCTCGGGAAATCATTCGCTCGTCCACCCAGGAATCCGCGTCATCCCGGTTCGGGCGCACCAGCCATCCGGCCCCGGGTGTGTGGTCGCGACCCTCGAACGCGGCAGCCACGAGCCACCCCACCATCGCAAGTGCGGCCATGTCTGGCGTCCCGGTCACGATGACCGCCCCCGCCGCGTCCAGGAACGAGTAGACGCCCGCCAGCCACGGCCACATCTCATCCCGGGTCATCACCGAATCGACCAGCCACAGCACCGCTGCCAGCGCGCCCAGCACCCACGTCACGGTGCCCACTCGCTCGACGGCCATGCCGACCCGCGCCCAACGGGCCCGCGCGTCAGCCCGCAACAATTCCTGCGTCCTCCTGCGGGTTTCTGGGTCCCCGGCCAGTCGCGCGGCACGGGCATCGGCTCGCAGGTCGCCGTAGGTGACAAACGTCCACGCCTTACTCACCCACCGAACATGACCCCGCAACACGAACCACGCCAGCCGGGCAAAGTCGCGCGGCGCCTGCCGCACCCGATACGCGACCACCGAATACAACCGCGCGACGTGCTCCGATTCTCGTACCTGTCGCAGCACATACCCGGTGCAGTCCACGGCCACTCGCATTACCCGCCCCGACACATCAACATCAGACGCACGGTCGTTGTCGGATACCACCTCACCGTCATAGACCCTTGGCACCAATTGTGTGGATTTGTGTGGTTTCTTCGGAGTCGTCATCGCCTACCACCCCGAGACCGCGAACGCCGAATCTCGGTCACTGTCAATGCCTTCACGAGCGTGAACGACGTCACCAATGCCGGGAACGCCAGCACTACCACGAGCAACGTTCGGTTACCGGGATGAGTGATCACCAGCCATTGCACACCGACAATCATCACTGCTGTCACCAGCACCCGACCCAGCAACGAGACTGTGCTTGTGCCCACTCGGGTAATCTCCGCCGCCACGGCGGTCCGCCGCGCATTCACCTTCGCCTTCACCACTACTGACAACACTCCGAGGGCGGCCATGCCACCCAAGAACAACTCGGGGCCGTTCACTGTCCGGCCTCCTCGGCATCCGGAAGCGCGGCGATCTCGTCACGGTGTCGCGACTGCCACATGTCGCGCAGCACCACCCGGTCATCGGAGTTCAATCCGTTCCATACTCCGGCATTCTGATCATCGGAGACCCGGATTTCGAATTCAAGACACTCCGACCGCACCGGGCAGCCCGCACACAACCGATGCGCCAAATCCCGATCCGGCTCGTCTTCCCCGGTCCACTCCGGTAGGACACCGAATGTGCTTTCCCATAGGCATCGGCCCCGAGCAGTCACCCAGTCCGCTAATACCTCGGTCGGCACCGCCGCAAGCTCATCCAACTCGGCGGACAGTTCCTCAGCGCTCTTGCGTGGCTCCCCGGCCGCTGAAGCTGTGTTGAAAGGGTTGTCTTCCATGCGGACAAGTCAACGATGAACTCGTTGCATAAACCACGCACAGCCAATGCACTAATCCGGCACCCCTAGTGCACCCCTAGTGCACCCAGTTCTCGCGATCAAAAACTTAAGAATTCTTGGCGTGCAGCGTGCGCGTCCGCCGTGACACGCCCTTGTGGAATAATTCCGCCCGCATTATTCGTGAATCGAATATTCGGTGGCGAACTAGTCACAGGTCATCCGCCCGTTTCGGCCCAAGTCTGCGCTGGGTAAGACCGGATGAGACCCCCGAGCGGGTCCCTGATGACCTGCGGAACCGTTTCGGAGAACTCTCCTAGAGAGTCCCGCGCAGCGTCGGACCGCTCCGGCTCGGGGGTGCGCCACGCTTGCCTGTCCTCGGCCGCCGGGTCGGGACGTTCTGGCGGGGTGAGTCGGACCGGCCTCACCGGTTGTTCTCGGGCCGGTCCTTGCGGACGGGTCGGGCAGGCTCGGCGCTGCGGTCCCGATGTCGGCTGGGCCGGGGTGAGCGCGGGTCGGACCGGGGCGTGGGGAATCGGGACGTGTGGGGTCGGATCAGGCGATTCCTCATGGATCAGCTCCGCACTGTGAGACAGCCCCATGACGGCCGCGCACCCGGCTCCTCCGCGCTTTCCAGCCCGGACCCCGCCCCACCGTCCAACTGTCCGGCGATGCAGCTGTCACGGGTCGACCCAACGAACGCCCTGCCCCACTCGACAAGCCAGGCAATTTCCACCGGGTAAGGCACTTTGACTGATCGCCGTCGTCCTTAGCCCTAGCAGATGTTTTTCGAGTGCGCAACCGGAGACGTTCGCCAATCCGATGGAGCAATGCACGGTCCCAACGACATGCGGCTACTGGATTAGATAGCGGCGACGCACTATTCGTTGATCTGTAGTCATTGAAACCTGGCTTGACCAAAGTGACATCTATTCAACCGCCAGGCCACTCTACGCCGACTGGGCCGCCTTCCTGTGGATTAGTTCCGCGCAGTCCGGCAGAATAAGTGGCACTACCACTATGTCTGACCGCCTAACTTACCCACACTCCTTCTCGGCCAGACGATACCACCAGATCATCTACTCTGAGACCGCGGCTAAACAGCATTAGTTCACGTCCAACCTTCCGCGATTGAGCTGTATGTGAAATTTTGTACTCAATGCATCTGTTCGACGGGTACAGATCACGAACGCGCTGGTCAAAATCATAGGTCAGAATCCAAGGATGACGAGACCTTGAAAGAATTCGAGCCAATTTCAGGTGATCTACCCATGAGTGAGAGCTCATGTAGAGTTTCTCACCTTTAACAAGATACGGCGGGTCTACATAGAACAGAACAGGTTTCGCACGCCGCGACACCGTGTGTACGAAATCCAGAGCGGACTTCTCGGTAACTGCAATACGGGGCGACATCTCACGAATACGCCGGATGCGTGCGATCAGTTCGACACGATTAAACCTGGCATCTATCTTCCATTTTCCGGTTTGCTCAAGTCCACCGATTGGTCGCGCCGTAATGATTCCAGACCTATTACACCGGTTGAGAAAGAACGTCGCAAACCCGAGATCAAGGTCGTTTGAACCTTGGGGATTAAGGTAGATTTTCCTATGCCGATACCAGGAGTCGAGATCAACTACCTCGTTGGCCACCCTCTCAATAAACTCGTCGGTGGAAGTAAGAATCGTGCGCCAGAATGCTGCAATGCCAGGATTTAGATCATTGATAAGTAGGTGATCTACGTACCCCTCGGAGAGTAGGTACAGCCCAGCGCCAGCACCGCCCGCGTACGGTTCGGCGTAAGTGCATACATGTATAGACTGACTTGAAAGTACCCGGGCAAAGAAGGGTGCAAGTTTCCCTTTCCCGCCAGGGTACCGAAGCGGAGAAATAAAAGCTGTCTTCATAGTACACCATCCACTCGCACTAGTAGTGGGCGAAAAGCGCCACTAAATCTACGAGCCAGATGCTGATCCGGGTAAACCGCTACATTGTGAACGAAACCGTGAAGGTACTGTACCCCCACGTCCGAAGCCTCCAAGTAGGCTTGAGCCAACTCCTTGTCGCGCTTTATCGGACTCTCGATATCGGGATCAAGGTATCTTAGCATGGCAACAATTTTATTCTTGAGCGACACCCCTTCTAATTCTCCGGAGACGGTCAGAGCTTGCGGGGACGATACCGAGAGTTCAACAATGACGCGCAGCATGACGCATGCAATCCCAGGCGATTCCGTCAAATCGAGTGATCGACATTCCCTGAGTAGGCGTTGGATTCGCTCGGGATGATTGGGGAGCCTTAAGCCCTGAAGCAGGTATCGCTCCGGCTTTGGTTCAGATTTTTTTTTGGCACGTCGGACTTCGTTGTCTTCAGGGCTAGGATCATGCTGCTTCTGCTTGACATCAGTACCATTACCATCTGAGGAGGCCGCACTCTCTCCATCATCGTCAACAACATCCTGGTCGTCCTGCACTTCTTCGTTACTCGATGACTCAGCCCCGTGTTCCACAGTTCGCGCAGAACGGCTGTCTGTAAGCCGGAAAGGTTCGTCTGCGGCGTCAGTCAAGCTAGGTATAAGATGGGCGACTGACCGTAGAGCATCACGACGAATATCGAAGTTTTTGTAAGCGTCGACGGGTTTATCTGCGATATAGGAGAGTGCCCACACAAAGAAATTACGGAGTTCGTCAGCACTGTGTCGAACCAAAAGAGTCTGGGGACGCAGGCTGTTGCCGTCGTCTTCCCTCAATGTGAAATGCAGGGCATTCAAGACATCCAACGAGAAGAATCGGCCGATGTTTGTCAATTTTTTTCGACGGGTTCTCCGCACGAGCTCCACGATTTCATTGTCGCTCGCATACGCTTCTTCTAGCTCGTCGGCGATCGTAATCGAGCGTAGCGTTCCAGAGTCGATCGGCCTATTAGCCCGTCGTCGGTGTGTAGCTGCCTGAGCAGCGCTCCAGCGCTTTATCCCAGTGCCATTATTCTCACCGGTATGGCGCAAGACTATCCAGTGGTCGGCCTCTTCCCGACTAGACGTTACCAGCGTGTAGACCGATGTTGGCGGATTTCCGAGCGCAGCGGCCCGCCGAAACGCTTTTCGATGCTCATCGTTATCAGCAAGAGTAGGATCTTTTAGGAGTTTCAGTGCAGCGAAACGTCGATTGCCCTCGAGTACTAGATATTTTGATCCGGACTTGATGGCAATAGGAAGTTCGGCGGGATTGGTTTGTCCGGTCCGTGCGAGGTCACGCGCTAGACTGATGAGCGCTTCAGCACCATCATCCAGCAGTCGATTGATAGCTTCTCTATCGCTGGACGTACCATCTGGGAGTCTTGGATTCTCAGGATCCAGCAACACCTGCGACGGCCTCAGATTAACGTAAGGCATCAGCTGCTCCTCGGCATCCTTGTCCCTAGATCCGGCTGGTAATCCGAGCGTTGCCCTGACTGTGGAAAGGTGCGTTGATGACCAGTGCTTCCCGTATCGGGTACTTCGACCACCACGAACCTTCCCAGCCAAGGTGTCCCAGCGCTGCCCGCCGGGCACCCGGCGATCTTGTACACAGTAGTATCTAGCTCAAGGCTGTGGCGTTACCACCGCTACTCCGAAGAGGACGGCGCGAGACGTTGCTCGACCGTGGTGAGTTGCTCGCCCTGCGGTCTTGAGCCGGATCCGCAAGTGCTGACCCCGGTGAGCAGCCGTTCGGCTACCCCCCATGGGGACGTCTGGGCGACCACGCTGGACCGTAGAGGCGCTGAACCGCACAGGGCAGGTTCAAGAGAGTCCGTCCGGTCGTTGCCGCAAACCCCTCCACGCCCATGACGGCGTCATCCTACAACCAGGCCTGCAGCCTGGCCCGCCGGACGGCCGTACCCAGAGATTGCGGATCACTTAGCCTGCTCTATCTGTCCTTCCTGGCTAGTACCTTTAAGTAGTGCCATCAGTTGGTACAGATCCCTGAGTAGATCGGGGTGTGTCTCGTCCGCAGCTCTGTCGGTGTAAGAGTTCTACAAATGATCACACTGCCAGCATCGGGGGTGGTCGTCTTGACAACGACTACTAGTGGTCCGAGCTGTACCACCGCTGCCCTACGTAAGACTTCTCTTGACCAGGCGTCGGTCCACCGACGACCTGGCGTGAACGCAGGGGGCCGACACTCAAAAACCCAGCCCAGAGCACTGCTCACCCCGGCGAACTAGGTCTCACGCAAACAATTACGGCCAAAACGGCTGGTGAACCCAGGCCCTCCTGTGCCCTTCCAGATCAACTTGGCGAGTTTCGCTCACGGCCCCGCCGAACCCTCCTAGAGACCTACTCCAGACCTACAAGTGATCATTTATCTGACAACCTGGAGTTATTTCATTCCAAAAATAGGAACTATTTAAGACTATCCACGTCTACGGCGAACCCTGATGAGGTCGCGCGCTACTCTCGGCCGACACTGGAAGGGAGGAATACGTGGCCGAGGACTGGGCGGCTGTTGCGCGGGCGATCGATGAGCGCATGGCGGAACTGGGCTTCAATCAGCGTGAACTGATCGAGCGCTCCCGGGTCTCGAAGGCCACGGTTATGGAGATTCGGCGGAACTCTGCGGAGCGCAGGCGGAGTACCCGGACTTTGGAAGCGCTGTCCACGGCACTTGAATGGCATCCTCAACATCTGATTGCACTGTTGCAGGGTCGGCGTATCCCGTCTATCGGCGAACCGGTTAGCCGGTCTGATGACGACGTACACGGGCGACTGGCCGTCATCGAATATCGCCTCGATCAGATAGTGACGCAGCTTGCCGTGATGGGCGAGCTAGGCGCCCGCCTAGAAGAAATCAACAATAATGTAGAGGCGATCGCGCGGCTTGTCAGTTCGAATCAACTCACCTCACATCGGCAAAGTGCGGGACGCTGAAGGGGTGTGAACTGATGGAACCCGTTCAGCAGTGGACCGGCCGGATCGCCTGTGTGCTTCAGCAAGCGCTGCGTATGAGTAACGATTCATTCGCTGCGCATCTCGGTATCGCTGCCCGAACCGTAGCTATGTGGCATCAAAGGCCTGACCGCGTGCCTAATCCTGAAATGCAGCAGGCGCTGGATACCGCATTGGAACGCGCCGGAGAAGGAGCCAAGACTCGATTCACTAGGAATCTTGCCGAGCTGGATGCCGTGCTCAGGGAGGCGAAGCAGTTACCCGATGATCCAGCCTCCACTCCGCAGGATGCTCAGACCGCCGCGACGAGTAAGCTGACAGACCCTCCTGCATCTGCGACTATGTCAGAAGAGGCTGCGGACACTTCGGACGGTGAGTTCATGGGCTGGTTGAAGGTTGCGCACGAGGCTGCGGCGCCGCCGGATGGTTCGGACGTGGGGCAGGTGCTGCGCTGGTATCGGAAGCGTGAAAAGCTCACCCAGCACGAGATGGCCGCTCGGCTCAATACCACGCAGTCACGGCTGTCGAAACTGGAGAAGGGCACGCAGGTTCTGCGGGATGTCGCGGAGTTGCGTTATGTCGCGCGGACGGTCGGGATTCCCCCCGAGCGTCTCGGTGTGCTTCCGGACCTGTCACAGGACGCCCGCCCCTTTCCCTCGCATGTCAGCGATCGGCCAGGCAGGATCCGGGACAGTCAGGAACACTGGCGCAACGTCAGACGTGAGCTGAATGCCCACCGTGCAGTGCTGGGCGATCTCGCCGCCGAGTTGTATCCGCAGGAGCTACGCATTCCTGGTACGACGGTTCTCACAGCTGCCAACTGGGTACCGGATGGTCCTGTCGACCTCGCTGATATCGAGTTGGTCTGGCGTGCCGAGTCGCCGCCTCCCGAGATCACAGGTAAAGCACTGGAGTCGGCCGGTGCGCGCCCACTGATGACTGATGGCCAGCGGTATGATCGTTATTCGCGGGCGCTGCGTGACCTCGCCCGCCCCAGATTGCTGGATAATCGAGTCAGCTACCGGCTGCTTGACGCGAAATGGGTCGGATCACGCGGCGTACTAGGGTTCAATTACACAAGCTATTTCGATGTGCTGGACATGGGTGAGGCATTAGGGCATGAGTTCGCGCAGGCATGGCTCAACGCTGGGCGCAAACGTCCCAGCCTTGCGGACCTACCGTTCCGCCGGAGCATCATCGACCCCTTCGACCTACCCGCCCGGCCGATGCTGCCCAGTATCAATACGCTGACAATCCGGCATGACTCCATCGAGGGTCATCGTATGTACTTGCACTGCCGCGACGCCAGGTCGGTGGCCGCCGCTGGTGGCATGTACCACGTGGTTCCCGCCGGTGTCTTCCAACCCGCAGCCCTCGCCCCCGCTCATCAGGCCAATGACTTCTCACTATGGCGCAATGTTCAACGGGAGTTCTCCGAGGAGTTCCTCGGCAATACCGAGCACGACGGCAACAACGCGGACCCCATCGCCTACGAGACCGATGAACCGTTCGCTTCCTTTGAACGGGCACGTCAGGCCGGAGATTTCCGGGTGTTCGCCTGCGCCGTGGTACTCGAACCACTGACCCTCTGGGTAGAACTCCTGACGGTCGCGGTCATCGCAGCACCCGTGTTCGATGAGCTGTTCTCCGCAATGGTGTCGATCAACGAGGAAGGTTCAGCGATCAGCACCGAGTCCGGTCGCCCCACAACCGGAATTCCGTTCACTGCCGATGCTCGGGAACGACTCCGGTCCGAGCCGCTGTCGCCGATCTCTCGTGCGTGCATCGAACTGGCGTGGAGATATCGGTACCAGTTGCTCGGCCGATGAGGGTCCTGGTCACCGGCGCGGCAGGCTTCGTCGGTTACGCCGTCGCCGCTCTGCTGGTCGAGCAAGGCCATGAGGTCACCGGACTGACCCACTCCGGCTCGTCTGCGCTCCCCCAAGGCGTCCACCGGGTCCGTGGTGACCTGACCCAACCCCGGACACTGACAGAGGTGACCGCTGGACTCGACGGGGTGTGCCACCTCGCTGGACGCACCCGGGTCCGGGAGTCGCGTGAGGACCCGGTCGGCTACTGGCGCACCAACGTCGGCGGCACCCTGACCCTGCTGAACGCACTGACCGCCTCCACCGCCACGCGACTGGTCCTGGCATCCACCTGCGGGGTGTACGGCGAACAGACCACCCAGCCGATCGGCGAGACAGCAGCGCTGCGACCGAGCAGCCCGTACGGGACCACCAAACTCGCCGCTGACCACGCAGCCGCAGATCTCGCCGCGACCGGAGCTATCGGCGCGATCAGCCTGCGAGCCTTCAACATCGCCGGTGCGCTGCCAGGACACATCGACCGAGACCACACCCGGCTCATTCCTCGACTGCTGGCCGTCCAGCACGGCCAAACTCCCGACATGACCGTCAACGGCGACGGCAGCGCGGTACGTGACTTCGTGCACCTGGCCGACATGGCCGCCGCGTTCGTCCTTGCCCTGCACGCCTGCCAGCCCGGCACCTGGCAGGCGTACAACGTCGGCAGCGGCCGACCAACCACTGTTGCTGAGGTCATTAGCACCGTCGAGTCAGTAACCGGACGGCCGGTCCCGCGACGCCATGCCCCGGCGGTGTCCGAGCCGCACACACTGCTGGCCGACAGCACCCGCATCCGAGGCGAACTGCGCTGGCAACCGCACCGATCAAGCCTCCACGACATCATCACCGACGCCTGGACCGCACTGACCAGCGCATAGTCACCCGTCGAATAGTCAGTTCTCGAATAGCCCGGAACTGACTACGTCTCACCTGTCATCGCGGTCTTCACTGCTCTAGTCATAACGGCATGGACACCCGTCGACTAGCAGCCTCCGTGCCCGATGACACCTCTACCGGGACACGGCCCACCACACCGAACGAGCCGCCCCGTGTAGCTCACGACAGCACGCTGGGCGGACTTACGGCAATCGAAGACCATCTCGACCGGATCGAAACGCACCTTAACGCCATCAACGAACTCAACGATCGACTCGACCAGATTCAACATTCTCTCGATACCGTCATCGGATTCGCTACCGAGCCCCGAAACCTGTCCCTCGTGCACGGCCCGACGCGGAGAGTACCGAAGGACAGGTCGGGGCGATGAATGGTTCACACGCTGAGGCTGTTCGATGGGTCTTTGATCCAGACGACTCGTCGGCACATATCCTAGCCGATTGCCCGACTCGTGAGGTGACGGTACTGATCACGATGTGCGGGCGCGAGTTGCCCGCCGCGACCACGCCGAGTTTCGTGACTGTGCCGAGTATGTCGGTCTGCCCACAGTGCGCCCGCTACGGAGAGATGGGTCGGCCCCCGGTCGTGTTCCCCACACCCCAGCACTACTGATCGATCCGGGAGAAGCTGTGGTGTTCACCAGATTCACGGATAAGGAAAAACGGGCGACGCCAGCGGAACAGCATAGGGCGTATGACCTTTTTCCGATGATTGACGAGCCGACCGGGTCTGCACATCTGGTGACGAATGATGCGATGGAATCCGGGCGTGACCATGGCAGATACGTCGCGGTCTGCGGAAAACTCGTGCTGGCCTCCAGCCTGACCACCCCACCACAGACCCAGTGCCGCAGGTGCGCACAACCTGGAACAGCGAGTGGAATCCGATGAGCAAAGACAGCCCCGCCGTAACGACGGCAAAACGGCTTCTGGACGATCTGAAAGCCCGCGGCTTCCGGTTCCAGCGCACCGCGCCAGGTATAGATGGGCCGCTAGCAGGAAACCGGGTGACGGATCAGTGGGTAGACACCATCTACATCGAGGGTTTCAGCTCTGACTGCTTCGCCTGGCGCCAGCGTAGATCTTCACTGATCGTTCCAGGACAAGGCTTGATGGACCGGCAGGTGACAGGTGGCGCACTGGACGTGCTCAGCGAAGTCCTGTCCTGGAATATCGACAATTAATGGCGAGCAGTATGCGGGATCAGTGAGGGTGACACGGTGCGCAGCGAAACCGAGATCAGAGACGTGAACAAACTTTTCACCGCGACCGGTGACGATCCGCCTGCTCTCAACACAGCAGTACGGGACACACTGACCTGGGTCCTCGGTGGTATCTCCACCGAAGAACTGATCAGCGAGTACTGCGTACAAGGCGAGGACTACCACTGCTGGACCTGCCCGGCGGGATGGTCAGGCGACACGAATGCAGACCAGGAATGCACCCCCGTAGACGTTCTACCCCAAGGAGTCAATAATGGTCAGGAGACGTAAACGCTCCGCGCCGCGCGGACTGGTGGAACGACGCATCCGGTTCAAAGTCCACCAACATCCACACCACGACCGGTCGATCATCATCCAGGTACCCCACACAGAACTCATCGACAAAAAACGAGCAGCCGGAATCGTCGCACTCAGGGCAGGCATCCCACTCGAAGACGTACGAATCGTCTCGATCAGCACACCATAGACCACGATCAGGACAGCGCTCAGCGCGCCTTCAGACCAGGTGGGCCTGCCACGCCCGGCATACCTGCCGTTTCAAGCGGAGAGGATCGGTGTGCAGGCCGGGCAAGCCCTGACACGCCCGGTGCGGGCAGCGGTCGGGGCCTGACGCAACCTGGTGTCCGTTTTGCCCACTGCCGGTGATCTTTGCGTTTTAGGTCGCTGAGCAGCGGAAACGTCGGCGGCGATCTTGGAGAAACCGCAGGTCACCGCTCGCACTCCGCCTATGGGTACATAGACGTAGACTTGATAACTCCGGCCCCCTATGCCGACACGACCATCGGCTCAAGCACGACGGCGGGTGGCGGTTGCGTCAGCCCGAGTCGGGCCATTTCGCCTGGACCAGCCCACTCGGCCGCGCTTACCACATCCGGCCCCAGCCCATCACCACTGACCTGGTCGACCCCGTCCCCCGACCTGAGTATGCCGGCTACGCACCATCCGCCACGATCGACGAGGATGGGCCCATCTTCTACCGGCCACCCCCCGCACCAGATTCCCCATCCTCACCGGCACGGGTCATCGACCTCGACGAACCGCCGCCCTTCTGAGTGCCCTGGATGGCGCGCGGGCTCGCTACCGCCGCGAATCGAGGTAGCCGCGAAGGTTGCGGATCGTCTCGGGCAGCGAGTCACCGCCGAACTTCTCCAGCGCGGCATCCGCGAGGACCAGGGCCACCATCGCTTCCGCCACCACGCCCGCCGCGGGCACCGCACAGACATCGGAGCGCTGGTTGATCGCAACGGCCGCCTCACCGGTCATCACGTCCACGGTGGCCAGGGCGCGGGGCACGGTGGAGATCGGCTTCATGGCCACCCGTACGCGCAGGATCTCGCCGTTGGTCATGCCGCCCTCGAGACCACCGGCTCGGTTGGTGGCGCGCACCACCCCGTCGGGACCGGGCGCCATCTCGTCATGCGCCGCGCTGCCGCGGCGGCGCGCGGTGGTGAACCCGTCGCCGACCTCGACCCCCTTCATGGCCTGGATACCCATCAACGCGCCTGCCAGCCGGGCATCCAGCCGCCGGTCGGCGTGCACGAAGGAGCCCAGACCCACCGGAAGCCCGTGCACCACCACCTCGACCACGCCACCGAGGGTGTCGCCGTCCTTCTTCGCCGCGTCCACCTCAGCGATCATGGCGGTGGACGCCTCCGCCGAGAACGCCCGCACCGGGCTCGCATCGACCCGCTCCAGGTCCCCGGGTGCGGGCAGCACACCCGCCGGGGCGTCCACCTCCCCCAGGGCCACCACATGGGAGAGCACCTCGGCGTCGAGCGCCTGGCGCAGGAACGCTTTGGCGACGGTACCCAGGGCAACCCGGGAGGCGGTCTCGCGGGCACTGGCCCGCTCCAGCACCGGGCGGGCGTCGTCGAAGCCGTACTTGGTCATCCCGGCGAGGTCGGCGTGCCCGGGACGCGGGCGGGTGAGCGGTGCGCTGCGGGCCTGTGCGGCGAGCACATCCGGGTCCACCGGGTCGGCCGCCATCACGGTCTCCCACTTGGGCCACTCGGTGTTGCCGATCCGGATCGCGATCGGACCGCCGAGAGTGCACCCGTGCCGGATGCCGCCCAGCAGGTCCACCTCGTCGGCCTCGAACTTCATCCGCGCACCTCGCCCGTGACCGAGCCGGCGACGGGCGAGCTCGGCCTGCACATCCTTGGATGTGACCTCGACCCCGGAGACCATGCCCTCCAGCACGGCGACCAGGGCAGGGCCGTGGGACTCCCCGGCGGTGATCCAGCGCAGCACTGCGCCAGTCTGCCACGCAGCCGGACACCCACGGCCCTGCCGTGCCAAGCTCAGCCTTCCGCGACGGCAGCCTCCGCGACCAGGCGACCTCCAGCGCGCTGAGCCGGAGACGGTCCACCGCACCGGCGCTCTCGGTGATCTGCTCGCCGTCCTGCCCGACGAGGCGGCTGTCCGCCGGCTGGCACCCGACCTCACCGCACTGTCCCGCCTCGGCGGCATCCGCGGGGTCATCACCACCGCACCCGCGGATCCGGGCAGCGGCTACGACTTCGTCTCCCGCTTCTTCGCCCCCGCTGTCGGCATCCCCGAGGATCCGGTCACCGGCAGCGCACACACCGCGCTGGCCCCCTACTGGTCGAAGCGTCTCGGCCGGGACCGCCTCACCGGGCTGCAGGCGTCGGCCCGGACCGGCCTGGTCGGCACCGCACTGCGAGGCGACCGGGTGGAGCTCACCGGGTGCGCCGTCACCGTCCTGGACGGCACGCTGTCACACCACGCCGCCGGATAGGGCCCGGAGCAGGTACCGAACTGATTATCAAGGCTCCCGTTCAATACGTTCGAGATTTCCGTATCAGTTTCTTGCTGCCACTGCGGCAAGTCGTCCCAGTCGGCTACGCGGTTTGGCTTCGGATCCGGAATATGCATGTGGTGGGTCGATGGCGGATGGACCCCTACCTGTGACGTCGGGGACCCGTCATACAGACGAATGCAGCACCACCAGCCAGGCCGCCGCGAGCATCGCCGGACCGTGCGGCACATCGCGGTAGCCGAACAGTCTGGCGGGCCCGGCGACGGCCACGGTCAGCGCAGTGGCCGCCAGCACGGCCAGCAGCAAGCCCGACCAGGAGGGGGCGGCGGTCAGCGCACCCAGGCTGCCCGCCAGTTTGACATCTCCACCACCCAGAGCATCCGGGGAGACCAGCCGCACCAGGGCGTAACCACCGGCCCACAGCAGCGCACCGCCGACGGCCCGGACCAGCGGCTCGGCGTCCCCGGCGCCGGCCGCAGCGATCCCTACCAGCACAGCGACCACCGGATAGGCCGGCAGCGTCAGGGCATCCGGCAGACGCCGGGCGACCAAGTCGGCACCCCCCAACAGCACGCCCGCCCAGGACAGCACCAACGGGACCGGCCACCACCACAGCGACAGCTCGCTAGTCCGCGCGCCCACCATCACCCACAGTGCCGCCACCACCACAGCGCAGACCAGCGGCGGAATCCGCACACCCCGCGGGATCCGGCGCAGCAGTACCGCGCCCCCGGCACCGGCCGCCAGCCCCGACGCTGTTGCGGCCAGGACCGTCAGCACACTGTTCACCCTGCGCAGCCTGCCGCGCTGCGGTGCCACGGGTGGATCGGCCGCTAGCCGGCTGTGGACAGCACCGGTGACTGTGGACAACGGCGCTGTCGGGATGGTGCACGGAGATCAGAACACTCCCCTGGCCACCGCGTCGTTGACCGCCGCTTCATGCTCTTCGATGGTCACCGAGAAGCAGGACGTGCCGTCCTGCTGGCATTTCACGAAGTACTGCCAAGGTCCCGGATCGGGATGGGCTGCGGCTTCGACGGCCGCCATGCTCGGCACCCCGATCGGGGACACCGGCAGCCCCTTGTTGAGGTAGGTGTTGTACGGGCCGGGTCGGGCCCGATCGGCTGGTGTCGTGCGCACCTGCTGCTGGTCAAGCGGATAGTTGATGGTGGAGTCCATCTGCAGCGGCATCCCGGCGGCAAGCCGGTTGTAGATCACCCGGGCGATCTTACGGAAGTCCGGCTCGATGCCCTCCCGCTCGACGATCGAGGCGATGATCAGTACCTCGTAGGGGCTGTACCCGGTGCCCGCCGCCGAGTCCGGCATGCCCCCGGCGAGCAACCGGGTCACCGAAGTCCTCGCGACCTGGGTCAACAACTCCTGCGCCGAGCTGCCCGGGCGCACGTCATAGGACCCCGGCACCAGGAGGCCCTCCAGACGGCGGTGCGGATCGACCTGCGCCATCGGATCGGCGGCCCAGTTGGGTACGCCGAACCCGGTGGGGTCGGTCTGGGTCATGGCGGTGCGAAGTTCCGCGGGGCTCACGCAGGTGCTCGCCCCGGCGACCACCGCACAGCTGGCCCGGGACAGCGCGGTGAGCAGTCCGAGGGAGATGGTGCCGTTGGGCAAGCCGACATCGTCGAGCTGTTGGCCGGCCCGGATCTCCAGCCGCCCCACCCGGGCCGCAGGGTCGAGCAACCTGGCCACCGCCGCGGCGCCGGACATCCGAACCCTTACCTGATAGTAGCCGGGTTGTATCGCTTTGATCCGTTGGTCATCCTGCGCTGCAAGGGTGAAGGCACGGACACCGGCCACCGCGTCGCGACTGACCAGGGTGGCGCCGATCTCGCTCAGGCTGTCCCCGTCCTTGACTTGCACGATCAACTGGGCACCACCGGGCCCGGCGTAGTCCGGCACGTCCCGCAGCCTCATCAGCTCGCGCACCCCGTAGACGCTTGCGCTGACCGCCAGCACCAGCACGACCAGCGCGGCTGCCAGCACCATGCGACGACGGCGGCGACGCTGCAAGTTCTGCTGTTCTCGGGCACGGCGGCGCGCACCCCGCCCGGAATGCCTGGGCTGCGGAGAGTCCTCAGTGCGTCCGAACAGCCCGAGGTCGTCGGTCACGGCGTCTCCTCCGCTCCGCCGTGGGCCCGCCGCCGAGCATCGAGCCAGCCCTGCAGGATCTCCACCGCAGCGGCCTGGTCCACCACGGCACGCTGCTTGCGACCGCGGACACCTCTCCCAGCCAGCATCCGGGTCGCCGACACGGTGGTGAGGCGCTCGTCGGTCAATTGCACCGCAGCGCTGTCACCGATCCGCTCCGCCAGCATCCGGGCGTAGTCCTGGGCCGCGCGCGCCGCTGGGCCGTGCCGCCCGGCCAGCGTGCGCGGGAGCCCGACCACCACCTCCACCACCTCATGCTCGATGACCAGTGCCGCCAGCGCGTCGAGGTCAGTCCCGGCGCGCCGATCACGCCTTAGGGTAACCAAAGGTGTCGCCAGTACGCCGGATGGATCACTCATCGCTACCCCGACCCGCACCTCGCCCACGTCCACCCCGAGCCGGCGACCCACGTCGGAGCTCACGCGCCGGTGCGCCCGGCCAGTTCAGTTCGCAGGGCTGCGACCGCGGCCGGGATGCCGCTCGGCTCGGTGCCGCCGCCCTGGGCCAGGTCCGGCTTGCCGCCACCGCGGCCACCGATGGCGGGGCCGAACACCGGCACCAGGGCACCCGCGGCCAGCCCGCGCTGTCGCGCGGCAGCGGTAGTGGCCACCACGAAGGAGACCCTGCCCGCAGCGGGGTCGGGACTGAACAGGGCTACCACCCCGGGGCGTTCGCCGAGGCGCGCCCGGACGTCGGTGGCCAGTGCCCGCAGGTCGGCGCCGTTGACCCCGTCCTGAGTGGCCGCGGCCACCAGCGACGTTCCGCCGACCTGCTCGGCCAGGTCGGTCAGCGGGCCTGCCGAGGACAGCACCGCGGCGGCGCGCAGCCGCTCCAGCTCCCGTTCCGCCGCACGCAGCCGCTCGGTGAGGACACCGATGCGCTCCGGCAACTCCTCGGGCCTGGCCTTGAACTGCTCGGCGAGCTGCGCGACCAGCACATGCTCGCGAGCCAGGAAGCGAAACGCGTCAAGACCCACCAGCGCCTCCACCCGGCGCACCCCGGAGCCGATGGATGCCTCGGACAGCAGCTTGACGAGCCCGATATCAGCTGAGTTGGGCACGTGCGTGCCGCCGCAGAGTTCCTTGGAATAGTCACCGATCGTGACCACCCGTACCGCGTCGCCGTACTTCTCGCCGAACATCGCGATCGCCCCCACCTGGCGGGCGGCCTGGATCGGCATCACGTCGGCGGTGATGGGTAGCGAGCGCAACAACACCTCGTTGACCTCGTCCTCGACATCGGCCAGCACGCTGGGCGGCACCGCTCCACCCGGTGAGGTGAAGTCGAACCGCAGCCGCCCAGGCGCGTTGAGTGAGCCGGCCTGCGCGGCGCTGGTGCCCAGTGCTCTGCGGATGCCGGAGTGCACCAGGTGCGTCGCGGAATGCGCCCTGGCCACGGCCTGCCTGCGGGTGACGTCCACCTGCGCGAAAACCGGGGCATCCAGCCGGACCTCGCCGGCCACGACCATGCCCCGGTGCACCGAGAGGCCGTCCACCGGCGACTGCACGTCGGCCACGTCGACGGCGAACCCGTCGCCGACCAGGCGGCCGGCATCGGCCTGCTGTCCACCGCCTTCCGCGTAGAACGGAGTGCGGTCCAGCACCACCTCCACCGCGCTGCCCGCACCGGCCGCGCCCACCCCGGTTCCGTCGACCAGCAGGCCGACCACCCGGGCCTCGGCAGCCAGATCGGTGTAGCCCAGGAAGTCGGTCCTGCCGTGGTTGTCCAGCACGGTGCGGTATTCGCTGAGATCCCCGTGCCCGGAGCGGCGGGCCGCGGCGTCGGCCTTGGCCCGCTGCCGCTGCTGCTGCATCAGCCTGCGGAAACCCACCTCGTCGACGGACAGGCCGGCCTCGCCTGCCATCTCCAGGGTGAGATCGATCGGGAACCCGTAGGTGTCATGCAGCGCAAAGACCTCGTCTCCGGCCAGCTGAGAACCACCCGCCGCACGGGTCCGCGCCACTGCCAGATCAAAGATTCGGGACCCGGCCGACAACGTCGCCAGGAAGGCCTCCTCCTCGGCGCGGGCGACCGTCTCGATGCGCTGGTAGTCGGCCACGATCTCCGGGTAGGACGGGCCCATCGTGTCGCGCACCACCGCGGCGATCTCGCCGAGCACCGGCCCGGTCACGCCGAGCAGCCGCGCGGAGCGCACGGTGCGGCGCAACAGCCTGCGCAGCACATAGCCGCGCGCCTCGTTGCCGGGTGTGACCCCGTCGCCGATCAGCATGACGCCGGTACGGGCGTGGTCAGCGATCACTCGAAAGAGCACAGCAGCGGACTCGTCATGGGCACCATAGCGGCGTCCGGACAGTTCCTCGACCTTGCTGATCACCGGCCGCAGCAGATCGGTCTCGTATACGTTCGCCACGTCCTGCAGCAGCAACGCGACCCGCTCGATACCCATCCCGGTATCGATGCTCTTGGCGGGCAGCGGACCGAAAATCGGGAAGTCACTCTTACCGGGGCCTGCGGAGGCGCCGCGTTCGTTCTGCATGAAGACGAGATTCCAGATCTCCAGATACCTGTCCTCGTCAACGACCGGGCCGCCGGCGCGTCCGTACTCGGGGCCACGGTCGTAGTAGATCTCCGAGGAGGGTCCGCACGGCCCCGGCACTCCCATGGACCAGAAGTTGTCGTCCATACCGCGGCGTTGGATGCGCTCAGCCGGGAGACCGCAGACCTCGCGCCACAGCCGCTCGGCCTCGTCGTCGTCTTCGTACACCGTGACCCAGATGCGGTCCGGATCGAGGCCGTAGCCGCCGCTGTCCTGGCTGGCGGTCACCAGTTGCCAGGCGAGCTCGATGGCCCCCGATTTGAAATAGTCACTGAAGGAGAAGTTGCCCGCCATCTGGAAGAACGTGTTGTGCCGGGTGGTCTTGCCCACCTCCTCGATATCCGGGGTGCGCACGCATTTCTGGACCGAGGTCGCCCGGGGGTAGGGCGGTGTCATCTGGCCGAGAAAGTAGGGTTTGAACGGCACCATTCCTGCGTTGACGAACAGCAGGTTCGGGTCGTCGAGCAGCAGCGAAGCGCTGGGCACCACAGTGTGCCCCGAGCGTTCGAAGTGCTGCAGGAACCGTTGGCGGATCTCGTGGGTCTGCACGGGTCTTCCTCGAGAAACAGGATCGGGCGGCGGGGGCAGAGTGCGGCGGGAAGGCCGGAACCTGCGCGGGACACCTCGAAGGCTAGGCCTGCGCTCTCCCGGCCCGGCGCGCTCGGGTATTGCCCGGCGCAGGTGGCGCGGTCCATCCGGAGCCGCCCCGGGCCAGATGCCGGGGCGCGGTGTCGATTCCGGTGCGTTCGACAACGGTGGCGCGCAGTTCTTCTTCTCGCTCGACCATCCCGGCCCGCACGTCGGCGCCGAAGGAGCCGACCGCCGCGGCAAGTTCCCGGACCGCATCGCCGACGTTCTCGGCCGCGCCCGCGGGCGTCATGCGGCGGGCAGCGCCGCTGACCTTGCGGCTCGCCGCGACTCCGGCGGCAATACCCAGACCGAACCAGAAGAACCGCTTCACCGGCGAGCCCCTACCCGTCGCCGCGCACGGCGCCCCTGACTGCTATCCGCCGTCTCCTGGTGCGACTTGCGGCGCCGCCGCATCGCCTTGCTCAGGCCGTAGGACAGCGCCGCCGCACGCACCAGCGGCCCGCCCAGGGTGGCGGTGAACAGGGACGTCAACGCCGAGACGTTGCCGGTCACCGACTGGGCATTGGCTGTGATCCCGTCCAGCCGCTCCAGCTGCGTGTTCACCTGGGTGACCGTGGTGTTCGCGCCGGTGAGCAGTGGGTCGGTGTCCTCGCTCGCCTTGCGGATCGCCAGCGCAGCCTCGTCGAGGGTGTGGCCCAGCTTGATCAGCGGCACGGCGAGCAGGCCCACCAGTATCACGAACGCACCTGCAGCGATCAGCGCAGCGATCTGACCTGCTGACACGTACCCTCCCCGCAACGCGGTGAACCGGCCGCGACCGGGCTGAGCGCCGTGCCGGTTGATGAACGCTCAGGCTACAGCGCGGTGCCGAGGTCCGGGCACCGGGATCACACCGCAGATACGATCCGGATCGTGGCTCGTCACCTGATTGACCGCGAGGCCGTGGCTGAGATTAAGTCTCATCATGCTTGGTGAGGCTCACCTAATTGCCCTGGATGGTGCCGCCGTCGGTGATCTCGCGAACAGCCACCCACCCGGGCCGCTCGCCACACCCACCACCGCATTGGCCGGAGGTGCGCTCGGTCCGGATCAGCTGCGTCCGCTGCTCGCCATCGTGCTCGATGCGCTCGCTCGCGGAGCGGCCGACCGGGACGGACCCATACCGGGAGCCAGCCACAGCAGCCTCGAGACCGCCGTCAGAAAGGCGGCAGGCCACGAGTTCCTTCCCGAGGTCGGCATCGGAGCTGCGGCCGCACTCACGGAGCTGACCAGGATGTTCGCGGCCGGAGCGGCCGATCCGGCCGACCCGCGCTGTGCCGGCCACCTGCACTGCCCACCCCTGGCGGTCGCGGTCGCCGCCGACCTCGCGGCCGCCGCGCTCAACCCGTCGATGGACTCATGGGATCAGGCACCATCGGGCACCGCGCTGGAACCCGAAGTCGTGGCCACACTCGCCCAGCTCGTCGGCTACCAGGCGGACGCCGCGGGCGCTGTCACCTCGGGCGGCACCGAGTCCAACCTGATGGGCCTGCTGCTCGCGCGGGATTTCGCTGCACGAGCCGGGCGAGGCCGCAGGACCAGCCAACAGGGTCTGGCCCCGGATGAGGCGGGGCGGCTGCGGGTGCTCTGCTCCACCGCCACGCACTTCTCGGTGGCCCGCAGCGCCGGGCTGCTCGGGCTGGGCGAGGACGCCGTCATCGCCGTACGCACCAACGCCGACCACACCATCGACATCCCGGCGCTGCGCCATGAGCTGGCCGCGCTGCACGAGTGTGGCGAGACGCCGGTCGCGGTGGTGGCAACTGCGGGCACCACTGACGTCGGCGCGATCGACCCGCTGGCCGAGATCGCCGACATCGCGGCCGAGTCCGGTACCTGGCTGCACGTGGACGCGGCCTACGGCGGAGGCGCCCTGTTCTCCCGTCGCCTCGTACCGTTGCTGACCGGGCTGGAGCGGGCCCACTCGGTAGCGCTGGATCTGCACAAGTTCGGGTGGCAGCCGGTGCCCGCCGGGATCTTCCTGGCCCGCAGCGCCGAGCTGTTCGCCCCGCTGGAGCGCAGCGTGGCCTACCTCAATGCCGAGGACGATGAACAGGCCGGTTACCCGAGCCGGCTGCGTCGGTCCCTGCGCACCACCCGCAGACCCGACGTGTTCAAGATCGCAGTCACGCTTCGCGCACTCGGCCGCACCGGGATGGAGGCGCTCGTCGACCGCTGCCACGACCTGGCCCGCCACGGCGCCGCCCGGGTGGCCGCCCACCCCCGGCTCGAACTGTTCGCCGAACCGGTGCTCAGCACCGTGATGTTCCGCTACCGGCCCACCGGATGGCGGCGGGACCAGGACCTGATCAACGCAGAACTACGCCGGGTACTGCTCGCCGAGGGCCGGGCGGTGATCGGCCGCACCGAATACGAAGGAGCCGTCTGGCTCAAACTCACCCTGCTCAACCCGCATGCCACTGAGCGTGACCTCGACGCCCTGCTCGAGGCCGTGGTGACAGCCGGAGACAAAGCCGGCGAGGAGGCCCGGTGATCGTGCCGGACACCCCGATCGCGGTCGCGGACACCTCCGGTACCCAGGCACTGCTGCGCTGCTGGGTGCGGGAGAACGACCTCGCCCCGCCGCTGGACGGGATGCTGAGGATCGAGCTGCCGGTGTCCGGGACGTCGGTGCAGGCCCCGGTCGAACGCTGGTCCGCAGTCGGGTGGCACCGCTTCGGACCAGCCCGCTTCGCCGGCGGCGCACCACTCGATGCGGTCACCCTGGCTGCGCTGCTCACCGCGGAGTCGGCGCAGCGGCGGGCATCCGGCGAGCACCAGCGGGCCGCCGCCGCGGCGGCGGTCGCCGACCTGACCGGCCAGGTCTGCGACTCCGTTCGCCGGGTGGCCCGATACGTCGCACAACGTCGCGCGAGGCCGCAGGACCCGGCGTGCACAACGCCGTTCCTGGCCGCCGAGCAGGCGCTGCTGCTCGGCCACCCGCTGCACCCCACCCCGAAGAGCCGCGACGGGCTCTCCGACGCCGAGGCGGCGCAGTACTCGCCCGAGCTGCGCGGGTCCTTCCCCGTGCACTGGTTCGCCGCCGACCCGTCGGTGGTCTCCGCTGATTCCGCGCTGCCCACACCCGCCGCCGAGCTCACCCGGGCGCTGGCCGGGAAGCAGCTACGGCTCCCTCCAGACATGGTCGCGGTGCCCGCGCACCCGTGGCAGGCCAGGGACGTGCTGACCCGCCCGGGGATTCGGGAGCTGGTGGACCGGGGCCTGCTGCACGACCTCGGGACAGCCGGGCCGGTCTGGTTCCCGACCTCCTCGGTGCGGACCGTGTATCGCGCGGACGCCCCGGTGATGCTCAAACTGTCACTGGGGCTACGGATCACCAACTCCAAGCGGGAGAACCTGCGGCTGGAGCTGCACCGCGGTGTGCAGGTCTGCCGCCTGCTGGCGGCCGGCCTGGGCGCCGCGCTGAGCGCCGCACACCCCGGCTTCGCCATCGTCACGGACCCGGCGTGGCTGGCCGTCGATGCGCCGGGCGAGCGGGCGGAGAGCGGGCTGGAGGTGATGCTGCGGGACAACCCGTTCGGCGCCGCCGAACCGGTCGCCTGCGTGGCCGGTCTGATCGCGGAACGACCCGACCGGCCGGACGGCCGCTCCCGGCTCGCCGGGCTGGTGCAGCAGCTCGCCACGCGCACCGGCCGCCCGCTGCCGGAGGTCACCGTGGAATGGTTCACCCGCTACCTGGACGCGGTGGTGCGGCCGGTGCTGTGGCTCTACGCGACCCACGGTCTGGGGTTGGAGGCGCACCAGCAGAACACCCTGGTGGTACTCGACGCCGACGGGTGGCCTGTCGGCGGGCGCTACCGCGACAACCAGGGCTACTACTTCTCCGCCACCCGCAGCGGCGGACTCTCCCGTTGGCTGCCCGGCGCGGGCCGGGGGTTGGGCACGTTGTGCACCGACGAGGTGATCGACGAGCGGCTCGGCTACTACGTCGGGATCAACAACGTGCTGGGCATGGTCGGCGCGATGGGTTCTCAGGAGCTCGCAGACGAGCGGGCCCTGCTGATCAGCGTGCGCGAACTGCTCACCAGCCTGGTCCGGACGCACGGCGCGGCGCTGCCGCTGGCCACCGCTCTGCTGGAGGCACCGACCCTGCGCTGCAAGGCGAACCTGCTCACCCGGGTGGACGGTCTCGACGAGCTCATCGGGCCGCTGGAGGCGCAGTCGGTGTACGTCGATATGACCAACCCGGTGCGGGAGGCATCCCGGTGACCGCTCCGGCCGTGGCACGCTGCCGCGCTGAGCTCGACGGCGGGCTGTTCTCACTGCGGCCGCTGGATCCGGACCGGGACCTCGACCTGGTGCATTCCTGGATGAACGACCCCGAGGTCGCTCGCTTCTGGGAGATGCCGTGGCCGCGATCCCGGATCTCGGGTTACCTGCACCGGCAGGGCGCCGGCCCGCACTCCGCTCCCTACCTGGGCGCACTGGACGGCGTCGCGATGAGCTACTGGGAGCTCTACCGCGCCGACCTCGACCCACTGGCCGAGTACTACGACGCCCTGGACAATGACGCGGGCGTGCACCTGCTGCTCGGTCCGGCGCAGTACCGAGGCCGCGGCCTCGCGGAGGGTCTGTTGCGCGCGGTCTCGGGCTGGCAGCTGGATGCCGATCCTCGCGCCCGCCGGGTGGTCGCTGAGCCTGATGTGCGTAACCAGCGATCGGTACGGGTTTTCGAGCGGGCCGGGTTCCACCGGGTCACCGACATCGATCTCCCGGACAAACGCGCTGCCCTGATGGTCCGGGACCGGGGAGAGCCATGAGTTCCGCGGCAGCTGTCCATGACCTCGTCGGGGTGGGCATCGGGCCGTTCAACCTGGCACTGGCGGCCCTCGCCGACGCGGTGCCGGACACCTCCGCGGTCTTCCTCGACGCCAAGCCCGAGTTCTCCTGGCACCCGGGGATGCTCATCGAGGGCACCACGGTGCAGGTGCCGTTCCTGGCCGACCTGGTGACCCTGGTGGACCCGACGAGCAGGTGGTCGTTCCTGTCCTACCTGCGGGCCCACGACCGGCTGTTCCCGTTCTACTTCGCCGAGCGGTTCCACCTGCCGCGCCGCGAGTACGACCACTACTGCCGCTGGGTCGCCCAGGCCCTGCCGTCCTGCCGGTTCGGCACCAAGGTGCGGGCGGTGCGCTTCGACCCGGCGGACGGAGTGTTCGTCGTGCAGACCGGCGAGGAGACGCTGCAGGCCCGTAACGTGGTGCTGGGCGTGGGGACCGAGCCGGTGGTGCCGGAACCGCTGCGCGCGCTGCTGGGCAAGGAGGTCTTCCACTCCGCGGACTACCTCGACGCGGCCGACACGCTGCACGATGCGCGGGACATCACGGTGATCGGGTCAGGGCAGTCCGGCGCCGAGGTCTTCGTCGACCTGCTGGGCAAGCAGCCGCAGGCCGGATGGCGGCTGCGCTGGCTGACCCGCTCCCCCGCGTTCGCGCCGATGGAGTACTCGAAGCTGGGCCTGGAGCACTTCACCAGCGACTACACGCGGTATTTTCACGGGTTAGCCGCGACCACCCGCCGCGCGCTGGTGCCGTCCCAGTGGCAGCTGTACAAGGCGATCAGCGCAGCCACCATCGCCAAGATCCACGACCTGCTCTACGAGCGCAGTATCGGCGGTGACTGGCCGGACGTGCGGATGACACCCAACGTCGAGGTGACCGCGGCCGCACACCACAGCAGCGGCCTGGAGCTGTCCTGCAGGCACACGCAGCAGGACCACGAGTTCACCGTGCTCACCGACCGCGTGGTGCTCGCCACCGGCTACGCGGCCCGCATGCCGGAGTGCCTGGGTCCGCTGGCCGGGCTGCTCGACCTGGACGAGCAGGGGCGCTACCGGGTCGACGAGCGGTACCGGGTGGCGCTGGACCAAACGGTCTCCGCCGGCCTGTACGTGCAGAACGCCGAGGCGCACACCCACGGGGTCGGCACACCCGACCTGGGACTCGGGGCATACCGGGCGGCGGTGATTCTCAACGCCGTCGCCGGACATCCGGTGTACCCGCTGCCCACCCGCACCGCCTTCACCACGTTCGGCGCTGCTGAGATGCAAGCCCCGTGAGCCAGGCGTCCACATCCACGGAGGTGACCGATGTCGCTGTCCCTGCCCACTGAGCTGACGGCGTCGGCCTGGCGGCGTGCCGGGCACGACTTGATGGCCAAGATGCTGGCCGAGCTGAGCTACGAGCAACTGCTCGATCCGGTTCCGACCGGCGAGCACAGCTACCGCGTCGAGGTCGGTGGCGGCGTTGACTACACCTTCCGGGCCCGCCGCGGCGCCTTCGGTGCCTGGCGGGTGGAGCCGTCCTCCGTGCAGCGACACCGAGCTGACGGGCGCCAAGAGGTGGGCGGGCGGCAGGCGGAGGGCACCGATCCGTTGCAGTTCGTGCTGGACGCGCGGGAGAAGCTGGGCCTGTCCGGAGACACCGCCGGACACCTGGTTCGCGAGCTGTCCGCGACGCTGTCCGCCGATGCCCGGCTGCTAGCCGGGCAACGCACCGCCGCCGAGCTGGCGGAACTGCCCTACGCGGAGCTGGAAGGCCACCAGACCGGGCATCCCTGGCTGATCCCGAACAAGGGGCGGCTGGGCCTGTCCGCCTCCGACGTCGCGCGGTACGTGCCGGAGGCGCGCCGGCCGCTGCGGTTGCCCTGGATGGCGGTGCACCACAGCCTCGCCGGCTACCGCGGTGTCGAGGGACTGGACCCACAGCGGCTGCTCGCCGAGGAGCTGGACGGCCCGACCAGAGAGCGGTTCGCAGCCGAGCTGGGTGGCCGGGGCGGCGAGTTCCACTGGTTGCCGGTGCACCCCTGGCAGTGGGACGAGGTGGTGGTGCCGGTCTTCGCCGCGGAGGTCGCGGCAGGCCGGATCGTGCCGCTCGGCGAAGGCCCGGACCGATACCTGGCCCAGCAGTCGATCCGTACCTTCAGCAACATCGACACCCCGGCCCGGCGGCACGTCAAACTGCCGCTGTCGATCCTCAACACGCTGGTCTGGCGCGGCCTGCCCACCGAGCGCACGCTCGCGGCACCCGCGGTCACCTCATGGATCCTCGGACTCGCCGAGCGGGACGGCTTCCTGCGCGAACAGACCCGGGTGGTGCTGCTCGGCGAGGTCGCCTCGGTCACCGTCAACCACCCGGTACTGGAGCGCATCCCGGGTGTCCCCTACCAGTACCTGGAGCTGCTCGGGGCGATCTGGCGGGAGTCGATCACCACCAAGCTGGACCCGCAGGAGAAGGCCCGGACACTGGCCTGCCTGCTGCAGGTCGACTCCGAGGGACGGCCCTTGGTGGCCGAGCTCGTCGCCCGGTCCGGCCGCTCGCCCCGGGAGTGGCTACAGCGGCTGTTCGGAGCGCTGCTGCCGCCGCTGCTGCACTTCCTGTACCGCTACGGCGTGGTGTTCTCCCCGCACGGCGAGAACGCCATCGTGGTCTTCGACGCCGACGACGTGCCGACCCGGCTGGCGGTGAAGGACTTCGTCGACGACGTGAACGTCTCCGACGCTGCGCTGCCGGAACGGCGGGACATGCCCCCGGACGTCGCCGAGGTGCTGCTCACCGAGCCACCGGAGATGCTCTGCCAGTTCATCCAGAGTGGGCTGTTCATCGGGCACTTCAGGTACCTGGGTGACATCGTCGAGACGCACCTGAGGGTCAGTGAGACCGAGTTCTGGGCGATGGTCCGCGACGAGATCCTGGCCTACCAGCAGCGGTTCCCCGAGCTCACCGAACGCTTCGCCCTGTTCGACCTGCTGGCGCCGGACCTGCAACGGTTGTGCCTGAACCGCAACCGACTGCTGCTCGACGGGTACCGGGACCGCCCGGAACGACCGCACGCCGCCGTGCACGGCCGGGTGCCCAACCCCCTGTATCGGCACTGATGTCGGCTGCACCCGACATGCAATACCTGACCAGGTGGCACGATGATTGATTCAAGCCGTACCGGTATGTTCGATGCGTATTGATCCGAGCACGCATAGTCAGGTACGGCTCATTGCCGCCATGGATTGTTACCCACAGGAAACTTCAGCCGGTGACCCCTGCACTACAGTCGAAACGCCGAGGCGCCCCAGTTGTCGCGCCGCATCACAAAGGGTAACCACACGCGTTGGAGCACCTGGTATGACGACTTCACGGAGCTATGGCTATCAGGCAGAACGCACGAACTCCGTACTCCAAGCGCATATGGCGTCCACCACTCAGGTCATCCGGATCATCGAGATGCGACGCCGTACCATTTAAAGATCGGAACAGCCCTGGGAGTATCCAAACAGGCCGCGCACGAACACTTCCGCGAGCTCAGTCCTGACCGCGGATGATTCGACGCAGCTTGGGTACCCGCTCCGCGAGCTCGCGTTCCGCGCCGTGTCCGCTGGGCTGGTAATAATCGCGGCCGACCAGGTCGTCCGGCGGGTACTGCTGGGCCACTACCCCCTCTGGCACGCTATGCGGGTAGTGGTAGCCCTTCGCGTGTCCGAGCCGGGTGGAGCCCGCATAGTGCCCGTCCCGCAGGTGCGCGGGAACCGATCCGGCAGCGCCTGCGCGAACGTCGGCCAGCGCGGCGTCGATGGCGGTGATCACGGCATTGGACTTGGGAGCGGCGGCCAGGTGCACGGTGGCCTGAGCCAGCGCCAGCCGTCCCTCGGGCATCCCGATGAACTGCACCGTATGGGCGGCTGCCACCGCGACCTGCAGGGCGGTCGGGTCGGCCATCCCGATGTCCTCGCTGGCGTGCACCACCAGCCGCCGAGCGATGAACCGGGAGTCCTCACCGGCCTCCACCATCCGCGCCAGGTAGTGCAGCGCGGCGTCCACATCGGATCCGCGGATCGCCTTGATGAACGCGCTGATCACGTCGTAGTGCTGATCCCCGGCCCGGTCGTAACGCACCGCGGCCCGGTCCACGGCGGCCTCGACAGCGCTGAGGTCCACCACGGAGCCGCCGCCCGAAACCACCGCGTCGGCGGCGGTCTCCAGCGCGGTGAGCGCCCGGCGGGCGTCTCCGGCGGCCAACCGGACCAGGTGATCCTCGGCCGTGGCCGAGAGAGTGAGCGCACCGTCGAGGCCCCGCGGATCGGACAGCGCCCTGCGGACCAGTGTGCGCACGTCATCGTCGGACAGCGGGTGTAGCTGCAACACCAGCGAGCGAGACAGCAGCGGCGACACCACGGAGAAGAACGGGTTCTCGGTGGTGGCGGCGACCAGCAGGACGACCCGATCCTCCACCGCCCCGAGCAGCGCGTCCTGCTGGGTTTTGGAAAAACGGTGCACCTCGTCGATGAACAGCACGGTGGTCCCGCCACCCTCACGACCCAGCCGTCGTCGCGCGCCGTCGATCACCGCGCGGACTTCCTTGACCCCGGAAGACAGCGCCGACATCGCCTCGAAACGCCGGCCGGTGGCCTGCGAGACCAGCCGGGCCAGGGTGGTTTTGCCGGTTCCCGGTGGGCCATACAGGATCAGTGACGCCGCTGCGCCGCCCTCGACCAGCCTGCGCAGCGGGCTGCCCGGCCCCAGCAGGTGATCCTGCCCGACGACCTCCTCCAGCACGGCCGGCCGCATGCGCACTGCGAGCGGTGCCGAGGTGGCCAGCCGCTGCTCGGCGCGATCCTCAGTCTGTGCAGCGAACAGCCCTTCATCGCACAGGGCGTCATCAGCGGACATCCCGCGAAGGTACCGCCGCGGTCCGACCGAGCAGGTCGCGCAGTACCACCGCGGCGGCATGCGGGAGGAAATCCCGGCCGCGGCGGCCCAGCCACGGCACACCGTGGAGGACCAGCCAGGCGATGTGCTGCGCGGTGGACACCTGGCGGCCACCGGAGCAGGTCAGCTCGACCGGATACGGCGCCGCAATTCCGGCTCCGGCGAGCAACTCGGCAAAGCCCTCGGCAAGCATCCGGTGCCCGCGCTCCGACGGATGCAGCCGATCCACACTCCACGTCGTGGTGTCGTAGGCACCATGCATCAGGTGCAGGTCAAGGCACAGCACGGCGCGCCGGACCACCACCCGCTCGATGGCCTCATTGAGCCGCCCCACCCTGTGGTGCAGGGCCCGGCGCAGCGGTCCGGGCAACCGGAATACCCGCTCATGCTCATGAAAGCGGGTGGTCAGCACCACGGCTCCGCCATCCTGCAGCGCGCTGACCGTGGCATCCAGGTCGTCGGCCACCGCGGCCGGGACGAAGTCGGAGCGCAGCGTGTCATTCATCCCGGCCAGAATCACCGCGACGTCAGGACGCTGGGCCAGCGCTGCGGGTAACTGCCGGTGGCGCAGACACCCCATCCGCGCTCCGGTGCAGGCCAGGTTGGTGTACCGGATCTCGTCGGCGGTTCCCAGGGCATTCGCCAGCAACGGGCCGAATCCACGCCAACCACCTGCGGGCAGCGGATCACCCAGACCGACCGCAGTGGAGTCACCGAGGACGGCCAGACTCCTGGCGCGGCGGCCGACCAGGACAGGGACGGTGAACAGGACTTCCATGGTCACTCTGCGATGATCAGGCCGGACGGCTCCTCGCCGGTGAGGAATACGTGACGTGCCGGGGACGCCTTAGCGAACGATCCGTGCTCTGCCCGGGACACGGGCGCCTGACACACCGTGCATACGCGCCTGACACGCTGGGTCAGCGGAACACGGGGTACTGCGGGAGCGCGTCGCCCACGATGTCGAACCGGCGGCGCAACCCTTCGACTACCGCCGACGCGTGCCCGGCGATCTCCACGCGTCCTACCGCCTCGGCCTCACCGGCCAACTGCTCCCATCGGTCGACCAGCAGTCCGCCACGGTCGAACATCGTGGTCGAATCCGGCTGAGAGGACGCAACCGCGCTCCCCGGGGTTCGCGGGCGCGGCATCGGCAACAGCCACCAAGTGCACAGCCAGGTCCAGAGCAGTTGAGCGTCCAGCAGCCTGCGGGCCAGCAAAGACCGGTCGGCCAAGTCGGGCCAGGAGCCGACCACCTCGGCATGCCACGCCGACACCATCGCCTCGGTCATGCCAGGCGGGAACGCCAGCGCGACCAACGAGGAGGGCAGTGGTGCGCGCAACTGCACGGCGTCGAGCAATGCGGTGCGGAACCCGCCACCCTCGAAGTCGATGAACCGTACGGTCTGCCCCATAACGGCGTTGTCAGGGCCCAGGTCGGCCGGGCTGAACGCACGATAGGGCCTGCCGCCGAGCAGCGCAGCCGCCCGACGCGCCTCCGCGACCGCTTCGAACCGGCTGGACACCCCCAGCTCAGCCTCGAGCAACGCAGGCAGACCGGCCACCGCGGCCCGGCCGTCGTTCGCCAACGGATCAGTCACCTGCGGCGCACCGAGTCGGCGCAGCAGCGCAGCGAAATCCGGCTCACGGTCCCGGGTGGTGGCGTGCAGCCGACCGAGGGCACGCGCCCAGCTGAGCAATACCCGCTCGGCGCGGGACGCGGTGCCGGAGTCGGAGGACAGCAGCAGGCTCGCCACGGTGCCAGAGCGACCCAAGTCCTCCAGTACCAGCAGCCGCTGTCCAGGGTCGCAGGCGATCAGTTCTGGCCCCGGCCGGTCCTCCCGACGCAGGGACGTGAACAGCTGACAGCTCGCCGCCTCCTGCGCGAACAGGTCCGCCCCGCCCGCCGGTGTCCGGACCGGATTGTGCTTGACGACCAGCGTCTTGGGCAGCGTGAACGGAGTGCGGGCAACCCGCACGCGCAGCACGGTGGAACGGCCACTGCCGCCAAGGTCCTCTGGATCGGCCAGCCGGACCTGTGCACCGAGCCGCGCGGTGAGCAGCCGCTCGGCAGAGCGCACCGCATCTGCCACGGCCATTGCGGCCGCTTCGCCAGTGGGAGGAACCGGATCGACGGGATCCGCGAGCTCGGTGGTCATCGTCGCCCACCCTATCCATTCAGATACGAGTGCGCGGGCTGGAAAGAGTTTCAGCCCTGGGTGAGCGGGGGACGCACGACATTCGCGTCCACCCCGGCCTCGGCACGCTGCGCGGGGGTGATCGGGGCGGGGGCTCCCGTGAGCGGGTCGAGACCACCACCGGACTTGGGGAATGCGATGACCTCGCGCAGGGAGTCGGCACCGGCGAGCAGCATGGCGATGCGGTCCCACCCGAAGGCGATCCCCCCGTGCGGCGGGGCGCCGTAACGGAAGGCCTCGAGCAGGAACCCGAACTTCTCCTGCGCCTCCTCGTCGGAGATCCCGAGAACCCGGAACACCCGCTGCTGCACGTCGGGCTGGTGGATACGGATCGAACCTCCGCCGATCTCGTTTCCGTTGCAGACCAGGTCGTAGGCGTAGGCCAGCGCTGAGCCCGGATCGTGTTCGAAGCGGTCGATCCAGTCCGGCGTCGGCGCGGTGAACGGGTGATGCAGCGCGGTCCAGCCGCTGTGCCCGACGGCGACATCCCCGGAGCGGTCGGCGGGTTCGAACATCGGCGCGTCGACCACCCAGACGAACGACCACACCGACTCGTCGATCAGCCCGCACCGCCGGCCGATCTCGACCCGGGCCGCTCCCAGCAGCGCACGAGCGTCCACCGGATCACCGGCGGCGAAGAACACGCAGTCGCCGGGGTTGGCACCCACCGCTTTCGCCAGACCCTCCCGCTCGTGCTCAGCGAGATTGCGGGCCACCGGGCCGGACAGCTCGCCTGCTTCCCCGACCAGCACGTAGGCCAGACCCTTGGAACCTCGCTGCTTGGCCCACTCCTGCCAGGCGTCCAGCTGCCGACGTGGCTGACCGGCCCCGCCTGGCATGACGACCGCTCCCACGTAAGGGGCCTGGAACACCCGGAACGGGGTGTCGGCGAAGTAGCCGGTGAGCTCGGTGAGCTCGAGTCCGAAACGGAGGTCGGGTTTGTCCGTGCCGTAGCGGGCCGTCGCCTCGGCGTAGCTCAGCCGGGGAATCGGCCACTCGATCTCGTGCCCGGCCAGCTCAGCCCACAGCGCGGCCATCACCCGCTCGCACAGCGCGATCACGTCGTCCTGCTCGACGAAGCTCATCTCGATGTCGAGCTGGGTGAACTCGGGCTGCCGATCGGCGCGGAAGTCCTCATCCCGGTAGCAGCGGGCGATCTGGTAATAGCGCTCCAGGCCGGCGACCATGAGCAGTTGCTTGAACAGCTGCGGCGACTGCGGCAACGCATACCAGCTGCCCGGCTGCAACCTGGCAGGCACCAGGAAATCCCGCGCGCCCTCCGGAGTGGAACGGGTCAGGGTCGGCGTCTCCACCTCGAGGAAGCCCTGCTCGTGCAGCACGGTGCGAGCGATCCGGTTGGCCTCGCTGCGCAGCCGCATCGCGGCGGCCGGACCGGACCGACGCAGATCGAGATAGCGGTGCCGCAGCCGCACCTCCTCGCCGGCCTCCAGGTACTCATCGAGCTGGAACGGCAACGGGGCGGACTCACTGAGCACCGTCAGCTCATCGGCGGTGACCTCGATACCGCCGGTCGGGATCTCGGAGTTCTCGTTGCCCTCGGGGCGGGCTGCCACGGTGCCACTGACCAGGATGCAGAACTCGGCCCGCAGCCGATGCGCCCGTTGCGCCATCTCTCCTTCCCGGAAGACCACCTGCACCAGTCCGGAGGCATCCCGCAGATCAATGAAGATCACGCCCCCGTGGTCTCGGCGGCGGGCGACCCAGCCGGTCAGGGTGACGGACTGCCCGGCATGCTCGACGCCCAGCGTGCCGGCAGGGTGGGTGCGCATCACAGGAGCTGGCTCCTCGATCTTCGACGACGTGACCTGCAAAGGCTAGCCGCGCCACCGCCCAGCGGCCGAACCGACGCCGTAACGCCGGGCCAGCTCAGCCACCCGGACGGAGATGGCGCGCTGGTAGGCCTTGGGAGCGTAGGCACCGCCTGCGTAGAGATCCTGGTAGCGAGCCACCAATTCGGGGTGGGTGCGCTGCAGCCAGGCCAGATACCACTCCCGCGCGCCGGGGCGCAGGTGCAGCACGATGGGAGACACGCTGCGGGCGCCTGCCTCCGCGATAGCACACACAGTCGCCTCGAGCTGGCTGGGCGAGTCGGTGAGGTACGGAAGAATCGGAGCCATCAGCACCCCGCATCCGATGCCCGCATCGGTGAGCGCACGACACACTCGGAGCCGGGCGTTGGGCATGGGAGTACCGGGCTCGACTTCCCGCCACAGCATCTCGTCGACGAATCCCACCGAGACATCGACCGAGACGTCGGTGACCTGCGCGGCCTGCAGAAGCAGATCGAGATCGCGCAGCACCAAGGTGCCCTTGGTGAGGATGGAGAAGGGGTTGCGCGCATCGCGCAGCGCCTCGATGATCCCGGGCATCAGCCGGTAGCGGCCCTCGGCCCGCTGGTAGGGGTCGACGTTGGTGCCCATCGCGATGTGCGCCCCCGCCCAGCGCGGAGAGCTGAGCTCCTTGCGCAGCAACTCGGGCGCATTGAGCTTCACCACGATCTTCGTGTCGAAGTCGAGGCCGGAGTCGAGTTCCAGGTACTCGTGCGTCCGCCGCGCGAAGCAGTTGTGGGATACCACGCCGTTCGCGATGAAGTCCCCGGTCCCGGTCGTGATGTCGTACATCGGCAGCTGCCCGCCCAGGTCCTCGACCGAGATCACGGTCAGGCGGGCCTTGTCCTTGATCATCACGCCGGATATCGACCGCTTTCTGGTAATCGCCGGATCGACGGTATGGAAGAACCGAAGCTGCTCGCGGATTCCGCCGCGTAGCCGGACGCACCGGAGACCGTCGGGTCGTTCATCGTCCTCGACGGTGCAGTTGAAACCGAAGCGATCGAAACACGAGATCACCGATGCGATGACGTCCGTAGTGGCGTTGGCAATCCGGAGAACGCCGTCAGCACAGCTCCCCCCGGCGTCGAACGCCCCGGCCAGGAATCCCTTACACCAGCCATCCCCCGGGGAGCTTGGCCAGCTGATGATGTCGGTGATGGCCTCGAACCCGGCGCGCGCCCGGCTGCGCGCGGCCGACATCGTCGTGCTGCGACCACCGACGGTCTGAGGCACCAACTCGCGGGTGTGCGCAACCGCGTCCAGGAAGTATCGGCTGACCCTGCGCAGCGCCTCACGATCGACCACCCCCAGGCCGAGCTGCGCGTCACCACGAACGATGCCGCCCAGATAGCCCCGGCGATAGTCGGGCGAGTCCTCGGGTGGGGTGGCGAACCGGCCGGTCCCGATGAGCTCGTCACCCGTGGCCAGGCAGGGGCGCCGACCGCCTCCTGCCATTCCTTCCTTCACCTGCTTCCACCCCCGGTCGGTGAGGAAACGATGATCGCCGCTGGCCACGAGTTCTGTCCCGTCCGCGAGCGCCACGCGGTAGGCGTGCTTGACCGTCCGCCAGTGGGCCAGCACCTCCGTGCCGGCGTAGCGCCGATCACCACCGTCCCCGACGGTGCCGTAGACCGCGTCGCCGACCCGCACATCGGCCAGCGGCTTGGTCCGCCCATCGAACATCAGGATCGGGGTGTCCCCCGGCAGGCAGTACCTGCAGGCGTGGCTACAGCCCCGATACGGGTTGAGGGTCCAGCCGAAGGGCATCCGCGAGGCACCCGGCACCTTGTTGATGATGGAACGGGCCTGCACCTCGTAGAAGGTCAGCCCGCGGAACTCTGGAGTGTCAACGGTGCGCGCGAGGACATCACCCACCCCGAAGAGCGCGTCCCGATCGGACAGTGTCAGGTTGTTCCAGCGCACGATCTCATCGTATCGAACACGTGTTCGATACGCCAGCGAATGTCGACGGGTAGCGCCAGAGAGGGACGCCCAGCCGATGACTGGACTGGACCGCAGGACCGGGCGGCACCGCCACCGCGGCGCCGCTGAACCGACTACGGCCGGCCACGGACACGGACACGGCCCCGCAGAACCGTCCTCCCGTCGGGTGCGGCGGCTGCTGGTCGCGATACTGGTGCCGGTCGCGCTGGCCACCCTGTTCGGGGTCTGGCTGACCTGGCCCGGTGCCGTACCCACCAGCACAGCAGATGTCGGATTCGGCCAGGGCGGGCCGGTGCACGGCGACGTGCTCGACGCGGCCGCCGCCCCCTGCACGGACGGTGGCCCCGCCACGCCCGGCCAGGGCGACAAGTGCGTCGCGCTCAGCGTGCGGCTCACCGATGGCGACTCCCCCGGCGCGACCATCCGGCAGGTGTTGCCCAACGAACCGAGCACGCCACACTTCACCGCAGGCGATCACGTCGTGCTCGGCTACACCGGCGGAAATCCCTCCGACCCCGGGTCGTATCAGATCCAGGATTTCCAGCGAGGCACCCCGATGCTGTGGCTCGCCGCACTGTTCGTCGTTGCGGTATTGCTACTCGGCCGGTGGCGAGGCCTTGCCTCACTACTCGCGCTCGGCTTCAGCTTCCTGGTGCTGGTGGTCTACCTGTTCCCCGCGCTGCTCAGCGGCGAGGATCCGGTCATCGTCGGCGTGCTCGCCGCCGGCGTGATCATGTTCGGGGTGTTGTACCTCACCCACGGAATCTCCGCGCAGACCTCCAGCGCTGTGCTGGGCACCGTGCTCAGCCTCGCGCTGATCGGCGTGCTGGGTACCGCGTTCTCCGCGGCCACCCAACTCACCGGGCTGGACGACGACACCGGCAACCTCATCAGGGTGCTGGGTCACGGGGTGGACGCCCGCGGGCTGCTGCTCGCCGGGATGGTCATCGGTGCGCTGGGGGTGCTCGACGATGTCACCGTCACCCAGACCAGCGCGGTGTGGGAACTACGCCGAGCCAATCCCGATCTGGGCGCGCGGGCACTCTACACAGCCGCCCTGCGGATCGGCCGCGACCACATCTCCTCGGCGGTGAACACCCTGGCGCTGGCCTACGCCGGTGCTGCGCTACCGGTGCTGCTGATCTACTCGGTGGCCGGACAGAGCTTCGGCACCGTGGTCACCACGCAGAACATCGCCCAGGAGGTGGTCCGCACCCTGGTCGGCAGCATCGGGCTGGTCGCCGCCGTCCCGGTCACCACCGCGATCGCGGCAGTCGTCGCCCGACAGGACAAGATCGAGCTGACCGCGTAGCCGGAACCGCTGATCTACAGCCCGCGGGGGGTGCCGGGCTCGGCAAGGCCGTGCAGGAAGGGGTTGGTGGCCCGTTCCTTGCCGATGGTGGTGGTGGGGCCGTGGCCGGGCAGCACCATGGTCTCGTCATCCAGTACGAGGACCTTGTCCCGCAACGAGGCGAGGATCTGCTCGTGACTACCGCCCGGGAAGTCGGTGCGCCCGATGGAACCGGCGAACAGGGTGTCCCCGGAGACCAGCAGCCCCTGGCCGTCATCGGCCACGGACCGGAACGTCACCGATCCGCGAGTATGGCCCGGCGTGTGATCGACGCTGAGGGTCAGCCCGGCCAGCTCCAGAGTGATCCCATCCTCGAGGGTGCGCACCTCGCGGGGCTCACGTAACTCGATCCGGCCACCGAAGAACGACCGTGACTCGGCGGACAGCCCGCGCATCGGGTCGGACAGCATCGCCCGGTCCTCGGGGTGGATCCAGGCCGGGATGTCGTTGCCGTCGCAGACCGGGGCCACGGCGAAGACGTGGTCGAAGTGGCCATGGGTGAGCAGCACCGCCACCGGGTCGAGCCGATGCTGGCGGAGCAGCTCGTCCAGGGGCTGCTGCGCACCCTCCCCGGGATCGACCACCACGCACGGCCCACCCGCCTGCACCGCGAGCACAAAACAGTTGGCCTGGAAGGAGCCTGTCGGAAAGCCTGCGACAAGCACGGCGATCCTTTCCGCTGCGGGACTGGGGACAAGCGCCAGGGTAGCCAAGCACACCGGAGGGAGGCCGACGTCCGACTCACCGGCCACCCACCTAGACTCGCGGCGATCAGCGTCGAGCCACAGGAGTCTGAGTGCCCACCAACGAGCAGCGCCGCGAGGCCGCGAAGCGCAAACTCGACCGTCAACTCGCCCGTCGCGCAGCTCGCGCCAAGCGGCGCCGGACGTTCGCGGTGATGGGCAGCGCGGTGGCTGCGGTGATCGTGGTCGGGGTCGTCGTGCTGATCAGCTTCCTGCATCGCGGGGCACAGAACGATGCCGCCGCGCAGCCGTCACCGACGGCGGTCCCGGCGCCGTCGAGCAGCAAGGCGCTGGCGATCCCGGCTGACATCCTGCCGCCACCCACCCGGCCGCAACCACTGCCCGCTTCGGTGGACTGCCAATACCCCGCCAGCCCCCAGCCCGCAGCCAAACCGGTGACCCCCCCACCACCGGGCTCTGTCTCCGCCGTAGGTACTGAGCAGGTCACCATGCAGACCTCCGCCGGCCCGATCGGCCTCACCCTCGACCGGGCACTCGCCCCCTGCACGGTGAACAGCTTCCTCAGCCTCGCCAAGCAAGGCTTCTACTCGAACAGCCCCTGCCACCGACTGGTCACCAATCCCGGACTGCAGGTACTGCAATGCGGTGACCCCAGCGGTAAAGGCACCGGCGGCCCCGGCTACACCATCCCCGACGAAGTCTTCCCCGAGCTCACCTACGGCCGTGGCTACGTCGCCATGGCCAACACCGGCCAACCCAACAGCGGCGGCAGCCAGTTCTTCCTCATCTACGGCAGCGCCCAACTCCCCCCCAGCTACACCGTCTTCGCCACGATCTCCCCCGACGGCCTCAAAGTGATCGACCAGATCGCTCAAGCAGGCGACGACGGATCGCTCGAACCCTCTCCCGGCGGCGGCAAACCCAACAAGCCCGTCACCATCACCTCAGTCGACATCGCCGGCTGATCCCCCGCCGCCAGGGAAGTCTGACGCTCGGAGTCTGACGCTGGGGCGGGGAGAGATCAGTTCGAGGAAGTCACCCGATAGACGTCATAGACGCCCTCGATGTTGCGGACCGCACGCAACACGTGCCCGAGATGTTTGGGGTCACCCATCTCGAAAGAGAATCGGCTCACCGCGACCCGGTCGCGCGAGGTGGTCACGGAAGCGGACAAGATGTTCACCCGCTCGTCGGCGAGCACCTTGGTGACGTCGGACAGCAGCCGGTGCCGGTCCAGCGCCTCCACCTGGATCGAGACCAGGAACACCGACGTCGAGGAGGGCGCCCACTCCACATCGCACAACCGCTCGGGTTGGGCGCGCAGCGCATCGGCATTCGTGCAGTCGGTGCGGTGCACACTGACCCCGCCACCACGGGTGACGAACCCCAGGATCTCGTCGCCGGGCACCGGGGTACAGCAACGGGCGAGCTTGGCGTAGATGTCTCCGGCGCCCCGGACCAGCACACCGGAGTCAGCGGTCGCACGCCGACGCTGCACGGTGGACGGAGTCGCCCGGTCGGCCAGCACCTCCTCGGCGCCCTCCTCCCCGCCGAGCAGCGCGATCAGGCGCTGCACCACGTGCCGGGACGAGGCATGGTGCTCACCGACGGCCGCGTACAGGGCACTGACGTCGGGATAACGAAGCTCGCGAGACACCGCGACCATCGACTCGGCGGACACCAACCGCTGCACGGGCAGCCCGGCCCGCCGCAGTTCCTTGGCGATGGCGTCCTTACCGATCTCGATGGCCTCCTCGCGACGCTCCTTGGCGAACCACTGCTTGATCTTGGCCCGGGCCCGTGGCGAAGCGACGAAGGTCAGCCAGTCCCGGCTGGGACCAGCACCCTCCGCCTTGGAGGTGAAGATCTCGACGACCTCGCCGTTCTCCAACTCTCGTTCCAGCGCGACGAGCCGGCCGTTGACCCGCGCACCGATGCAGCGGTTGCCGACCTCGGTATGCACCGCGTAAGCGAAGTCCACGGGGGTGGATCCGGACGGCAGCGTGATCACCTCACCCTTCGGGGTGAAGACGAAGATCTCGCGGGTAGCCAGGTCATAACGCAGCGACTCGAGGAACTCACCAGGATCGGCGGCCTCCCGCTGCCAGTCCAGCAGCTGGCGCATCCAGGCCATCTCGTCGACGTCCACGGCTCCGCTGTGGGTACCGCGGGTCTCCTTGTACCGCCAGTGCGCTGCGATGCCGTACTCCGCAGTGCGGTGCATCTCGCGGGTGCGGATCTGCACCTCCAGCGGCTTGCCGTCCGGCCCGATCACCGTGGTGTGCAGTGACTGGTAGACCCCGAACCGGGGCTGCGCGACGTAGTCCTTGAACCGGCCGGGCATCGGCTGCCACACCGAATGCACGACGCCGACCGCGGCGTAGCAGTCACGTACGTCGTCGACCAGGATCCGGACCCCAACCAGGTCGTGAATGTCGTCGAAGTCCCGGCCGCGCACGATCATCTTCTGGTAGATCGAATAATAGTGCTTGGGCCTGCCCTCGACGGTGGCGGTGATCCGGGAGCCGGACAGCTGCGCGGAGACCTCCTCGATCACGGTTCGCAGGTAGGTATCCCGGGAAGGCGCCCGGTTGGCCACCAGCCGCACGATCTCGTCGTACTTCTTCGGGTGCAGGATCGCGAAGGACAGGTCCTCCAACTCCCATTTGATGGTTGCCATGCCGAGACGGTGCGCCAGCGGGGCGAGTACTTCGAGGGTCTCCCTCGCCTTGCGGGCCTGCTTCTCCGGCGGCAGGAAACGCATCGTGCGCATGTTGTGCAGCCGATCCGCCAGCTTGATCACCAGCACCCGCGGGTCGCGCGCCATCGCGATGACCATCTTGCGGATGGTCTCGGCCTCGGCAGCGGCGCCGAGCTTGACCTTGTCGAGCTTGGTGACGCCGTCGACGAGGTGTGCGACCTCGTCGCCGAAGTCTTCGGTGAGCCGAGTCAACGAGTAGTCGGTGTCCTCGACGGTGTCGTGCAGTAGCGCCGCGACCAGAGTCGTGGTGTCCATGCCCAACTCGGCGAGGATCGTCGAGACCGCCAGCGGATGGGTGATGTAGGGATCGCCGGACTTGCGCTGCTGATGGAAATGCTTCTCGTCGGCCACGTCGTAAGCCCGTTGCAACAACGCCAGGTCAGCCTTGGGGTGCAGCTCCCGATGCACCGCGGCGAGCGGCTCCAGTACCTGCTTGACCGGGCCGGGCCGCTGAGCGGTAATCCGCCGCGCGAGCCTCGCCCGGACCCGTCTGGTCGCCGAAGGCTGCCGCTCCTGGACTGCCGCCGTATCAAGACCGACCAACGGCACAGCGGTGCGCTGCAGGTCCTGGCTCAACCACACTCTCCCGCCGCGTGAATACCGGTCAAGTGTCAAGCGTACCGCCGCACTACTCCACCGACCCGAAGTACCTGGGCAACGTCGACGACCTCGTTCGGGTCAGATCGTCAGCAGGGCATGCAACGGACGCCCAGCCAACCGCTCCCGACCGCGCAACGGGGCGATCTCCAGCACCACCGCAACGGCGCTGACCTGCGCTCCGGCTCGCTCGACCAGGGCACATGTCGCGGCTACCGTGCCGCCGGTGGCCAGTACGTCATCGACCACCAAGACCCGCTGCCCGGGGCGCAGCGAACCGTCGGCCAGTTCGAGAGAGGCAGTGCCATACTCCAGGGCGTAGGCCTCACGATCGGCGACGACGGGAAGTTTGCCCGGTTTGCGGACACCGACCACCCCGGCCCGCAGCGCATATCCCGCAGCGGCTCCGAGCAGGAACCCGCGGGCTTCCACCCCGACCACGACATCGACCACCGGCGCCGGCGCGACCAGCGCGTCGATCAGAGCCCGGAACGCCGTCGCGTCGGCGAACGCCGGGCCGAGATCCCGAAACAGCACACCGGCCTCCGGAAAATCCGGGATCTCGCGGACCAGCGGGGTGAGCAGAGTCCGCAGGTCGTTCGCATTCGACCCGGGATGCACCTCGCGAACCTTACCGGTGTCGCTTAGTGGTGCGCCGGGCCGACCGGGCGGGAACCGTGTCGGTCGTCCCTGTCGCAGTGCTGGCCCCGGCCCGGGGACCTGTCCTCATCGGGCGACCCCGCCCGGGTACGCGGCTCGCACGAGGGAGTCGGCCTCGGTGAGGGCGTTGTGCTCGGCCGCGGCGACCGAGTCGGCCTCGGTGAGGACATGGTGCTCGGCCGCGGCGACCGAGTCGTCGAGGGGGGCAGGCTGCGCGGTTGTTCCCCTAACACTGGTATCGAGCTCACCGCAGACACCGTCGGCTGGCTGTAGACACGTTCAGCCGGGACGCTCCCGGGGCGGTCTGCGGGCGCCGATGTTGCCGCCGCCACCGGCTGTTGTGTTCCGGCTCGGGGCGCAGCAGACTCAGCCAGCGCAGCCGACCGAGGCTCCGAGGCGTGATCGACTCTCGGCTTCGCAGGGTCCACGGATGCGCCACCAGGCGGGCCAGGGACGGCCAACACCGGTGGCCCCGTGTCGGTGTTGGTTGTGCTGCCCGGACCCTCGAACAGCACATGGGGAAGCTTCGGACTGGACAGCCCCGCTGCCACCAACAACGCACCGCCCAGCACCACGGCGAGCCGGACCGGTCTTCGCTCCCGCCCGGCACCGCTGCGCCGGCCGGCCATCGCGAGCGGACTGGACGGGCGCGAGCGCCCGGTCACCAGCTTGATCAACTCATGTCGACCACGGCGCTCCCAACCTGGGCCGAGCGCGTCAGTAGCCGCTTCCTCGACCTGAGCGAGGAAGTGCAGCGCGCCAGGACGGCTCGCCGGGTCCTTGGCCAGGCCGCGCTGCATCAGCTGGCGGACCGGTCCGGGCACGGCATCGAGAGGGGGTGTACCGAGTAGATGCAGGGTCGCGAGCGCAGCCGCACTGTCGGCGTGGAAGGGCGGTGCGCCGGCCAGACACTCGAAGAAGGTGACGGTGGCGGCGTACAGATCACCCTGCTGGGTCGGCGGTCCGCCGTTCCACAGTTCCGGGGCCAGGTAAAAGGGTGTCGACTGCCCGAGTAGCAGCCGGCCGGCACGGGTAAAGAGTCCGAAGTCGACGAGCCGGACACGACCGGCACGGGTGAGGATCACGTTCTCAGGCTTGAGGTCGCCGTGCGCCAGGCCGGCTGCGTGTCCAGCCGCCAGACCACCCAACGCGTCCTTGAACACCACCACCGCAGCCTCGGTCGCGATGGCCCCTTCGTCGCGGAGCACCGCTCGTAGTGGGATTCCCGCCACGTGATCGGCGACCACCGCAGCGCCCTCGTCGCACTCCACGTACTGGCGCAGCCGCGCCACTCGAACATCTCGGACCTGCGCGAGCCGCCCGCACTCGGCCATGAACCGGCCTCGGAACTCGGCATCGGAAAGGAACTCCTGGGACAGATAGGTGACCGAGACGAACCTGCGGTTCCTGCGGCGGGCAGTCGCCCGACGCCCCACCGAGTCCACCCGCACCTGCCGGACCTGCATCAAGCCCGGAATGGACCACCCCGTCATCCCCGCTCCTCCCTGGCACGACGGCCGCGCCACCCACGCCGTCTCCGGATTTCTCCGGTCCCTGGCTACAGAGCGTGCTACCTCACGGGCTCACAGGCAAGGATTTGGAGCAATCACCAGCTGAAGATGCCAAAAATAGTGCGGAACGTCATCGATCGACCACGCGGAGTCGCGACGGCTCAGTGCTGCTTGCGGCCCGAGGATCTGCCGGCCTTACCTGACGGCCGGCCGGCCTTACCGGCGGGGCGTCCTCGCGGACGCCCGGCCTGCACGGGCTTGCCCACTCTGGCGGGCACGCCTGCCGCCGCAGCGATCGACTCCTCACGGTGATTACCGGCCGCGGCCCCCGTGCGCATCTCCTCTGTGTCCGTGACCCCGGCTGCCTTGCCTGCTGCCTTCGCCCGGCGCTGGGCGACCCGCTGAGCCTGCTGCCGGTAGGCCCGGTTCTGCATCGTGAAGTCCACCAGGAGCGGCGTGGCCAGGAAAATCGAGGACATCGTCCCGGCCAGGATGCCGACCATCTGCACCAGAGCAAGGTCCTTGAGCGTGCCCACGCCGAGCAGGCCGACGCCGACCACCAGCAGGCCGAGCACCGGGAGTACTGCGATCAGTGAGGTGTTGATCGAACGCATCAGGGTCTGGTTGACTGCCAGATTCGCGGCCTCAGGGTAGGTTCGCCGGCTCAACCCGAGCAGCCCCCGAGTGTTCTCCTGCACCTTGTCGAACACGACCACCGTGTCGTACAGCGAGAACCCGAGGATGGTGAGCAGCCCGATGACCGTTCCAGGCGTCACCTCGAAGCCGACCAGCGAGTAGATCCCCGCGGTCACGACCACGTCGTGCAACAGCGCCACCAGGGCTGCCGCCGCCATCCGGGGCTCGAAATAGAGCGCAAGGAACGCAGTCACCAGGACGAGGAACACCACGAGCGCGATCAGCGCCTTCTGGCTGATCTCTCCGCCCCAGGTGCCGCTCACCGCGCTGTCGCTGATCACCTCTGCGCTGGGCTTCCCGTCCTTGCCGAGCGGGTGCAGTTGCTGGTACAGCGCGTCCTTCAGGGCAAATGTCTGGCTGGCATCCAACACCTTGGAGCTGATCAGGATGTTCGCCTCGGAACCGGTGCCGACCGTCTGCACCGACTCCGGCGGCTCCCCCACCGTCTTGGTGAAGACCTGCTCCGCCTGCTGGGTACTGATCGGGCCCGTTGTCCCCACCGCCGGCATCTGGATCTGGCTGCCGCCCTCGAAGTCGATGCCGAGGTTGAATCCGCGCACCAAGATTGAAACGAGGCAGATCGCGACGAGCACCCCGCTGACCACATACCACCACCTGCGGCGCCCGACGACGTCGAAGGCACCCGCTCCGCTGTAGAGCCGCTGCAGCGTTCCGGCCATCTCAGGCGCCCTTCCCGGTAGTCGCCAGCTCCGACCGGCTCTCGGCCCAGATCCGGTGCGCCGATCCCAGCCCGGAAAGCTCCGGCCGGGACAGCACCCGGGACTTCGATGCCATCGCCACCAGCGGATGCGTCACGAGGAAGACCACCACCAGATCCAGCACGGTCGACATGCCGAGCGTGAACGCGAAACCCTTCACCTGCCCGACCGCGAGAATGTAGAGCACCGCCGCCGCCAGGAAGCTCACCGCGTCCGCGGACAGAATCGTGCGCCGGGCTCGAACCCAGGCACGGGGAACCGCGGAACGGAACGTGCGGCCCTCTCGGATCTCGTCCTTCAGGCGTTCGAAGAAGATGACGAAGGAGTCCGCAGTGATGCCGATGGCCACGATGAAGCCCGCGATCCCGGCCAGGTCGAGGGTGAACCCGATCCAGCGTCCGAGCAGCACCAGGACGGCGTAGACGATCACCCCGGAGAGCACCAGCGACAGGATCGTCAGCACCCCGAGCGCCCGGTAGTAGAACAGGCAGTAGACGAACACGACGGCAAGCCCGAGCAGCCCAGCCAGCAGCCCGGCGCGCAGCGAGGCCAGCCCCAGGGTCGCCGAGATAGTGTTGGCCTCCGATGAATCGAAGGACAGCGGCAGCGAGCCGTACTTGAGCACGTTGGCCAGGTCCTGAGCCTTGGCCTGGGTGAACTGGCCGGTGATCTGGGTTCCCCCGCCTGCCGGGATCGGGCCGTTGATCTGTGGGGCCGATACCACCTTGCTGTCCAGCACGATCCCGGTCTGCTTGCCGACGTTCTGGGCGGTGAACTTCGCCCAGGTGTCCCCACCCTTGTTGTCGAACTTGAGGTCCACCTCGTAGCCGGGTCCCTCCGTGCTCGGGCCCGCCGACGCGCTGGTGATCCGTTCACCGGACAGGAATGCGGGTCCGAGCAGGTATTTCGCTGTGCCGTCCTGGTTGCAGGTGACCAGCGGCAGGTTCGGGTCGTCGTTGCCCTGCAACGGGTTGGGCACCGCGCAGTTCAGCGCGGCCAGCGCCTTCTGCTGCACGGCCGGGTCCTGACTCTGCAGGATCGCGCGAGCCTGCTTGATCTCCTCGGCGACCTTCGGATCGGCCGACACCTGCGGGGCCTGCCCCACCGGAGGCGCCGGACTGGTCGAAGGCGCGGCAGGCGGCGTCGGCGGCGGTTGGACCTGCTGCGGAGCGACTGGAGTCGGTGCGCCCGGGGGAACCGCGGGCGAGGTGGGTGCCCCAGTCGGGGCCAGGCCGCTCCCACCTGGCGGTGACGTTCCGGGAACCGCCGCGGGCGGCCCGGCAGCCTGCTCGTTGAGCACCGTCCGGAAGTACAGCTTCGCGGTCTCGCCGAGCGTGCGAGCCTGATCACCGTTCTTCCCGGGCACCGTGATGACCAGGTTATTACCATCCAGGACGACCTCGGCACCGCTCACGCCCAGACCGTTGACCCGCTGCTCGATGATCTGGCGGGCCTGATCAAGGGACTCTTTTGCCGGTGGCTTCCCGCTGGGGGTGCGGGCGGTCAGGGTGACCTGGGTGCCACCCTGCAGGTCGATGCCCAGCTTGGGCGTCGGATCTCCACCCCCGGTGAAGAAGACCAGGGAGTACAGGATGGCGACGATTCCAGCGAAGATCGCCAGGTTGCGCCAGGGGCGGATACGCCCGGCCGGTGGTGCCACGGTGGGTGGGTCTCCTCTTCAAAGCCAACTGCGCAGGGCGCCACAACCGACGATCTGCGGCGGTGCCTACTGTGCCACTGCCCTGCAGCGGCACGACCGTAGGGGATCGGGTGCGCAGCGTACCTGCCCCGGTGTCAGATCAATGCTGGTCCGTACGCGCGCCGTCCTCAAGGGGAGGCGCGAACCGGGCACCCGAGGTACCGGGCTGATCGTGGTCAGCTGCGGGATCGTTCTCGGTGATCTTCTCCCGGATCGCTGCGCGCAACCACGTGGTACGCACGCCAGGGGCGATCTCCAGATCGACGGTGTCCTCGTCCGCGGTGTTCACCACGATCGCGTGCAGACCCGAGGTGGTCGTCACCCGATCACCGTTGGTCAGTGAGTCTTGCAGTCGCTGCGCCTCGACCATCGCGCGCTTCTGCCGGCGCGATCCGAGGATCAGCGGCAGCCCGAGCACAATGATGAACAGCAGTGGCAGGAGCAGGGTTTCCATGGTTCTCCGATCACCTGAGCGTCGCACTCGCGTCGCTCACTCGAGTGTGCCAGGTCCGTTTTCGCCGGTTCGTCTACGTGTTGACGGTTCGACCCTGACCAGCAGGTCTCACGTGTCGAACAGGGTTGGGAGCGGGTCCCCGGCGGCAGCCGCGGGAGGCTCCAGCCGCAGATGCCGCCAGGCGGTGGCGGTGGCCACCCGGCCCCGCGGAGTCCGGGCGAGCATGCCGGCGCGGACCAGGAACGGCTCGCACACCTCCTCGACGGTGGCCGGCTCCTCCCCCACCGCAACGGCGATGGTGGCCACCCCGACCGGCCCACCACCGAAGGTGCGCACCAGCGCGGTGAGTACGGCACGGTCCAGCCGGTCCAGCCCGAGCTCGTCGACGTCGTAGACCGCCAGCCCGGCGCGAGCCACCTCAAGGGTGATCGCGCCGTCCGCCCGCACCTCAGCATAGTCACGGACCCGACGCAGCAGCCGGTTGGCGATGCGTGGTGTGCCGCGCGAGCGACCGGCGATCTCGGCCGCCCCCTCGGCGCGCAGATCCACCCCGAGGATGCCGGCCGAGCGGCGCAGCACCAGTTCCAGCTCGTCGGGTTCGTAGAACTCCATATGCGCGGTGAACCCGAACCGGTCGCGCAGCGGACCGGTCAGCGCGCCGGACCTGGTCGTCGCTCCGACCAGGGTGAACGGGGCGATCTCCAGTGGAATCGAGGTGGCTCCCGGCCCCTTGCCGACCACCACGTCGACCCGGAAGTCCTCCATCGCCAGGTAGAGCAGCTCCTCGGCGGCTCGGGCCACCCGGTGGATCTCGTCGATGAACAACACATCGCCCTCGACGAGATTGGACAGCATCGCGGCGAGGTCCCCGGCACGCTCCAGCGCCGGACCCGAGGTGACCCGGATGGCACTACCCAGCTCAGCGGCGATAATCATCGCGAGGCTGGTCTTGCCCAACCCCGGTGGGCCCGAGAGCAGCACGTGATCCGGCGGGCTACCCCGCCGGCGGGCGCCTTCCAGTACCAGTTCCAGCTGCTCACGGACCCGCGGCTGACCAATGAACTCGGGCAGTCGGCGGGGCCGCAGCGTGGTCTCGAGGTCGAGGTCGGCGGGGTCGACCTCGGCTGAGAGCGGTACCTCCTGGCTCACCGATTATGTCCCAGCCGAGTCAGCGCGCTGCGCAGTACCTGCGACGTATCGGTGGCGTCCGCTTCGAACCCCTCGGATCCCTTGGACTCGGCGAGCACGGCCTCCACGGCCTGCTCCGCCTGCCGGGCCACGAACCCGAGCCCCACCAGCGCTTCGACGACTTGGGTGCGCACCGCACCGCCACCGCGAACAGGTCCGGACGAAGCGTGGACCAGCGCCCCGACCTTGTCCCGCAGCTCCACGACCAGCCGCTCCGCGCCCTTTCGTCCGATGCCGGGTACCTGGGTGAGCACGGCGAGGCTACCCTCGGCGAGCGCACAGCGCAGCGCCTCCGGCTCGAGAACGGCCAGCGTCGCCAGCGCCAGCCGCGGTCCCACCCCGGACACCGTCTGCAGCAACACGAACAGCTCGCGTGCCTCAGCGTCGACAAAGCCGTACAGGGTCAGCGAGTCCTCGCGCACCACCAGCGACGTGGCGAGCCGGGCCTGTGCACCGCGTCGCAGGGTGGCCAGCGTCGCGGGAACGGCATGCACGGCCAACCCGACCCCGCCGACCTCCACAACCACGTGGTCCAGTCCGATGGAGAGCACCTCTCCGCGCACCGAGGAGATCATGGCCGGCCCCCGGCTTTCCTGGCCGCTGCGGCCAGCTTCGCACGGTGGGTTCGGGCGAGCTGCGCCGAGCGCGCCCGCGCCTGCTCAAGACGCGCCGTCATCGGGGCACGCCAGAGGTGGCAGATCGCCAGTGCCAGCGCGTCCGCGGCGTCGGCCGGGTTTGGCCTGACCGGCAGAGCCAGCAGCCGAGTGATCATGGTGATCATCTGCTCCTTGCCCGCCCGGCCCGAACCGGTGACCGCCGCTTTGACCTCGCTGGGCGTGTGGAAAACCACCGGCAGTCCCTGGCGGGCCGCGACCAAGGCGACCACCCCGCCGACCTGGGCGGTGCCCATCGCAGTTCGTACATTGTGCTGGCTGAAAACCCGCTCCACCGCGACGACGTCCGGGTGATACTCGGCCACCCAGCGTTCGACCGCATCGGCGACTGCGAGCAGGCGCTCTCCGAGCTCGGCATCGGGCGGGGTGCGAACCACGTCGACGGCGACGCAGCGCACGGTACGCCCGGAGCCGCCGTCGACCACACCGAGCCCGCAACGGGTGAGCCCGGGATCCACACCCAGCACCCGCACCGGCACCTCCTCGTGATGAGCGAACACCCGTTCGAAGCCTAAGGGCAGGCCCGCGCGGCACCGTGCACCGACACACCACGGCGGTGGAAGCGCAGGTTGTCGCCGCATTGCGAGCGCCGCGCACCGCTGCCGCGCGATGCGCAGTCCGGATCGCAGAGTGCTCAGCCGACCTCGGCCAATACATCATCGGAGACGTCGAAGTTGGCGTAGACGTTCTGCACGTCGTCGCAGTCCTCCAACGCCTCGATCAGCTTGAACACCTTGCGAGCCGCCTCGGCATCCAACGGGGTACTCGCCGAGGGCAGGAAACTCGCTTCGGCGGAGTCGTAGTCGATACCCGCCTGCTGCAGCGCAGTACGTACCCCGATCAGATCGGCGGCTTCGGAGACCACCTCAAAGGATTCGCCGAGATCGTTGACCTCCTCAGCCCCGGCGTCGAGCACCGCCGCAAGAACGTCGTCCTCGGACAACTCCACCCGCGGCACGATCACCACGCCCTTGCGGCTGAACAGGAACGACACCGAGCCGGGGTCGGCCATCGTTCCGCCGTTGCGGGTCATCGCGGTGCGAACTTCGGATGCCGCACGGTTGCGGTTGTCGGTGAGGCACTCGACGAGCAGCGCCACCCCGGCGGGGCCGTATCCCTCGTACATGATCGTCTGGTAGTCGGCGCCGCCGGCATCGGCACCAGAACCGCGCTTGGTCGCGCGATCGATGTTGTCGACCGGTACCGAACTCTTGCGAGCCTTCTGTATCGCGTCGTACAGCGTCGGGTTACCGTCCGGATCGCCACCACCGGTGCGGGCCGCCACCTCGATATTCTTGATCAACTTGGCGAACAGTTTGCCCCGCTTGGCGTCGACAACGGCCTTCTTGTGCTTGGTGGTCGCCCATTTCGAGTGGCCGCTCATCCCTGCCCTGCTCCTCTTGCTCGCTGTGCTCGCTGTTCCGGTCTCACCGGCCTGCGCCACCCGATGCGGGTAACTGTGCCCCAACGGAATGCCGGACCATCCCGCAGAACAAATGGTGGATTCGTCGGTCACCGGTCAGCTCCGGATGAAACGCGGTGGCCAGCACCGATCCCTGCCGGACCGCAACGATCCTACCTGCGGCGCCGCCAGCGGAGGGCACGTCGGGGACCCTGGCCAGCACCTCGACCCCCGATCCGGCCTGTTCCACCCACGGGGCACGGATGAAGACCGCCCGCACCGGACCGCCGGAAACGTCGGCGAAGTCCAGGTCGGCCTCGAAGGAGTCCACCTGCCTGCCGAAGGCGTTGCGGCGCACGACCGCGTCCAGCGCGGCAAGTTGTTGCTGGTCGGGCCGACCGTCCAGGACCTGCCTGCCCAGCAGGATCATCCCGGCACACGCGCCGTACGCGGGCATGCCGGCAGCGAGCCGGGCGCGCAGTGGCTCCACCAGATCGAAGGCGACCAACAGCCGGCTCATGGTGGTGGATTCACCCCCGGGCAGGATCAGCGCATCAACCTCGGCCAGTTCTTCGGCCCGACGCACCAGCATGCTGCGCAGCCCGCAGTCGGCGAGCGCCCGCTGATGCTCACGGACGTCACCCTGCAGCGCCAGCACCCCAACCAAAGGCCGCACGTCAGACACCAAACCAAGATAGTCCGCCAAGCAGATCCCACCGGCCGGCGGCCGGGACACGGCCTGACCCCGAGTCCTGTGCCGGCACACACACCGATCATGTTCTGGGCCCGCGACCGGTGACCCAGATCAGGCGGAGGTGGTGCGGAGCAGGTCACCGAACTTGGTGTCGAATTCCTTGACCTGAGTGGTGGTGGCGTAGGGCTCGGCAGCGACGCGGAACTCGGTGAGCAGGGTGCATTTTCCCTGAGACTTCAGTCGTCGCAGTAGTGTTCCCGCTTCGGTGGCTGCCCGGCAGGCGCCGTCCAGTTCTCGCAGTTTCACTCGAGCGAGGGCAAGCCTGGCCAGGATGTGCAGCCGGTCACGCGGAAATGACGGTGCGATGCTGGCCAGCGAGTCCCGATAATGCTCCTCGGCCCGGCGCGGTTTACCGAGGGCCAACGCGGATTGTCGAAGGCGCGCAGCCCGGCGATCCGGGCGAACTCGGCGGCCACCGCAAACAACCGCGAACCCACCTCGTCGGTGTAACGGGCATTGTTCAGAATGTCGACAACCAACCGCAGATCCGCACGGAATACCAGGTCGCCCCCGAGAGCGTCGTCCAGACCGCGCACCGCCTCGGCCCTGCGTTCCAGATCGTCGACCACCGCGTGATCCACCCGCGTACCCTGCGGCGAGGCCGCCACCCGCTGCGAGTCGAGCAGCCAGTCGTGGGCGAATGCGGTCAGCCCGGTTCCGGTGAGCACCACGAAATGGCGCCGATCCATACCCATCGCCTCCACGACGTCGCGCAGCGACGCGATCGTCCCCGGGTGCGCCCACGGGTGGTGCAGACCGTCGTCGGCTGGTACGTAGAGCGCGCCTGCGCTCGCCTGCCACCCCAAGGATGCCAGCGTCACCGGCTCCTGCAGATGGCGTGAGAGCAGCGAGCACACCAGCCCCGGCCAGGGCTGACGCGGCAGGCAGGGCTTGGTGCTGGGCGGGCGCGCGGTCAGCCACCGCCACGGTGTCTTCGGATGAATCTGCGGCACCGCCGGGCGCAGCGACCGGGCCATCCGGTTGAGGTGGTAGGCGAACTGCTCCGGCGTCCACCCCAAACGAGTCAGATAACCAACCAGCACCGCATTAGTCACGTCCTGATACACCGGAAGTGGCTCGCTCATCAAGTCCCCTCGGATCCCCGCAGAATTGGTGAACCCAAAGTAACTGTCCCCTGCCACGTCGTCACCGCTTTACACCATGTACTCCTCCTGAGTTTGATCCCCTAGCACGGAGCGAGCGGGCTGGCCGGTGGGGAGATGTTCAGGTCAGGAGGACTCGAGGAACCAGGGGCTGGTGTAGGCCAGGCCGTAGTTGTTCGCTGGATGCCCGGCCGGGCCTGGATTGCCGTTGGGAGCGACCGGGTCGGCGATCCGCAGCACCGTCCATCTGCCGTCGTCGAGGTCGAGCGGCACGGTGAAGCGGGTGACCTCGCCACAGCGCACCTCGACCACGTCGGCCACCGCAGGAACCCGGGTACCCGAGCGCAGCACCTGTACCTGTAACACCCGGCCGTGCCAGGACGGCCCCCGGTCGAGGTCGAGCGCGAAGGACACGGGTCCGCGCCGGTGCCGCAGCACCGACCCCATCCGCGCGCCCCCCGCGGTGGCGTCCACCCGTAGCCCGGCGATCCGGGTGGCGAAGAATCTCCTGGCCCGCATCGCCTCGGCGACCCCGGCCCTGCTGTGCTCGGTGACCCACAGCCCGCCCCGGCCTCTGCCTTGCGGAAAGCCCCAGTCGGTGCCGTGCTCGTCGGTGACGCCGAGCAGGCCGGGCCGCCAGCCGGCATCCAGGCAGGCCACCAGCGGGGACGTGGCATCCGCCGCTACGCCTTCGAAGAGGTAGTCGTCGGTGCGGTTGAACATCTCCAAGCTGACCATCTGCTCGACGACCGCGGCGTCGTACCGGAAGCCCCCGAACCGGCCGTCCTCGCGACCGGGATGGTTGAACCCGGCCAGCCCGGCGGTCCCGGCGAGGGCAGCAGCACCGTTGCGGTGACCGAACTGGCTCAACCAGGCATATAGCTCGGCCATCCCGCCGTGGGTGGCGATATCGGTGAAGTCGTCGGTGAACCATGCGTTGACGTGCCCGATACGCGGGTGCGACCACTCGAAACCGCGGATGGCGGTGAACTCACCGGGCCGGTCGTAGGCGTCGGCGAGTTTCCCGGTGCGCCGCCAGCCTGCTCGGTCCAGCCCGATCCACGGCGCGCCACCGGTACCGGTGCCCTCCACCGAGGCGCCGCGGATCGCGTGATCAGTGAGCGCCGCGACGTCCAGGCCCGCCTCGCGCATCGAGGGAAAGGCCGCCTCCGGATCGCCCATGCCGTCCGAGAGCAACGTGTGGTTGTGCAGGTCGGCGTGCACCAGCATGGTGTCGCGACTGATCCGGGAGCTGCGCGCGGCACCGGCTTCCTGCCCCGGGATACGTAACAGCCTGCCCGCCCCCGCGGACAGCAGGAGCGCTTCGGCCCCTGCCACGCCACCCTCGCCGGTCACCAGCCGCGCTGGGACAGCCGCTGCTCCTCGGGCAGATCACTGAGATTGATCCCCACCATCGCCTCCCCCAGCCCGCGGGACACCTTCGCCACCATCTCCGGGTCGTCGTGGAAGGTGGCGGCCTTGACGATCGCCTCCGCCCGCTTGGCCGGGTCGCCCGACTTGAAGATGCCCGAGCCGACGAACAGGCCCTCGGCGCCGAGCTGCATCATCATGGCCGCGTCGGCGGGCGTGGCGATGCCTCCTGCGGTGAACAACACCACGGGCAACGAACCCGCCGCAGCCACCTCGCGGACCAGTTCCACCGGAGCACGCAGCTCTTTGGCAGCCGCGTAGAGCTCTTCGGAGCTCATCGTGGACAGGGACCGAATACTCGCGCGGATCGAGCGCATGTGCCGGGTCGCCTCAACCACGTTGCCGGTTCCGGCCTCACCTTTGGACCGGATCATCGCGGCACCTTCGGAGATCCGCCGCAACGCCTCGCCGAGGTTCGTGGCGCCGCATACGAACGGCACGGTGAAAGCGAACTTGTCGATGTGGTGGGCCTCATCGGCCGGGGTGAGCACCTCGGACTCGTCGATATAGTCGACCCCGATCGCCTGCAGCACCTGTGCCTCGGCGAAGTGCCCGATGCGGGCCTTGGCCATCACCGGGATGGACACCGCTTCGATGATTCCGGCGATCATGTCGGGGTCACTCATCCGGGCTACGCCGCCCTGCGCGCGAATATCGGCGGGGACCCGCTCCAGCGCCATCACGGCGACAGCACCCGCGTCCTCCGCGATCCTGGCCTGGTCCGGCGTGACCACATCCATGATCACACCGCCCTTGAGCATCTCAGCCATGCCGCGCTTGATCCGCGCGGTGCCGATGTGGTGCTCGCCGATCTGGATGGGCGTGTTCTCCGGGCGCACGGCGGTTTCGCTCCTCAGGCAGCGGTACGGACACGGCGGCAAGGGCCGCCCAGCCACTCGATCGTACGTCGGGGTTGCTGCCAGGGTCGATGACAAGCGCAGGCGAAGAGTCTGGGGGGTTGCCTCTATCGGCACACCGGTGTGAGATCGACCACACGATCCGTACGGCCAAGGGTGGTTGCCATGGGCACGAAAGGCAACGGTGAGCGTCCCGATCCCGCTGCGGCGGGGCAGGACCCGTCCCGGATCCGCAACGTGGCCCTGGTCGGGCCGTCCGGGGCGGGGAAGACCACACTGGCGGAGGCGCTGCTCGCGGCAACTGGCGTAATCAGCCGGACGGGCGCGGTCGTCGACGGGACGACGGTGTGCGATCACGATCCAGCGGCGGTGCGCCAGCAGCGGTCGGTGACGCTGGCGATCGCCCCGCTGCAGCACGACGGGATCAAGATCAATCTCGTGGACACCCCCGGCTATGCCGATTTCGTGGGCGAGCTGCGCGCGGGACTGCGGGCAGTGGATGCGGCACTGTTCGTGGTGTGCTCCGCGGAGGGCGTCGATCCCGTCACCGTGGCGCTGTGGCAGGAGTGCGCGAAGGTGGGGATGCCCCGAGCGGTCGTGGTGAGTCGACTGGACCATCCGAGGGTCGATCTGGAAGGCGAGATCACCGCCTGCCGAGCCGCCTTCGGTGGGGGCGTGCTGCCGCTCTATCTACCGGTGCAGGACAGCAGCGGCGCCGTGACCGGTTTGGTCGGCCTGTTGTCGCAACGGCTGTTCGACTACAGCGGGGGGTACCCCCCCACTGAGGGTGAGCGCAGCGCGGTGGATGACGACGAGTTCATCGTCGCCCGCAATGAGCTCATCGAGGGGATCATCGCCGAGAGCGAGGACGAATCCCTGATGGACCGCTATCTCGGTGGCGAGGACCTGGACACCGCCGTGCTGATCGACGACTTGGAGACCGCGGTCGCCCGCGGTTCCTTCCACCCGGTGATCCCCGCCTGCGCCAATACCGGGGTAGGGCTCGCCGAGCTCCTCGAGGTGCTCATCGGCGCATTCCCCGCTCCCGGCGAGCGCACCCCGCCCGCCGTGACCCGTCCCGACGGATCGGACCACGCCGCGGTAGACGTCGATCCCGACGCTCCACTGGCCGCGGAGGTGGTTCGTACCACCGTCGACCCCTACCAGGGCCGGGTGTCGCTGGTGCGGGTGTTCTCCGGGACGCTGCAGCCGGATCGTCCGATACATGTCTCCGGACACGGGCTGGGCGACCGAGGGCACGCCGATCACGACATCGACGAGCGGGTGGCGCACGTCTACACACCACTGGGCGGCACCCTGACCGAGGTACCGCACTGCGTGGCCGGTGATCTCTGCGCGGTGACCAAGGTGACCTCCGCGGAAACCGGCGACACCCTGTCCGCGCCGGACGACCCGCTGCTGATGGCACCGTGGACGATGCCGGAGCCGTTGCTGCCGGTAGCCGTGGTGGGCCGCAGCCGCAGCGACGAGGACGCGCTGGCACGCGGGCTGGGCAAACTGGTGGCCGCGGATCCGACGCTGCGATTGGAGCGCAACGCCGAGACCCACCAGATGGTGTTGTGGTGCATGGGCGAGGCGCACGCCGACGTCGTACTCTCCCGGTTGCGGGCAGGGGGCGCCGACGTGGACACTGAACCGGTCAGGGTGCCGCTGCGAGAGACCTTCGGTGGTCCGGTCAAGGGACACGGGCGGCACGTCAAGCAGTCCGGCGGACACGGTCAGTACGCGGTCTGCGACATCGAAGTGGAGCCGCTGCCCCGTGGCGCCGGGTTCGAGTTCGTGGACAAGGTGGTCGGCGGAGCGGTGCCGCACCAGTTCATCCCCAGCGTTGAGAAGGGCATCCGGGTGCAGATGGAGCGCGGTCTCGGGGCCGGCTTCCCGGTGGTGGACATCCGGGTGACATTGACCGACGGAAAGGCGCACAGCGTCGACTCCTCGGACGCCGCCTTCCAGATGGCGGGGTCGCTCGCGCTCAAGGATGCCGCCGAGAAGGGCAGCGTGATCTCCTTGGAACCACTGGACGAGGTGCAGGTGCAGATGCCGGAGGAGCACCTCGGCACCGTGCTGGGTGACCTGTCCAGCCGGCGTGGCCGGGTACTGGGCACGGAGACCGACGAAGCGGGCCGGATGCTGGTACGCGCCGAGGTACCGGCCGCCGAGTTGCTGCGCTACGCCGTCGATCTGCGCGGCCTGACCTCGGGCACCGCCACGTTCACCCGGCGCTTCACCCACTACGCGCCCGCGCCGTCCTGAAACCGGTCTGGAGTGGCTCAACCAGGCAGTATAGGTTCGGCGATCTCGAAGTAGCGTGGCAGCGGGGCGGTACCGGCCAGCCGCAACCAGCGCACTGTACGGTGTGAGCGCAAGGCGAGGGTGTCACGCACCGCGTCGTTGTAGACCCGACGAGCGATCACCACGCGTTGCTCCGCGTCGGCCAACTGGGCCGCTCTGGCGGGATCGAGGCCGGTACGGTCCAGCACCGCGAGCACCCAGCCCAGCTCGTTCTCCACATCCTCGCGGACCGCCAGCCCAGCCTGCAGCGCAGCATCGGCTGCCGCGGCGCTGCAGGCCGGGCTGGCACCGAGCCCGCTGACCGCGAGCACCCGGCGACCGAGCGCGACGTCCAATGCCGCCCACGCCGCGTCGGTACGGACGTGCAGCCGGTCCAGCCGCCTGGCCGTGCGTACCACGTCCACCAGGCCTATCGCAGCACCCAGCAGCCCAGCGGCCACGACCACCCCGGCCACTCTCATCGCGCCCTGCTCAGCAGGTAACGGGCGGGCACAGCACCGGGTCCCGGTAGCAGTCGGCGTGGATCGGCGGCCACCGCCATCTCGTAGACCTGCAGCACCCGTCGCGTCACCACCGGCCAGTCCCACATCGCGGCGCGGCGGCGCCCCGCGACGGCCAGCTCAGCCCGTCGGGCAGGGTCGTCGAGCAGATCACCGAGCGCCACAGCCAATGCCACCGGTGCGGAGGGCGGGACGAGCACCCCGGCCCGTCCTCCGTCCAGCACCCGCCGGAACGCGTCGAGGTCGCTGGCCAGCACGGGAGTCCCCGCGGCGAGCGCCTCGGTGAGCACGATGCCGAAGCTCTCTCCCCCGACGGCGGGCACACACAGCAGGTCCACACTGCGCAGCACCGCCGCCTTGCCCTGCTCTCCCAGCCTGCCCAGCACCTGGATCCGGGACGCCAGCGCCGGACCTGCGGCCCGGTGCAGCGTCGCGCTGTCCCCGTCGCCCACCACCAGCAGCCGCAGTTCCGGGTGGGTTCGGGCGAGCGTGCCCAGCGCGGCCAGCAGCACCGGCATGCCCTTCCGCGGCTCGTCGAAACGGCCGACGAAACCGACCGTGCCACCGGATCGCGGATACCCGGGTAGCGGTGCCGCCCCGGCGAACAGGGCCACGTCCACCCCGTTGGGAATCTCTACGGCGTCCCCGCCGAGGTACTCGACCTGCACCCGGCGGGCCAGCGGCGAGACCGCGATCCGGGCAGTGATCTTCTCCATCGGAGGTTGCAGCAGCCCATGCGCCGCCGCCAGCGCCCAGGACCGTGTGGTGGCCATGTGGAAGGTCGCCACGACCGGCAGGTCCGCAAGTGCCAGTGCGATCAGCGACACACTCGGCGCGGCCGGCTCGTGCACATGCAGCACGTCGAAGGCGTGGTCGCGCAGCCAGCGCCGCACCCGGGCGACCGCGACCGGTCCGAAGGCCAGCGGGGCGACCGATCCGTTGTAGGGCACCCGGACCGCCCGGCCTGCCGCCGTGACGAAGTCCGGCAACGGGCCTCCTATCGCAGCCGGAGCGAGCACCTCCACCTGGTGCCCAAGGCCGCGCAGGCTTTGCGCCAGGCCCAGCACGTGTGCCTGCACACCGCCCCGCGCAGCGAGGGAGTACGGGCAGACCATCCCGATCCGCACGGTCCCACTATCTCGTGCCGGGCAGCCGGCTGATCGAGCGCGGGTCCGCCACGTCTGCCGTCCACAGCGGCTGCAGCATGTGCCAGTCCTGCGGATGCGCGGCGATGTCGGTGGCGAAGTGGTCCGCGACCGTCTGGGTGGCCGCGGCTACCGCTGCCCGGCCCCACACCGGCACCGGCGGGTGGAAGCGGATAACCCAGCCGGTCGGGGTGAACCAACAGCCGATGACCAGCAGGGTGGCCCCGGTGGCCGCGGCGAGCCGAGCCGGCCCCTGCGGCATTCGGGTGGCAGCGCCGAAGAACTCGACCTCGACCCCGGCGCCGGTGAGGTCCCGGTCGGCCAGCAGGCACACCACTCCGCCCGCCCGTAGCCTGCGGACCAGGTGTGGCGTCGGGCTGCCCGACCCAGTCAGCGGGACGATGTCGAAACCCAGCGAGGCGCGATAGTCCACAAAGCGCCGGTACAGCGCCTCTGGCCGCAGCCGCTCGACCACGGTACTGAACGGGCCATGACGCCCGACGAACCACAGTCCGGCCATGTCCCAGTTGCCGCTGTGCGGCAGCACCGCCACCACGCCGCGGCCGGTGGCCAGCGCGGTGTTCAGGTGCTCGACCCCGCTCATCGTGGCATCCATCCGGTCCCGCAGCGCGCGGTGATCGGCCGAAGGCAGTGTGAAGATCTCCTGCCAGTACCGAGCGTAGGACCGCAGCCCGGCACGGACCAGCCCGTCCAGTTCGGCCTGCGTGGCCCCGGGCACCACCCGGGCGAGGTTGCGGCGCAGCTGGCCGGCCCCGGGACCGGCCCGCCAGGCGGCCAGATCCGCACCGGCCTGGAACACTCGGGTGGCCAGCCCTTCGGGCGCGGCACGGACCAGCCGCCAGGCAGCCGCGTACCCGAGGTCGGTGAGCCGGTCGGCCGGCACACTCACCGAGCCCGCTGGGCGCTGCGCCGCACGGCAAGCATCCGCTGTATCACGGTCACCAGCTGCAAACCTGCGAGCGACCACAGCGCTACCTCGATCGCGACGGGCACGCCGACGCCGGTCAGCCCGACGCCCAGCAGCGTGATGATGAGCCGCTCGGCTCGCTCCACCACCCCACCGTCCGCGGACAGACCGGTGGCCTCCGCGCGGGCCTTGATATAGGAGATCACCTGGGCGCTGACCAGGCACAACAGTGCCGCCACTGCCAGTGGCCGATCGTCTCCGACCTCGAAGCACCACCAGGTCAGCCCGGCAAACAGCGCGCCGTCGGCGATCCGATCGCAGGTGGCGTCCAGCACAGTGCCGAACGGCGTGCCGTACCCTCTGGCCCGGGCGATCGCCCCGTCGAGCAGGTCGAACAGGACGAACAACGTCACCGCGACGGTACCCGCGAGCAGCTGCCCTCGGGGGAAGAACCAGAGCGCCGAAGCGACCGTTCCCACCGTGCCCACCACTGTGACGGTGTCGGGCCCGACACCGACCCTGAGCAACCATGCGGCCACCGGATCCAGGAGTCGGGAGACCGAAGCACGGGCGAGGATATTGAGCATCGCGAAACCTGCGCCTCAGCGGGGAACTGGTTGATGATCGTTGACCAGGTGTGGCTGCTCGGGTGCCCGCAGGCTGATGCCGACCAGTGCCCACGCTGCGTCGGAGAGAGTGTGCACCACCCGGGACAGCAGCACCACAGCCGCGGCTGCGCCACCCCCGGAGATGACCGGCCCGAGCACCATGAGTAAGACGACCTCCCGCACCCCCAGGCCGGTGGGGGTCACCACCAGGACACCGGCGGCGAGGAAACCAACGGTCCAGGCGAGAGCGAACCCGCCGAGCGCCATGGGTGCCAGCAGCGCTGCCCGGTCCGGCCGGGTCACCGGGGCCAGCAACAGCAACATGCTGAGGCCGTAACCCATCCAAGTGACGCTGAGCCAGCCCAGCGCTCGCACGATGGCGGCTCCGGAGACCCACTCCGGCGCGCTGCCCCGGCCCAGCACCCGGTGCATCCACCGCAGCACCGGCATGACCAGCCGAGGATGCAGGCAAGCCAGCAGCAGCGGCGCCAGCAACGCGATCCAGCCGAACTGATCGGACACAGCACCCGAGGCGAACGGCAGCACCAGGCCGGTGACCACCGCCCCGGTTGCGGTGTGGGCCACCACGAACAGCACCGAAGCCGCCGTGGTGCGGGATGCTGGGACGCCGTGCTCACGGCCCAGCTTGGCCTGTGCCACGTAGGCCCACACCGTGCCCGGGATGTACTTACCGATCTGGCCGGTGAAGAAGACGCGTACCGCGCTGTGCAAGTCCAGCGGGGACCCCACACCGCGCAGCAGGCTTCGCCAGGCCAGCCCGGAGGCGCCCAGACCCGCGGCGGCAGCGAGGAACGCGCCGAGCACCGCGGGCAGTCCGATCTGCCAGACAGCGTCCAGGGCACCCTCGGCGTCCCCGGCGAGCCGCCAGATCAGGATGCCCAGTGCGCACCCGAGGAACACCACCCGCACGACAATCACGAGGTAGCGCTTCCATGCAGGGGCTGGGCCTCCGGCGGTCAGCTGCGGACCACGCCAGACCGGCTGCGACGTGTTCAGGGCAGCTCCGTCCAGGCGGTCACCAGCAGCGTGCGAGTCTGGTCGAGTAACTGCGGCAGCACCTTGGTTCCTCCGACGACCGGCATGAAGTTCGCGTCCCCGCCCCACCGGGGTACTACGTGCTGGTGCAGGTGAGCGGCAATGCCGGCGCCGGCGACAGCGCCTTGGTTGATCCCGATGTTGAACCCGTGCGGCGCGGCGGCGCGGCGGGTGGCGAGCATGGCCCGTTGGGTGAAGGTAGCCAGCTCGGCGGTCTCCTCGACGGTCAGGCTCGGATAGTCAGCGATGTGCCTGAAGGGCACCACCATGAGGTGGCCAGGGTTGTAGGGATAGAGGTTGAGCACCGCGTAGACGGTATCGCCACGGGCGACTACCAGGCCCTCGGCATCGTCCATCCCGATGATCCGGCAAAACGGGCACTCCCCCGTGGTCCCGGGCCCGGACTTGGCCTCGCCCTTGATGTAGGCCATTCGGTGCGGCGTCCACAGGCGCTGCAGCGCATCCGGCGCGCCGACGCCGTCCTGGGCTTCCAACTCCATGGAGTCGAACTCGGCGGAGTCGAGCTCCGGAGCCCCAGCTGGGGTCACGACTCCCCCAGCGTCGGACGCACTGTGACGTCCCCAGCCGTCGGTGACGAGTTCTCCCTCCGCGCCACCCAGCCGGCGATGGCGGCCACGGCGTCCTCCACCGGGACGCCGTTGAGCCGGCTACCGTCCCGGAACCGGAAGGACACCGCGCCCGCCTCGACATCCTGGCCCCCGGCCAGCAGCAGGAAGGGCACCTTCTGGGTGGTGTGCGTCCGGATCTTCTTCTGCATCCGCTCGTCGGAGGCGTCTACCTCGACCCTGATCCCCCGGTTCCGCAACGCCTTGGCGACCTGCCGCAGATGCTCGATGTGCTCGTCGGCGATCGGGATGCCCACTACCTGCACCGGGGCCAGCCAGGCCGGGAACGCGCCCGCGTAATGCTCGGTGAGCACCCCGAAGAACCGTTCGATCGAGCCGAACAGCGCCCGGTGGATCATGTAGGGCTGCCGCCGGGAGCCGTCCGAGGCGGTGTACTCCAGCCCCATGCGCTCCGGCATCTGGAAGTCGACCTGGATGGTGGACAGCTGCCAGGTGCGGCCCAGCGCGTCCTTCGCCTGCACGGAGATCTTCGGTGCGTAGAAGGCCGCTCCGCCCGGGTCCAGCACCAGCTCCAGGCCGCTCGCCTCGGCGGCACGGCGCAGCGCCTCGGTGGCTTCCTCCCACTGCTCGTCGGTGCCGACGTACTTCTCGTCGTTGCGGGTGGACAGCTCCAGGTAGAACTCGTCCATCCCGTAGTCGCGGAGCAGGTCGAGCACGAAGGTGAGCAGCGAGCGGATCTCGTCCTGCAACTGCTCGGGGGCGCAGTAGATGTGCGCGTCGTCCTGGGTCATCCCGCGCACCCGGGTCAGCCCGTGCACCACGCCGGACTTCTCGTAGCGGTACACCGAGCCGAACTCGAACAGCCGCAACGGCAGCTCCCGGTAGGACCGGCCCCGGGAGCGGTAGATCAGGTTGTGGAACGGGCAGTTCATCGGTTTGAGGTAGTAATCCTGCCCGGGTTTGCGCACCGTGCCGTCCTCGGCGCGCTCCTCGTCGAGGTGCATGGGAGGGAACATGGCGTCGCGGTAGAAGCCCAGGTGCCCGGACACCTCGAAGAGGTTGCTCTTGGTGATGTGCGGCGAGTTGACGAACTCGTAGCCCGCCTCCTCGTGGCGGCGGCGCGAGTGGTCCTCCATCACCCGGCGGACCGTGCCGCCCTTGGGGTGGAACACCGGCAGGCCGGAGCCGATCTCGTCGGGGAAGCTGAACAGATCCAGCTCGGCACCGAGCTTGCGGTGATCCCGCCGTTCCGCCTCGGCGAGCAGCTCCAGGTGCCGGTCCAGCGCCTCCTGTGACTCCCACGCGGTGCCGTAGATCCGCTGCAGCTGCGGGTTGCGCTCGCTGCCCCGCCAGTACGCCGCGGCAGTGCGCATCAGCCGGAAGGCCGGAATGTGCCGGGTGGTCGGCACATGCGGACCGCGGCACAGGTCTCCCCAGACCGTCTCGCCGGTGTGTGCGTGCACGTTGTCGTACACGGTCAGCTCGCCGCCGCCGACCTCCATGACCTCGTCGGGATCGACCTCGCTCTTGATATCCACAAGTTCGAGCTTGTAGGGCTCCCCCGCCAGCTCGGCACGCGCTGCGTCCACCGACTCGACCACCCGTCGGGAGAACCGCTGCCCGGCCTTGATGATCTTCTTCATGGTTTTCTCGAGGACGACCAAATCCTCGGGGGTGAACGGCCGGTCGACGTCGAAGTCGTAGTAGAAGCCGTCGGTCACCGGAGGGCCGATGCCGAGCTTGGCTCCGGGGAAATGCAGCTGGACAGCTTGGGCGAGCACATGCGCGGCGGAGTGCCGGATGACGCTGCGCCCGTCCGGGCTGCTGGCGGCGATCCCTTCGACCTCGGTGGCGGTCTCGGGTGTCCAGGCCAGGTCGCGCAGTCTGCCCGTGGTGTCCCGCGCGACCACCACGGCGTCAGCTCCGCTGGTCGGGACCCCAGCATCGCGCAGCGCCTGGCCCGCGGTGGTCCCGGCCGCAACCGCCACGCGCGGAGCGGACCGGATGGGCTGGGACGACGCAGACACGAGAACTCCTCGACGACGGAGCGAACAGGTACGACCCGATGCTATCGAGGAGCCTGGCCCGAGGTTCGCGCAGCCGCTGCGCCGAGCCATCTCTGGCCACCGTGGCCCTCAGCGCGACGAACGACCTGGGGACAGCATCGTCATCGCCGGCTGGGTCGCCTCCCCTTGGGGCAGGGCGACGAGCTCTGCCAGCACCTTCCCGACCGGCGCAGTCACCCGCTGGACGGGCGGGACGACGTGCTCGGCGAGCGGGGCCACCGGGTTCAACACCTGATCCGCCGGTGCGCTCACCTGGTCCACCACGTGCGACACCGGAGGTGGGGCAGGCCCGTCGAGCGCGCGCTGGAGCGGGCCGGACTGCGGAGTATGGCCTCGATCTGCGCCCGCCGGGGCCGCCGGGGCTTGGTGGTCCACCGTGGCGGATCGGGTGGCAGGCACATCCACGGCGAGCGGGGCGTTGCGGTGCACCGGTTGGGACGGGATCGCGGTTCCCGTGAACGCCTGGGTACGGGTGACCGCCGGGGCATCGGTCACGCGATCGGCGACGGCAAGCGACGTCACCACATTCCCGCCGGGCACGGCGTCAGGGCTGACCGTGACGAACCCGGGGTGGATGCTGTCCGGTGGTGCGGACGAGTTGTCGGCCGCGTGTACCGCTACCGCCAGCACAGACCCGCAGGCCAGCAGGGTTCCCGCCACGACTCCGCGAGCCCGGCCGGCCAGCAGCGGGCGGCCATCGGGAGCCGGTGCCGAGGCATGAACGCCTGATGAGGCAACATCCGCGAGCCGATCGGCTTCGAATCCGGTCCCTCCCACCCAGGCGATCAATGCAGCGGCGGAGGGTCCGGATCCCGACTTCCTACGACGGCGCGCGGTCATAGTGTGTCACTCAGGGTCTCCCACGAGCTGGAGGCAGGGCGGACGGGCCGTAAGGCTACCGGTTTCCTGGCGCGACCCCAGACTAGTCACTCCTCCGGAGCAACTTTCTCAGAAGAATCCCCAGAACAAGGATGGCTGTCCCTCGCGGCCGGGCGACCCCCTGGGGTACTCATGGACCATGGACCGCTTCTCCGAGATCGAGCGCAAATTCGACACCGATGCCAGCACTGCGCTGCCGGATCTGGACGTCGTCGATGGCGTGACGACGGTCACGGATCCGGTTGAGACGACCCTGGAGGCCACTTATTTCGATACCCCAGACGTGCGGTTGGCCACCCACAGCACCACGCTGCGGCGTCGTACCGGGGGCGCGGACCAGGGCTGGCATCTCAAGCTCCCGGCCGGTGGAGAGGAGCGCACCGAGATCCGCCTGCCGCTGGATCACGGCACGCGTACCGTGCCCAAGGCCCTGGTCAAGGAGGTGCGCGGGCTCGTCCACGGGCGAAAGCTCGTGCCGGTGGCCATCCTGCGAACCACCCGGCTGGAACGGCACCTCGTCGATGCTGATGGCAACGACCTGGCCATCGTCGCCGACGACACCGTCCACGCGACACGGCTGGGCAAGGGTGCGGCCCTACTCTCCGCATGGCGCGAAGTCGAGGTCGAGCTCGTTCATGGCGACCAGACGCTGTTGGACGCGGTGAGCGCCCGCCTCGAGGCCGCGGGGTTCACCCGGTCCTCCTCCGGATCGAAGCTGCGGCGCACCCTCGGAGATCTCGTCCCCGAACAGCGCGAGCATCCCGAGCTGACGCCGCGGTCGCGGGCAGGCAAGGTTGCTCGCGCCTACCTGTGCGAGCAGGTCGAGGAGCTGATCGCCCACGATCGCGGTGCGCGTGACGATGCACCCGACGCGGTGCACAAGATGCGGGTCGCCACCCGACGGCTGCGTAGCGCGCTCGCCACCTACCGGCCACTTCTGGACCGTTCCCGCACCGATCCCCTCCGCGACGAGCTTCGCTGGCTCGCCGTAGCGCTCGGTGAACCCCGCGACGCCGAGGTGATACACGCCCGGCTACGCCGGCTGGCCGAGGCGCAGCCCGACGACCTCCTCCTCGGCCCGGTACTGCGCCGCATCGACCTCGACTTGGGCCAGCGGCACCGCATCGCCCACGACCATCTGCTCGAAGCTCTCGACGACGAGCGTTACCAGCGACTGATCGATGCTCTGCAGGAAGTCGTGGCCGACCCACCGTTCACCGACACCGCCCGGCGGCGCGCGCACCGAGCCCTGCCCAGGCTGGTCACTCGCACCTGCGCGGGTGTCGACCGCGCGGCGCGAGCCGCCGACAACGCCGGCACCGTCGAGAAGCGTGCCGAACGGCTGCACGAGGTCCGCAAGGCGGCCAAGCGCGCCCGCTACGCCGCCGAGTCGGTCGCGCCGGTATTCGGCAAGCCCGCGACCCGGCTCGCCAAGCGTATGGAGCACCTACAGGACGTACTCGGCGAGCACCAGGACAGTGTCGTCGCTCGCGAGGTGCTCCGTGGGCTGGGCGTCGTCGCCCAGCTATCCGGAGAGAACGGGTTCAGCTTCGGGCTACTGCACGGGATCGAGCGAAGCCGCGGCGAAGCGGCGCGGCGAGCTTACGGTTCCGCGCTTTGCGCCGCATCGAAGAAGAAGGTGCGGCGCTGGGCTCCTAAGAAGTAAAGGTAGGGATGGCTGACCAGCCACCCGGGCGTTGCCCCCACCGTGGGTTCGAAGGCCGGCACCGCGGTGTGAACCTCACGCCGACCCGGCACTTACCACTAGCTCTGCCCGGTGGAGCCGGGTAGACCTGGGCACACCTGCCGGGAAGGGCGATCTGACGGCGGTGGCTCATCGGGTACGTCCCCTGGTCGCCATCATCCTCGCTGATCGACATAGGTCTCAGACCTGTCGCAGCTGGGTCCATGAGAGGAGCGATCTCGTGCGTCGCATCCCGCCTGTTCGGGCCAGCGGAACCATCCAGTCCCTCTTCCGGGTCGTGGTGGGCTTCCTGTTCGCATGTCACGGGGCAGCCGCTCTGTTCGGAATCCTCGGCGGAGCTCACGGCCAACCCGGTGGTGCGGTTCCGTTCGGCGACTGGCCGAGTTGGTGGGCGGCGGTCATCCAGCTCGCCGGAGGTGCCTTGGTAGCCCTCGGTCTGGGTACCCGAACCGCCGCTCTGATTTGCTCCGGCTCGATGGCCTACGCCTACTTCACGGTCCACCAGGACAACGGCATGCTGCCGATCGAGAACGGGGGCGAGCTTGCAGCACTCTACAGTTGGCTGTTCCTGCTCATCGTTGTCCTCGGCCCCGGTTCCATCGCATTGGACAGCTGCCGACAGCGTCACCGGCCCAGCCCGGCGGAGTCGGTCGCACTGCGTCTGGGCAGCCTGGTAACCGCGAACAAATAGGAACCGGCACTCGCTCCCACACCATCACAGCAGGTCCGGGGTCTGGAAGTCCCTGCCGAACACGTGATGTGCCAGGAACGCCATGACGGTCTCGTACCAGACGACAGCGTGCTGGGGTCTGAGGATCCAGTGGTTCTCATCAGGGAAGTACAGGAACTTGTGCGGCTGGTCGTCGCAGTCCTGCTGACGTGAGATGAGTGCCCACCACAGCCCCAGGGCCTCGCCGATCGGCACCCGGTAGTCCTTGTCGCCGTGGATCACCAGCATCGGCGTGGTGATCGCATCGGCGAACGCGTGCGGGCTGTGTGCCGCGGTCATCTCGGCGGACATCTCGCGCGGCCAGTACATCGCCTCATCGGTGGTGCGGCTGAACTGGTCGAGCGCCCACAGGCTCGCATGGGTGACGATCGCGGCGAACCGATCGGTGTGGCCGGCAATCCAGTTGGCCAGGTAACCGCCGAACGAGCCGCCCATCGCGGCGGTGCGCGTCGCGTCGACCTCGGGCAGCGCCTCCGCGGCGTCGGTGATCGCGAGCAGATCGGTGTACGGCGCGCCGCCCCACTCGCCCCAGCCGCGGTCGATGAACGCCTGCCCGTAGCCGGTCGACAGCGCTGGATCGGGCAGCAACACCGCGTACCCGCGGGCCACCATCAACCATGGGTTCCAGCGCCAATGCCATGTGTTCCAGCTGCCCAGCGGCCCGCCGTGGATCCACAGCAGCAGCGGTGCGGGCTGCGCGGCGGCGTTCTCAGGCAACGCGAGCCAGGCGCGCAGCGGGCTGCCGTCCTCGGCGGTCACCCTCACCTCGGTGAGGGTGCCGGGCAGGGCGGGCGACTCGGTCGGTCCCCGCAGCGGCACCGGCAGCTGCTCGGGGGTGTGCGCGTCCAGCCGGACAGCGGCAGGAGCGGCGTCGACGGCGCCGCGCAGCGCGTAGACGTACCGCCCGTCACGGGACACCTGCGGGTCGGTGTAGGCGCCGTCGTCGCCGGTCAGCCGGATCACCACCCCATCGGTCACGTCGATCCGGAACAGCGGTGACCGTCCGTGCTCGTCGGCGACGACGATCAGCCCGCGCCCGTCCGGGGTCCAGCGCATCGCGGCCGGCCATCGGTCCCACCCGGCCGTCAGTGCCAGCGGCTCGCCGCCTGCCAGCGGCAGGACGATCAGGTCGACGCGCGGTGCCTCGGCCGGCCACGAGCGGCTCGTCCGGATCACCGCCACGTTCCGTCCATCCGGGCTGATCCGAGCCTCGCCGAACTCGAAACCAGGGTCGTCGGCCAGGGTCCGACGCTCACCGGTGGCCACGTCGATCGCCACCAGCGAGCGACGTGAGGAGCCGCGCGGCTCGGCGATCCGCCAGGTCGCGACGACCGTCGTGCCGTCCGGGCTGATATCGGTGGAGGTCTCCTGTAGCGCGGCACCCGGATCGGGAGTGAGGTCGCTCCACTCGACAGAGTCCTCACCGGCCGGCAGTGCGCCGACCAGCAGCCGCGGCTGGTCTGGGCCGAGATGATGGTCCCAGAACCGCATCGGGTAGCCGGTGTGCAGGATTGCCGAGACCTTGGTGGCCTTGCGGGCCGTGCGGCGCTGTTCGTCGTCCTCGCCGGACACGGCACCGGGCAGCGTCATCGACGTGACCAGCACCGCGTCGGCGTCGGCCGCTACCAAGGGGGCGCCTACCCCACCCGGCCGGGTCCCGACGACACGAGCCTCACCGCCACCGTCGGGCAACAGCCAGAGCGCGGCCGGGGTGGGGTCCTTCGGCTGCCCCGCCGGATCAGGCCGGGCGGAGACGAACAACAGATCACCGTTGGGAGCGAACACCGGAGTCTGCTCACCCTTCGCGCTGCGGGTCAGCCGTCGGGACGGCCGGGCGCCGGTAGGGTCGAGTTCCCACAAGGCCGTGACATAACCGGTGCGGTCGACGTCCAGCGTCGAGACGGACGTGACCAGCCGGGACCCGTCGGGCGACAGAGCCAGCCCGCTGACCCGTGGCAGCGAGACGTAGTCCTGCAGATCGTGGAACGGAGTCGGCGGGGTGGCAGCGCTGGTGTGCTCGGCGGCATGATCTTCGGTCACCCTCTCATGCCTACCGCATCGGGGCTCGCCCCATAGCCACCCACGCCGAGACCCAACCCCACCAGCGTCCCAGCGGGCTGACGCCTGCTGGGACGCTGAAGCGGCCGTGCGCGGATGGCCAGGCCCAGAGTGCTAGGCCTGGCGGTGAATGCAGTGCGGCATAGTGCTCAAAGTACCGATCTCGGTGGAGGTCAGCGGGGACGAGGTGGCACGGCCGCTGTCGTCACCTCGTTACTTGGCCGAGGTGCCCGACGTCGTCACACACGTCGACTCGAGGTACGCCATCAAGGTCTCGGTGGCCTTGTCCACGTGGTGCGCGTCCTTCAGGTGCTGTGCTACCTGCTGCATCAGGTGGTTCTTGTCGGACGCGGTGAACCGGCTGCTGCACTCCAGGTGCCCGCATTGGAACTCGTGCACTTCGTGCTCCTTCCATCGACGTCGGCGGCAACCGCAGCGATCACGACCGTCGCCTTCTACACCTTCACCTTCGTATGACAGGCCCGCTCGGTTCGATCCTCGGTCCATCGCCTGGTGGTGGAGAACCGTAATCACGCAGTTGACACGACAGCACCCTCCCACATCGTGGGACAGCTACCACCAGGCATTCCCGCCGGTCGTCGCTGACTCCGTGACCGGAGAAGCACAGGCCGCGGTCGTCGCGTTAGAGGCAGCGCTATCTGGTCTCGATCTCGGAGTGCCCACCGACGCCACGGCCCGCCCGGGGCCCGCCGTTGCCGCCGACCTGAACAGGCTCAACTCCCAGCTCCGACCGGCGACCAACGCCCTCTACATCACCGACCCGGAGCACCACACTGACGTCCTCCGAGGACTGATGGACTGCTACCACGCGGCGGGCGTGCTGCTAAAGAACCTCGGTGTCCGGGGCCTGCCGACACTGGCCGCGTCCCACGCTCGGCGGGTCGCCGAAGAACTGGACGACCCCGCATGGTTCGGGCTCGCCGCGTGGCTGCGGGCCTCAACGATCGGCGGGAAGGGCCGACCCCGCATGTCAGAGCTATCAGTACAGGGCGCGGACGCCCTGCACTTCGGACCGGACAACGTCGGGATCTGGCGGGTGTCCATCGCGGTCGAGCTCGGTGAGCCGGCGGACGGTGTCCGGTGACCGGTGACCGGACCCGATAACCCTCACACCGCGGGTGTCACTGACTCGCAACTGGCGGTGTTGTTTCGGCAAATGCAGTGGTTGCTGGACGACGCGGCGCACCTCGACGGCGGGCACCCGGTGGGGTTGCTGACGGCCGGGTCGTTCGACGTGCTGATCGACCGGGGCCTGGTCGTGGTGGCCGACCCCAGCCAGGAGAACTGCCTGGGCCGCCTCAGCCTCACCGACACCGGTGCCGCCCGGTACTGCGAACTCAGCACGGTGCAGGCCCCCGCTGGACGGGGGAACAGTGAGCGCGGAATGCGGCCGGTGGGTGTTCTGCTCGGCGGACTCCTTCGCGCATGTCCTGGCCGATGACGCCAGTGCACCGGAAACGATGGTGGTCGCGATGTGCGGACTCACGCTGCCGGGCACGACGCCGGTCTATTCGACACCCCCGAGCCTGGCCGTGTGCGTGGTCTGTGAACACTTCGGGACACTCGCACCCGCACCGCCCGAATTCCCGGTACTACCGACACCCGACAGCCTATGAACTCGGCAACAACATTTGTTCCGACCCCGACCGAAGGGAACGCAAGCCATGTTCGACGCCTGTATCGGTGCCGCGATCGTGGTTTTCGCCCTGCGTATGGCTCTGCTCTGCATGTGCCTGACCGGGCAGGGTCGCGCCCGGATGGCGCGGCTGGCACCAACTGGCGGACCTTCCTGCGCGCCCAGGCCACCGGGCTGCTGGCCACCGATTTCTTCACCCTGGACACCATCGGGCTGCGCCGACCCTACGTTCTTTTCGGTCATGGAAGTACGGACCCGCCGAGTCCATATCCTCGGCGTGACCGCTCATCCGACGCCACCGAGTCCTCGGCAGAGTGATCAACGAGTACCGCAGAGCCGCCTAGCTTAGTCAGGAAAACACCTGGTCACCGACTATGCCGAATTTTGGCACGGTACACGCGTTCTGCGCGCTGTCAGGCACGTCGACCTCGAACCCTCGATCGCCAGTAGCCGCCACCCTGGCGGGAACGACCCGCGGGCAGTGCCCAACGCGGACAGCCAAGCCGTCGCGAACGCCTCACCCGCGACGGGCCCGCAGGTCCGCTCGAAGATCTCCGGAAACACCGTGCGCCCCAACCGTTTCCGGGCCTGGTGATCGCGCGGGCACTCGGCACGCTCCAGGACGCCTCGCAGCAGCCCCATCGATCCAGCGACCCGGTCACCTTGGTCGCGACCTCTTCGTAGTCATCGTCAGCGAACAGGCACAACGCCAACGTCAGATAGGCCATCACGTGCGCGGGCAGCTTCCCATCCGGTACAGCAGACGCAAGGACAAGGCTCACGATCATGCCACGCCGGCCGGGCCGATGACCCACATCAGAGGCGCAGGCCGACTTCTGGAACCCCGCAGCCTGGCACGAGGACACCCTCGGTCCTCGCCGACGGCACAGACGATCGCAGCGAAGTGATCCGTCGACCACTCTGACAGGCGCGCCTGTGAGTACACACAGATCATTCACGGCGGTGATCAGGTTCACCACTGAACCATGGCCGTGAGGCATGACCACCGATCCCGACTGGTCACCTATCCTCTGGAGCCCATGTGGTGGGTCGGAATCGAATGTGGTGCACCGAATCGCCGACTTGGATGGATGCTAAGGCAGGTTAGATCATAGATGCGAACATTCCGGGTGTCCAGGTTCCGCGATTCGGTTCGGCGGTTTTTCTGGCTGCGTCGATGATGGAGGTGGGCGCCATGCGTTCCGCGGATCTGGTTCTTGAAGGTGGCGGGGTGAAGGGGATCGCCCTGGCTGGGGCGATCACCGTGCTCATGGAACGGGGTTATGAGTTCAACCGGATCGCCGGCACGTCGGCTGGGTCGATCGTGGGAGCTTTGGTGGCGGCCGGGTTTCGCCGCGATGAGCTGGTGTCGGCGGTGGATTCTATCGACTACCGAAAGTTCCGGGACGGGCATTCGTGGGATCATCTGGCTGTCGGCAAGATGTTTCAGTTGGCCACCGAACACGGCGTCTACGAAGGCCACTACCTGACGACCTGGCTGGGCGCGCAGCTGGCCACCCACGACGTCCACACGTTCGCCGATCTGCGCTGCGCCGATGACCAGCCACCCGGTTCCGAGTCTGACCGGGCCTACCGGCTGGTGGTCAACGTCTCCGACATCACGACAGGCTGCCTGCGCCAGCTGCCCTGGGACTACCGGCAGCACTATCAGCGGGATCCGGCTGCCCAGCCCGTGGTGGACGCGGTGCGAGGTTCGATGTCGATCCCGTTCTTCTATCAACCGGCCGTCATCACCGACGGCGACGGCGTCCAGCACTGGATCGTCGACGGCGGCATGCTGTCCAACTTTCCGATCGGCCTGTTCGACACCCCACCCGGGGTACCACCCCGCCGGCCTACCTTCGGCATCAAACTGTCCACCCAACCGGCCGCAGTCGGGGATGCCGTCGCCAACCGGGTGCACAACACAGCGAGTATGAGCCTGGCAATGCTGGACACGATGATCGGCTTCTACGACCGGATGCACGTCGCGGAGCCCTCAGTGGTCGCGCGCACCATCTTCGTCGACACCGCCGACATCAAAGCCACCGACTTCGATCTCACCGACCAGCAGCGCGACACACTGTTCACCAACGGCCGCAACGCCGCCACCAGATTCCTCGACGGAACCAACGGCCGATCCGGTTGGGACTGGGAACGATACAAAAAGACCTACCGCGCCGCACCGGCCACCACCACATCGCCAGCCTGACCCGTCCGGTCTCAGTACGGATCCGGTACTCTCCTCGCGGGTGGCGTGTTGAGACCCACCCTCGCTTCGAGTGCCGTCACCTGATCTCGGCGGAAAGAGTCTTCGACCGTGCAGCGTTCCTCGCGAGCCTGTCCACCCGCCGATACATCCGCGAGCGGCGTGCCTGCCACATGTGTGGTGCTGCACTTACCCACCTGTCCCGATGCGAGGAATCCTTATGTTTGAAAGACTGATTGAGCTTCTCGTTGACACGATCAAAATCCCCGTCGGTGATATCGGCCCCGAAGCGACACCAGACCAGATCGATCTGAACTCACTCACCATCGTCGAGTTGTCGGTAGCCCTGGAGGAGGAACTGGGGATCACGATCACGGAGCGAGAATTGACAGAAATATCCACCGTGGGTGACATCGCGAGACTCATGGAGGACCGGAGCCCGCGGACGTGATCTCGCGCGCAAGGCCCTCTGGGCTACCTCGGTGAAGGGCGTGACCGGCCATGTCCCGGGTGCGGCGAGCGCTGTGGAGCCTCACCCGGTGCGTGCGGTCGAGGACTCGTCTATCTGCCGTCAACCCGACCGATCCAGAAGCGGAGCGGCATGTCGACACAGCCCACTCAACCCGGCGATCTTGTCGTGGCCAATTCATTCGAACTCGGCGGGCCGAGCGTAAACCTGGCGGTCTGCGCATGAAGATGACCGAACTCTCCGAATACCACATTCGCCCTGGCTGGCTCCGGGAATGGAGGCCGTACGCGCCGAACCTGTCCACGATCTCGGTATTGACCCTGGACTCAACACCCCCGTCCTACAACCAGGAACGGCATCTCAAGGTCATCGCAAACCTTCGGGATCGCGGAATCAACATGCCAGGATGGCTAGGAGTTGGTTTCGAGATCCCACGAACTCTGCATATCGAAGCGTTTCGGCTTACTCTTCAGGCGTGGATCGAGCGGCACGAAACGCTTCGCAGCGGATTCCGGGAAACGGGTGATGAATTCTGCCGATTCACCATGGGTTACGGCACGGTGTCGGTCACGGACACCCTGTTAGACGACTTCACACTCAACGACGACATCGCTGATCACATCCAAGGAAGATTGGCTCACGCCACCGACGGCGCTCGGTGCTGAGGGCGGGTAGGTCCCCGTTGCGGTAGTGGCGTAGCAGCGCAAGGGTGCGGCGGGGCGCTGTTGCGTTAGCGGTAGGCAAGACACGCTCGACGCTGGAGACACCCTGTTCAGATGGCGAGGGCGAGTTCGGTGAAGGCCGCCGAGAGCCGATGCTGGCGGTCAGCATGTATGCCGAGTTCGTAGGCCGCGGCGGAGGTTCTGGACGAAGGCGTGTCCGGTGCTGATCACCCGGGCGGAGCGGAGTTGCGTGAGGCCCCGCATCGGTCGCTGTCGGGTCTTGAGCCGGCCATGATCGCTTTCGACGGGATGGTTGGCGTACTGCTCGGTGATGTGGCCGGCGGCGGGCAGCAGTTCGTCGAGCACGCGGGGGTAGGCCGCTGCCCGGTCGGTCGTCACCTCACTCGGGCGGGTGCCGTGTTCTAGTGCCCGGGTAAAGAACCGGCGGGTGGACGCCAGATCTCGCTTCTCCGCCGCCAGCACGTCGATGACCTGGCCGTATTGGTCGATCGCCCGATACAGGTAGACCCATCGCCCGGCGACCTTGACATAGGTTTCATCGACGAACCAGCGATCACCGGGTGCGTGCCGGCAGGGTCGTGCTGCGTCGATCAGCAGCGGGGTGAATCGCTGCCCCCAGCGATAGATCGTGACGTGGTCAACGCTGATGCCGCGCTCGGCGAGCAGTTCCTCGACGTCGCGGTAGGAGAGGCCGTACCGCAGGTACCAACGTACCGCCAACACGATCAGCTCCGGCGTGAACCGGAAACCCGCGAAGCTCGAGCGTGGCAGTGGTGTCCGAACGTCACGACGGCGCATCAGCCCACCCTGCCCGAGCCCGCCATCCGCCAACGCAACGGACCCGGCGGAAGCCGTCAGCCCGGTGACCCGTCGGACAGTTCGGGCGAAGCCTGCAGCTCCCCGGCGGGCAGGCGGTCCGCGCCCCAACTGCGATGGATATAGCCAATGACCCGGTCGAGGTCCTCGGTCGAGACTCGATCCGAGTCGCCCCGTTCGAACGGGTCGAAGTGGTAGATGTAGAGCCGCGACGCGAACTGATCGAACGGCAGCGAGCCTTCCCCGAACCGCTCACCGTGGCCGGCGGTGCTGACCACGACTCCGTCACCCCAATCCTGGCCGCTGTCATTGTTGGGATTGTAAAAATAGACCCGCATTACGTCCTGCGGATCGAAGTTTACCCGCAGGACGGTGATCGCGTGCCAGCCGACGAAGCGAGCGACGCTGTCAGTTACGGCGACACCGGCCGGCTGGGGGTGAATCAGCGGCTGGTCACCATTGTAGTGGGGGTGATAACTAGCATAGAAGTGCCGTAGGAACTCGTCCAGGTCGATCAACCTGCCGGTCGCGACATCAACGTTGATGCAGAATCCACGTCCCGACCACCAACCGTGGAACTCGGGGTTCACCCAGCGGTGCGGGTCGCCGGGGCGCTCGGCGCAGCGCCGCCCCATCTCGGCGTAGATCCGGTCCAGGTGCGGCACCACAAGCATCGACACCGGATCCAGGTCCGTGGGCAGCTTCGTCGCCACACCGCCGACGCTCTCGCGGGAGGAGATCGGCTGTCCCTCGAAGTGCATGATGATCTCGTCGTCGCGGGCGGCCCACACCAGCACCTGCAACAGGTAGTCCGGATCGTTGTAGGCCCACATGGACAGCGCCCGCGCCGACTGGCAGGTGGGGTTGTCGCCCTGACCGACGCCGAGCGGCAGCCCCAGCATCGACAGCACTCCCGACAGGAGACGGGCACCCGGTGGTGGCGTCGGCCCGTACGCCGAGGTCAGCCGCTCCTGCGCATAAGGCGACAGTGGCAGTGCGAGCTGACGCCACAGGGAGGGCGCGACCGGCGGCTGATAGAGAATCCCACGGTCGAGCAGCAGCGCCAAGCCGTAGATGCACTGGGCGGTCTGTGGGTGCACTGCCTCCTCGATCAGGAGGTGCACCAATTTGTGGTAACGCAGCATGCAGTCGCGGCCGGTGCTGGACAGCCCCAGCGCTTCGGCGAGCAGGTAATCGCCCTCTTCCAGCAGAAACCGCAACAGTTCCGCGTGATAGGGCGACACGAGTCCGGTGTCGTGCATCGCCCGGGCGAACCCCGCCGCCTCGTACTGCAGACCGCTGGCGTCCATCGCTTCCAGCCGGGACCGGTAGACATCGAGGCCGGGGTCCTCCCGACACCCCTCCGTGGTGCCGAACAGGCTGCTGATCAGCCGATCCGCCCCCTGCCCGGCCGATCCCAGATCGACATCCGGATCGCCCCGGTAGACCGCGATCTGGGTGATCAGGTGTTGCACCCGGTCCACCTGGATCGGCCGCTGCCGGAGAATGCGCCAGATCTCTTCCACCAACCGGTCAAGGATGCTCTCGTAGCCCACCCTCTCGCCGAGATGATGGAATAGGCCTCGGATCAGCTGCGCCATCCTGCCCTGCTTGTTGCGTTCTGCCTCGCTCGGCGGTGTGAATAGCAGCGCCAGGTTCATCGCCAGCACCTGCGACACGAACTGGTGGGCGTCCTCGGCGGAAATCCTCGGATGCGCGTACTCGCCGGTGGCGATCGCGAGCATGCGTAACTCGCTCACCGCCTCCTTGAGGACTGTGTCCGCGTCTGCGCTGTGCAGTCCGGCACCGCTCAGCGCAGGAATCAGGATCTCCGGGGAAGCCCAGTCCGTGCCCAGGAACAGACCGGCCTCCTCGAGGGCGGCGGCGCGGGACTGGACGGCCACGCAGCCATCGGGCTGCAGCATCACTCGGCGCAGCGACTCCAGCACCCGCCGCAGCTTGAGATGCTTCCCGAAATCGCGGGTCTCCGCCATGGCCCGCGTGGCGTCGTCGAGCGCCGCTAGGCGCTTTTTCAGTGCCGCGTCGTCGTTGCCCAGATCGCTGTTAATCGGATTCAACGGGTTCCCCATGATGTCTCATCCAGGACGTTAGACGTAGAAATCAAGGTCTTCCTGCCTCTTCAGCAGGTCACGCAGCTGGTATGGGTCGTCACCGAAGAAATACACCAGCCCCCAGTGCGTGCCGAACGCGGTCCGCTTGGTGACCGTCTCCTCCAACGGCGCCGAGAGCTCGTGGGACTCGAAGTAGTCGTGGTCCTCCGTCTCCTCTGGCATCGACAATTCGCGAACGACACGGCGACGTGGGTACACGCCGAAGCATCCAGCGTGGCCCCTAGCATCGACCACCTCCCGCGGAAAGAAGGCGTCGATCTCTTCCTCGGTGGTCTTCGGGTCGAAGGCCAGCACCAGCGCCTGGTAGGCGTTGAAGCCGTATGCGCGTTCGAGCAGCTCGAACACCTTGAAGCCGGGCGGTCGGTAGGCAACCTCCCCGAAGTACATCTCCCCGTCGCTGGTGACGAAGTACTCGGGGTGGATGAATCCGAAGTCGATCTCGAACGCTTTGATCAGTTTCTCAATCTGCTGGGTGATCTGAGGCCGATACTTCTCCAGTTCCGGTGTGGCCGGGACGAATACCGAGTACCCGAGGGTGACGTACTCCGAAATGTTCAGAAAGCGGATCTTGCCGTTGAACACCCAAGCTTCCACCGCGAATTCCCAGCCGTCCAGATGGGATTCCATCAGCACCGGAAAATCCTCTTCCGGAATCGTATCGACCTCGTCCGGAGTTCGGATCACCCGGTGCCCGAGGGATCCAGCCTTGTCGAAGGCCTTGAGGTGGATCGGATCATTCAGGTCGCCGTCGAGTTTCAGCAGCGTCTGGTTGACTCGCTTGAGAAATCGGATGACGTCGGCTTTGTCGTGAGCTTCCTCAAAGATACCGACGCGGATGCCACCGAGCTGCGCACGCCGCTTCATCAGCGCCTTGTCCCGCAGCAACATCGCCTGGCCGAACAGGCGTGGATTGTCCATCAGGACCGAGTTGATGGCGCCAGCCCATTCGACGGTTTCCTCGTACAGTGGAATGGCAACGTCGACCCCCGCCTTCTGCAGGTTCTCGGCTATTTCCATCGAGCGATCGTTGAGTCGTTCGAAGTCCCAGGACAAATACGGGATGTCGTTGTCCCTGCAGTATTCCTCGGCCCAATCCGGAGCCACCACAACGTAGCGCCGGTTGAATCGGTCGAGGGCCTCAACCGCGTTCAGGCTCCATCCCAGAAGGGCGACGTAGCCCTTGTCTGGATTTCGGCTGATCGGTTCAGGCTGTGACATCGGCGGTTCCTCCCGTTCTCGACGCGTCCCAATTCATCAGGCGTCCACGGGCGAACCCTACCTCGCTGGCGTTCGGGCGGCGTGTTGTACGACGAGGCGGAGCCGGGACGCCTGTGCTGCTGCTGTACGACCTGATGGGCAGCCGCGCACGTGACGCCGGCAGGTGCCCTGGCTGCGACTTCGGGGGTCTACACGCCCACCGCACGGCTCCCCGGTCGGCTCGTTCGCGCCTACCCCGTCCCCCGTCGCCTCCCGGTAGTCGCGCGCTGTCACCCAGTGACGCCCCCACCGCACGGCCTGCCGGAACCGCACGGCATCGCCAGGACCGTAGCCAGGCACCGCGAGGCGCAGCTGGATCAGTTTGCGGTTGTTACCTTCCTCGGCTGACGAAAATCGCCTAATCATCACGCGGAATCGTTATGCCTAGCGTCTCGTAACTGAACTATCTTTTTTGGCTTTTTGTGGACCGTTTTCGTTCCAGCAGGCGGGTGGCGGCGCGGTGCCGAAGCACCCAGAAGGCGTCGAGATCGTCCTGGAGCGGGTCGGCCTGGAGGTAGTGGTCCTTGACCCCAAAAAGGCTGGTCAGCAGCTGGATCACCGCGACACGCGCAGGCCTGCACATCTGCGGCGGCAACGTTGGAATTGGCGGCAAGGTAGGCCTCAACGAGAGTGACGCCGTCGCTGATCCAGTCCGTATCCCGAACAACAGAGCGTGGGTCGAAGGCGATCCTGTCCAGTTCGCAGCGCAGAACCGCGCGGCGCTCGCGCAGGGTCTGGGTTGCGGTGTCGTCGAAGCTGTCACGCTCGGCACGGCCGGTGATCAGGCCCAACAAGGTGTCGATGGTGGCCTCGAGCCGCGCAAGGTCGAGGTGCAGCCAGCCGTCGAGCTTCGGGGCGGGCCCATTGCCGGCTGGATGAGCGGCAAACGCGCGGTGGATACGGCCCAGGGTTGTTCCGGCGGCGACTGCTGAGCGCGATCAAACCCAGTCTTCACGATGTGGCCGGGCACCCACTCCCACACCGACACGGCTGTCTGAGGGTTGTGGTGGGTGATTGCCTCGCCGGAGGCTGAGAGCGCGATGGCGGCGATGGGCACGCCGTGGTCACCGGCTCGCTGTGTTAGAGAGATCGCCTCCCTCTCCGCCCTCAGATCCGCGGCTGCGGAGTAGACCTTGACGAACACAGCACGCCCGCTCAGCGTGGCCCGATAGTTGACTGTTGTCGTCCCGATCGGCAGCCGAACCAGCGTCGCGTCCCCCAGCCCATAGGCGGAGGCCAGCACCTCGGCGACGAACTCCGCGCCAGGGCTGTTGGCGGTACTCAGCTCCGGCATAACACCCAGACGCACAGGTTGATGATCATCTCGACACCCCTGCGGCTGCTAGTCGACAGCCTCCACCACACAGATGATCAACTAGTGTCCTGAGTGGTTCGTTGGTCGGCGAGGCGGTGGCTAGAGAGGAGCGTTGTCTGGCTGCCAGCGGTGATGTGGTCCGTGCCGTCGAGACAGAAGTGGCGCAGCCCGGTGAACTGGGCCTCGATGCGGTTGAGTCAGCTGGCGGAGTGCGGGAGTGGCGGATACCTCAGGGCCTGAGCAGGTCGAGGACGTAAGCGGAGCAGACCGGGCCAGAGCGGACGCGGAGTGGGGCGGGACGCCAGGCAACCCCGGCGCAACGTGACTTTGGCGTAGATCGCGGTCGTGCGTTCGTCGCTGTGCCGCAGCACCCGGCCTATCTCGGCCAGCGAAGCGCCATGCCGGAGCAGATCGCAGGCCAGCGCATGACACAGCCGGTGGGGTCCGAACGGGGCGATACCGGCGCGCTGGACCACCGCGAAGACGGAGCCTTGGGTGCCAGGCCGGTGAAGGGGCGCACAGGATGACGAACAGCTTGTCGATAGCGCACCGCGGCCGACCGTACTGAACGTAGTCGGCCAGTGCCTCTCCGACGTCGACCGGCAGGGGCAGCACCTCAATCCGGTTTCCCTTGCCCCGGACCATCAGCTCACCGGCCCGCCAGTTGATGTCGTCCAACTCGATCGCGCTCACCTCGCCGGCGCGCAGCCCCAACCTCGCCAGCAGCAGGATCGCGTAGTCACGGCGTCCTCCCGCGCTGTCCCGGTCACAGCCGGCCAGCACTGTGGCCAGCTCATCAGCGTTGACCGAGCGCGGCACTGTGGTCACCTTCCGGCCCGGCACGGACGGGACCGCGCCGACCAACGGATGCGGCATGTGCCCGGCCGTGTGCAGAAAACGCAGCAGCGACCGCAGCGCGGTCACCATCGCCTTGGCATACCAGGTACTCCGCAGGCCGGACTGGCGCACCAGGAAGGCCGTGACCTGCCCTGCCGATAGCTCCGCCAGCACGGCATCCAGCGGAGCAGCGAGCTCGGTCAAAAATCCACCGCAGCGCGGCATAACCGGCCGTTCGGCATAAGGCCGGGAGTTCGTCGCACCGCAGCCCTACAAGCTGAAGAACCCCAGCTCGCGGACCAGGTAGCGCAGCACCCGTCTCGGACCCGGGTGAACTCGGACACGAAATGCGCACTCTCGCCCAGACAGACCACCCGAGCCTGGCCGACGACCGTCAAGCTGGCTCCTCATTGAGCATCTGCGGGTGGCCACCCTGAACGGGCTGCAGATAGAACCTGTTCCACTGCGCCAGCCCGTCCTGCACTCCGAAGATGAACATCCCGCGGACGAGGTGAGGGATACCGTCCGGCTGGGTGCCGGTCTGCTCCCACTCGACCCACACCGTGTCGCCGTCGACCGTATGCCGCACGATCTCGGCCTTGAGGTCGGGGATCGCGGACAGCAGCATTCCCCAGTTGCGCCGGACGGTCTCGCGTCCGACAAAAGAGCCGTCGGGCCAGGCCGGCAGCTCGCTGCGAAACGTCTCGGCGAAACAGCCGACGACCGCATCCAGGTCGTGGGCGTTGATCGCATCACGCAGGCAAGCGACCACTTCCGCGGGTTGACGCTCCGTCATGTCTGAACTCACGTTGACACCTCCGATGTCGTTTCTCGATTGCGCGCGTAACGCGCGTATTCACGCTCGGACGCTTTTTTGCGTTGCTGCTCTGTTCGAAGTCCGCGCGGTGCGCACGTCTTTTGTGTCGAACACGCTGGCTTGTCCGACGCGAGGTGCAATGCCCTCTCGACAGCCAAGGAGAGGCCGGTGGAGCCGTCGCGGCGCGAGTGGTGTGGCCGGAGTAGGGGTGGATGAGGGCGTCGTCGATGCCGTGGGTTTTGAGCCAGGTGAACAGGAAGTGCCGCAGCCGGTGGGGTGGCATGGTGTGGGGCAGACCGGCTTTGTCGGCGTAGCGGGCGAGCATGGCGCGGACGCCGCGGGTGGAGTAGGGCTTTTTCCAGGAGGATTCGAAGAGGTACGCCGCGCCCTTGTGGTGGGCGGTGTCGATGTGCAGCGCGGATTCCGGGGGTTCCGGCGGGAATGTTCCGGCCGGGGAACCGACGCCGGAGCGGTAGGCGGCGCCACCCAGAGACGACGAAAGGCCCGGCCCCGGGTGGAGGGGCCGGGCCGTTCGTCGTCTCAGGTTCGGTTACTCCTCGGTCAACCGCTCCGGTGGTTCGGCCCAGCGCTGCGCCGTGGTCCGAGGTATCCGCGCATAGGTCTCCTGTCCGCTGCGGTCCGAGTAGCGCGTCGAGCGCCTCGTCAACGGTCACGACCCTGATCCTTCCCTTGCCATGTGTCCCACCAATGGGACAGCGTCCCACTAACGGGGCGCCATGTCGGGTACTTCATTCAGCGTACCGACGGTGGGACACTAGACGAGCCGCCCATCATGCAACGCGAGAACGAACGCACCCGCATGTGTCGGCACACCCGGGGGTCCGGGTCCCGGCCTCTGAAGCGCAACGCGCCTCGCCCGCGCCATCCTCGGCGGCACGTCATGAGCACCGAGGTCAGCACGGAACTCACGGAGTGGCTCGCGCTGCAACGCGTCGATCACGAAGCTCGTCGAGGGCCTCTACGTCGACCACGGACGCCCGATCCCCGGCTACATCTCTGACGCCCTGCAGCGGGTCGAGGCAGACGGTTTCGCCATCCTGACCGCCGACCCGATCAGCTACGGGTGGCGCATGTCGCTCTCCGACATCGGTGCGGCGAGGTTCGCCGAACCGGCTAAGACGCCGGTCGGTCGCTGGTTGAGCAGTCCTCCCCCTTGCTCCTGGCGGCTGACCGGTTCCCATTCCTGGCGCCATGATCCACATTTGCCAGATCCAGGGCCAGCCCGCGCAGCAGCACCTCCCGGTAGGCAGGACTGTCGCGAGGGGGTTGCGGGGTGGGGGGTCACTGGATGATCCCGGGGTGTAGCTCCGCTGGTCGTCGCATGGATGGCGGCCGTGGCCTGGTGATGTTGGCCCGCTGGTTGCAGTGGTGGCAGGCGGCGCGCAGGTTCGAGTCGTCGTGGTTGTCGCCAGGGATGATGTGGTCGACTTCGGTGGCGGTGATGGTGCAGCTGGGTAGGCCGATGCGGCAGATCCTCAAGAAGGACGTCCGCGCCCGCTACTGGGAAGGCCGCTACCGCCACACCGTCTGACCGACCCGGCCCGGCAGCTGGCGGGCCCTGCACGCCGCTGACGAGTCTGTCGTCGACCTGTGTCGCTCGTTCAGGGTGTCGCGGCCGCCCGGGTACCGGGTACGTGCAGTGACCGGCCGAACTGCTCTTAGCCGCGATGCTGCTCACCTGGCAGAAAACGCCGGGATCGGACATCATCCTCGGGCCGAAGCTGGGAGCGGGCCGCTCACGCTGACCGCAAGATCAGATCGGTGATCTCCCCGGGGCGGCTGAGGAAGGGAGAATGGCTGGTCGGCATCGTTACCGTCCTCGTGCACCGTGCGGCGAAGATCGGCGGCAGCGACGCAGGCCAGGTACGGTCCTGGGTGGCGATGACATAGGTCGACGGGGTGTCGTGCCAGTACGCGGCAGTCGGAGCCAGATCGAAGTTGGCGGCGATGTCAGCGCGCAGAAGGCCCACTGCGCGCTCGGCGTCGCCCGGAGAGCAGTCGCCGTAGAACAGATCGATGGCTTGGGCAGGATCGATCGTGAAGATCGACCCGTCGGCCGACGGCCGCAGCGCAGTCACGAACGCCTCACCGCCACCTCTGCCGGCGGCCTCTCGGAGCAGGAGCGTGCAGGTCTCCCCGACATCGAGCACCCACGCGGTCAGGAAGACGATGTGGGCGGCGCCGACCATGGCGCCGGCGGCGGCACCACCGAAGGAGTGCCCTACCACTATCGGCGGCTGGGCGAGGTCGTCCACCACGGCCTGGAGTCGGCGGGTGCTCTCTGGTAAAGGGAGTCCACCGACGTCCGGGACGACGACATGGGCGCCGCGGGCGCGGAGACGGTCGGCGAGCGCGTCGTAGTGGGCGGGCCGATGGTAGGCGCCGTGGACGATGACGACGGGCGACATGGCAAACATTTCCCTTCTCCTCGGAATCGGACGGGGCTCTCTGCAGTTGGAGGCGCAGACCGACCCGTGATCATGGGATTGCTGGAGTCTTACGATTGCCAGCAGGGGCCCGTGCCTCTGCAACCAGCATCCATCGTCGAGCCGTTGGGGGTCGTGTTCGACCACCTGATCGCAGCGCTAGTGCACGGCAGCGACTACGAACGGATCGCCACCGCCGGCTGCCCGGACCACGCCCTGCGCTGTCGACCGCCCGAGTGGGCCGGGCATGGGCATCGCCACAAGCTGCGGTGTGGCGACATTAGATCCACGTATCCACGGTCTGCCACCCGCTCTCACCAGTATGCGACCAGGCCGGCGGTGAATCGGTCCGGAGAGCGACCATCTGCGGCAGGAGCCAGGTGCTGCTGCCTGACCACAATTGGGTCGAGTCGCGACTGACGGCCCGGCGGGCTGAGCGCGGGCCGCGATCCGTTCCCCGTCGGCCACCACCGGAACACTGGTCTGTCGACATGCAGTCGCTCGCCGCGGCCGCTACCGGCCAGATGCTGCTCGGACACCCGATGATCAACGAGGCGCGGGCCGTATCGGGACTGCCGGTCAGTCTGTCGAAGGTCGGCGTCGGGGAGGTGCTTGCGGGCCTGGACGAGCATCTCCGGCGAGGTGTCGATGCCGATCACGCGGTGGCCGGCTTGTCCGGGTGGACGGTGTGTCGGCCGGTGCCGTAGGCCGTATCGAGTGCCGTGCCGACGGGCAGGTCGTCCAGGATGCGCTGGACGATGGGCTGCTCGACGTCGCGCATCTGGTTGCCGGGCGAGTCGTAGTGCGGCGCCCAGGACTGATACACGTCGGCCGTGCTGATGGCGCCGGGCGTCGCCGTCACGCCTTCGGCCTGCGCGAGGGCGAGTGTCCGGTAGTGCGGATCTCGGCGATCCGGGTGGCATCTTTCGATCCCAACGATGGCGAGCTTCAACGACGGCCTGCGCGACTCGATCACACCGACTTCGTCGGCCCTAGCAAGCTAGTCCAGCAACTGCAGGTCCAGCGGCACCAGCGTGGTGCTCCCCATCAGTTCGCGGATCAGGTTGTGGTTCAGCATGTTGCCGACCGGCTCGCCTACCTCTTTACGGGTGAGGCCGGTCACTCCTTTCCTGGACAGCCGGGAACGGATCTTGCCGACCATCCGCTCGACCTGTTTCGGTGTCCAACCGGCGTCTGGCTGTAGTAGGGCTAGGTATTTGGCGGTGTCTCGCCAGGACAGTGGATGCGGGTATTTCTCATGCATCAGGTACTGCTGGGCCAGCACGGTCAGCACCAGTCGCTCGGTCGGCGATAGACGCCAGATCGTCGGCGGCAGCGTATCGTGTTCGGGACAGTCGGCTGGTCGGTCATCGTTCGGGCCGGACACGTGCAGTTCAAACACGTATTGCCGGTCCCTGGAGCCCTGCACGAACACCGGGGTGTAGCCGGGCGCGAGCGGAATCGGTTCGTCCTCAGCGAATAGCAGCCGAGAACCGGGCAGCCGCAGCGGCACTCGGCCGGTGTTGCGCAGCCACCACGTGTCGATGTGGTGGTGCAGCGAACCGTGCCGCCGGCTGATTCTGCGGTCGTTCTCTCCGATACAGACGTGCACGTCCGGCCGGTTACGGCCGAACAGGATCGCGCGGCCCTCCTTCGGTCCGAATGTGACTCCGCCAGCGATGCCGAGGGCATGGATCGTGCCCGGGACACCGGGCGGCACGCCGAGCGCGAGGCTGCTGTGTTCGGCAGGCAGGCGCCGGCCGCCGGACATGCGGGGACTTCTGATCACTTCGACCTCCGTGCTCGTCGTATCGCCGTACCGTGCCACACGGGTGCGGGAGGGGTCCCGCGCTTGGGCAAGGTCAGGAAGGCAGTTTGGTCGCAGCGGAGCGGGCGATCGCAACGGTCTGGTCGCACAACTGGTTGACCGGCTGCGGGCCGGTGATGACGACGAGCAGTCGTTCGACGGTCGGCTGCGCCAGCGAGTCCGTGTACTGGTGGCCGATCACGGCAACCTGGCATGTCTTGTCTCCGTAGCCGTTCGGCGCGACGAACGCGGACCGGCCGGCGAGCTGTACGGGTTGACCATCGGCGGCGGTCGGTATCCCATTACGGTCGAACCGGACTCGCAGGAACGCCGAACTGGTTGTGCTGTGCCAGACGCATTCCCAGTTATTGAAGCCGATATCGGGGTTCAGCGCGGCTACCCCTGGGAACTGGGCCAGCGCGTCGGCATCCAGCAGACCGCAGGCGTTGACATAGAACCAGGACCACGACGGTGGTAGCGAGGCGCGCCGCGGAATGCCGTTTCTGGCCAGTGTGTTCACCGCTCCCTTGGTTGCCGCATCCGCGAGCGTGCATAGGTACTTCGTGCGCTGACCGTCCTGGTCGACAGATGCCGCGATATCGACCTGGTTCCGGTCGGACAGCACGATCGCCCGGTCGCATTCGCCGTCGTCGAGTGGCTCCGCCACGATGGTCAGGCCGCCTGACTGGCGCACCTGGCCCTGCGGCACACCCCCTACCTCGGCAGGCGTATTCAGCTCCACCTTGACGTCGACGCGGCCGTCTGCCGTGGCGACGTACACATCGCACCGGTTGAAGTTACCAGCATCATCTTGTTTGTCAGTTCCACCGAACCGACTGAACGCATCGGCATCGGCCAGCGCACACGGATCGACGGCCCGCTGGTCGGAAACGACCGGCGACGACGGTGTTTGGGGCGGAGACCCCGGCCAGAACACCCAAGCCAGGACGATGCCCACTAGGGAGCAGGCCGCTGTAGCCACGCCCACCCGGCCGGAGGGCCGGGGCAGTGGCGGCAGCCGGAACACCCTCCTCGGTAAGGCCACCGGCTGACGGCCGCCGATGACCGCCAGTTTCTTCTTGGCCTGGTCGGCCGTTGGCCGATGTCGTGGATCGCGCGCCAGCATCTCCCGCAACACCGGGGCCAGCGGACCGGCTCGGCGAGGCTCGATAATCGCCTCCCGCCGGGCCAGGTTCAGCATGGGGCGCCCGTTATCGGCCGGTCCGTAGGGCGAGCAACCCTCGACGAGGGCATACACGGTCGCACCCAGGGAGAACACATCCGATGCCGATGACGGCTCCTCCCCGTTGGCGACCTCTGGTGCCATGAACGCGGGGGTGCCAACTATCAGGCTGCCGACCGGTAGGCTCATACTGCCCTCCGGCAACCGAGAAAGCCCGAAATCGCTGAGTTTGACCCAATCGTCCTCGTCGGCGAGCAGTACATTTCCCGGTTTGATATCGCAGTGCAGCATCTGATTCCGGTGCATGGCAGCGAGTGCGTCGGCAAGTTGCTCGCCAATCCGCATGGCCCGTTCCGGTGGCATTCGACTAATGTCGGCCAGGCTTCCAGTCAATACATACTCCATAACCAGCCACAATTCGTCGTTTTCGTTAATAACGATATCATGCAGGATGACGACGTTCCGATGGTGCAGTCTGGCCAGCGCCCTGGCTTCTCCCTTGAATGATCTCTTGCGCTCCGCGACCGGTCTGGGATCGTTGGCCAACACCCGTTTGAGCGCGACCTGCCGGGGCACCTTGGTGTCCTCCGCCAACCAGACAACGCCATGCGCGCCGGAACCGAGCTGCCTCGTAAGTTGGTACCGGCCGTCGATCAATCGGCCCTCATCAGCCGTTTCCTCATTCGACATGAGGTTGGTCCTTCCCGTTTCCCAGGCAAGAGAGCAACCATATTGCACCAGCCATCCGTGTGGGTGCCGAATAGGTCATCCAGGTCATGCTACCTGGGCATATTCGTGGATCAGTCCCCCGAGTCGGTCGCGCCGTTGGACGCGTAGGTGGGCCGGTGACGCGGGCGGTGGGAGTGGCCTGAGTGGTGTTGCCTGGTTGAGCGCGGTGGGAGCGATGGTGGTTGAAGTGCACCAGAGAATGCCCTGGGCCTGGGTCGCGAGGAACTGTCGCCAGATGGGGCCGTCACGGCGAGGTGCGGGGTCGACGCCAGCTCGCTTCAGAATCAACCACACCGTGCTGGGTGCAAGCTGGTAACCGAGCCGGGCGAGTTGCCCTGGATCCTGCGATATCCCCAGGAGGAGTTCTCCGACGCCAACCGCAGGACCAACCGGCGCACTCGGGAGCAGTGCAGCGGCCGCCAGTTCGGTGGCGTCGGGATTGGGTCCAGCGTCGGGTCACCAGGTCCCGGTGCCACCGCACCATCGTGGCAGGGGCAACGATCCGAAGTAGCCGGCCAGCCTGGGCCAGTAATCGGGCCAGGGGCCTCGAACACCGCTCGGTCGGCCCAGGACAGCCGCAGTCTGCTGACCTGGCGGCGGAGCACGGCAGTTTCGTGTCGGAGCAACAGGATCTCCGCGTTTTTCGACATGGAACCTCGGGCCAGCAGCCCCAGCCAGGCCATGAGCTGCCCGAAGACGAGATAGACCCCTCATACCGTCATGATCGGCGATCATGCCTCGCGGCGCTGTCCAGCGATGCCGCAGGTCACGGTCATGGATGACCAGTTCGGCACTCACAGGGCAGCGCGTCCGCGAGCAGCGACCGTGCCAGGTCGGATTTTCCCGCGCTCAGGGGCCCGGCGTGTCGCGTACCACCGGCCACAGGCGCAAAAAGTGCGAAACACGAGAGGTGCGGCGAGCAAGCTGCCACCACTGCCAGTCACGGGTGTGGCCGTGCGCAGTTCGCTGGCCAGGGTCGGGACCGGTCCCGGCTGTTTCTGGTGGACTTTTCGACGAGCAGGGCCGATCAAACGAGTGTCACAGTCGAAAAGGAGCTTTCCATGGACGTTCAGCTGTCCGCCCGCCGGCGGACCCTTGCCACACTCGCCGCAGCCGTCATCGCCTGTGCTGGGATCACCGTCGCTACGGCGGCACCGGCTTCGGCGGGCGAACCTGGACATTGCGAAGAGTTCAATACGGAAAACTACGGTCCATGCGGTGTCGTGTACAACGAGGGCGCCGTGCAGATCGGGATCTTCAACAACTGGGACCGTCCGGTGCCAGGCTATCCGGGTACTGACAACTACAGCCAGTATGCCCAAAGCCACCCTCAGACCGCCGCAGTGATCTGGGATTACTGGTCCAAGTATAAGGACAAGGATGGGGCGAAGGCGACACTGCTCCCGATCCGCACCAACTCGCAGTCCTTTGGTCCGGACTTCCACGACACCGACGGCTTCTACCTCGGCCCGGGAATGCGCGCCCTCGTCGATATCGGCCCATTCTCAAGCTGTGTGGTGGGCCCAATCTACTACAAGGTCCATGGCGGGGTGACGGCCAACGTCCTATCAGGACCGGGGGTCTGCTGATGTGGGTGTGCATCAGCCAACGGGTTCGTGAGGGCTGGCCACACCGGTGTCCTTGTGGTCTCTCCTTGTCGGTAACGCACCGGTGAACGGGATGGGGTTTGTGTTCTCAGAAACGGCCGATTTCTTCTCAGAACCCGTTCTCGCTCGAACAGGGTGGTGGACACTTTCTGTGAAATATTTGTGAGAAAGATTCCGGGGTAAGCGGTGGCCGCGGACGTGTCCTAGACGCTGGAGCAGACCCGGGGCGGACACACACTAGGTCCGCGACGTCGTCGGCCTCTACCTGGACCCTGTCCTTGCCGAAAAACTAGAACTGTTCGAACTCCCGTAGCGCGTGGAGCAGGTGCCGCTGGTTCCAGATCAAGGTGCGGTCCAGGAGCTCGCGCCGGCAGGTCCGCACCCTGTGCCGTGCCAGTATTCGTCACACAGGTGGTGGCGAGTCGGCGGCGGGTGAGATCCCCGCCGCCGACTCGCCAAAACCTCGCATCACGTTTTGGCGTGATCACGGAGGGTGAAACTCCGCGTGAACAGTACGGCTGAATGGGGCAGGGGGGTGGCTGGGGGCCTCGACAGTGGCGACAATCGGTCCCCGTGGGGTTGCAGATTCGCGATGTGGTCGGGGACGTGCCGTATCGCTTCCGGCCGGTGGTGCATCTGCGCACGGGTGGGGTGATGGCACTGGAGGTGCATACGCGGGCGGCCGCAGACGATGCTGATCACGTGCGTCCGGTGACCGGTCTCGCAGGGCGGTCGGTCCGGCTGGACGTGGGATTCACCGCGGAGGCGGCGCGACGGGCGCACAAACACGGGATGTTGTTGCCGCTGCATCTGAGTTTGTGGGCCGACACAGTCTGCGCCGAGCATGACCCGCTCCCACCGCTGCGCGACACGGTGGCCGATTTGGGCTGTGACCCGAGCCAGGTGGTGATCAGACTAGTAGTAGCTCCGGACCAGGCGCCGCCGGGGAATCTCGAGGACGGGCTGACCCGGTTGCGTGCAGCGGGGTTCGGGCTCGGTCTCGATGCCGCGGGGACCTACCCGATGATCACGCTGATCGACGTCCGGCCCGAGGTGCTCCTGCTCGCCGCGAGACACACCGCAGGCCTGCCCAGCGCGCCGAGAGCCCGCGCCGCGCTGGCCAGCGCGATCACTCTCGCGGAGCAGACCGGCGCGACGCTGATCGCGGACGGATGCGACACCGCTGAACACGCCACCGCGTTGCGGGCCCAAGGGGTCTACCAGGTGCAGGGCCAGCTGCTCGGCCCCTCCCAGCAGCGCCCCCGCACTCAACCCATCCCGGCTGTGGTGCTGGACCGGCGTACCAGCCCCGCCAGCACCGACCCCACCTCCGTTGACATCGATCCACGGCGCCCGGTCGTGGCCGCCGACCTGGCCCACCCAGCGGCCGCCCTGCCATTGGACACCATCGGGGACACCGCCCGCACGCTGTTCGCCCACCGCCCCGAGCTGACGGGGTTGGTGCTGGTCGACGAGGAACACCACCCGCTGCTGTCACTCAACCGCGACCGGTTCATGCTCGCGATCACCGGACCCTTCGGGCACTCCCTGCACGCCAAGCGACCCGCCGCCGGACTCGCCGACCCACCCCGCACCCTGCACCTGCAGACCAGCCTGGCCGAGGCCATCGACATGGTCGCCGACACCCCCACCGAGCACATCTACGACGACATCATCGTCACCGACCACCAGGGCCGATGCCAAGGCGTACTCCGCATCCGCGACCTGGTGCGCGACCTCGCCCAACGCCAGGACAGACCCCCACCCCACCTCACCGCAGCAGGACTCCCGGGGTGGAGCACAGCGGGATCGATCACGGCGATACCGCGGGACGCAGTGTAGCCCAGGCCGGTGGCGATCACGAAGACTCCCAATGCCAGGGCCCACCCGCCCCGGGCAGGCCAGCACAGCCCCACCACAGCGCAGGCCTCGCGGTGATGGCCGTGGCGGGCGCATAACGCCAGGTAGATCCCCGAAGGGAGGCTGAGCACGACCAGCTCCAGAACCGCGGAGATCACCACCTGGCACCCACCCCGTGCCCCTTTCTGTCGATCGCCACCGACGTGACCACAACCTCGTCGTCGTGAGCCAACTCGCGCAGGCCACCACCGCACCCCAACGCACATCCGCCCCGGCCGCACCGACGGAGATCATCTCACCTGCGGGCGGGACTGGCCGCACAAATGCGCCCCGGCAGCAGGACGACTCCTCGATGTCAGATGATCATGATGATGTACCGCTTCAAACTCGCGCTAAGCCGGTGACCTGGTGGTTTGTTGGGTGTGATCAGGCAGCTGGGTGGTATTCGTTGATCATGCCGCCGAGTAATTGGGGACATCGGATGGAGTGGGGACTGGTATGGGGGCTAGGTGGTGGTTCTCGTTTGGTACGTGTTGATCTCGGGACTGGTGTCGCGATGGCCGTTGTCATGCTGGGCATACTCGGCCAGGACCGTGGCGGCGTGGTGGTAGATCAGGATGTGGTCGGTGCAATCGGTGCGGATGGTGCCCCGGAAAACGAGAAGTTAACTTTTATTTTGCCCAGAATTCTGGCCTTGTACCGGTCGTGCCCGCGCAGATTCGGGTAAAGGTTGCTGGCACAACTGACTCGAAGGAGCAACGTTTGATCTTCGCGCGGCGGGCAGGGCCGTGCCCGGATTCGGTAGGTGCTCATTGAGCCCCCTCGGGATGAGCGACACACCGATCTACGACCAGCTCTGCGCTATCTACGGTGCGCTGGGCGCTCACCACGAACGTGACCCCTCCGACCTGGACACCGTGGAATTGGATATCCTGGTGTTGCCCGGTATGGGCCGCGAGGGCCGAGCCGGCTCCGGTGGTAGCGGTATGCAGGGGCGGGACTGGTTCGAGCAGGGCTCGCTGTCCAGGCCGCAATTTCCATGGCCCAGCGAACGCCCGCACTCGCGCTGAGTGCTGATAGCGATGACGTCAGGCCGGGGCGGCAGGCGATCGAGGCTGTGGTCCGCTGACGGGTGTACAGCGGTGGCGGCGCAGGTCAGCGTCCGTGCGGGAGTGTTCACTCGAACTAAAACGAACCTAAGCGGGCTGGAGACCGCTGAACACGCCCGGCCCATCGTGACCTGCGATGTCTTCACCATCGGCACGGATGTTCCTGCAATGGCTGTATGTCTTGTTCTTCCTCGAATTCGGCACCCACAGAGTGCGCCTCGCCAGCGTCACAGGCCACCTGACCAGATCCTGAGTGACCCAACAAGCCCGAAACTTTTTGTCTTCTTCTCGTCGTTGTCCGTCAGGAAGCCAGCCGTCGGCACGGTAGAAGCGCTCGGACGATTGTGGATCTTGGGGTGTGAGTGAGGGAAGCATCGGCGGTGTCTGCACCACCCTCGTGAGAATGATCCATCGATACTTCCCGATGGGACGATACCGGACTCGCTGGCCGGGCTGCTGGCCGTGTTCCGACCGGCCTTCACCGTACCAACATTTCGCACGTTCAGCGGACTGGTCGTCGGTCTGATCGCTCAGACTCGCCGCCGAACGGTGTGCGGAATGCTCACCGGCGCGGGCTTGGAACGCTGGTGGCATCACAGCCGCGCACACCGATTCTTCGCCGCAGCCCGGTGGTCGGCCGACGCGGTCGGATTGGCGCTGGCCGGCCTGATTGTGGCCCGGCTGCTCCCAGCACGATCACCGATCATCGTCGCGGTCGATGACACGCTCTTCAAGCGGTCGGGCAAGAAGGTGTTCGGTGTGGCCTGGCATCACGACGGGGCCGCGAAGGGACCGAAACTCATCGGCTTCGGCAACTGTTGGGTGGTGACCGGAATCGTCGTTGAGTTGCCGTTTCTGTCCCGTCCAGTCTGTCTCCCGGTTCTGGCCCGGTTGTGGCGGCCCGGCGCACCGGCAAGCTCGCCTACGCACGTGAAATGGTCGAGTTGATCGCCGCTCGCCATCCCGACCGCAGAGTGCATATGGTTGGGGACGCGGCCTACGTGGGTGAACACCTTCGTGGCTTGGACACGCAGCTCACGTGGACCAGCAGGCTGAAAGTCACCTCGGTGCTGCATGGAACCACCGCCACCACGCCACCACGTACCGGACGCTCCGGTCGGCCACGCACCAAGGGCGCCCGGCTGAGCACGCCGACCGATCTCGCGGCGACCGCGACTACGTCTGCTGACTTTCTGCTGACTCTGCCGACAGAAGCCCGGCGCCATAATCAGGGTACCGAGCCTCTGACCTGAGTGGGCGATACTGGGATCGAACCAGTGACCTCTTCGGTGTGAACGAAGCGCTCTCCCGCTGAGCTAATCGCCCCTCGTCGCGGCGGCGGGATCACCATACAGGATCAGGCTAGCGGCGAACGCACCCAATCCCACTGCAACCCGACCCACCCTGCGACCAGCCCTAGGGCGTTGACCAGCCACAGGGTCAGTAGCACAACAGCGCCGGTCACAATCACCACGATCAGACGCACGCCGTACGGCTGGCGGCGCAGCCACCCGGTCCAGGCGTCGTAGTGCCGTCGGACGAACGAGAGCGCACGCTTCGCCCAACGGAACTCGGTTCCCAGGATCGCGAGCCCGGCGAACACGATGAGCCACCCGGGCCCCGGGTACGGGATGGCGAGGACGCCGGTGATCAGCACCGCCGTACCCACCACACCGACCGCGATCCGGTAGGCCAGATCGGTGGTGGGCCGACTGCCCACCCACTCCCGAAACCGCGTGTACCAGTGCTGGTTCCCGGCCGGACCCGTTGCCCGCCGGGCTGACTGCTCCGTCGTCCCGCTCAGGTTCCCACCTTCCCGCTCGCCACGACATCTGTCGGCGCCGCAGGGAGGTGTCTGCCCGGTTCGAGCGATATCGCATATCCGGTGAACTCTCCAGCGTCCAGTACTGAGCCTACTGGGTGCAGGACGGGCCCATGAGATACCACATCGAATCCTCGGAGCGGCGTTGGTGCACCACCACCGAGACCCCATAGGACGTAGGTCTGATCGGTCACCCGGTTGCTGGGCAGGCCGGTGGCCACCACGGCGACATCGTTCGGCTTGGCGAGCACCATGCCTACGGAACGGCCGTCGCTGGTCACCAAGGGCACCCGGACCGATGCCGGATCCGCGGCACGCCGCATCGCCTCCGCCATCGCAGTCACTTGCTGTACTGCCTGGTCACGCTGGTCGCCCAGTTGCATGACCCGGATCCCGAGCACCATCGAAGCAGCGACCAGCATCACCCCTGCCGCCGCCGCGAGCGCCCGATAGCGCAGCCGCAGGACGTTCCCGGTCCCCCGAGGGGGCTGCACCAGAGGGATGACCGGCGCTCCCGCGCCGACATTGGTGACAGCGAGCACCCGCTGCTCCAGCCCTGCGCTCGGGATCGCCACCTCCGACATGGACAGGCCTAGCGCAGCACCGATCTGCTCGGTCTCGGCGACGGTACAGGTGCATTCCGAGCAGTCCGCCAGGTGTAGGGCGACCAGTGACTCCTCGGCCGGCTCGAGGGTGTGCAGCGCCCATCCGACCGCGAGTTCACGATGCGGGCAACCCGACACGTGATCCTGCACGTTCACCGGTTCACCTCCCCGATCCCATGCATCTCGGCGGCCACGGCCTCCGGCCCGAGTTGACCGTCGAGCAGCGATCGCAACCGTTGAACCCCGGCGAACATGCGCGACTTCACCGTGCCCAGCGGCACACCGGTGAGCGCCGCGATCTCCCGCTGGGTGTGCCCGCCGAAGTACGCGAGCGCGAGCACTCGCCGTTGCTCGACCGGCAGTTGATGCAACGCCTCGCGCACCTGGCCGGCCGCGACGCGTGCCATCGCTGCCTGATCGGCGCCCGGCACCGGGGTGGGTGACCAGTCCTCACCTGCCTCGGGTGCAGGCACCACCCGTCTGCGGACGGTGCTCTCCCTACGCACTGCGTCGACCGCCTTGTGATGAATCAGCGTGAGCAGCCAGGTGGCGAAGCTGCCTCTGGCAGGGTCGAAGCGACGAGGATCTCGCCATAACGTCAGGAACACCTCCTGTACCACCTCCTCGGCAAGCCCGTCGTCCGCGCAGATCCGGCGAGCCAGCGAGTAGCAAGGCCGGCCGAAGCGCTGGTAGAGCTGAGCCAGCGCCTCCCCATCGGCGTCCCCGAGCCTGCGGGCGAGCTCCGCGTCAGACGCCTCTCCGGCCGACATGGAAACAGATGGTGCGGACCAGGCGGCACCCTCCGATCGGTTGGACCGGTGGGCGCTCGATCGGGCCTCATCGACCACCAGGGGGATCCTCACGTTGTACCTACGCCGGCACTGGCCTGTCGGTTCAGGTTAGTGCTCGTGCATCTTCGTGCATACGAGCGGTCAACAAGCACGTTGAGCGACGATCTCGGGCCTCTGGATGGGAGTTTCTGCCCCGTCCGAGTGGTCTGCGTTGAGCATCCGGGCGTAGCACGGGTGTCCCCACGTCACACCAGCGCGGGTCACTCGTTTCAGGCCCGAAGGCACAGAAAGGTGGCGACAACGATGCGCAAAGACCATGTGACCCTCCGTTCATCAGCGGTGTTCGATCTGCTGGCGCCGCGTACTCCCGCGGTGCCTGTGCAAGTCGAGCTCCGGTACGACACTCGGGATCCGTTCGCGGTGGTGGCAGCCTTCCGCACCGGGCGAGCCGGCTGGGTCGAGTGGGTCTTCTCCCGCGACCTGCTGGCGGACGGGTTGCTCACCGAAGCAGGAGAAGGCGACGTACTCATCCGGCCGGGTGCCGGCGAGCCCGAGATCATCGTGGTGGAGCTCAACTCACCATCGGGGCACGCGGTGTTCGAGGCGAGTGCCCAGCGGCTCGCCGAGTTCCTGGACGCCAGCTACGACGTCGTCCTGCCGGGGCACGAGTCCCGGTGGATGAACGTCGACGACGCGCTCGGCCAGCTGATCGCCAACGACCTGCCCTGAACCGGGCGGTTTGGCCCCGGCTTCGAAGGTCGGCTAGAGTTCTGGCACCAGACGGGCAGCCAGATCAAGTCCCGCCGGGAGCATGCGGACGTAGCGCAGCTGGTAGCGCATCACCTTGCCAAGGTGAGGGTCGCGGGTTCGAATCCCGTCGTCCGCTCTGCGCGGCCCACGCCGGGCCGCCCCTGGAGCGGGCCTCCGGAGGGTCGGCCACAGGTCGTCGCTCCTTCGGAGTTCCTTCAGGAAATCAGGTACGGCGGAGTGGCCGAGTGGTTTAGGCAAGGGCCTGCAAAGCCCTCTACGCGGGTTCGATTCCCGCCTCCGCCTCGGGCGATTAGCTCAGTGGGAGAGCGCTACCTTGACACGGTAGAGGTCACTGGTTCAATCCCAGTATCGCCCACCAGTCGTAATACCTGGTCAGACGGTCCGCGAGTGTTTGTTATCGGTGGGTTGTGCTGGTGGGAGCAATATGGGAGCAGTTGATCTTGGCTGCTGCTGATGAGGGTATGTAGTCTGGGCAATGCTCGGTGGTGTTCATTCCTGCGATGTTACTTCGGGGACGCTGTCCTCGATCAGCCATGTCTTGTGGTGTGGCTCAGATCGTGAAAGTGCAGGCCGGGGTGGATCGGTGCCCACCCGCAGGCGGGGTCACCGGCCACGGCGGACAGCCACACCCGGCGGCGGATGTTGGAGCGCCGTAGCAGCCCACCCTCACCGTCGGTGAACACGAACCGGCCGTCGTGGCCGGCGCGGTGCTCGGTGAGCAAGGTCGACCAGGAACGGCGGTAGGTGCACTGTGCGGGCGCTCCCCGGCGTTTTCAGTGACCCCAGGACCAGCCAGCCGGCCACCAGTCTCGTGCAGCGCCCCCTCGTGGGGGTCGATCACGATGACCCCCTCCCGCCAGGTCGACCCGGTCCATTGCAGACCGGCCAGCTGCCCCCACCGCAGACCGGTGTAGGCCGCCGCGACGATCAACACGCGGTGAGGCGCAGGGCAGCGTTCGGCGAGGCGCTGCACCTGCCACGGCCGTGCCTGCGGCCGCGGCGCCCCGCAGTGCAGACACAGCTTGCGGCACCTGGTTAGACATCCCACGGTTGTAGGTTGTCAAGCGGCAGTTTGTTGATCTTGTTGTGGGGTGGCCAGGCGGTGGCCTCGTTGTAGGGGGTGTGGTGGCGTAGGCAGCCGTGCGGGTAGTCGGTTGGCCAGGCGTCGGAGGGCGTCGTAGTGGCTGATGCCGCGGGCTCGCATGGCGTCGTAGTGGGCGCGGGGACCGGGTGATTTCGTGAGGGCGGCGACGCCCTGTTGGAACAGGGCGTCGCCGAGACGCCGGTTGCGGACGTAGCGAGCCAGTACCGCTTTTTTCGTACCGGACGCGCGAGTGATCGGTCAGGTGCCGGCGTAGTTTCGGCGTGCTCTTCCGGTGGTGTAGCGGTGCGTATCGTCTCCGAATTCGGCGAGCACCCGGCCGGCGAGGATTACTCCGAGTCCGGGCTGGCTCAGGTAGATCTCACTGTCCGGGTGCCGCCCACAATGGGCATCAACCTCGGCTTGGAGCGTCGCGATTTCGGCATTGAGTGTGCTGATGATCGCGACCAGGGCGCGAGTGGAGGCACCGAATTCCTGCGTCACGGTAGCCGAGTACACGACACGCGTTACACATTTGACCTGCAGAAACGCCTCACCCCCGGAAATGTCTCACGAACGATCGTTAGCGTTCGACCGCTGGCAGGACTCAGGCCAGGGCTGGCGCCTCCTCCTCGGATACCGTCCGCCCCGTTTCGAGCAGGGACTTGAGGTTGGACAGGATGCCGATCCAACCCTCGCGCACGCCCCGGAGCATCTCGCTGTCGGGCTCGAAGTCGTCGTGGGTGACGGTGAGTTTGACCGCGGTCGGCGTCATCTCCTCGATCTCGAAGGTCACCTTCGAGATCTTCTCCTTCCGGAGCTCGGCGAGATACTCGTCGCTCCAGCTGAAGAATTGCTGCATCTCGGGCTGGTAGTTGTGCCAGCTGTAGGAGAGCGTGCGGTAGGGCTCGGACACCAGGATCCGTTGGTTCCAGTCGTGTGGTCCGTCATCAGGGCCCATCTTCCACAGGACCGGTGAGCCCTCCTGGAAATCGAAGCGTGGGCCGCCGCCATCGAAGTAGCGCGCGATGAAGACCGGCTCGGTCAGCGCCTGCCAGAGCTTCTCTGGGGTCGTGCGAATGTAGGTCTGGTAGACGAACTCAGTCTGGCTCACGGGGGGCTCCTCCAGGGCTCTCTTAAGGTCCGCGAGCGCGTGGACTCGGCTGCGGTCGTACTGACGGATCCACCGCTCGGCGATGTCATTGATCGGCGCGACGTTGAGGTGGTGGAACTTCTCCCGGCCACGCCGCGCCGTGGTGACCAGGCCCGCCTCCTCGAGCATCGCCAGATGCTTGGTGACCGCCTGGCGCGTGGTGTCCAGGACCGCGCACAGCTCTCGCAGGGTCTGCCCATTGCGCCGGTTCAGCGTGTCGAGCAGGCGGCGTCGACTCGGGTCGGCCAACGCCTTGAACACCGCGTCCATCAACCTATTCCCCAAAAGGCAACCAGGCGGCTGCCTTTGATAGTTTAGGCAACCAGGCGGCAGCCCGTCAAGCCACCCCTGCTCCGCGCGAGGGAACCCGTCCCTCGCGGAGAGCGGACGGAAGCCCGTGCTCGCATAGGGCCTTCGAAACCAAACCGCGCAGGCCGTCGTTGAAGCTCGCCATCGTTGGGATCGAAGATGCCACCCGGATCACCGAGATCCGCGCACTACCGGACACTCCCGCCCTCGCGCAGGCCGAAGGCGTGACGGCGACGCCCGGCGCCATCAGCACGGCCGACGTGTACCAGTCCTGGGCGCCGGCCACCGCGTGATCGGCATCGACACCTCGCCGGAGATGCTCGTCCAGGCCCGCAAGCACCTCCCCGACGCCGACCTTCGACAGACTGACCTACACCGGCTACCGCTTCCAACAACGCGGCGGACACCGTTGTCTGCGCGCTGGCGCTGTCCCACGTGCCGCAACTGGCCTCGGTGCTGGCCGAAAGTTCGCGCGCGTGCTCCGCCCCGGTGGGCACCTCGTGATCTCCGACGCGCTCAACCGGCCCGGATCGCCACCGGTGACGCGCACGGCGGTGCAGTGCAAGTCGTCGGCGATGATCTGCATCTCGCGGCGGATAACCTCCGGTTCGAACGCCCGGCGTGAACTGTGTCCGGCGGGACTGAAGCCGGTGCCATAGTTGATGCCCTTCCCGCGCAGCGAAAGTGAACCGTCCCGGGTGTGATGGAGGCTCTAATCTCATGGGAGGATTGAGTCATGCCCGCACCGAGAAGTATCCGGATGAGTTACGCGAACGTGCTGTCCGGCTAGTGTTTCAGATCCACCGGGAACGGGCAGCAAAATCACGCTTCACCGTGCGGAATTATCCGGGATAACTGCAGAAACGGACATAACCATCGGGGTAGTCCGGTGTCGGATCCATGATCTGTGACGCTACGCCGTATACGATCCGATAAGATCGCGGGCGACCGACTTTCTCCTGTACTTCACAGCGCCCGTGCCAGTCGATTAGCCAGTAGATGTATGAAGCGTGACGGATCACTCAATTCGCCGCCCTCTGCGAGGAGCGCCATCCCATACAGAAGCTCGGCTGTTTCAGCCAGTCCGGTGTCGTCCTGGCGTTCGTCGTGGGCTTTCTGTAGTCCGCTCACCAGCGGGTGTGTGGGATTAAGCTCGAGGATGCGCTTGATGTGCGGCATGTCCTGCCCCATGACACGATACATCTTCTCCAGGGTTGGCGTGACGTCGTGCGCGTCTCCGACGATGCAGGCCGGTGAGGTAGTGAGGCGTGACGACAGTCGTACCTCCTTCACATCTTCTTGCAATTTAGTCGTCATCCAGGACAGCAGGGCCGCAAAATCCTTCTTCTGTTGGTCGCGTTCGGGTTCAGCCGTTTTTTTCTCTTCCTCGGTGTCGAGGTCGACCTGTCCCTTAGCGATCGACTGCAGCCGCGTGCCGTCGAATTCGCGGACCGACTCGACCCACATCTCGTCGACCGGGTCGGCCAGCAGTAGCACTTCAAGTCCCTTGGCGCAGAAGGCTTCCATGTGTGGCGAGCTTTCGATTATCGACCGCGACTCGCCCGTCATATAGTAGATGTGTTGTTGTCCTTCTTTCATGCGCTCCAGGTATTGACGCAAGGTGGTCAACTGCTCCGCGTGGTACGTCGACGAGAACGATGCAATGTCGAGAATCGTATCGCGATTTTCGAAGTCATTGAGAAGTCCTTCTTTGACGGCACGACCGAACTCCTTCCAGAACGTGTTGTAGCGGTCGACGCTATCGGTCATCATGTCCTTCACCGTCGACAGTACCTTCTTGACCAGGCGTCGGCGCATCATCTGGATCTGACGGTCCTGTTGGAGGACCTCTCGTGATACGTTAAGCGACAAGTCCTGCGCATCCACCACGCCTTTGATAAAGCGCAGATACTCGGGCATGAGCGCTTCACAGTCGTCCATAATGAACACGCGCTTCACGTACAGTTGGACGCCGCGCTTGCGGTCCCGCATGAACAAGTCCAACGGCGCCTGGGACGGGATGAACAGCAGCGCCTGATACTCAAAAGCCCCTTCCGCCTGCATGCGGATGATCTCGAGTGGATCGTTCCAATCATGACTTATATGCTTATAGAGATCCCTGTACTCGTCTTCCTTGACTTCGTTCTTGGACCGCGCCCAGAGCGCCTTCATCGAGTTGATCGTCTCGATCTCGCACGTGATCTTGCCATCCTTGTCCGTGCGCTCAACTTCCATCTTGATGGGCCATGTGATGAAGTCGGAGTAACGCTTGACGATCTCCTTTATTTTCCAGTCAACCGTGTAGTCAAAGAGGTGATCCTCTTCGTCCTCAGGTTTGAGGTGCAGGGTGACCGCGGTACCTTGCAGCACGTCGTCGACCGACTCGATGGTGTAGGTTCCGTTACCACTGGATTCCCAGCGGGTGGCTTGGCTCTCTCCTGCGCGCCGCGTCAGCAGCGTGACCTTGTCGGCCACCATGAAGCATGAGTAGAAGCCGACACCGAATTGCCCAATGAGATCCTGCGAGGCCGCCGCATCCTTCGATTCCTTCATCTTGTGCAGGAATTCGACCGTACCGGATTTCGCGATGGTGCCGATGAGGTGTACGACCTCGTCGCGTGACATCCCGATGCCGTTGTCACGCACAGTGAGCATGCGCTGCTCTTTGTCGACCTCGATGTCGATATGAAGATCAGAGATATCGACCTGCAGATCCTTGTCACGGAACATCTCCAACCGCAACTTGTCCAGCGCGTCGGAGGCATTGGAGATAAGCTCTCGCAGGAAAATATCCTTGTTCGAATAAATTGAATGAATCATCAACTCCAAGAGCTGGCTCGCCTCGGCCTCAAACTCCAGGGTTTCGACCTGCGTATTCACCGGATTCCTTTCTGGAAGAAATTTTCGACAATAATACGTCCGAAGCCCGGGCAGATCAACACCCCCCTACCGCACCAAAGTTAGGCGTGGACCTTTATCGCTGGCTGACGCGCGATGGTATCGGGTCTGTTGCATCGACCGACGCGGGCTCGGGCAGGTGGGCCGATGCGCCTTCACCACTTTCAGGGACGAGGAGCGAGATACAGGCACGGCCGCATCGCACCCGTGGTCCCGGACCAGGCCGCGCTCGCGGCGACGGTCGGTGACACCCTGGCGGACGCGTGCCCCACAGCGCGGGTCTCGCCGCGCGGATCACTGGCCGTCGGCTCGGCCCGACGAGTACAGCGACATCGAACTGGGCCGGTTCCGGGGGCTGCCCCGAGGACGCCGAGGCCCTGCTGTCCCGAGCTCTTCGTCGCGTGGGCGTACCCGACCCCGGCGGTACCTGGCAGCCCGTATCTCCACCCTCGCCGATGCCGCGGCGAGCCGTGAGCCGCGGCTGCGGGAGCTGGCCGCCGACATTCTCGAGCAGGCGGCCTTCTCCGCATTGAACTAAGTTGAACTATGGTGGCTGCAACGCGACAGCCCGACTAAGCGCGGTGCGTCGGGTCGCTGCCCGTTGAGTCCTCGCTCAGTGCGAGCGCCTGGCTGGGACAGATGTGCACAGCTTCACGCACACGTTGGAGGTTGTCGTCATCCACGTGCTCGGTGCGTATCACGACGGTACCGTCGTGCTCGTCCTGATCGAATACCCCTGGCTCGGTGAGGACGCACTGCCCGGCACCCACACAACGCCCGGTGTCTGCCACGACGCGCATGGTGTTTCCTCCTTTGCTGGGTCTCTACCAGCTCACCGGCAGCGCGTGGACACCGTAGATGAAGGCATCGTCCTTGAACTGCAGTTCCTTCACGGTGGTGGCCAGCCGCAGGCCGGGAATGCGCTGGAACAGCGAGTCGAACGTGATCTGCAGCTCCATCCGCGCCAGGTTCTGCCCGAGACACTGGTGCGCACCGAAACCGAAGGCGACGTGGTGCCTGGCACCGCGATCGAAGTCCAGTGTGTCCGGATCTTCGAATGCCGTCGGATCGCGGTTAGCGGCGTTGCCGAGCGCTATCACGCCCTCTCCCACCCGGATAAGCATCCCGGCCAGCTCGACGTCTTCGAGCGCCACCCTCGCCGTCGCGGACTCGGCGATGGTGAAATACCGCAGCAGCTCCTCGACGGCGTCCAGCGTCTTGCCTGGGTCGGCCATGATAGTGGCGAGCTGCTCCGGGTGCTCTAGCAGCGCGACGGTGCCCAGCGAGATCATGTTCGCGGTGGTCTCGTGGCCGGCGATCAGGAGCAGGAGCGCGAGTCCGACCAGCGCCGCGTGGTCCTCGGTGCCGGTCTGGCGCTGTTTGAGTATCTGTCGGCCGAGCAGGTCGTCACCCGGCTCATGTTCCTTGCCGGTGACCAGGTCGTCCATATAGGTTCGCAGCTCGTTGACCCCGGCCTGCCGCTCTTCAACGCTCGTGGTGCGAGTGAACAGCAGTGACGACCGTGACTGGAAGAAGTCGTGGTCGGCGTAGGGCACACCAAGCAATTCGCAGATGACCAGCGATGGCACCGGCAGCGAGAGCGCTTGCACGAGATCCGCCGGCCTCGACCCGGCCAGCATCGCGCCGATTCGGTCGTCCACGATCTCCTGGATCCGCGGCCGCAAGGCCTGCATCCGCTTGAGGGTGAACTCCGCGACCACCGCTCGGCGCGCAGGACCGTGTTCAGGCGGATCCAACGCGATCAGTGACGGAGTAAAGGTGGGGTCGACCCGCGGCGACGCGATCAACAGTGGGAAGCCCGGGTGGCGCCGGTCGGAGCTGAACCGGGGGTCGGCCAGCATCGTGCGCACGTCCTCATGCCTCGTCACCAGCCAGGCATACCGTCCGGACGGCAGCAGGGCGCGGGCGATCGCGTTCTCCTCGCGGATCTCGCGGTACTCGAGGGGCGGGCTGAACGGACACGTGCGCTGCATCGGAAACGTTGAAATCCGCCGGTCGACGACATCACTCATGGCAGGGCCCAATCCGGCCTAGGCCTATGTGGAGATCCTTCTTCCGCTTAGCACTCCAACGTACCTGACGTGGAGTGCTTTCCGCAGCTGTCCCGGAGTGAGAGCCCTCGGCACCGTGAGAGAATCGGCGAGTGACCGCGGATCCGGAGGTGCAGGACCGCCAGACACCGTTGCGGGCTGACGCGCGCCGGAACCGCGACCAGATCATCGCCGCCGCCAAGGCGATCTTCGCCGCGGAAGGCCCGGACGTGCCGATGGAGGAGGTCGCCCGCAAGGCCGCCGTCGGAGTGGGCACTCTCTACCGGCGCTTTCCCGACCGCGAGGCGCTCATCCGGGCAGTGGCGAGAGACAACTTCGGTCAGGTGCTCACCCATGCGCGCGACTCGGCGGCCGAGGAGCCGACCGCATGGGACGCGCTGGTGCGGTTCCTGCGCCAGTCCCGCGAACTGGAGCTGAGCATGCAGCTCGCCATGCGCTCACCGCTGGCCTGGGCAATCATCCGGGACGACCCGAAGACGCAACAGTTCCGCGACGCGATGCTCGAAACCCTGGGTCAGGTGGTGCACGCGGCGCAGGCCGAAGGCTCACTGCGCCCAGACATCGATACCGGCGACGTCACCATACTGATCTCGCTGCTGCTCCGCCGGGTGCGTGACACCTCCGACCACGCTGTACGCATGGCCTCCGAACGCGCACTGGGGATCATGCTCGACGGCCTCCGCGCCCCATCCGGCACTCCACTGCCCGGACGGCCGCTAACGAGCACGGACCTCGACCCAGGACACATCGACTGAAGAGAGCATCAGCACGGCGGATGCCGCCGAACCGGGTCCCAGGCGCGCATCACCTGGTCGAGCTGGCTGTGGCTGAGAGCATCGACCGGCAGCGGGCTGCACTGTGGCCCTGCGCGCAGCCCGTCGAGGATCAGCGCCAGGTAGCGTCGCCAGAGATCCTCGTTCACGCCGCGGGCGTACTCTGCCACCGAGGTGATCATCAACAGTATCGCCGAGATGTCCGGCAGTTCCACGTCGGCGCGCAGTGCACCCTGCGACTGGGCACGAATCACGAGGTTGCCGATCAGCGGTGCGAGTCGCGCCCTGGCTCTCGCAACCCGATCCCGCCCTGATCCATGGGTGAGCAGCACCTGCCGCAGTCCGAGGTCGGCGACCTGCAGGGCCACGGAGCGCTCCAGGAACGACGTCAGGGCCTGCCACCCGTCAGGCATGGCCGCCGCTTCCTCGGCCAGCGCCTCGACCTGTCCGATCTTCTGCTCGAACAACGCTTCAACGAGCTCGTCCTTGCCAGGGAAGCGGCGATACACCGTGCCGACACCCACGCCGGCATGCTCGGCGATCTCGTCCAGACTCGCCTCCAACCCCCGCTGAGCGAAGACCTTGCTGGCCGCCTCAAGGATGCGCAGCCGGTTGCGTTCGGCGTCGCGGCGCAGCGGCCGGTGGCTGGCTCCAGCGGACAGGTGAGCGGGTACCGACATACCTCATCGTAGCAAGTGGAGGAATTTCCTCAACTTATCTGCTAGCCTTCAGCTCAGATCGGAGGGATAGCCTCCGGTTAGCCGGAGCGGCTGCCATAGGGAGACGACGTTGACAACGGACACGGCGGCGGTGGCCGGGCACGGGCCCGGTACTCACCTGGAGGCCGAGGAACCGCAGCCGCAACTGAGCCACCGCGAGATCCTGGTCGCGATGAGCGGCCTGGTCATCGCGATGCTGCTGGCGATGCTGGACAACATGATCGTCGCGCCTGCGCTGCCCACCATCGTAGGTGACCTAGGCGGCCTGCAGCACCTTGCCTGGGTCACCACCGGCTACATTCTGGCCTCCACGGTCTCCACCCCGATCTGGGGCAAGCTCGGTGATCTGTTCGGCCGCAAGGGCGCCTTCATGGCCTCGGTCGTCGTGTTCCTGGTCGGCTCGGCGCTGTGCGGGATGTCAGCGAACATGGGTGAGCTGGTCGGGTTCCGGGCGCTGCAGGGACTGGGCGCCGGCGGGCTGATGGTCGGGGTCCTGGCGATCGTCGGCGAGATGGTGCCGCCTCGCGAACGCGGCAAGTACCAGGGCGTCATGATGTCGGTCATGCCGATCGCCATGATCGGCGGTCCGCTGGTCGGTGGCTTCATCACCGACAACCTGTCCTGGCGCTGGGCGTTCTACGTCAACCTGCCGCTGGGTGTGATCGCGCTGGCCGTGCTGTGGTTCACCCTCAAGCTGCCTCGCGGCAGCGGCCGGGCGGTCATCGACTGGACCGGCGCGGCCCTGCTCACCGTGTGGATCACCGCGCTGGTGCTGATCACCAGCTGGGGCGGCACCCAGTACGCCTGGGGGTCGTGGCAGATCAGCGGTCTCGCCGCACTCACGGTCGTCGGGTTCGTCCTCTTCGTGATCGTGCAGCGTCGGTCGGCCGAGCCGATCATGCCGCTGAAGGTGTTCGGCAACGCCAACTTCAGCCTGGCCGGCGCACTGGCGTTCATCAGCGGCTTCGCGATGTTCGGCGGAGTGACCTTCCTGCCGCAGTTCCAGCAGTTCGTCCAGGGGTCCTCGGCCACCAACAGCGGCCTGCTGCTGATGCCGATGATGATCGCGGCGATGGTGGTGTCTCTGGCCGGTGGCCTGATGATCACCAAGACCGGCCGGTACCGCGCTCTGCCGATCATGGGCAGCGTCCTGCTGGCAGCCGGGCTGGGCCTGTTCGCCACCGTCGGGCTGGACACGTCTCGGACCGCCACCGCGCTGTACATGGTGGTGCTCGGCGCAGGGCTGGGCTGTCTGATGCAGACCACCACGCTGATCGCTCAGAACAGCGTGTCCCTGCGGGACATCGGCGCGGCCACCGGAGCCTCGACCTTCCTGCGCAACATGGGCGGCTCGCTCGGTGTCTCGGTGCTCGGGGCCATCTACACCAGCCGGCTCACGGATTCCCTCGGCGCCCACGGCGCGGGCATCAGCGTCGACGGGTCGGCCCGGATGACCCCTGACGCATTGAAGGCCCTACCGGCCGCCGCCCGGCACCTGTTCCAGCAGGCTGTCACCGACGGCATCACGGGCGTCTTCGCCTGGGGGGCCGCCATCTCCGCCGTGGGCTTCGTGCTGGCCTGGTTCATCCGCCACGTACCCCTGCGCGGAGGCGCGCCACAGCCGAGCGGCACGCCCGGCCAGTCTGAGCGGCCGGATGCGCCCACGGACCGTCTCTCCGCACAGCCCCTTCCTGATCTGGCCAGATATGAGAGGCTCCGACCTGCTGTGTTCGGCTATGTCCGGACCGCGGATGGTTCGGCGCTGCCGGGGGGAACACTTACCCTGATCGACGTCAACGGAGCTCAGATCGACCGCGGCCGAAGCGGCAGCGACGGGAGCTACCGACTGCACGCCCCGGGGACGGGCAGCTACCTGCTGATCTGCACCGCCCCGCCGAACCAGCCCACCGCCGTGCGAATCAGCATCGGCACCGAGACCACCAACCACGACATCGTCATGCTCCCCACGGGGCCCGGTTGGGGTGCTGGTCTTGCTGAGCTCCACCAGGGCCTGGTGGCATCCGGTCTGAGCACCTAGTCGGTGGCGATCGGGTGTTCCATCCGCAACTGCACCGAGACGACCCCCGGCACGGTGCGCATCAGCGCCACCACGACGGTCCGGTCCGCCCGATCGACGAACGCACCGCTCACCGTCACGGCCCCGGCGACAGCGTGCACACCCCAGCGGCGCAGCCCTGCGTAGTCCCGGAGAAGGAACCGCGCCCTCGACGCGATTAGCTCATCGTCATGGACCAGGGTGCGCAGCAGGTCGTCACGGTCGACCAGACCGATCAGCTTGCCGTTGTCCATGATCGGCGTGACGATACCGACCAGCCGACCCTCGGCATCGATCACCGGCAAGGTCTCGACACCGACGCCCACCGTCCGCACCCGTGCCTTGCCCACCATGGTCTGCGCACGCAGGACAGTCGTCGGGCGAGTCAGGAGATCCGTAATGAACATGACCACACCTCCCGTCGGCACCATCCGGTGGGACCGTAACCGCGCCGGCGCTGCCTGCGCAGAGCCCTAGTGCCCGCCCGGTGGTGCCGGAAGTCCCGGGTAGCCTCGGCGGGCTTCCCTCACCCCTCTGGGGTGATGTGGTCGTCGGGCCGGCGGGTGAATCTGCAGAATGGGCGTCGACACGCCTGAGCAACGACGTGGTTGATCCGGTAACGAGGGCTGCTGACCGTGTACGGGACGGCTCCGACACGAACCGTCATGACTCCTCGCGCACGCCGCCGGAGAGGAGGTGAGCGCAATGCGCTCCGATGTCCCTTCGCGATCGGGCGACTACGAGATCCACATCAAAGGAAGGGTGAACGAATCCTTTCGTTGTGCATTTGAGGAGCTCACGATCACCGTCCAGCCGATCGAGACGGTCCTCCGAGGCGCCGATCTGGACCAGGCGGCACTATACGGCATACTGGACCGGATCCAGGCACTGGGGCTTGAGCTGATCGAGATCCGCCGGCTCCCCGACGAACCGGTGGTCAAACGCCGTGCAGAGCAGTGAGGGCGCATTGACGTGACCGTCGAGGTCTCATCTGGGAACAGGTAGTGAACTTTCCTGTGCTGTGCTGCGTTGACGCCGGCCTCTTGGCTGAACAGTCCTCGCTTCAACTACGGTGGCGGCACGGATTCTGTGACGGAGGCTTCGGGGCGCGCACCATGCGAGGTAGCGAGCGGGGGAATGATGGCCAGGAGCACCCAGCGTGCCGGGTCGAGCACAGCACGGTGGCCAAGCTCGGCATCTCACCCTCCTCCGGTGCGCAGATCGAGAGATCAGCGCTGGTCCAGAAATTGGTCGAGTCCCCCAGCGCATCATTCGTCCTGATCTCGGCACCCGTTGGCTACGGTAAGTCGACGCTACTCGCTCAGTGGCATTCTCACCAACGGAACACGAGTCCTGGATATGGCGACCGGACGCATAACCGGCCGTTCTCCGCGGTCACACTGGGCCGGGGTGACAATGATCCGATCTCGTTCTGGACCGCCGTAGTCCGCTCCGTTGGACGCGCTTGTCCGGATATCGATGGTGCCCGCTGGGCACGGTCACTCACCGCCCCGGAACCAGATATAGATAATGTCGTCCTGCCAGGTCTCATCGAGGAGATCGGCACGAATTACTCGCGCATTATTCTCGCGTTCGACAACTATCAGGCTATCACTGAACCGGAATGCCACGAGCAGGTCGAATACCTGCTGACCCATCTTCCTCCGCAAGCGTGCCTGGTCCTGGCCACCCGGACCGATCCCCCCCTTCCCCTCGCCCGGCTGCGAGCCGCTGGTGACATCGTCGAGCTCCGCATGGGCGAGCTGGGCTTCGCCCGGGAGGAGGTGTCCCAGCTGGTTCGGCGCTGCACTGGCCACCGGCTCGATGGAGACGAGCTCGACACCCTAGTCGAACGGACCGAGGGATGGCCTGCCGTGGTGCACCTTGCCGCGCGGTTTCTCACCGATCAAGCGGACTCAGCCACCTTCCTCAGGTGTTTCGGGGGCAACAACCGATATGTGATGGACTATCTGGCAGAGGAGGTTCTCCGGCACCTTCCTGGAGAGGTCCAACGCTTCCTGGCTCGGACCTCGATCCTCGACCGCTTCACCGCACAGCTCTGCGATGCCGTCACAGGCACCACGAACTCGGCGGACCTGCTCGACGGTTTGGAACGATCGAACCTGTTCCTGGTCCCGCTGGATGCCGTCCGCACCTGGTACCGCTATCACCACCTGTTCGGCCAGGCCTTGCGGGCACAGCTAGCCAGAACAGAACCGGACGCCGGGGCAAACCTGCACCAGAAAGCCAGCGCATGGTACGAGCGAAACAGCCATCTCGGGGAGGCGATCGAGCACGCGCTGGCCGCCGAGGATGCCGATCACGCCATCGGGCTCATCGCTCGTCATTGGGCCCAGTACGTCTATCAGGGCAAGCTGGCCACCGTAGCCGACTGGCTGGCCGCATTCGGTGGGGAGAGAACCGGTCAGAGCCCGCTCATCGGGGTCTGTGCCGCGTGGGTCGCTGCGCTGTCGGGAGACCGCCTAGCCGGCCAGCGCTGGCTCAAGATCGCCGAACGGCTCGGTCATCAGGGCCCGCTACCCGACGGGATGCAGTCCATCCAGGGCGCGGTGGCGCTGCACAACGCCACGTTCGGATTCGGCGGCGTCACCGAGATGCTGGCAGCCGCGCGCACCGCCGCTGACCTGCACACAGACCCCATGTCCCCGTGGTACGCCCAGGCGAGGGTGGCGCTGGGTTTCAGCCGCTACCTGGCCGGCGACGTCCGCGCCGCCGTCCATCCTCTGGAGCAGGCGGTAGAAGGCGCGGGCACGTTTCCGGTCTTACACATCCTGGCGCTGTCCACGTTGTCACTGGTGACCGGAGACCTCGGCCGCACCACCCAGGCGGCGGACCTGGCGGCGGCGGCACGGGAACTGGTGGCGGCGGATGGCTTGCGGGAGTCATCCGAGGTGACCCTGGCGCAGGTCGCATACGCAGCGGCGCTCGTCCGGAAAGGGCACCTACTGCGAGCCCGTCAGGAGCTGGAGCACGCGGTACGGGTGCGCAGGACGAGCATCGGCCTGCCACCGTGGCCCACGCTCACCGCACTGGTCCTGCTGGCCCGGGTGGTTCTCACGTTGGGCGACCGGGACGAGGCACGTGCGCTGCTCGGCGAGGCCGCCGATCTGGTGGCGATGGTGCCCGACGGCGCCGAACACATCAGGGCTGGGCTGGCTGAGATCGAACGCAGGCTGGCCGGCACGGAGTACTCGGCCGCCATCACTGCCCGGTTGACCGACCGGGAGGAGGCAGTGCTGCGGGTCCTGCAGGGCAGCCTGCCGTTGCGTGAGGTGGCCGCCCAGCTATTCGTCACGGTGAACACCGTCAAGAGCCATACCCGCCTGATCTACCGCAAGCTGGGCGTATCGTCCCGAACCGAGGCCGTCCGGCGAGCCCGTGAGCTCGGCCTCCTTTGACCGCTGCGGGGGCACCGGAGCATGAGCCAGCAACTCGAGTTGATGAGCTCGGCGGACGGCATCTCCCCGACGTGTCACCGCCAGCTTCCGGTAGATGCTCTTGAGGTGCGTCTTGACGGTATTGATCGACACGTACATCTCGGTGGCGATCTCCTCCGAGGTCCGCATCTGCGCCAGGTGCTGCAGTACTTCCAGCTCGCGGTCGCTGAGCTGTCTGGACAGCACAGGTCCCGGATCGGGCGTCTCACTACCCGGACCTGGCCCGACCCCGATTCGCAATGGCTGGAGCAGCCGCAGGTACTGGCGGGCCAGGTCCTGGTCACAGCGCAGCACCGAACGCAGCCAGAGCGAGAACGCGGCGAAGGGCAGGCGCACCTGCTCACGGTCGCCGAGCCGGAGCGCTCGATCCAACGACCGCCGCCCCTGTGACGGATTCCCGGTGGCGTAGCAGGACTGCGCGTCCAGCAACCAGGCCGCGACGCGCACCTCACTGCGCACCGCCACCGTCTCCGTCAGCGCCGGACGTAGCGTGCCCAACACAGACGCGGGATGACCGGCGGACAGCTGCGCCCGGGCCAGCGCGACGGCACCATCCGCGGTATGGCTGCCACCCGCACGTACCGCTGCTTGCCACGCGGCGATCGGGGCTCCCCTGACGGCGTGCGCCTCCGCCTCGGCGAGCCTCATCCTGCGGACCAGCCAGGCGGGTGTCGACCGCGCGGTGCACAACCGGCGCAACGACCGCAGCCCACGCTGCTCCTGACCCTCTGCGATGTCGAGATGTGCCGCCACCAGCCCGTACACGGCCGCCATCAGCGGATGGGACGGCTCCAGCAGAACCGGACCTGCCTGGTCGAGCAGCCGCCGAGCGTCGGCCAGCTGGTAGCGCTGCAGCGCGATCCACGCCCGCACCACCGACAGCGCGGCACATCCCCTTCGGTGCAGCGGCGTCTGCGCGGGCGCCAGCTGAGCGCCATGGCCGGCCAGTTCGGCTGCCCGTCCCCACCGGCCGCGGAATGCGTCGACCAGCGCGCCATGAGCCAGGCAGTCGAGCCGCAGGACGGCGCTGTCCGCCTCGGTAGCCGCCGAATGTGCTGCGGCGAACGACTCCGCCGCCTGCGTCCACTGGCCGGCCCACATCTCCGTGCAGGCCCGGCCGGCCAATGCCAGCGAACGCACATCTGGCCGTTCCCGCACCAGGTCCCGCGGAACCCGGCACAGCAGCGTCTCGACATCGGCGGCAGCGTCCCCGACGTCGGCCTCGTGGTAGTGCCGGGCGTGCACCAAGCGCAGCAGTGCGGCGGTGAGCCGGGCGGTGACCGCGTGTTTGCGCGGTCTCTCGACGAGGAACTCCGCACCCTGCCGTAGCGCCGACTGGCAGCCTCCGTCGTCTCCGCACCCCAGCGCCAGGGCAGCCGCCACCAGGGCCGGTTGCAGATCCACCGAGGCCACGACGGGCGGCATCCGGCGCAGCGCCGCGCCGAGCAGCGCAGCGGGGCGCAGGCCGAGCAGGTCACCGATGGCGAGCTGGTCGACGACCAGCGCGCAGGCGAACTGCCAATCCTGCGCCGCCGCCGCGTGCTGCACGGCCTCGGTGAGCAGGCTCCGGGCGCTGAACCAGGTCGCGGCACACCGATGGAGCACGGCAGTCCGGCCCGGATCCTCGTGCTGCAGGCGTAGCCGAAGCACGTCCCGGAACATCTGGTGGTAGCGGTACCAACCGTGCCCGAGTGGCCGGATGAAGGCGTTCTGCCCTACGACATCCGAGAACTCGGTTCCGTCCGCCCCAGGGGTCAACTCGGCGGCGATCTCGGCATTGACCCGGTCGAGGATGCTGGTCCTGAGCAGCAACAGGCGCACGGTGGGTCGCTGAGCGTCGAGGACCTCCTCCACCAGATAGCCCGCGATGGCATGGTCAGCGCTGCTGATCTGCGCGACGAACTCGTCCGGATCCGGATGCCCGTACATCGACATCGCAGCCAGCCGCAGGCCAGCCGCCCAGCCCTCGGTTCGTTCCCGCAGGGCCCGCACCGACTCATGGCGCAGCACGACACCGTGTTTCGCCATCAGCTGGTCGATCTCCCGCTCCGTGAAGGCCAGGTCATCCGACCGGACCTCGGTCAAGTCACCGGTGAGCCGGTGGCGGTGCAGTGGCAACGGGAGATCCCGGCGGGAGATGATGACCAGCCGGAGCCAGGGGCGGGCGAGCTTGAGCAGGTATGCCATGCCGGCCACCAGGACCGAGCCCGCCGCGGGGCGGAAGTCGTCGAGCACCAGCACGACGGGATGCTCCCGACGAGCCAGGCTCGATGCCAGCTCGGCGATGCGCAGGTGGTCGATTCCTTCGGCCCGGAATGGGGACCGCCCAGCCGCAGGCAGGTCCGCCCCGGCGTGCCGCAATGCCTCGTGCAGGTAGCACCAGAAGACGTCGGGGTCGCCGTCACCGTCGTCCACCGTCATCCACGCGACCGCCACTGGACCCGCTGCCCCTGAATCCGCTGCCCGGGCGTCTTCCGACGAAGCCACCCACGACGCGACCGCCACTGTCTTACCGGCCCCGGGAGCGCCTGTCACGACAGTCAATGAACCTCGTGAACCCTTGCCGATCCGAGCCGTCAGCCGGGGGCGTGGGATCACCCCGCCGGGCAGCCCGGGCACACCGATCTTCGACGTCGAGACGTCGTCGGCCACCTCCCCTACCCGCCCGCCCGCAGCTCTCCGCTGATCCACCATGTCCGCACCCCCGGGCCCGAGCAACAGCTCTTGTCTCCCCTGTGACGGGGTGGCCCGGCATCACCCACCGCGTGATCTCACCCGGGTGAGATCGCCCCGACAGGGCATCACCCAGGACGGATGAACCAGGTGCTCACGAGGGCGGGCACCATCACGGCTGTGCACTGCAGGTCGCCCACGGAGATTGCGTGGCTGCTCGCAGACGCGACGATCGGCGTGCTGACCCGGGGCGGCCGGTTACTGCAACGCCTGGCGGAGGAAGGTCGTGACCAGCGGCACTCCGCGACCACGGCGGTCGTGGAGCTCCTCGGCAGACTCGTATCGACCGTCCTGGAGGAGATCCTCGATCACCTCGACCGCACCGGCCCGCTGAGCTCGGCGCCGGTAGCCTCGACGACCAGGCCAGGAGCACGCGTCCCGGACACCGAGCTAGACCCGGCGGTCGCCGAGTGGGTAGACCGGGTGTTCCACCGTCGCCGCGCGACGAAGGAGGACAGCGGCTGAAGCTTGCCTCATCCCTCGCGGGCGATGCGCGCCGACAAACCGACCACCGACGCTGCGCGGGACGCCACGTCCGCGCTCGAATCGAGGTCACGATGAGCGATACCCAGCCCCAGGTGAGCACCGGGGGCTCCGCCGGGTCGTCCGTTCCGGGTGAGCAGGCACCGGAGCCGACCAGATGGGTCGGCTGGGTGCTGTTCGCCGGATGCATGATGATCCTGCTGGGTGCCTTCCAGGGGCTCGCCGGCCTGGTCGCCCTGTTCAACCGCGGCTACTACGTCGTGACCAGCGATAACCTGCTGGTCAGCGTCAACTACACAGGGTGGGGATGGGTGCACTTGATCATCGGTGTGGTTGTTATTCTCGCCGGTCTCGGGGTGCTCGCCGGGCAGACCTGGGCCAGAATCGTCGGCATCGTCTTCGCCGGGCTGAGCGCGATCGTGAACCTCGGCTTCCTGGCGGCCTTCCCGATATGGTCGGTGCTGCTGATCGCATTCGACGTGGTCGTCATCTACGCGCTGTCGATGCACGAACGCGAGGTACAGCAGGCCTTATGAGCCGGCTGTGACGTGGGCACCGTGCAGTTCCTGCTGCAACCGCGCTTCCTGTTCCTTGGACAAGGACGATGTGAGCACTGTGCCCCCGTAGTGGCTCAGCGCCTCGGCCGTTTCGTCCGGAGTGACCTGCTCCGCGACCAGGAACAGCGCCGAGGTCCCCGGCTGGAGCATGGCACGCACCTGGTCCTGGAACTGTTCGTCCACACCGGACTTGGCGACCTTGCCCATCAACGCACCGAGACCGGCCCCGACCGCCATCCCGAAGACCGGGATGAAGAAGAGCAGCCCGAACAGCAAGCTCCAGAACATGCCCCAGGTGGCGCCGGTTCCGACCTCGTGGTGGTTGGTGGTCACATGGAACTTGCCGCGCGCATCGCGGCGGATGACGGCGATCGCGTCCGGTTGGATGATGAGGTCACCGGCCAGCCGCTCCGCCTCCTCGGCTGCCGCCGTAGCCGTCGTCTCGGCGGGGTATCCGATGGCCATCAGAGTTGACATGTCGTGTCCTTTCCCGTGCTGGCTGTGTCCCCTCAGATGACGCCGCCGACTTCCTCGCCATCGCGCGCAAGCATGGTGACCAGCACCTCGAAGCCGACGAGCACGACCACGATCACCAGCAGCGCGGTCCACGACGAGGAGGCCAGCGCCACGATCGAGGCGACCACCACACCACCGATGCGTATCGGGTCGAGGTGGCGGTGCGTCCAGGTCCACAGCCAGCGCCAGCGCCACCAGCGTGCCCAGCACCGTGAGGACCACCGTTCGCTTGGCGACGACGACCGCGTCCTGAACCTGAGCCGGGGCACCACGGTGGTAGATCTTGATCTCGGCGAAGTCGGGGGGCAAGGTCACGCCGAGCTCGGCCTGAATCCTCTCCCGCGGGCCGGGTGGGATCTCCCCCGAGGTGATCGTCGGCAGAGTGATCTTCTTGCCGAACACGTTCGGCAGCACGCGGTCGACATCGCCCAGCACGTTGTTGACGATGGGAAGCAGGTTCACGGTGACCGTGTCACCGTTGGCACTCGCTACCTGACTGCGGTTCTCGAGGATAGCGACGAGTTGTGGCTGCGCCTTGCGGTTCGCATCCGCCCAGAGCGCTCGGAACCGGGGAGTCTGCAGCAGCTTTGCGATTGTCTGCTGCACGTAGTTACGGACGTCTCCGGCCACCGGTGCGGCGAGGAATTCCGCTCCGGGTGGCAAGGCGGTGGCGATACGTTGTTGCAGGTTGAGCGTCCTCTGGAGCTCGGTCGTGAGATAGGCGGCTACCGCTGCATTAACCTGAGGGTCCTGCGGGAGCTGGCCGACAGTGGCCACCCATCGGTCGGTGTCGTATGGGGTGCGAGATACCCAAATCCCGATTATGGACAGCACTACACCAAACCCGGCCAGTGCAACGAGTACCGCGGCAAGGACTGCTCGCGAACGATGCACCAGTATCCGGCGCCGCTCCCGGGTGTCCAGTCGGCCGCGCAGGTCCACCACTTCGCTGCGCAGGCGTTCCACCTCGGCGGCAGTTGGCTCGGGCTGGTTCACGTCATCCATCCAGGGCGCCCTCCACCAGGACGGCTCGTGGTCTGGGCGACCATCGATCCGGTACGGACAAGGGAGCAGCGTCATCCCCCGGCGGGACGACGCTCATCACCCTGCGGGGGTGAGGTTTTGTTCCGTGCGGGCGTCCCGAACCGAATCGGAGCAGGCGCGGGGCGTACTCGTCACCGACTGTGACAGCACGATCTCACCGGCGGGTCGAATAGTCACGATCGCACCATCCAGCCAATAGCGACGGGAGTATCTTTTGGGGGATTGTTGTTGTGTGTTCGTGATAACTCAGGGCTACCATCAGACGCATGCACCGACCCCAGGATGACGTGGTCCCCCTCCACGAACCGTTCGAGACGGCGCTGCGTGGATTCAACCGGCAGCAGGTCCTCGCCCATATCGAATCCCTTGAGGGCCAAATCTCGATGGTCGCGGCCGATCGGGAATCGGCGCTGGCCCAGCTGGCCCGGCTCAGTAGGATCATTGATCACCTACGCGAGGAGGGCGAGCTGCTGACGCATCTTCGCCGGGAGGCGGAGAAGGCGAATGAGCAGATAGAGCTCATGCACGAGTCGCCGATCGTGGGGGCAAGCGCGCGTATCCAGCACATAGTGCGGCTGGCCGAGGAGGAAGCCACCGAGCTGAAGGAGCGCACCCAGAAGGAGGCTGACGAGCTGAAGGGCTGCGCCGAGATGGAAGCCGCCGAAATCCGGTCTCGCACCGACCAGGAGATCACGGCGCGCCGAAAGCGCGCCGAAAGCGAGGCCGAGGCGCTACTGCGAGACATGACCCAGCGGTGCAAGCAACTCGAAGCGGATTCCGCGCGGCGCCGCAAGGCTGCCGAGCAGGACGCCGAACGGGAGATCGCTCGGAGGGAGGCCGAGGCGAGCGACCGGATCCGCGACCGCGACCAACGCGGCATCGCCGGCCTGCACCTCATGTTGGGGACCGTCGGCCCCCAACTGGCGCAGCGCGTGTCTGCGGTCGAGCGGCAGGAGGCCGAGGTCGCCGAGTCGCGCACCCGGGCCGGTAAGGAGGTGAGCGCGTTGGAGACGTTCCGCGACAAGATCACCGCCCAGCTCGCCACTACCCGCCAGGTCTTGGCCGACGCGCTTGAGCAGGTCCAGCAGACCAAGGTCGACGATCCCGGGCTCACGCACCCGGTGCCGATCCAGCGCGACAGCCGCCCGGCCATCGGCAACGGCGCCGAAGGCGGGCCGATGCGACGGGTGAGCTCCCGCGCCGACGAACGCCGGGTCCCCAAACCAGGCTAACCAGGCACAGCCAGAACCGCATCGCAACGATCGGAAGCAGTTGCGACCAAATACGCAATGATCCGGGCCCATTTTACCACGCAGGACACCTGATCTGGCGCTTAGCCTGCAGCTATGACGGTTCTCGACACACCGCCGCTGGGTACCGCGTCCGGGTTCATCGCGGCCGACGAGCAGTGGAGCACGCACAACTACCATCCGCTACCGGTAGTGATCAGTGCCGGAGAGGGGGCCTGGGTCACCGACGTCACCGGCCGCCGCTACCTCGACTTCCTGGCCGGCTATTCGGCGCTGAACTTCGGCCACCGCCATCCCAGCCTGGTCGCCGCCGCGGTCGACCAGTTGGGCCGGGTGACGCTGACCTCCCGAGCGTTCCACCACGACCTGTTCGGCGCGTTCTGTCATGAGCTCGCCCAGCTGACCGGCACCGAGATGGTGCTACCGATGAACTCCGGCGCGGAAGCGGTCGAGTCCGCGATCAAGGTGGCCCGGCAGTGGGCCCACCGAGTCAAGGGGGTCCCGGACGGAACCGCGCGGATCGTGGTGGCGGGCGGGAACTTCCACGGCCGCACCACGACGATCGTGTCGTTCTCCACAGATGAAGTGGCCAAGGCCGGGTTCGGCCCGTTCACCCCCGGCTTCGACGTCGTGCCCTACGGTGACCTGGACGCGATCCAGGATGCGCTCACCTTTCGGACAGCCGCTGTGCTTGTCGAGCCCGTGCAGGGCGAGGCCGGCGTGGTGGTACCGCCGCCGGGTTATCTGGCCGGTGTCCGCGCGGCCTGCGACGAGGCCGGCGCGCTGCTGATCGCGGACGAAATCCAGTCCGGTCTGGCCCGCACCGGGGACCTGCTCGCGCTTGACCACGAGGGGGTCCGCGCCGACCTCTACACGCTGGGCAAGGCGCTCGGTGGCGGGATCCTGCCGGTCTCAGCGGTGGTCGGGCGACGAGCCGTGCTGGGCGTCCTGCGGCCCGGTGAGCACGGCTCGACCTTCGGCGGTAACCCGCTGGCCTGCGCGGTCGGCCGCGCGGTGGTCGCGCTGCTGGCCACCGGCGAGTTCCAGGCCCGCTCCCGCGAACTCGGCGCACACCTGCACGCCCGGCTCGGCGAGTTGGTGGGGCGCGGAGTCGCGCGGGTCACCGGCCGGGGGTTGTGGGCCGGGATACACATCACCCCCGGGGGGCCGACCGGGCGGGCGGCGTCGGAGGCACTGATGGTCCGTGGTGTGCTCTGCAAGGAGACCCATGCCACGACGCTCCGGATCGCCCCACCGCTGGTGATCACCCACGATGAGCTGGACGCCGGCCTCGACGCGATCACCGGCGTACTCGCCCGCTGATCCAGGGTGTAGACCTGCTCACCGAGGGCTCACCGCAGCGCTGCCAGCATCGCCACGCCGCCTGTCCCGTCCGCGAGGAGAATCCGTGCCCGTTGGCCGTCGCCGGATCCTGCGGCACATCGGTGTACTGGTAGTGCTCGCCCTGCTGGCGGCCGCCGGGTGCACCGCGGGCCCCTCGAACCGACCCGCGGTTGCGGTGCGGGACACGAACCTACCGCCGCAACGCCCCCCGCAGACCGCGCCCAGAATCCCGCAGGCACCACCCCTCGGTCGGTACAACCCGAATACGCTGGCCTGGCAGGACTGCACGAACGCGATCACCGCACAGCTCGGCACGCCCGGCCCGGCCCGGGTGGACTGTGCCGAGATGCGGGTCAAGGCGGACGTATCGCAGCCTGCCTACGGGGACTACCTGACACTGGACCTCACCCGGGTCGGCCATGGTCCGGCTCCGTTGGTGGTGGTCGGCGAGGCCGCAGCGGAACCCGGCACGGTGCGGGCCGCCCGGCTGGCCGGTCAGCTATCTCCCGACCTGCTCAACTCCGTCACGCTGATCGGGCTGGCCCGCCGCGGCACCGGGACGACTGAACCCCTGAGCTGCGTGCCTGCGAGCACCCGGGACCAGATCATCGGATTCGATCCCGACGTCCGCGAACCAGGGCAGCTGGATTCGTTGCTCGACGTGACCCGGACCGCGATCCAGACCTGCGTGCAGGATCTCGGCGAGGTGCTCACGGCGATCAACTCCACCGGCACGGCCGACGACCTCGAGGCGCTCCGTGCTCGGCTCGATGCACCGGTGCTCAACGTGCTGTCCTTCGGTGCAGCCTCCCGTGCGGTCACCGACTTCATGCGTCGTTACCCCACGTCGGTCGGACGGGTGGTGCTCGACGGCGCCGCCGATCCCACCCTCGACGGCATCACCGGCGCCGAGGCGAAGGCCGAGGCCGCCGACGTGGGGTACCGCGCGTTCGCCGCTGACTGCGTCGCCCGCGGCTGCCCACTGGGTGCCGACCCCCGGGCGGCTCTGCTGGCCCTGGCCGAGGCGTTGCGCCGCTCCCCGCTACAGGTCGGGCACGAGGAGATCACCGCGGGAACCGCCTACCAAGCCGTGCTGGAGACGATCGGTACCCCGCAGCGCTGGACGGAGCTGTCGCAGGCGCTTGCCGCCGCCCGCGACGGGGACGGCAGCGGGATAGCGGCCCTGGTGGCTCCGCTGCTCGTCGCTACCCGGGGACTTCCCGCGCGCTTCGACCCCGCCCTCGCGACGCACTGCAATGACACCGCCACCCGGGTGCCGCCGGAACGTGCCGCGCAGCTCGTCACGCAGTGGCGAACGCGGTCGCCACTGTTCGGACCGCTGTTCGCGCAGCGGCTGCTGCTCTGCAGCGCGTGGCCGGTTCCCTCGCGACCACCGGTGGCGCCCACCCGAAGGGCGTTGCCGCCGGTGCTGGTCCTGGCCACGGCCGAAGATCCGGTGACCCCGGCCGACGGGGCCCGGCGCACCGCCGACTCGCTCCCGTCTGCGAGGCTGGTGACCTGGCAAGGGCAGGCCCACGGGGCGCTGCCGCGCAGTCCCTGCATCGTCGACCTGGTCACCCGCTTCCTGATGAACGCCGTACTACCCCCCCAGAACACACTGTGCCCGCCGTAGCATGAACGCACGGCTGGATACGCACCGAGGAGGTGAGACCCATTAACGCTAGTTCAGGCCGGGTGCTCTCACCTCACGGCCGTGCGGTTCACCCGGCATAGGTGACCGTGAGAGCGCCCTTCGGCATTCCGAAAGGTGCTTTCATGTCGGGTTCCCTGTCACCTCGCTCTCGATTCGTCATCGTCACCAGGCTTCGGGCCGCCGGCTGTGTCTTCGCCGAGGACGAGGCACGGTTGCTCATCTCCTCGGCACGGACGCAGGCCGACCTCGCCGCCATGGTGGACCGGCGAGCCGCTGGCCTGCCCCTCGAACACGTCCTCGGCTGGGCGCAGTTCTGCGGCCTGCGGATAGCCGTGGATCCCGGAGTCTTCGTACCCCGCCGCCGCACCGAGTTCCTCGTCCGTCAGGCCGCTGCCCTCGCCCGCCTGGGCACCGGCCCGGCCGGCCAGGCCCTCACCCGGCCACGAACTGTCGTCGTCGACCTGTGCTGCGGCTCGGGCGCGGTGGGCGCCGCGCTGGTCGCGGCCCTGGACCGGGTCGAGTTGTACGCCGTCGACATCGACCCCGCCGCGGTGCGGTGCGCCCGCCGCAACGTCGCCGCCGCCGGTGGTCAGGTGTACGAAGGTGACCTCTACCAGCCGCTGCCCGCTACGCTGCGAGGTCACGTCGACATCCTAGCGGCGAACGCGCCCTACGTACCCACCGAGGCGATCGGGCTGCTGCCCCCAGAGGCCCGCAAACACGAGCCGAGGGTGGCGCTCGACGGTGGCTCAGACGGGCTCGACGTCCAGCGGCGGGTGATCGCCGCCGCGGCACTGTGGTTGGCACCGGAGGGCCACCTGCTGGTCGAGACCAGCGGGCGCCAGGCGCCGCAGACCGCCGACACCGTCGCCCGCAACGGGCTGATCCCGCGGGTGGCCAGTTCCGACGAACACAACGCCACCGTCGTCATCGGAACCAGACCCGCCGTCCAGAACCGGATGTGAGCCTCCCCCATGGGGTAACGCAGCACCATTCGTGGCGATGACCAGGGCATGAGCGTGCTGGTCGCCGCGCCCCCCACCGTCGCAGTCCGGCCACCCATCGCCACCACCCGCGCAGTTCCGTGGCGTCGTGTCCTGACCGCAGCCGCACCGGGTGCACTGTTCCTCGCGGTCGGTGGCCTCGGGGTGCTGATCCTGGCCTGGATGTCGGGCCTTCGTGGTAAGCCGCTGAATCTGCACGCCTGGGACGGGAACTGGTACCTCGCGATCGCCCGGCACGGCTACCTCGGGGTGGATCCGAGCATGGCCGACGCCTACGGGCACCGCACGGCGACGACGTCGATGGCGTTCTTCCCCGGCTACCCACTGCTCGTCCGAGCCGTCGCCCCCCTGTTCGCCGGGGACTACCTGGTGGCTGGTGTCGTCGTGTCCACCGTCGCGGGGGTCGCTGCCGCCTACGGGCTGCACCGTCTCGCCCGCATGGTCACCGGCTCTGACCGGGCGGCGCTGCTGACGGTGGTGATGTTCGCCGCCGCACCCATGGCCATCGTCTACTCCATGACCTACCCGCAGGCACTGCTGATGGCGGCCACCGCCTGGTCACTGGTCGGGGTTATGGAGCACCGCTGGTTACTCGCCGGATCGTGCGCCGCGGTCGCCGGCCTGGTGAGCCCCATGGGCCTCCCCATGATCGTGGTGGTGATGGCCACCGCCGGGATGGCCGCCTTCACCGGCATGGACCGGATGCCGCACCGGCCGCCCATGGTGGCGCTGCTGGCAGCGCCGGCGGGCATGTATGGCTACCTCCTGTGGGTCGCAGCCCAGACGGGCAGCATCGACGGGTACCTCGATGTGCAGCGCCGCGGATGGGGGTCGGGGTTCGACTTCGGCTGGTCCACCGCCCAGTGGATCGTGACGACCCTGGTCACCGACACGGCGGGGTTCGCGGTGCTCACCGCACTGTTCACCCTCAGTGCCGTGGCACTGCTCGTGCTGTGCGCCCGTCGTCTTCCGTGGCCGGTGTGGACGTACGCGGCGGTGACGGTGGTGTTCACCGTGGGGAGCAGTGGCGCCGTGTGGGACAAGGTCCGGCTGCTGCTGGTCGGGTTCCCGCTGTTGATCCCGGTGGCCGCCGGGCTGGTGAAGCGCCGTGGCGTGGCGCTGCTGCTGCCGATGATCGGGCTGGTGGCGGTCGGGCTGTGGTTCTCCGCCTACTCGCTGACCGTGTGGACCTACTCGATCTGACCGCCCGGCTCATCCGGGCCCCGTTTGGCGCGGCTGGGCTGGACCCGGGAGGGCTCGCCGGGCATTTTCGGGTAGCCGACCGCTTCAGCTCTGTGTCGACCAGCGAAAACCACGGTCACGACCTAACGGTGTGCCGCTAGTTACCGGGAGAGTTCTCGATCTCTGGCGTGCCCTGTAGGCGGCCCCGAACCGGCGCTTCTCACCCGCCGGCCGGGGCCTTGATCGGACTCTGGAGGTCCGACCCGTGACGAAGTCAACCGCACCACGTCCTGGTGCATACCTCACTCCCCGCGACGTTGCCCGAACGGGCGTCGTGATCCCATCCCCAGCCGAGCCACCGCTCCAGCTGGTGCTCACCTGCGGCGGCAACGCCTGCCGCCACACCTTCGAGCCGGATTTGCTCGCTTTCGTGTGGGGGCGGCTGTCCTGCCCGTCTTGCGGTGGCTGGACCTTCGCGGCGGAGCTGACCGAACCGGCGGGGGGTCAGCGATGACTGACCCGACCCGTCCCGGCGACATTCCGCACGGCGTGGGTCTGCGTCAGCTGGTCGACCAGATGGAGGAGCACCGGACGGCCCTGTTCTTCCACCGCCACGGCGGCGCACCCCTCGACGGGGCCGCGCTCACCGCGCACTGCCTGGCCGATCTGGCCTACGGAGCGGCACTGTCCGAGCGTGTCTTGTACGGCCGCTGGCTGGTGGCCGTCGACGCCCTGAACGCCGGCGCGAGCCACGACCAGGTCGCGTCGGCGATGGGCCTAGACGTCGACGAGCTGATCGCCGGGCTACGGGCCTGGGCGCACGGGCAGCTGCGGTACGGGCTTATGACCCCGGCCCGGCACGCCGAGGTCCTGGCGCTGCTCGGTGAGGGTGGTGGCGGCCATGAGTGACCCGGTGAGCACGTTGCCGATGTGGCAGCTGCACCGGCTGGTGCTGCTCGTCGACGCCCTCGGCGACGTCCCCATGACCTCACAGGAGCAGGCGTCCCTGGCGATCGTGGCCGGGCAGGACCGGCAGACCGTGGAGTCGCTCGCGACGGTGATCCGGCGGGCTCGGGGGGTTGAGCTGTGAGCGCCCGCCGTGTCTGTGCCGCTGTTGTGGTCGCTGCCGCCTCGGTGCTGCTGTGCACCGGCTGCGACCCGGCCACGACAGGAACCACCACCGGTGGCAGCAGCTGTGACCCGTCCGGCTTCGGACCCCTGTCCGGGTGCAGTTCACCAACCACCGGAACGTCGTCGATCTCGGCCTGTGATCCGGCGTGGGTGGCCCGCGCCGCCGAACGCGATCGGCGGGACGCACAGCCCGGCGAGACCTGGGCCGTCAGCGACGGCTGCGGCGACACCGCCGCCTCCGACCCGCAGACCAAGGCCGCCTCCCAAGCCTGGGATAAGCAGTTCGATCAGGCACTGAAGGCCGGTCCGCCGGCGGAGGACGGCACCGTCGTCGCGGTCAACCAGGACGGGTTCGCCGAGTGCGTGGTCGACGTCGACGACACCGACGGCAGCCACGAGCGGTTCACCGAACCCAGCTGCCCGAAGGTCGGTAGCCGCTACCACCAGAACGGGGGCTGGTGATGAGCACCCCGTACAGCCCGGTCACCACGAAGGCCCGGCGCCTGCAGGCCCAGGCCGCCGAAGCCGCCGAGGTCCGCGACGCCCTGACCCACCCCGATGTGGTCGCCCTGCGGGTCGAACGGATCCGGGGTGTGACCGACCGGTTCATCTGGGTCGGGATGGTCCTCGGGTTGCTGTTCACCATGACCAACGTTCAGCAGTTCGCCGCGCACACCGCGGGCTCCTCCCCGGGATCTTTGGGGTGGTGGGCGTCGTGGCTGCTGGACCCCACGGTGAGCGTGATTCTGCTGGGGGTGTTGCTCGCCGAGCGGGAATCCTCCCGGCATCGGGTGCCGATGGACGGCTGGGCGCGGGTCGCGAAGTGGGGACTGCTGGCCGCCACCTACGTGATGAACACCTGGGAGTCCTACACCGGCGGGTCCCTGGCGGGCATCGTGTTGCACTCCGTGCCGGTCCTGGCGGTGTTCGTGGGTGCCGAAGCGGTCACGTCCTGCAACGACGCCCTGACCCGGGCCGTTGACGTGGCCCTGACCAGGGCCACCGAGCGGGCCGCCCGGAAGGCGACAGTCGAGCGGGACGTCCAGGCCGCGACAGCAGAGCGCGATGGCGGTCCGGGACCAATTGGTCCCGGCTACCCGGCGGTTGGCCCGGCCCGGGAAAGTTTCCACACCCTCCAAGGCGCGGGAGGCCCGGCCCGACCCGGTTTCGACCCGTCGACCCGACCCGACCCACTCGACCCGGGCAGCCCGGTGATCGACCCGCGGGTCGACCCGGTTTCGGCCCGATCTGACTCGGCACGGGCTGAACGGGTCGACCCGCCGAAGCGGCGACCGGCCCGGCCGAAGTCTGACGAGCAGCTCGTCGCGGCCGTCCGGGATCTCACCGAGCAGTCCGGGCAGCCACCCAGCGTCTACCAGCTGAGGCAGCAGTTCGGGATCGGTGGCTCACGAGCCGCGCGGCTGCTCGCCGGGCTCGAGCTCGCACCGGCCGCATCACCCATCAGCAACGGCGCAGCGATCAGGAAGGAGGGCACGCGATGAGTCAGCAACCCAAGCGTGATGACAAGCAGGAGCAGGGCGTGGTGGTGCCCTTCCCTGGTGCGTCGCAGCCACCGGACGTGCCGGCGGGCGCCGAGGTGGAACCGGCCCCGGTGGTGCTCGACGCCGAGCTCGTCCCGGAGTCGACGGTCCGCCCGACACCGCTGACGGTGGCCCGGGGTGAACGCACACCGGCGCCGGTCGACCTGGCCACGTCGCCGCTGCCGATGTGGCTGACCGACCGGCACACCTTCCGGTCCACCGTTCACACGCTGCGCCGCACGCTCACCCACCGCATCGTGGCGTTCCTGGTGCAGCTTCCGGGGATTCTGTGGTGGCTTGGGGTGGCCTACCCGCCACGGGGGCTAGGGCGCGTCGTGGCGCGGTTCGCCCGTTTCATCTACAACTCCGACACTGCCGGTCTGCGTCGGGCGCACGCCGGGACGCTGGAGACGATCGAGTACGTGCGGATCTCGCGGGAGCGCCAAGCCAATCTGCACGCCCGGTGGTTGGCCGCCGGTCTGCTCCTCGGCCCGGTGGTGGTGCCGTTGCTGGCCTGGACCTACCCGCAGGTGCTGGCAGGTGCGGCCGGGGTGTTCGTGTTCGGGCTGACCGTCAAGCTCATCCCGGGCCGCGGCTGGCGGGAAGTCGTCGGCGCGGCCGTCGCGGCGGTGCTGACCTTCCTGGGGTTGCCGCACCTGTTGGCGCAGGTCCCGGTGCCCCCAGTGTGGCCGTTCGTGCTGCTCGGCACGGCGGTGTGGTTGTCGCTCGGATGGGTCGGGCGACCGGCGGGCCGCAAGCTGGTCAAGGACACCGGTCCGCGGGGTGGGGCGGCTGTTCCGCTGAGCGCTCCGCTGGTGCGCCAGGCGCTGTGTCAGATCGGCGTCCCGGGGCTGAAGGACCCGGACAGCATCCGGTTACTGCACGACATTCATCGCCACGGAGCCGGGGTGCAGGTCGACGTCGAACTGGACGGTGGTGTTGCGGCGTCACAGGTGGTGGAGCGCCGGGAACGGCTCGCCGCCGCGCTGAAGAGGGAGCTGGGCACCGTGTGGCCTGCCGGCGGCACGCGGCACGCCGCGCACCTGAGCCTCTACGTCTGCGACACGCCGATGACCAAGCAGGTGCAGAGGCCGTGGCCGCTGGAGAACGGCCCGGAAGTGGACATATTCACCCCGGTGCCGGTGGCGACCGACCAGCGCGGTGAGTGGGTCTACGTCACGTTGGCCTACGCCGCGGTGGTCATCGGCGCCCAGCCGCGGATGGGTAAGACGTTCTTCCAGCGGGAGCTTGCGCTCATCGCCGGTCTGGACACCCGAACGAAGGTGTTCGGCTTCGACGGCAAGGGGACGGGGGACTTCGCGCCGCTGCGGCTGTTCGCGCACTTCTACACCGTCGGCGACGACGAAGACGAGATCGTCGATCGGGTGCTGCCCGCGCTGCGGGAGCTGTCGAAAGAACTGCGGCGCCGGGCGAAAGTCGTCCTGAACCTGCCGCACGAGCAGTGCCCGGAATCCAAGGTCACCAGCGAGTTGGCGTCCCGCCGTGACCTGGGCCTGGAACCCATCGTGGTCGTGATCGACGAAACCCAGAGCTATTTCTCCTGGGGTGCGAAGAAGAACAAACAGCACAAGGCGATCCGGGAGGAAATAACGGAGATCGTCACGGACCTGGTGAAGCGGGGACCCGCACTCGGGTACATCGTGATGCTGGCCTCGCAGAATGTGTGTGAGGAGACGATTCCCCGGCAGATCAGCACGAACGCGGGAATCCGGGGGGCGTTGAAGCTGTTCGACAACATCACCAATGACCAGGTCCTCGGCGTCGGGGCTTATCACCGTGGATACGACGCGACGAGCTTCGATATCACGGACAAGGGCCTGATCTATCTCAACGCGGACGGTGCCACCCCGCAGATCGTGCGGTCCGTGGTCGGTCTCGACGTCGTGGCCAGCGAGCGGATCGCCAAGATTGCGCGTGCCCGGCGGGAGGCCAAGAACCGGCTGACCGGGTACGCGGCCGGTGAAGAGGCGGAATCGGAAGCGGCCCAGGCCGACCTGCTAGCGGACTGCCGCGACGTCATGGACCACCCGCCCGTCCCGAGGATGCTCTTCCGGGAACTGCTCGCCGGGCTGGTGGCGCTCCGGCCGGCGACGTGGGGACAGCTCGACGTCCCGGCGCTCGGCTCGATGCTGCGCGGGGCGGGTGTCCGCACCGGCACCGTGTGGTCCGGCCCGGCGGGCCGCGACGGCAAGGGCGTGAAACGCGACTGGCTGGACGTGGCCGCGACCGCCGACGAGGACCCGGGCGACGAGCCCGACTGAACCGCCGCACACCTGACCGGCCATCACCAAACCTGACCGGCCGGTCAGGTCCCCGGTAGGGACGCTGAGCAGCACAAACCCCGAAACCTGACCGGGATCACCAACACCACGACACGGCCTGATCGGGGCAGTTTCGGCCCGATGGGGCAGCCATCACCGGTCAGGTCAGGACAACGGAAGGAGAAAGGCCATGACGAAACGGACACCCGCGGCCCGCCGGCGGCCGGTGAAGCGCACCACCCGCAAACCCGGTGTGCTGGCAGCCCTACGGGCACTGTTGCGGTCGCTGTTCAACCGGCCCGCGCCCGCATCCGGTGGTGGTGGTGCGCCGCGCGGAGCGCACCACCTCGGCGCCGATGGGACGACAACCGCGACCGGGACGAGTTCGGCCGATGGGAGCCCGACGAGTCCGAGTTCGACGAGATCAGCACCACCAGCCAGGAATGAGCAACCGCAGAAATCCCTGACCGCCCTATAGAAACCAAGGAGAAACCCACCATGAGATTGTTCACCAACAACAGCAACAGCCTGCCCGACCGGGACCCCAAAGCCGTCGAAGCCAACGCCCGGTTCTTCGGTCTCCGCGAATCGGGGGGCTACAAGGGGTGGATCGACCAGGACGGCTACCGCGTCGACGACGTCGACCAGTGGATCGACGACCACCGCCGATGAACCCGGTAGCGACAACGAACAGGAGAGAACCATGACCAGAGAACGCCACTTCAACATCGAACGGGACTACATCAACGGCGGCTACACCACCTACGACGAGAAAAGCAACCCGATCGGGAACGCATCCACCCGGGACGCGGCCATCGACAACGCCCGCAACAGCCACCCACCAGCCGGCGAACACCACACCTACGACGTCGACCACGGATGACCACTCATGAATGACCCCAGGAAAGGTGCGAGACACCCGGCCCGGCGCCACCGGGACCGTGCGGAACGGGTGAGGTCCGGTGGGACGGCAGCTGTGTCAGCGATGAGCTAGCCGTCGCCGAGACCAACGGATTGCGGCGGGAGTAGCAGTTCCGGCAGAAGCCCCCGAATCGCGGTTCATCACCGCGATGCCCAGGGGTGTGCTCTCCTCCCCCAGAACAACGCGAACAACAGCGAGAGGACCGGCGTCCAGGTCAGCAAACCGGCCGGTCCCCTCGCCCAACCACCTCCTAGGAGGCCATCTCATAATGACTGCACCGCTCACCCCCGAGCAACGTTCGCTGAGGTCGCGGGCTGCCGCGTACGCATCGTGGGCGTCGACCGCTGACCCGGCGGCGCGCACCGCACCGGCCCGCAAGGCGTCGATGGCCCGCTTCGAACACCAAATCGACCCGAACAATGAGTTGCCCGACGCGGAACGGGCACGCCGCGCCGACTACGCCCGCAAGGCCTATTTCGCGCAGCTGGCGCTGCGCTCGGCCCGGTCACGGACTAAGGCCGCAGCGGCTCGGCGACAGGCTGCCGAGCTCGATGCCGCGGCGCGGGCTGCCGACGTCGAGCTGGACGCGAACAGGGGGGCCGATCCGGTATGAGACCTCCACCCGTACGACGAGACGGCCCCTCTCGTCGAGATCGAGATGGGGCCGCCCCGGAGATCAGCGCCACCATCAAGCAGCACGATCACTCGGAGGGTACCGCCCCCGTCCGACTCGATGGGCGGTCGGCATCATGACCGATATACCCGAGCCGGCTCGACGCCTGCGGGTCACTCTCGCCTCCTCGGTCCAGTTGCGGCGGGTGCGGTGGCTATGGGACCGCCGGATCATGCTCGGTGGTCTGACCCTGCTAGCCGGCCGCGAAGGCATAGGCAAGTCCGCGGTGTCGGTCGATCTCGCTGCGCGGGTCACTCACGGTCTCCTCGACGGCGAAACCAAAGGCCTCGCACGGAACGTGATCTATGTGCACTCCGAGGACGCCCGCGACTACACCGTGGCCCCCCGCTTAGTCGCTGCTGGTGCCGACCTGGATCGGGTGGCGTTCTTAGATGCGATCACCCCGTCTGCGGATGGCGAGATCGAGTCCCCCCTTGTGCTGCCCCTCGACGCCGAGCTGCTCGCTGACACTATCCGGGACCATGACGCCGCTCTGGTCGTGCTCGACGCCGCCACCTCCGTCATCGATGCGCGACTGAACGGCGACAAGGACCGGCAGATGCGGATCGGTCTGGAGCGGATCGCGCGCATCGGGCAGGCCACCGGCGCAGCCATCCTGGGCATCGTCCACTTCGGGAAGCGGGAGTCCGCGGACACCGGCAAGCTGATCTTGGGGTCGATCGCGTGGTCGCAGGTCGCCCGGTCCGTGCTCGCTGCTGCCCTCGACGAAGACGCCGAGAAGCTGATCATCTCCCCCACGAAGCACAACCTCGGCCCACCTGCTCAGTCTCTCCGGGCTTCCATCGTCAGCCAAAACATCGAAACGGCGGAAGGGACAGCCAGTGTCGCCCGAGTGGAGTGGCTCGGCGAGACCGATCAGGACGCCCGGGACCTCCTAGGACCCGTATCGGAGCACGATGAGGGTGATACCCAGCCCGCCATCGGTGAGGCAGCGGTGTGGCTGCGCGGCTTCTTGGCCGAACGGGGTGGCTCTGCGCCGTTCGTGGACGTCCTCAAAGCCGCTAGGACCGACGACATAGCCGAGCGCACCCTACGACGGGCGGCGAAAAAAATACACGTCAAGCCGGATCGGACGGGCTTCGGGCAGGGGTCGATATGGCGCCTACTCGAGGACTAGTTCCGGCCACGTTCTGGCCATTCCGGCCACGTTCCGGCCACGGGCCATGCGCGTATGGCCGGACTGGCCGGAACGGCCGGAACGTGGCCGGAATGGCCAGCGCGCCCCGCGCACACACCTGGTGCTGGTGGTCCATCCCGTCCGCCTGGGCTTGCCCCGGGCTCGGAACCTCCCGGCCGGGCAAGGGTCTGCCCGCAGGGTCGAGCGCAGCGAGCCCTTGCCCGGCCGGGAGGTTCCGAGTACGCCTCCGGCAGGCGGACGGGATGGACCACCAGCACCGACCCCCCACTCACCGAGCACAGGGCAGCTGTGCCCCCCCCTATCCCGGAGCCTGCCCGTCCGGCGAGGACATGGTTGTCGTGGTGAGCACCAGCGGGCAGGCGGGGAAGGTCTCAGGGGCTCCGCCCCCGAACCCCTGGCCTCGCTCGGAGAGGGTGGGATGGGTCGGGGTGGTCTCTCTCCTCGCATCGACGCCACAAGGGCAACCATGCCGGGGCCGGCCGGGCAAGGGCTCGCTGCGCTCGACCCTGCGGGCAGACCCTTGCCC